>CAZKXZ010000001.1:0-46109 GCA_964556695.1 uncultured Gemmatimonadales bacterium
GCAGCACTCTAAACAACAGCAACTACAGAGTCACATTTCCGCTGAACCATCACACAAGGGGTTGCGTACCCTTCGCCGGAGGTCCGCACCCCGCTTGCGCACCCTCACTAGAGCCGTCAGATCCGGTCGCAACTGGCTAGTTCGTGCGTACCACAGGCAGGGTTGCACCGGTACCCAATGTTGAATGGGCTCTATCTAGGACCGCTCCCCAGACAACGCGATGATCGCCTCTTTCTCTGCAGTCGTTACAGCCTGCGCATGGTGAGGAATGCGTGGTGTCAAATATCAACATCAGTCAACACCAGTATCAATCAATCACAAGTTGGTGCGTACGTACTGCCCGCCAACTTCACGCGAAACGACCTTCACTACCGTCACAACAATCACTACCGTCATGGTTCCACCTTCAGAATAAGGCAGCTTTGTATTTAGGCGTCGTCTCCTTGGCGAAAAGGTGCGCGCGCCTCGTGGTCACCGCGTCACCGTGACGGTGTGAACATTGTGACGGTGTTTCGCGATACAATTCGAAAGGCTTGGCCTGACGGTTACCACGGCAGATCCTCATCCGACGAATTGAAATATTCCTCTTGTTCGGGGGTCGTGAATTCCGGTGCCGGGTAATTCTCAGTTGCTGAACTCAGCACGATGACTCGGCCGCGGCTAGACCGGACGTTGGGTACAAAAACTGACACGCCGGCTTCCCGCAGAGACGGAATCAATCTGAGTAACTGTGAGGACAGCGCCCTCGGCGATGTCGGCCAGAACTTTGGCGGTCGTTCCGGAGTGAGCCTCGCAAGGAGATCGCCGGAGGTGCCCTCCCAAGTTTGAGTCGCCACCAGCTCCACTATGGCGGAAGCGAGCGGATCGGAGTCCACCACTTCCTCCGCCAGACGTGTTGCTTGAGCGAGGTAGGTCCTGAACGCCGTGCCACCTGTTATTTCGGGTTGACCGAGGTCGAGTGCTGCCAACACGCGCGCGAAGTCCGCCATTCGCGGCAACGCGTCCAATTGGATCAACTCCAGTGACCTCAGAACTGCGCCTACGGCGTCCAAGAGCGCGCCGAATAATCTCGGTGCTGCATCCGCGAATTGTTCATTCAACTCTGTTTCTGTACGCCGCCGCTCAGAAGGAATCCTGTCCAAGTCGACAAGGACGAGTCGATCTGCCAAGTCGCCTCTCAGAGCGCCAGCATCTATGGACGTCAGCATCACACATCGTCGATATGCAACGACACAGAGGTCTGAATCCGAATACAACCGGCGTTTGACCCAGCCGTCTCCAGTCACCGTCTTGCACAGAACGTCACTGAACCACGCAGGGATTCGCGATACGTTGTCGATGCATATCCCCCAGGAACCAGCTGCACACATGGCCCACGATTCTGGATCGCGGGGTTCTGATCGTAACGGCGCTGGCGAAGGATCAACGATGCGCAGAAGTAGACGCGCTGCCGTGCTCTTTCCCGTGCCTTGTTCCCCTCCGAACATCAGAACCGGATGCGGGATCCCTGGGAACAGAGCTGCGACAATCCAACCTACAAGCAGAACCCAAGAGTCTTCCGCGATGTTCAAGAGGCGCCGAAGTTCGGACAGGTCACCACCGGGCACCGGCAGAGGGAGAGACCCGGTGAGAGCCGTCCTTCGAAATGGTACTGGTGAGTCGCGCTCGATCCGCCAACCATCTTTCGAGACGATCACGACACGCCCAGACCGATCGCCGATGTCAACCACTATGGTGTCGTTTACCGCTGCAACTCTGAGCGCGACTGGCTCCTGCTCTTTGGCCATTGCTTCGCCTTCAAGGACATTGAGGGCGTCAGTTAGCGCCGATGACGTCGGTACGCGCCCTTCTGCGCGCCGGTAGTGGCAAGCGAGCAACGTGCGGAGACTGTCCCGGTTGCCGCGAAGCATCCGCGCGATGTTGGGCCCCCCTTTTTCGATCGCGAACGGGTCGCCTTCGAGGGAGACACCAAGATTGAAAATATCAAGCGCGAGACGGACTAGCACTTCTGCTTGAGACGGAGCTCGTTCGTCCTGCTCGTCAACCGCAGAAATGTTAGCATTTCTTAGCACCGTGCTCGCCTCTGAGCTGGCCGCGTGTTCATGCGTTTGAAACGGTGTGCCGCCGATCAAACTTTCAAGCTCAGCATAAGTTCCGCCGGAGCACAACCAGTCTGTGACGTCTCCCTTGTCCGGGAGATCTGGGAGTTTTACGATTCGCACGCGGGCGACCGGCGCTAGCGTCGTTGCTACGCGAATGGCAAATTGTTCGCCGGCAGTGTCGTTGTCTGGAAGAATAACAACCTCTGCGGCCCCGAGAGTTTCGCAGATGTCTTCAGGAAGCGGCGCATTCGCGCCACCCGCGATGGTCGTTGCCACCAAGCCCGCTGCGCGCAAGGATTCTGCATCCTTCTCACCCTCAACAAAAAAGATGCGCTGGCCTTCCGCTACCGCCGTGTTCACCTGCGGAAGGTTGTACAGGACTCGACGCGCTCCGTTGAGACGCCATGTCCAGCCGCCAGAGCCCGTTGGCGCCCGCATCCGGAAGTCCTTCGGAACAAAGCGAACGTTTTGATAGAGAACCTTGCCCTTCTCATCCGTATACGAGTATTCAGTTGACGACGCAGCGTCCCCCCTATGGGAGTGCAACGGCGCGGCTTCACCGAGTCGAGCGCGCAAAGCTGCGAGCACAACCGATCGCTCGCAACCCGCGTGGCAATGCCATACGGCGCGACCGTTCTTGCCCACTTTGATGCTCAGGCTTTGCTTGCGGTCGTCGTGACAGGGACACTTTGCCATCCAGCGGTTCTTGTACGGCTTTACGCCTTCGAGCACCGCAAGGACCTCCTTCAGTTCCCACCCCTTGGTCACCGTTTGTCCCCCGGTTGAATCGAAGCCGGTCTGTCGTCACTACGAAAGTCGCGAGCGCTGGGACTGCGATCGCTTGTCGAAACACGCTCACGTGACAACATCCATGTCGTGAGCGCCTCGCTGGAGTAACGCACTCTCGATCCAGCTAGCGTGTAGCGTGGCCCGCTTCCATAACACCGCCACTTGGCTAACGTGGACTTGGATACGCCGATAATCCTGCCGGCTTCTGCAGGCGTCAAAAACTCAAGTGTTACTGTCATCTGTGTGCAATCTCCCGAATAAGTCGACAATGACCGCCATCGCCGAATCCCAATGAGAAACTTCTGGCACTTCGCGGTATTAGGCCATATCATTAGGCCGACTACACGACGACAAAATATTGTCGGAATACCGACAGGAGAGGGTGTATGCCCAAGGAACCGCGGAAGGGAGGAACTCGAATGTCTGCGGCAGCGAATCTGCGCCGTCGCGACAAGGCTGACTCAGCGAAGGCTGCTATCGATCAACAAAGGAAATGGGCTGGTGCACGCCAGAAGACTCGCGTCGCGCTGGGCCCGAAGCTCAGTGACCGAATAGACGAACTTATTCGCCTCCATGGTGGCGAGGTTGCATTTCGTAATGCCACCGGAGTTTCACACGGAACACTGCAGGGTTGGGTGCAGCATGCCCGCAGGTATGCCGGGCTGCCAACATTGGACACTCTCTTCATGGTGGCGAAAAAACCTGACGGCCGGGCTGTGTCGCTCGATTGGCTGGCAGGATTTGATGTGCCCATGGAGAGAGATAAGAGAGAGCGTGTACAGGACGTCGCCCGGGAACTCGTACAACATGTGGCGCTGTACTGCATGAAAGACGTGGAAGGCAAGCCGTTCGCTCGACGGGTACCGCGATCGTCAGCCGTGAAGAAGGTTATGGAGGGCACGGTCAGATTTGATCACCGAATTTTTGGTGAGAAGCGGGGGGAAAGGGTCCACCTGATTTCGACGGTCCCTAAAGTCGCGGATGATCCGCAGCGCTTTCTTCAGCTAGTGTGCGAATTGACGCGAGCCAAGGTTGAGGAAGAGGAGAGACGGGTCGGTCGAGAAAACGCGGAAAAGTTCGGATTGCGGATCGCCGAACTCGAGGAGCGGTTGGATACCAACATCGACACTAAGAACATCGCTGAACTGCGTCGACTTGTTCGCGCACTGCTCGGTGCACTGAAAGGAGACAACGAAATATGAGTATGCGACTTGGCTCTTTCATGGAGAATTAGTCCAGAGTCACCGCACATTCCGGATAGGCAGAACTTTCCCTCGCCTCACACCCCTCAACGCCGCGTGAATCTCAGACGCGACTCTATCGGCGCCTTCCTTTCTCGGATCATTTGCCATGTGCGCGTAACGTTCCGTCGTTGACGAGCGCTTGTGACCCAGCAGGGCGCCCAACAACGGCAACGACATGCCTCCGGATACAGCGGCGCTGGCAAACGAGTGCCGAAGATCGTGCAGGCGCACGTCTTCGAGTTTCGCCTCCTGCTTGAGGAACTGCCAGGTGCGTTCCACCGTGGTCAGGTGCGACCCGAGGGACAACCCCGGAAAAACGAACGGGTTGCCCTCCTCACTTGAAAGGGAAGCGAGAAGCTCCAATGCAGGGGCTCCTAAGTGGCGGGTGCTTTTCCCTGTCTTTGTTTGCGCCAGTGTAACCGTGGAGCGCTCAAAATCAATTGCGTCCCATCGAAGGGTGAGAGCTTCCTGTTCTCGAAATCCGCTGAGAACGAGAAAGCGAATCGCTGCGAGTGCAGGACGAGACTTGCCGGCTTTTGTTGCCGCCGAAAACGCTTCGCCCAGCCTACTCATTTCATCGTGCGTTAGATAACGCTCGCGGCTCTGCTCTGGATAGCGGTCGATTCCGCGGCAGGGATTGTCTCCGACCTGTCTGAATCCCCGCTTTGCCGCCCAAGCGAAGAATGCCGACGCAAGCGCGAGTGTGCGATTCGCCGCGTAGGGATGGTCACGCATGCTGTTGTGTATTCCGGCGATCTGTTGGCGCGTTACGTCCGCAATTTTCAGCTTGCCTATAACAGGGAGGAGGTCTCCCGCAAACTGACGTGTGTATTCATACGTTGTTCGCACTGCACGCTTGCTGCGAGTTTCGTCCAGGAATTGCGGAGCGATGTCCGCCACAGTTGGAGCGCGTTTTCGTTGCCCAAGCTCCTCGGAAGGATCGCGACCGTCAGCCACTGCACCGAGAATTCGCTTGGCGCGCTTGCGGGCCTCGTCGGGCGTCAATCTTCCGTGTTCACCCAGTGAAATGCGTTTGGTTGTGCTTTTTCTTCCTCCGAATGGCCGGAATTGCACAATGTAAAGTTTCTTCCCCGCGGGGGTGACCTTCAAACCGAAACCAGAGAGCACCGTATCCCAGCAGAATAAGGTCTGCTCAGCCGCACTCGTATCGTCCACCAGTCTTTTTGTAATCTTCCTTAGCGCCACGTGTCACTCCGGTTAGCTGAAACGGTGATTGCTAGAGTTTCTGGCAAGCACCTAGCAATCACCGAAACGGAACTTATCGGACAACGAAGGAAACGCAAGAGCGACGAAGCGGAGTCTCTTCATAGGGAAAACACGGAATTCGCTATCTTCCGGAATCAAGAGCTAACGGCGGGAATGCCCCGATACCCAAACTGTTAATCAGGAGATCGCTGGTTCGAATCCAGCCGCCCCAGTGATAGTCCTGTCAACCGCAGCCTCAAGGCGGCGATCTTTCCAGAAGTTTGTCGCGCCATGCAAAGCGCAGGTAGCCCAGCGCCGAGCGTGCGGGCTCGCGCGCGCCCAACGAGCGGTGCATTGCTTCCCACTCGGTGAGCCGCGCTAACGCCGCGGGCCGTTTCCCATCAAACTCCTCCGCGGTTGGAAGGATCTGATAGAACTCAAACAACTCAGCCGGAGTGAGCAGAGTACCTGATGCAGCCATCAAGTATCCTCCCGGCGCATCGCACCAACCCCGTTGCGATAATGCCTCTCGAGCAAATCATCGCCATCAGGCAGGAAGGGCAGCTGCGTCCGACAGGCAACGGCACCGAAGAGCAGAAAGGAACGCGGCAGGTATTTCCCAGGTGGCCCACACCGGAGAACCTCGCACTCGGGTCGAATAGCTACCATACCTGAGACCAAGACGGTGACGCGGCAAACGCTGCTCTGATCAGTCCGACGTGGGAATATGCCTGGGGGAAATTCCCCCAGAATTGCCGGGTGCTGGGATCAAAATCCTCCGAGATCAGGCGCAATGGTGGGATAGCCGCGCGTATACGCTCCATCACATCACGCGCCTCGTCCATGCGTCCCAGGCTGGCAAGTGCCTCGATCAACCAGAATGAGCAGATAACGAAAGCGTTTGATGGCCGACCCAGACCGTCGTCACTTCGGTACCGATAAAGCCACCCGTGGTCTCCAAGGTCGCGAACGATCGCGTTCACCGTTGCTTCCCCACGTGGATCCCCGCGAGGTATTAATCTGAGAGTGATTGCATGAAGGACTGCGGCATCGAGATCGGTACCTCGGTAGGTGGCGGTCAAAGCGCCGAGCGAGGGGTTCCACGCTTCGCGCATTACCTCCGCGTGAAGTTTTTCCGCGGCTTGGCTGAATTCATCGAGAAGTTCGGGAGCACGCCTTCGCGCGATTTCGATCATCCTGTCAGCCGCGGCCCAGGACATAATCGTGCCGAATGTCTGCGCCGTTGCCAGACCGCGTCGTACTTCCCAGAGACCAGCATCCGGAACGCCGGCAGTCGCAATTGCACGCCTAGTCAGTCGTATCAACAAGTCGAGGGTATCGCTTGTCTGCTCGTGCTGAAAACGTTCATCGAGAAAGAGCGGCACAAGAGCCAGCACCAACTCGCCGTATATGTCCCCCTGCACTTGCTCTACTGCCGCATTTCCCACGCGCACGGGGCCGTTACCCTCATAACCCGTCCATCCGGGCTCGATGCGTTCCGGAAGGTCGCGCGACGCGTCCACCCGATAAAGAGGGGCCAGATCCAGTGCAGGAGAGGATGATGCGACATGGAGAAGGAAGGTCAGGAATTGTTCGCGCTCCTCGAATTGTCCGAGGAGCCTGAATGCGCCAAGCGAATAGTACGCATCGCGCAACCAGCAGTAGCGATAATCCCAGTTGCGTCCCGATCCAGGCGACTCAGGAATTGACGTAGTCATCGCCGCAATTATCGCTCCGGTGTCCTCGAAGCAGTGCAGCTTGAGGGCCAGCGCGGATCGGATCACGTCATGCTGGTACAACGGAGGGAGATTGCAATGTTTAACCCAGCGCTTCCAGTATGCCACCGTTTCCAGGAGAAAGCGCTCACACATCGTGCCGATATCATCCTCGGGCGGCGTCCCCCAACTCAACACAATGTGCCGTCGTTGAGTCAGGTCGAAAGCGATCTTCCCATGATACGAAAGTGGCAAGTCGGTTGTCATCCTCAGACTTGATTGGAATCCGAGAAACTCGATGTGGTGCGAGCCGGTGTTGAGTCCCGCGGGTTGTTTGCTCCATCCTCTGACCGGCTCGCATAATACCGTGATGCGCGGCGAGCCCCGCAATGGTTCGAGGATCCGGATGAGCTGTGTTGGCCGGAAGCTGCGCCCGTGTTGCATGAAACGTGGCGCGAAGTCGATCGTTCGAAATGCAGATTCGCCAGACGTGAAGGTTATCTCGAGAACATTCGTGTTCTCGATATATCGCATCTCACCCCGTGATCCGTCCGCAGGCGCAACGGTGAAATTGCCCCCGTTTTCGTCGAGCAAAGAACCAAACACCGGCTCCGAGTCGAAGCGTGGAAGGCAGCACCACACAACCGACCCGCTGCGGTTAATGAGTGCGGAGTATTGACAGTTGCCTATCAGAGCGAGTTCTTCCAGGAGCATGATGCAGGCCGGTTGTCTGAGTTCGGAGGTGTGCTAAACTTGCCCAATGTACCTTTTGCGCGGCAGACGAGTCGCTAACCCGGTCACACTTATTGCCGCGGCACTGCTGGCAGTCGCGGCAGTATGGACTGCAAACCGAGTCATGACGCGCTGGGTCATGTCTGACTTTAGCCGGCAGGCAAGAGTAGCGATTCACACATCTGAAGCATTCATTCTGAATCAATTGTCGACGGCGGGACCGGCACTGGATTCCGTCTTGATGCGCTTGTCCACCGATCCACAAATGCTTGGCGTTGCGATCTGCAGCAGACGTAACGAGGCAGCTCTTGTGGCAAGATCGAATCTATATGACGAACGATCGTTGCCCTGCACAGACATAGCGGCGACATATAAAAGGAGCGCTGGGGGAATTCGTCAGGCTTCCTGGCTGGTGAGGCTGGAGGACTCCGGACTCAGGGTGCACGTCTCCGCGATTCCGCTCGGCGAGCCGGGCACGAGTGCGCCACTCGCAGTAGTTGTTCAGCGCACTGAAGAACTGGCGCACAGGGTTGGCCAGCTGCGGGCACTGGTTCTTGGAATCCTCCTGGTAATTGGCGGAGGCGCCTGGGGGTTTGCAGCCGCGGGACGGCGCCGCTCTGTGTCTGAATGGATTACAGGATTTCGGCGCGCGCTTCGCGACGGAGAGGTGACCGCGGAGTATCGACCGCTCATCAGCGAGGTGCGTGACATACTTCGACCTTCGCCATCCTCGGCGCCCGACGATGCGTTGACTGGGCGGTGGTCACGCGATCGCGTCAGGCAGTTGCTCACTGAAAACATGCGTGGCACGCAGGCGATCGTTCTTGCGAATCGTGAACCGTACATCCACGTGCGCGATGGAACCAGCATACGTGTGATGCGGCCAGCAAGTGGCGTTGTAACAGCGCTCGATCCGGTGATGCGCGCGTCATCCGGAACGTGGATTGCGCACGGTGGGGGTTCCGCTGATCGGGATACAGTCGACAGCCACGACCGACTGCGTGTGCCGCCAGGGGGAGGAAAAGTACACGTTGCGTCGCATCTGGCTTACTGAGGAGGAAGAGCGGGGGTACTACTATGGTTTCGCCAATGAGGGTATCTGGCCCTTGTGCCATCTGGCACATGTGCGCCCATCGTTTCGCGCAAGCGATTGGCAACAGTATGAGATCGTCAATCGGCGATTCGCCAACGCCGTGACGGAGGAAGCCGAGGCAGAAGATCCTCTTGTGCTCATTCAGGACTATCACTTCTCGCTCGCGCCTGCGTATGTGCGCCAGCTTCTCCCGCGGTCGACGATCATCACCTTCTGGCACATTCCATGGCCGAATAGCGAGCGCTTCGGAATCTCCCCGTGGCGCGAGGCGATGCTAGATGGTCTCCTGGGCTCGGATATTCTTGGGTTCCACATACAGGCGCACTGCAATTTTTTCATGGATACCGTGGACGCGTTTCTGGAGGCGCGCGTCGACAGAGCAGATGGAACGATCACGCGACGGGGGCACACGACTATCGTGCGCGCCTACCCGATCTCTGTGGAGTGGCCGCGCTCGGATGTGGAGCGGCCGCCGCCTGTCGCGCAGTGCAGGGAGCGGATCTTGCATGAATACGGGCTGGGCCCGCACACAATTCTCACGGTGAGTGTGGACCGCCTGGATTACACGAAGGGCTTCGTGGAGCGTATGCTGGCCGTAGAGGAGCTTCTCGCTTCGCATCCCGAACTGGTGGGAAAATTCGCGCTTTTGCAGGTGGCAGCGCCGAGCCGGGTCAAAATCCCGCGCTACGCGCAACTACAGACCGAGCTTGCCGAAACGGCGGGCCGGATAAATGCACGTTACGGTCGAGAGGGATACAAACCTATCGTGCTGGCTGTGAAACACGTCAATGCATCGCGTGTAATAGAGATATACAGAGCTGCGGACGTTCTTTACGTAAGCAGCATTCACGATGGAATGAATCTCGTTGCGAAAGAGTTTGCAGCGGCGCGTGATGACGAGCGCGGAGTGCTGGTGCTTTCGCAGTTCACGGGTGCATCACGCGAGTTGACAGAAGCCCTTATTGTAAATCCGTACGACACACAGGGAGCGGCAGCGGCATTAGCAGCGGCGGCGTACATGTCTCCCGATGAACAAAGGGCACGAATGCGCGCGATGCGCACGCATCTTGCCGAATTCAACGTTTATCGTTGGGCTGGCCGGATGCTTTCCGATGCTGCAGCACTGAGAATGCGAGTGAGACCGAGCATGAATACGGGTCGCCAGGGCTCGCCAGCGGTGGAGGCGCCCTGAGCGGGAACGTTCTGGATTGCGGCAACCGCGAGTTCCTCGAGCGGTTTCTTGCCGGTAATCCGCTACTCGCGTTCGACTACGATGGAACGCTGGCCCCTCTGAGTGTAAGCCGCCACAAAACACCCATGCGAACGCGAACGCGGGAGCTGTTGACGCTTGTTGCGAGGCAACGAAAGTGTGCGGTGATAAGTGGTCGTGCGCTTGATGACGTGTCATCAATTCTCGAGGGGATCCCTGTCGCGGCGGTTGTGGGCAATCATGGTCTCGAGCCCAGTGAGAACCAGGCGGACTTCCTCCGTCGTTCGCGCAGATGGATTCCTTTGTTATCGCACTCGTTGTCACGGCTCGATGGAGTCGAGCTGGAAGACAAGGGTCTCTCACTATCGGTACATTACCGTCGTGCGCATGATCGCCACACTGCTCGACGCGCAATAATGGGAGCCGCGCGACCCATGGCGGGATCAATGCGGGTAGTTCCAGGACACGATGTAGTGAACTTCATCCCCACTGGTGCGCCCGACAAATCCGATGCTCTTCGGGACCTGATGGAGAGGTTGGATACTCCGACAGCGGTTTTTATCGGAGACGATCTGACTGATGAAGACGTGTTCGCGCGTTCGCGCACCGACAGTGTTCTGACAATACGGGTTGGACGCTCGCAGAAATCCCGTGCTCAGTACTTCCTGCCATCGCAGAGCGAGATCGATGCGTTTCTCGAACTTGCGACTAGTAAGCCTGCCATCTGGTGAGGGATAAACTGACGAATCAGGGTGCTTGCCGGCCAGGGCGAGTGTCAGGAGTGTGTCGCGTGCGGGCTCAGGCCTTGGGGCCGTGGTTGAGGAAATCCATCCATGTCTGAGCGAGGATGCCAGCGCGTTCCGCAATCGGCAGCATTGACGGCGCGCAAAGAAGGAGTGCGGCAAACGACTGGTTGCGCCTGGTGAATTCGAGCAAGCCACGTACATCCGATGACGTAAATGGTCCCGTTTTTACGTCCACGGGCCATTTGCCCCAGCTGCCTTCGATCACTGCATCCACACCAAGCTGCTCGTCGCGCCAATACTGTATGCGCTGACCTGAATTGAGAGCGAATGCAAGGCAGGCGTTTTCCACCCATGCACGAAATCGTTCCGGCTCCGCTGATTCATCCGGTGCCCCACGCGGATCAACGGCAGCGCACAACGCGTTGTTCAATACTACGAGTTTCGGCGGTGCCGCCCTCAGGCGGGTAATTCTTGTCGAATATTTTTCAACGGACGCGACTAGATAGGCTCTTCTGAGCAACAGCAGATATGTTGCAATGGTTTCGATTGATACACGTTCCTGCAGTTGCCGCTGGATTTTCTGCAGCGGAACAATTTGCGACGGGTGCATCGCGGCGGTCGTGAAAACGTGCCGCAGGATCGCGGGCTTCCGCACGGCGCCAAGTGCCAGCACGTCTCTGCCGAGCGCGGGGTGCACGATTGAGTCCCGTACATACGCCAGCAGTGGCTCTGGCCCGCGCACGAACTGAAATGTCGCCGGATACGATCCAAGCTGCACCACGCGCCTCGCCGCCTTCGTGGCGTTGATTCTCATCTCTTTTGCCATCGCGGCCGCGCCCCAGTGGGTGAGCGTTAGTCTGTCGAATCTCAATGACTGACTTTCTTCCGTTCCCGTGCCCGGGTTGAGAGCGGAGGACCCGGCAGCGACGACGTGAAGCTTCAGATCATTGCGCTTTGCCCGGTCCCAGTCAATCTTTAGCCGTGCCCACCAGTTGTGGACGTAAGGAATCTCATCGATGAGCAGCACGGTGAGTCCGCTCATTGTTGCTTGTTCTACCGCGGACGCCCAGGTGCGTTCCCAGAATCCAGGAACCATTGCCTCGAACGAATCGGCGGCGGCGTAAATAGCACGTTTGCCGAATCTCTCCTTGAGCTCGAGGAGGATTGTCGTTTTGCCGACCTGGCGTGCTCCACTGAGAAGCTGGATGCGGTATGGCGCCGGTTCTGCAAGGCGGTGCATGAGTTCGAGGAGGCACTCGGCAAACCCAAGGCGTTTTGTACTATCAGGCATACTCGAATAAATAGTCGACTATAGGCGCAAATGCTATTAGGCTTGCCGCTACTGCGGGCCGCGAGTAAACTAAACACAAGATCACCGCCATCGGGCAGTTTGCGTCAGGTTGGGTTTCTTCTCTCCCCGGGAAGTCTTCGGCAAGATGCCGATGTGCGCAGTACCTTTCGGCTGTCCGATGTGTGGTGGCCGCAATCAGCCTGGATTGGCACACTCGTCGACCCGTTGTGGAACCCAATCATGCGTCGCTCGATATCCCTGACCAAGGCAGGACTCGCTCTTCTACTCGCCCGCCCCGATGAGTCCATACAGGCATAATCGAATAATTAGTCGAGTATAGTCCAATCGATGACGCCATCCCTCGGGCTCTTGCCCAACTCGCGGTCAGCAGTTACACTGTGCTGTAGATCACAGCCGGACCGAATCCACTTCGTACGAACGGCGCAGAATTCTTCTCTTCCCACGGAGCATAGACAAACGAACGAGCGTCAACTGACGGCAGCCACCATTCCTACCGCTGAAATGCTCTCGTGAGCAGCTGCTCGTTGGCCCTGGCGCCTTCACGACTTGAATGGAAAGCACATCCCGGAAGTCAAATCGCTGAATGAATCACGGAGGAGGTACGAACCTGATTCGGTCACATGTCGCAACACTGGCGCGCGCTTTCTGCACGGCGCCTCCGCGACCGACCTGTCGTCGCAATGTACTATCTGGATCCGTGCCACGGCGATCGATTCAGCGACGGGTAAGTTCTTGCCGACAAATACAGAATCAACGTGGGCGCTAATCGCCATCAGCAGGGAGGTCATCGTGAAACCGCGGATCGTAGGTTCCCTTTCAGACGTCGAGGCATTGGAGCGGACCGTGATTGCCTCAAGTGAGGAGTCATTACGGAGCATTAGCGCCACACTCACCCAGAATAGGGGGCTGTCTGCCCTGGCAGCAATAAAATTCGGCAATGCGGGGCGCGATCCGCTGGATTCTTCCCGGCGGCTCAACCTAATGCAGACCCTCATCCAGTCGTTCTCCTACCTTGCCAGCATCATGGCCACGCGTGTGCTTCTGGTGACACATCCATCGAATGCGCCATTTTTGCTCAACTTCGGGGGTACACCGGGGCCGGATATTGTATCGCGAGACGGCCAGGTAGTTGCCGAAACTTTCGCTGCGACTTATCCCGATTCAAATCGCAAGCTTACAAAGGACGTAGAGAAAGTGCGCGGAGTTAAAGCGAGGCATCGGTATGTTTTCTTCCTCAGTCCAATTGCTGCTCAACGGGCGACGTACGATGGTGTGACTGTTATCCAGCTCGATCACGAATGCTTGCGAGGGCTCTGAGTCTTTGTTCGTTCGCCGCGACACGAATCCGGGACGCTCTGCGTGCGTGGTCAGACATCGGGACCGTGAGTGAGGAAAACCATCCATGTCTGAGCGCGGATGCCAGAGCGTTCTGCAGCCGTCAGCGTTGCCGGCGCGCACAGAATGAGTGGGGTGAACGACTGGTTGCGCCGGCAAAATTCGAGCAATCCTCGTACTTCCGATGGCGCAAATGGTCCCGTTCTTACGTCCAGTACTCATTTGCCCCAGCTGCCTTCGATCACGGCACCTACCCCAACCTGCTCGTCGCGCCAATACTGAACGCGCTCGCCTGAATTGAGCGCGAATGCAAGGCAGGCGTTTTCGACCCAGGCGCGAAACCGTTCCCGCTCTTTCAATTCATCCGGAGGAGTGCGGTACAAATCGAAGGCGGGCCTGGGAGAGGCAGTGGGTATACTCGAATAATTATTCGACTACGCTCGTATAGGTGAGAAGGCGAGCCGGCCACTTGCGCAAATCCTGGATTACGCGTAGTATGTGCTACACATCACAAACGGACCCGACGCCTGCCTCGTCGATGCCTCGCTGACCTTCTCTCTGCTCAGGAGAGCGCACCATAGCGAATCAAAATCCCTGGTTGTTGATCTGTTCCTGCCCCAGTGCTCTCGCGATCGGCTGCTTATCGCTCCCGCGCCATCACGATTTCTAATAGAAAAGCACATAAACGAAGTCAGAAACCACTGAGCCACTATGTGGAGGAAGTATGAACTTGCGTCGGTCAGTCTTCGCGTTGCTGCGGCTCTCATTCCCATCTGCAATTCTGTTGACGGGACAATTGCACGCCCAAACGCAGCAACAAGCCACGAATCGTGGCAGCATTACGGGAACTGTGAAGGATGCCTCCACTGGCGCTCCCCTCGGGCTGGTGAACGTGGTGATAGATGGCACCGCGCTCGGCACGGTAACCGCATCAGACGGTCGCTACACAATCGCCAACGTGTCGCCTGGCATCGTGACGCTCAAGGCCACTCGCATCGGCTACTCTCCAACCACCGTTGCCGACTTAAGAGTCACGTCCGGCCCACCCACAACGAGAGACATCACGCTTTCAGTTCAGGCGCTGATCCTGACAGGTGTAGTTTCGACTGGGCTCACCGATCCGGGATCGGGAACAAAAAACCCGTTTTCCGTTGCATCGGTTGGACGTGAGAAGCTCGAGGTGGCGTCCTTCAACAGCCCGCTCGAAGCGCTCGTGGGAAAGGTTGCGTCGCTTCAGATCAGAGGTGGCAACTCGCCCGGATCTGACGTGAATATTCAGATACGAAATCCGTTGAGCATCACGGGATTTACGCAGCCCCTGATCATCATCGACGGCGTGATCCAGATGCAGGACGATCCCACCATCGGAGCCCGCGCCATCAACGGAAATGTGCTGGATCTGCAGGCCGAGAATATTGAAACCGTGGAAGTGGTGCGCGGGGCCGCCGCAGCCGCACTTTACGGTCAGAGAGCGGCCAATGGCGTCATCAACATCACCACCAGGAAAGGCACGGACCTGGCTCTCGGCAGCACGCGAATGACGCTGGGAAATGAGGGTGGATTCTCGCAGATCGCCAGACAGCTCCCAATCTCGCGGCATCACTACAAACTTGTGGACGAGAACAACCAGTTTGTGGATGCAGCGGGGCGCCCGATCACGGTAATCCAGTCCGATTTCTTCGTTGACGATCCCAATCGCTTCGTCGATAACGAATGGGGCGTTCCGATCTACGACAACGTCTCGGCGCTTTTCAAGATTGGCTACAGCCTGCGCAACACTTTGTCCCTGAGCCAGAACAGCCTTGCCACGAACTTCAGCATCAGCGGAGCGGTGCAGCAGGAATCTGGCGTGATGAGGGAAGGTGGTGGTTCAAGCAGTCAAAACGTCGCCATCAACCTCGACTATCGCGGTGGCAGCTCGCTCTCGGCGGGCACGGGCATCTCCTATAACAGGAGTTACACGGCCGACCTGGCCGTCAACCCTGAAGGGGCAGGAAATAACAACGCATTCCTGAACGCTCAAAATGTCTGCAAGTGCGTTGATCTCAGGGCAATCGATCCGGAAACCGGTACCTACTTCTCACACCCGGACGGAGGTGGAACAATCGGAGGGCTCGCCAACGGTGTGAATCCTCTTTACTTCGAGAGTCATCGCGACGAGTGGCACAGGGGTATCGGGCTTCAGGTGAATGGAAACACCACGTTTCGCCCCACATCGGTGTTTTCGCTCAACGTGAGGGGCGGGTACAATCGCGCGGACCGCGAGGAGCAACTCAAGTGGATTCCCATCGGGACTCTGTACGATACGGGAAGCAGATCCGCCGGTGAGTTTGACATCGCCCAGAGCCTTGATGAGCAGTATAACGGGCGCGCGACAGCAGGAATTCTCGCAGGCCTCGGTGGTTGGACCGTCCGCGCCAACCTGGCGACGGGCGGGACGATGCAGAAGCGCAATTCCATCGAAATCGTCGGCGACACTTTGCGCCAGGATCAGCCGGATTTCAACTTCATACGCCGTACGCAGGTTGGTTCCATCATCAGGGACACGCGGCAGATCGACTACGCCGCTAACCTCGCCCTCGACTACAACCAGAAGTACATCGTCGATGTGGTGTACCGCACTGACGGAAGCTCTTTGCTGCCTCCCGACACCAGATGGAACGCCAACGGGCGTGCCAGCGCCGCATGGTCAGTGTCTGAGGAACCCTGGTGGCCGTTCGCAGACTTTACACTTTTCAAGCCCCGGTATTCTATCGGAACAGCGGGCAATAACCCGACATTCGCCGCCAGATTCGAGCTGTACAATCAGAATACTGGTACGGGCGTTGTTCGCGTATCAAAATCCAACCTCGGCAACGATGCCATCGCGCCCGAAGAGGTAACCGAACAGGAATTCGGCCTCGACATGACTTTTCGGAACAGGTATAGCCTTTCGTTGACATACGTTCGCAATACCGTCAAGAACCAGATTCGGCCGGATACAATCCTCGCTTATACCGGATTCGATACGCAGCAGTCCAACCTGGGAGATCTCCGCGGGGACACATTCGAGGCGACCCTTGAGGCGCAGTGGATTCAGTCTCGCAACCTTCGCTGGTCCTCGACTCTCGTACTGGACCGCAGCCGCCAGACGATCACAAGCTATCCGCGGTTGTGCAATTCATCGGTTGGCAACGTGAACACCGCTTCGTCAACCTATCAGCGCTACTGCGAGGGATTTGTTTTCGGTCAGATCTTCGGCCGCTATCACATGATGGACAACAGTGAGCTCGCTCCTGTTCACCAGTGCGGCAGCTTTCTCAACTCAGCCGGCGCGACGGTCCAGGGCGGTTGCACCGCGGACACACACTTCCAGCTGAACGATGAAGGTTATCTGGTGGCAGTGGGACCAGGTGGAAGTTGGACCGACATGCGTTGGGGGCAGGAATTCGAAATCGACGGAGTCGAATACGAGTGGGGTCTGCCGATTTATGGCACTCGCTTCGATTCAGACGGATTGCCTGATGGACCAGCCTCGAAGGTACTGGGTAACGGTCTTCCCGACGTTTCATTTGGATTTGGCAATCAGGTTACCGCCGGCCGATTCACATTCTCACTTCAGACCGTGGGTCAGCTGGGCGGGAGAATCTTCAACCAGGCGAAAGTTCGGGCCATGAACCGCGAAGACCATGTAATCCTCGATAATTTCGGCAAACCGGATTACCTGAAGAAGACGATTGACTATTACATCCAGGGCGAAACCTGCTGCGATCCCGACGAGGGGAATTACGGCGGTCTCACGAGCGGAGAAGTTCTGGCTTATCCGCTCTTCGTCGAGAACGGAACCTTTCTCAAGCTCAGCGAGTTGCGAATAGCCTATCGAATGGATCAGGGGCTGCCGCTGCTGCGCAAGCTGGGAATGACAAGCGGCAGCATAGCGCTGGCCTCCAGAGACTTGTTCACGCTGACCAACTACAGCGGCTACGATCCGCAAGTCAGCAACCCGGACAACACCAGTGGACGTGTTGACCGCGCGGTGGCTCCGAATTATCGGAATCTCACCATTCAACTTCGCCTGAATTTCTAACCGCCGACACAATCTGGAGATTGCTTTTATATGAACGGAAGATCATTGGCGGCTCTGCTAGGAGGGTGCGCGCTGGCCGGCGCATGCTTCGACCTGGATGTGGCTGCCATACAACCTACAGCGGGACAGACCTACACAAGGTCTGAAGTCCTCGCTTCTCCGCTGCTGCTCGAGAGGGTAGTAGCCGGGACATTCGTCAACTTGTGGTCAGCAATTGGCGTTCAGAATCCGTGGACGATTTTCGGAATCTACGGCGAGGAAATGACGAGTTCTGCGACCTCGATCGATGGTCCGGTTTTCGCGCTGGTGCGCGAGCCGCGAGTGGAAATCGCGAACCACCTCGGAGTCGACCACAGCCTCATGAAAACACCGTGGGCCCTTTTATACGAGGCCAACGCAGCCTGCGCGGATCTGGGCGGCGTTGTTGTGAGAGAGGGACTCATCGTTCGCGATCCCGTGACGAACGCGGACAACACCACGAGATTCCTCGCGTTCGCAAAGTTTGTGCAGGGCATTTCACACGTGTACCTCGGGCTGATCTTTGACAGCGCGGCGATAGTGGGTCAGTCGGTCGACCTCACCAAGCCGCAAATTCTGCCATTGAGGGGATACCAGGAAGTGCTGGACTCGGCAGTGGTGTGGCTTGAGGATGCAATCGAGCTTTCCACCGGCACCACATTTTCATTCCCGATCAATGAGGGGCAGTGGGTCTACAATACCGGTTTTGATAATCAGCGATTGGCAGCAGTTGCGCACTCGTACATCGCCAGGGCGCTCGCATATGGTGCGCGTACACCGGCGGAGCGCCAAGCGGTCGACTGGACAAGAGTGAAGCAGCACATCGCACTTGGCACCACGTCGAATTTTGGACCAAAGGGATCACCGTCCAACACCAACAACACATTCTCATATCGCAGCGCGACGACTTCTGCCCCTCTGGATCCACCGGGGGACGACGACGACAATCCGCCTGATGAGATTTGCAGCGGTGAGTGCCGATTCGCAGGACTGGCGCGTGTCGACACGCGACTTGTCGGCCCGGCGGACACTTCAGGCAATTACCAGATCTGGCTGGAGCGCGTGTCGGCTACCCAGTTTGATACCGTCGCCCCGATAACGGTACAGACGCCGGACGCGCGCATCCAGGAGGTTGGTGGCAATACGCCAGCTTTCAAGCCAGCGTACTTCAAAGTGACCGACATGTATCCGCCCCAGACAGCGATGGACACCGCGCTTCGTGGCAAATACTACGTGTCATTCTACTGGAATAGCACCCGCGCACAGGATAATCGCACGCAGTTCCCACTGGACGGAGGCGGCAGAAACGAGAACGATGCCGGCGATCTCCGGGCCATTCAGGATGAGATGTTGCTTGCGGTGGAAATGGACCTGCTGCTCGCCGAAGCACATATCCGCTCCACCCCGTCAGATCTCGCCGCTGCCGCGGCGCTGATAAACAAGTCACGGACCATCAACGGCGAGTTGCCACCTGTTACAACAACGGGAGTACCGCTGGGCACCGGATGCGTTCCACGCCGATACGACGGCTCGTGTGGCACTCTGTTCGACGCCATGATGTACGAGAAGCGACTGGAGACATACGGGACGGGAATTGCGTTTTTCGACGCTCGCGGATGGGGGTGTCTGATCGAAGGAACGCCGCTGAATCTGGCTCCTCCGGGCACGCAGCTCGACCTGATGGGAAAGGAGATCTATTCACACGGCGGAAGCAGTTCCGGCGCACCCAGGCCAACGAACTGTCCGCTGCTTTTCCGTCCGTAATCACCTTGCCGACAATTCTTCGATTGCCGGTTGCGGCACTGGGCCTGACTTCGGCGCGAGTGTGGGATTTCAAGCTCGGCGCCGGCCGACATCGATTCAACTTCTTCCCGAGTCCAAGATCATGAGTCGCTCACTATACTTTTTTCTTACTGTCAGCGTTGCATTCGCGCTGGGATGCGACGGCGACGATCCCGCGAGTGCGGCGAATCCCAACAACTACCTGATAGCTGCGCCACCGAACAACTCGGTCTCAGTGCGGCAGGATCTCACGGTAGACCTCCGGGATTCTGGCCTCGTTATCGTCCGCAATGGAGTTGATACGCTGCCTGGCGATCCCAACGACTCCACAAGGAACAATCCCCGTCTCAGCTTCTTTGTCGAAGACTCCGACATCGCGATCATCAGTCCGTATGGCGTGGTAAGGGGCATCAAGCCTGGTAATACCGAGGTTCGAGCCGTGGGCTATGACCAGGAAATGGTCTTTAACGTAACGGTGAGACCCTACCTGGCGACATTCGTGCGGCTTTCCGTTGCCAGCGGCCCAGCAGGTGGACTGTTGCTGGGCGCGAACAAGGGGCTGGACACGGGGACATTCTATGCGTTACCGGCGGATCGACTCAGCTCCATTCTCGAAGGGTTGATCATGGTTGACAAGGGTGCTGGAGTCATGGATACGGTTTTCTGCAATCGCTGCGGAGTGAAGTCCTTCCCCAACCGGCGAGTGATGCGCCTTGTGAACTTCAGGAGTCTGAACCCGGACCTGGCCACGATCAGCAACGCGGCGAATCCGTTCGCTCAACGTCTCAGTGGGAACAATCTGGCCAACGTGGACTCTACCGGTCGGGTGACGGCATTTGATACGACGGGTACCCCTGTCGGTTTCGTCATGGAGGTTCCGGGCGATGGAGTGGCGGACACAGTGTACCTGAGATTCAAATTGCGACCTCTTGACACGCTTCGCATCCGTCCCGACAGCGGTAACTTCCCTCCCAACTCCATCGACCAAATCGGCACGCAAAGACGGATTTATCCCAATGCGGACACGCTGCAGGGTAACTTCGTGCAGTCCGCTACCACGAATTTCGCGGTGGGGGTCGACTATATCGCCAAGGTACGACGACTGCCGAATGCGCCTTCGACGTCGCAACAAAACTTTACTTCTCTGGTTGTCCGTAATCGCGGTGGCGTTGAAAACTTCCGGGCGGATTTGCCGATTGTAAGCTGGGAGAGCGCACTTCCCCAGTATTTGCAACTGGTTGCCAACGGTGCGTGGCTGGCAAACGTCAGCGGGCCGTGCGCTTTCATTTCCACCACCTGTTTTGCGCCCAGCAGCTCAAGTGCGCGCGCCGGCCTGGTGTTGACATGCGCCGACAGCACCGCCCAACTCCCAGGGTTCAATTCGAACGGGACGATCGCGGGTATTTTCGCGCTCGCCTTTGGAGGCGATGGTAACTATTCAATTCCCAGCTGCAGCCCGGCCAAGGTGATTCCAATGCCGGGTGCGTTCTGCACAACTGCGGATTCTCGCGATCTGTCCTCTCAGTGTACCGTCTGGATCCGTGCTACCGCCACCGACCAGGCAACTGGCAAAATTATCACAGACAAATACAGGATCAACGTCAGGAGGTAGTTTCAATCGCCGGCCGGTCTGACAACATGATGGTGATGCAACTGCGTTGTTGATCGTCACGCAGATCATGTTCCAGTGCTTCAGCGGCCATCACGCGAAAGCGGGAATCCATTGTGTCTCCAAAATGGATTCCCGCCACATTGTACCACGCTGGAGCCCCGCTTGCGCCGGGATGACGGTTAAGCCGCCACCTGCCTGACGGCCGCGATGATAAGCCATGTCGAGCCGCGCGGCAACCAACGGGTCTACTGTGTGCGGCGCGCTGGATCACACACCGGCCGGCCGACTCGGTAACACCAATCGAACTGGCAGCGGGCAAACCAACGGGGAACAAATGGCCCTGTTACCGAGCCGTAGCGAAGCCGTCCGATGTGTGACTGAATCACAGTGTAGTCCTGACATTGAGCCGGCGCAAGGCTTCGTACATAAATGGGTATACTCGAATAATTATGCGATTATGCCCGAAGAAATCACAGGAGCCGCTGTTCGAGGGATGCTCGTCGGGGGGCGGGCCGTTGAGGTCCAGGATTGAACATCCCGCCAGCCGCACCGCTCGGCATGCCCCGTGGCGCAGCTGGCATCACGAATTCACCAGGCCCCTGACCACTTCTTCCAAAGGTCGTAATCCGCTTTCCGGTTGCGTCGAAAAAAATGAGGCGCGCGTCCTGCGGCTGCGAGATCACGATGGACTTGTCCGGCAGAACAAGAAGGAAGCCGATCAGCGTGAAGTCTTCCTTCACGCCGTCGATGCGAAATTCCTCGACCACGCGGCGCACTGTAGCAACGGTCGGTTGCGCAGCAACATTCTCTATACCGAGTGATGCAGCGAGAGTCAGCGCCGCAACAAATCGCAGAATGGTGCGCCCATTCGACATAATTGTCTCCGCAAACATGTTGTCGATTTGCCACGACCGGCGCCCGACGACCGTGGCAGATCCCGCCGCCGAGCCTCGGTGGGGAACTCGGGATGACTCAGAGCGCGAAGCCGCGAAAGAGTCGTTGCGGTGCGATAATGATCTGGACGAAGGGCTACATCAACGAGATGAACGCCAAACAGGCTAAGCAACGTCCGCCGGATGGCATCTAGCGCCCGACGTCAGATCACTGTGAGTAGTACTCAGTCCTCGCATATACCCACTTCATCTCTTCAACGTCGAGCAGATGGCCCACGCCTGCTACGTGACCGATGTCGGTGAACAGATATAGCAAGCGCTCGTTCACCCACTGAACGCGCAAGGTTCGAAAATCGCCGATCGTGATGCCAAGCTGCGAGCCGTCGCGGCCCTGAAGCTGGATGCAGGCGCGTGCCTGGTCATACGGCACGACTACCGGGTCGGTCTCCTGAACGCTTGCCGACCAGTTCCCATGTTGAGATGCGACCTGATACCTGTCCTTCGTTTTCAGACTAGCCGCGATGGAACACGAGTCCCTTGACATCTGCGCCCGATGCTGAACGAGAACCGAATCGTAACGCACCCGCACCTGGGCCGTGAGCGGAGCAGCATGTACGGCCAGCGCCGCTGCCAAAGAGAACACTACACCTTTCACATTTCCTCCAATTCAGTTTGCCAGCCAACGACGCGCATGGCATCTGGTGATCATCGGCACGCCAGCGGGCGATCGAGCGTGATCACCAATGGCTCCGTTACCGTGTAGCGCTGCCCCAACCTCCACGCCCGGGTTCGCATCCTTACCTGCAGCACGTCACCCTTGCCTCGAGCCATGGCCCTGTCCACACCCTCATGTGCTTGCCCTCATAGCGAATCCGGGATCCCGTTTCGTCAAATCGTCAGTAGCGTCCGATCCGGATCGAGTAACTCAGAGACGTGGCGTGCAGCCGGTTGTTGCACACCCTCGTCGCAACCTTTGCGTTCAAAATAGCCTCGAACAAATAATGACAGTACGACCGTTGCTATCAGCAACTTGAAATCAAACCACCAGGTCCTCATGGCAAGGTAGACGGTGTGCACGGCCAACATTCTCGTCCGTCTATGTTTCATGTTGCGGGACCGCACACCCGCCAGACTTCCAGCCAGGAAGAGTTCTGATGAACCGAATTGCAATTGCTCTGATCGCCCTGCTCCTCGCCGAGTTGATACCCGCCGCCCTCGAAATGCAGGTCAGGGGCAGCGTGGTGCCGTTGGAGTCCTCGCTTCTTAATGCGTCTGCCGCCTCCAAGCTTCTGTTCTGCGCTTACGGCCCTGACAATCAATCGCCAACGACCCACGCGGTCGTGGTGGTCGAACTCGATAGTCCAAACCAGATAGACACGGCATCTGTATCAGACTTTGCGCTATTGACCACCGAGGGAGTTCGCACGCCGTTCACGCGCATTGTCAAGGTGGAAGAATTTTTTGCTGAGATGGACTCGACGAAGATGGGTATTAATGCACGATATATGAACCCGGGGACGTCTCTGAGCCCGGACGGAGTGCGCCCATGGCATGGGGCGCTTCCGAAGGGTGTCATCCGCCTCCGCATACGCGTCGCGAGTCCGGACCGTGGGATCGCTCGCTCCAATCGTTGTCGCGTTGTCATTGGACCCCATACAGTCGAAGGCTCAGTGAACGGCGGGTGGGGCGGGTTATGACTGGTGAATGAGGCCGCAAACTTCGGCTTGGGTGAGGGCCTCAATACGGGAGCTGTCTGAATGAAGGGATTATTCCTGATCGGAGTCACGAGCGCTGCGGCATTCCTGGTCGAAATCAACTTTCGCCCCGTGCGTGCGCATGCTACGGAACTGCGCGAAGCACGCTGCACAAAGGCGGTCTCCGTGGTCGCCGCGCGCGACACCAGCATTCTCATGCTCGCCAGGGCGAAGAACGATACCGTATTCGCCGGAGGCGAGGAGAGAATTCTTTCAAGCTCCACGTTTTCGGGGCTCAGAAGTCTTCGCGCTTCTCGTCTCGCATTCTCCGATTCCTTTTTGTTGATGACCAGAAATCTTCGCGCTTTTGGTCAAATCATGGTCGCCGATTCTTTTGTTGGACCCGGATCGGACCGCGTGCGAGCAGCGTTTACGAGGTCAGGATCACGTGACATCGTGGTTGTACCGTGGAGCTACGGAACCGCTTGTGAAACGTCTTTCTGGTACGGAACTGCGCGCTTCGCGACGCCGGACCAGCAAGGCTTTTATGTTCTGCAGCTGCGCCCCGATTCTCTGTGGGTGGAACGTCGCCCCACATTCGATGCGTTCGAGGCGCAGCTCTATTCCTACGCACCCGGTACCAGCATTCCCGGACCTGGCAAGAGATTCCCCGGCGACACGAGCACCAGGCGCGGTCCGGAACCCCGACAATTATTCGAGATGTATGTGAGGTCATGAAACACCTTCTGATCGCATGCCTGATCGCCGCCGCGACCGCGGCAGCAAGCGCACAGACGCGGCGCCCACCTGACCAAGGTCGCGTCAGGTGGGTGCGAAGCCACAAATCGCGAACGCGCTCACCGTCTGACCCGCGACCACCGACGTGAAGTCAACCGCCCATCCGCGGTCGCCCACTTGCACGCCTGCTTCTACCGGATAATTCCTCCACACTCGCCAGACTTCGCTGGCACCAACTGACGTGAAACCGCCGCTAAGCACATTCTTGTCGACGGGGCAAATCGCGGAAACTGTTCCTAGAGTTCCCGCGGTTCCCGTCGTCACGTTGACCGTCACCACCTGGTGGCCAAGGTTCCCCGTTGTATGCGAACAAACCGCGTGCGCATTCACAGTCTGACCGGCCACCACGGAAGTGAAATCAACGGACCACCCACGAATGCCTGTCGTTACTCCATCGTCGCCGACCATTCTGCTCCGCACAAGCCGCCACGCCTCGAGGGAGTTTGCCGACGAGTAGCCGCCAGCCATTACGCGCTTGACGCCTGGGCAAACCACCGGAAGGACGCCCGCGGTGCCTGCTGTTCCGGTTAGCAAGCTGGCCGTCGCCACTTCGTAGCCGATGTTCGGGTCTGGGTTGGCGCAAACAACATGGACAGTAACAGCCTGACCAGCCACGACAGACGTGAAAGAAATAGCCCACCCGCGATCACCTGCCTGCGTTCCCCCAGCGTCGACTGGTCTGCTCGTCCACACCCGCCAGACCTCACTGCCGCTCCCTGAACGGTAACCGCCGCCGAGCACGCGCTTTGTGCCTGGACAAATCGCGGAAATGGTTCCCAATGCGCCCACCGCTCCTGTCGTTGCATTGGCCGTCACTACTTCGTGCTGTGCGTAAACAACGGGACAAGTCACTGTAACGCTGGTGATGTTGACTTTTGCTGCGGTGCCAGCGCCGTTTGTTACTGTACAAGTCTGGACCGCGGGATCAGTAAACACAGTGACGTTGTAAGGAGTGCCGCTCGCAATCGCCGTGGTGAACGTGAAGTTCCCACTCGTGGCGATGGCGAGGTTGTTGCCGCCGTTGTTTCGAATCACCAAGCCTCCGCCGATAAGCCCAGTTACCGTGCCGCCAATGGTGACCGTCGGAGTTGTGCAAGTCACGGCAACATTCGTGACGTTGGTGCTCGCCATAGTGCCAGTGCCGTTGCCGACTGTGCAGTTCTGATATGCGGGCTGCGTTAACACTGTGACGTCGTAAGCGCCCCCGCTCGCGATCCCTGCGCTGAAAGTGAAGTTCCCGCCGGATGCCGCGACCGTGAGACTATTGCCGCCGTTGTTCTGAAGCACGAGACCTGTGCTCGAAAGACCAGCGACTGTGCCGCCGACGGTGTAGGTGGGTCCGGAAGGTGAATCGCTGCATGCAGCAAGCAGTCCGGTGGCGAACAACGCAACGATCACTCTTACGGCAGCCATAGTCTCATCCAGCGTGATTGGTATTCGAGATACAGATCGCGGCTCGAATGAAGCTCCAGGTACACGCGCTCGCAAGGCTACGCTCTTACTGATCGACGTTTTCCAGAAGACGTTTCTTGAAAAACGTCGTTAAGGAACGTTGTCTGGAATACGTTTTCGCGAAGACGTTTCTTACCGACGTTTTCCGGAAGACGTTTCCTGAAAACGTTGTTAAGGAACGTTGCCTGGAATTATCGCTTGTGCATAGGCCGTTCTTCGTGCTCACGCACCACCAACTTCCCACCACCGCGCCCACTTGGCCCCGACTCACATTTGTGAGTACACTCATGATATAAATGAGTACACTCAGAATTCTTCGGGCGGCCGTGAAGTGGTGGCACGGGTGGGCGCCTCTTGTGCTGCTCCCTGGCGCCGTTCTGGTCATGGCTCTGCCCGTCTGGCCGCGCTGGGCGACGATGTGGGCGCTGGCGCTCGCGATCTATGCTGGCTCCAAATGGCTGACTTGGCGTCGGACGCCTGTGGAACGTGTGCCCTGGTGGAGGCATGCCGGGTATCTCCTGGCGTGGCCGGGGCTGGACGCGCGCACGTTCCTGGTCGAGCGCGCCGCACGCAGCCCCGCGCGGGCCGAGTGGATCCGAGGGCTTCGCAATCTCATCCTCGGCATGCTGTTGTTGTTCGGAGTGGCGCGTTTGGTTTTGCCGATGACGCTCTACGGCGCGGGCTGGATTGGCATGGCCGGGCTCGTGTTGATGCTGCACTTCGGAACGTTCCAACTTTTGTCCTGCGTCTGGAGAGCGGTGGGCGTGGAGGCAAGGCCGCTCATGAACGAGCCGCTGCGTTCCGTGAGCCTCGGCGAGTTCTGGGGCCGGCGCTGGAACACCGCCTTTCGTGATCTTACGCATCGTTTTCTCTATCGTCTGTTGATTCGGACCGTGGGCCCGAAGGCGGGTATCGCGGGTGGGTTCCTGTTCAGCGGACTGGTTCACGATCTCGTGATCTCAGTACCAGCTGGCGGTGGGTACGGCGGACCAACACTGTTTTTTGCGGCCCACGGTGCGGGGATCCTGCTGGAGCGAAGTGGTCCGGGACGGACGGTCGGTCTGGCGAACGGGGTACGGGGGCGTATTTTCGTCCTGCTACTCGCCGTGCTGCTGGCGCCGCTTCTTTTTCATCCGCCGTTCATTAACCATATCGTGATTCCCTTCATGCGGGCGCTGGGGGCGATTTGACGACTGACACACTCGCCCGCCTGTTGGCCGCCGCCGGCATCGTCCAGTTAGGCATTCTGATCGCATCGGCACTGGTTCCGTTCCGGCTGCGGTGGCGTACAGAGCTGGCGGTGCTCTCCCGCCTGCACCGTCAGATGTACTGGACGTATGGCGGCTACGTCGTGCTGTCCATCGTCGCCTTTGCGCTGCTAAGCATTCTTTGTGCGCGCGAACTTGCGAGTGGCAGTGGGCTGGCGCGGGGAGTGTGCGCCTACATCGCGGTCTTCTGGGGAGTCCGCGTGGTGTTGCAGGGCGTGTTCGACGTCAAAGCGCACCTCACGGAGTGGTGGCTGAAAGCCGGTTACAGGGGCCTCACGCTGCTCTTTGCCGCGCTCGCGCTGATCTACGGTTGGGCGGCGATCGCCACGCGGACTCCCATCCACTAAGCGGGCGTTCGCCAGTGTGGTGAAGCGCCAAAAAGGAGGAGCAGACCGGTGTGCAGTGTGAGCGCGCAGACACGTCCTTCTGATATGAAGAAACTTGCCAGCTGCGCCCTTCAGTTACGCTCTTCAGCTGCGCCCTTCAGTTACGCTCTTCAGCTACGCCCTTCAGTTACGCTCTTCAGTTACGCCTTTCAGTTACGCTCCTCAGTTACGGCGTCAAGTTACGCTCTTAAGTTAGCGCTTCAAAGTCAAGGCTCTCCTGAGTCACGCCCTTTGATCGATGCAATCAGATTAATCAGCATTCGCCGTTCCACCGTGACTCGGCTCATCAAATATTGGTGCACGCGTGCACTGATCAGAGCATTCATCTTTCCCTCCTCGATCGCACCTTCGACCTCGAAAAGGGAACCCAGGCTCTGATCGATAAACCGCACCTTGTCGGCCTTTGTCCTGCGGCCAAACGCCTCTGCGATGTTGAAAGACACGGAACGTGCTGCCCTAAGCAGATCTGCGCGAAATCCGGGCATTACTCGACAGGATTGCGGTGTGAAATGATTGCGCAACTCAATCGACAACGCGACCGCCAGCTGCCACGCCTTGAGCTTCTTGAAGTTGTCCATGGCAACAAAATGCGGCAGTTGACCGGAAATGCGTCATCGAATTAATGCGCGCGACATCATATTGTTGCGGATTTCTCGAAAGGGCGTAACTGAGGAGCGTAACTGAGGAGCGTAACTGAGCGGCGTAACTGAAGGGCGTAACTGACGGGCGTAACTGAAGAGCGTAGCTGATGAGCGTAACTGACCTTAAGATTCCGCTGGTCGCTTATGTGTGTTACGCTTTTACTGTCAGTCCCGAACAGCTGAGGTAGTCCAATGAATCGAATCCTCACCACTGTCATTATTGTTGCGACTGTGCACAGCAGCGCGATCGCACAACAGAGTACTACGCAGCGACCGCGCGTGGGAGACACCGTAACCACAACCTCCGGCCTGCGCTACGTGTTCGTGAAACATGGCAACGGCCCGAGACCGCAGAGCGGCGATCTCATGATCATCCATGGCATCGGTCTCTTTACTGATGGCAAGGAATTCTGGAATACACGAACCGACGGCAATCTGTGGGAGTACAACTTTGCCGTCGACAGAATAATTCGGGGAACTGAAGAGGGATTGCGCGAGGTTCGCGAAGGAGACCGTGTGATGATGATCATGAAGCCCGAACTCGCCTATGGCGAACGTGGCAACCCGGGCTCAAACATTCCACCCAACACAACGCTGGTCTTCGACTACGAGGTAATGGGAGTAAAGTCGTTCACATTAGCGCGCGTGCTCCGTGAAGGCATGACCGACAACCCCCTCGATTCGGTAATTGCGCGCGCACGCCGGCTTCCCGGTCTGAAGGAACATTACGTGTCACTCAGCGGCATCCGCGCAGTCGTGCGCACCGCGAACACGAGGCAGCCTGGCGACGGGGAAAAAATTCTGGCGTTGAGCATCGAAGTGGCGCCCAGCAACTATTTGCTGCATCAGGATCTGGCGCGTGCCCAGGCGCTGCGCGGTGCAAAGGCGGATGCAATCCGGAGCTACGAGAGCGCTCTGCGTCTGAATCCGAAGGTCACGGCCGCTGAAAAACAGAATGCTGATGCAGCGACACGGGCGCTGGACGAATTACGTCGCGGCGACCCGACTTCCGTCACCGGAATTCCAGCCGAAACCCCACCGAAGGGAGAAGGCCCAGAAACTCCTCTCTTCGGCGCTCAACCACCACCGTGCCACCACTGACAGACGTGTCATAGTCGTAGCCACGTGGATTGTGATGGTCGAGCATGTTGAACAGGTCCGCGAAAAAAATCACCCGAGTGCGGCGCGTGGTCACGGTACGCGACGCGCGCAGATCGATGCGCTGGTATGAGCCCAGTCTTTCGCCGAAGTCCGGCAATGATGTGGTGCGCACTACCGCATAACTGTTGGTCGCGACAGTATCGATCCGATAAGTGGGTGTGACAATCGGCCATCCGCTATGATAGGTCCATGCGAAAACAAAACTCCATCCGCGCGGGTTACTGATCGTCAGATCCATTGTTGCGGCGCGCCGCTCGTCGAATGGACGCGGAGTCACAAAGCCGTCCACATGGGCCTTTGAGTTTGAGAGCGAATAGCTCGCCGCCGCGCGCACCCGTGCGCTTACTTCAAATGTTGTGGACAACTCGGCGCCGCGCACCACTCCTCTTTCCGGTGCAAAACGCAGGCGATCTGGCATAGCCTCCGGAACCACACTCGGCTCGCCATCAGTATTGTAGTAACGCGCGCGAGATGGGCCGAGCCGGCGTTCGAACAGTTCAATGCGTGCGCGAAAGCGACCAAGGGCGTGCTCGACGCCGAGCAATCGATGCTCCGCCCGCTCGGCTCCGTGAAAGGTTGTGTCGCCGTCGACGATGGACAGATCCTGAAGCGAATGGGCCTGGTAATACTCGCCCCAGGCTGCGCGAACAACGGTGCTGGCAGTGGCGTCGAACGATGCGGTGATTCGCGGAGCGATCGTTGTCTGACTTGTCCACGAGTGACGATCGGCGCGCGTGCCAATCTCCAGGGCGAGCGGAGACAACGGTCGAATCCGCACCGCTCCGTAGGCTGACAGACGGTTTCCGTCCGGCGCGAGAGCGGCGGTCACATTCACCGAATCCAGGGTAAATACGGTGCGATTTCTGGTAACGAGCACGCGCTGACGGCGATTGTATGCGTAGTCGGCACTCTCCAGACGCAGTTCGCCGCCAAACACCATGCCGATGCGCGGTGAAAACTCGACATGCCAGTCCTGTTTGATGCCAGTAACGCTGAGGCGCCGGCGGTCTGTCAGTGCAATCACCTCGTAGTCCCTGCCAGGCAGATGTTCGAATTCCTGCCCAGCCCTGTTCCATGTGAGATGCGACAGAGAAAACAGCGTCAAGACAGAGATGCGGGAGGACAACTCACTTTCCATTGTCGCCCACGCGTAGGCGTTGTCGTACGAGCTGCTCGCCCGCGACAAGTCATTGTCTTCATCTGTAACGCGCAACTTGTCACGCGCAAAGAGTCCGTGAAGCGTAATTGAGTGATGTGCGCCAAGCTCGTACGACAGTTTCCCGAAGAGATCGAAATACTTGGGATCCATCAGGTCCCGTTCGCCTACGATGTCCAGCATGATGTCCAGGTAGCCGCGGCGCGCGGACAACAGCCACTGCCCCCGGTCATCTGCGAACGATCCTTCCGATCTCGCTCGAATATTGGAGAGTGATAGTCCGAATGCAGCCGTCGCACGGTCCTCGCGCGGCGATGCCGACTTCATATCGATGATTCCTGTAAGACGATTGCCATATTGAGCGCCAAAGCCACCGGTGGCCAGGTTCACACCGCCGAGTGCGTCAATATCCAGAATGGATAATGCGCCGTCAAAATCCTTGAGATGAAAGGGCTCAATGAGCTCGAGGCCATCGAGCAAAACGAGATTCTCATCCGGGGCGCCATTTCTCACACGAACCTTTGCGCCGAAATCGGAGCCGGACATCCCCGGGAGCCTGTTTAGCGAGCGAAAAACATCTTCGATAAGAGAAGGCATCATATCGAGCGTTTCACGTGAGACGGTGCGCGCCGTCGGCGCCGATTCGTCAAGCAGCTCGTACGAGCCGGGTGAAATCACCACGCGGGCGAGTGGTAACGGAGCGGCCACGATGTTGAAATCTTTTGTCAGTAGGGAATCTGACAGCACGGTGACTGAGTCACCGGGCACGGGCGCATATCCAATCCGTGCAACAGAAATCGAGTATCTCCCCGGCGGGAGTGAGAATCGATAACTGCCGGCCGAATCCGTATACGAGAGCCGGAGCAACGGCCCGCTCGCGGTCACGCGCGCGCCGGCGACGCGCACATTGTTTTCATCGCGAACTACACCGGCAAGTGTACCGGGACCAGTGCTTCCGGAGGGGGCACCCTGGGCGCCGGCCGTTCGGAATACGCACGCGACGAGAATCAGGATCAGGGGGAAGGACACACCGTTCAACGCCGCTCGTAGAGTTCTGCCGCCACGTATTGGTGCGCAGGGAAAGTAAAAAACGTCAGGAATGCCGCGTCGCCGTCGAGGCGAATGCCTGGCCACCAACTTGGATTGCCCACGTCCTTCAACATGAACTCCACCCACGTGCCGCGAATGCGCCAGTAGAGTTCCTCGCGATACTCCAATACCTCGCCTTCGCCACTGCCATGGTAACGCGCTACCCGCACATACTCGCCGTTCGCGCTGAACGTAAGCGTGCTGCCTATGTATCGTTTGTAGAGGAGGGGATCCGATCGCCCCATCGGCACCGGATCGTCGTTCACGGAAACGAGGTCGTATGTACCCGCAAACCACGCCGAAGGCGCCGTCGAATCGCTGCAGCCCGTAGCAATCAGCAGAACGAGTGCGATAAGGAGTCTGCAAACACTATTCATGGTCTAATACTGATAGGCGTGCACCGATTTGTACATGGGGCTACAGCAATAGTGGAACATGGGTTCGGACTTTTGCCGGAATGACAATTCCTGCTTGTCATTGCAGCACTTACAGCACAATAGCACACGCGCACGTACTCCACATGTGCAACGTTCCCCGCATGACCCCCGAATCGGCAAGCAGCGCCTTCTGCCGCAGCTGGCGGGCGCACTCGCTGCGATTGTTCTGCTGCAATCCTGTGATAACAGCCAGCCGGCGCGCGGCATTGCGCTAACGGTCGCACGCGACAGCGCAGGGATCGAGATCGTGGAGTTCATTGATAATGTTATCAACCTGCCAATCGCCTTCAGTATCGATGATTCAGTTCTATTGGACCTCGGCGGCGAGAAGGTCTCTCCGGTAGAGGAGCTGCGCCCGCCCGTTCGTTTGAAGCGCCTGCCACAAGACAGATATCTCGTCAGTGACCAGGCACTAATGAAGGTGTTCGATGCAGGTGGACGCTTCACCCATTCGATTGGCCGAGTGGGAGACGGACCAGGAGAATACAGGCGTCTCTCCGGAGTATGCGTTTTCCCAGGTGACACGGTCTTCGCGTTCGGGGGTGAACAGGCGAGTTATTTCACTGTGGCGGGTAGCCACATCAGATCCTTTCGGCTGAAGAATGATAAGGAGAGCATCATCGGTTGCTTTGATGATGGAACATTTCCCGTTAGCATCCTCGATGCCGGCGACTCAACGCGACTTCCGTGGCGAAGTGACAGAGCTACGAGACGCAATGCCAGCGACCGTGTGCTGAACACTGTCGGCATCCTGCAAGCAGGCAACACTTATCCGATTCTGCGGATGCCAGGAAGCATGACAATCGCCGGAGAAAAACTGTACGATGGCGACGGTCGTGACCCGGAATTGCACGTGTTTCACAAAGAGCGCGGCCTTATCCGCATCATCCGTTGGAACGACCCCGGAAGTCGTGTGGACCGCGAGTTTCTATTGAAGTACTTGCACGATGACACCAAAACACCGGCATTCATCAATGATCGCGTCACGCGCGCAATGGCGCGCCCTCTTCCCACGACTGTGCCACGGTACTTTCCCATTCTCGCCGACGACGCAGGAAGAATCTGGCTGCGCGATTTCGGGGATCCCATCGTGCCCGGAACCCCGCGACGCGACTGGACTGTATTCGATTCCGCAGGGCGCCCGCTTGGTCGGATGGCGGATCAGAGGAATCTCATTGGCACAAGCGTGCAGGTTGTCCGAATCGAAAGGGATGGCGTTTGGCTAAGCTGGCAGGACAGCGAGGGGTTTACGCATCTCACTCTGCATCGACTGTTCGCCGTTCCCCACTAATGTGATGCATGGCGCGATACCGGCTTGCCTCTCCGCGCATCATGGAGAACCTGTGGAGTCGGGTTGACGGATACCATGTTGTGACAGCCCGCGAAATAATCGGGCTGCTGCATTTCGGCTATGAGCACCAGCAGGTTGGGCCGTGGCAGATAATGGTCTGCGAACGCAAGGAGGCAGCTGCTCAGGCGAGCCTGCTCAAGTATGATGAAATCATGCGGGCGCGTCCCACGATTGAGAGCTCAATCAAATTGATCGACAAGGAGCGATCCAGCTCGCGCGCGGCAGCGCAGGTACAGGCCTTCAAGAATCGTTAGCGGAAGCTTCGCACGTTCCTGGCGCGCCTACCGTACCGTCTCAAAGCGATGAACGCAAAGAGAGGAGGAACATTTTTCCTTGGTCGAGTCCGCTTTAAGGCCGGGCAAATGTCGCAACTATCTTGAATATGGCGCCAGAGGCAGTCGTAAGCGGTCTGAATCGTGCGTTGTAACGGCTGAACAACAACCTGGTAACGCATGCACAAATCGTTGAGTTTGCGATGGGCGACTGTGATGTCGATCGCACTCGCCGCAAATGCAGCAGATGTCTCGACAGGCGGCGCTCAGAGTGCCGTAGCGCCGGGTGTATCCCGGGTCCAAGACACAACGGCATCCGCTGGTGCGGCATCGAAAGGGAGATTTTTTCCGAAGGGCTCCGCATGGCTGCAAGCCGGCGGAGATGCAATCTTCGATAGAGGAACGGTACTCCCAAGTCTGGCCGCAGTGGTGATCATGGCCGGCGGATGGGACGCAAAAATTACCCGATGGGCGGCAAAGCACTCAGTGGTCTTTTCGTCCGCCGAATTCGCCGGGCGAAACAGCGACGACTATCTCCGTGTCGCGCAGATTCTCATGTTCGGCAGCGCGTTGCTTGCCAAGGACCATGGCAGACCTGTGCTCGATCGAGTTGACCGCGTGGCGTGGGAACTTGCTGGGTCCGGCGTTACGTATTTGGCGACAGTCGGCGGCAAAGCTGCGTTCAGGCGCTTGCGACCAGATGAATCCAATAACCGCAGCTTGCCGTCAGGACACGCGTCCATGGCTGTGTACTCCGCTGCCACGGCAATGCGAAATTTTTCTGATGTCGACATGAGCCGTGGCTTGCACGTCGGCGCCGATATTGCAAGCGGCGTACTTGGAGCGGCGTGTGCATGGTCGCGCGTCGAGGCGGGTGTGCATTATCCGACCGATGTTCTCGTTGGCGCGGCGCTCGGCAACGCTCTCTCAGTTTTCTTCTTCGAACTGTACGACAGCAGAAAACCGCCGCCGGTCACGATTCAGTCGGGCACCTTTGGTGGCGTCGAAGTCGCACTGCGTGTCAGGCTTTAGGGGCGCTTTGGGCCGCGGCAGATGGTGGTCTGCGAACGCAAGGAGGCAGCTGCTCAGGCGAGCCTGCTCAGTTTGATGAAATCATGCCTGCCGCCGCACTTCGCCCTATTCGCCGCAGGCCGAGCGGTGAATAGCTTGACTTTGCGGCGATTATCAGGCATAATCACCGCAAGATATGCGGCGATTAAAATACATACACGAAACCCCTCGCTGGCCTGACTTCTCCTGGGACTCCCACGAGTTGTCGCCGCTCCTCGCGCAGGTCAGGCACAAACAGGGACGACTCCTCGGCAAAATGGAGTCACTGGGATTCGACCTGCGCTCCGAAGCCACGCTCGCCGCGCTCACCAGCGAAGTCGTGAAGACTTCTGCTATCGAAGGTGAAGTACTCAACCCCGACGAAGTCCGCTCATCACTTGCACGTCGCTTGGGCCTCAATGCTGCCGGACTCCCCAAAGTGGGGAAAAACGTTGAAGGTGTCGTCGAAATGATGATCGACGCCACCCGCAACTTCGAAGTACGTCTCACCAGAGAGCGCCTCTTCGCGTGGCACTCCGCACTCTTTCCAACTGGAAGAAGCGGCATGACGCGCATCATCGTAGGAGCATGGCGCACGAAAAAGTCGGGACCAATGCAGATTGTTTCAGGGGCAATGGGTCAGGAGAAAGTTCATTTCGAGGCTCCCGAGGCCGGCCGTCTCAACGCCGAGATGAAACGATTCGTCACTTGGTTCAATGCCGACCATGCGATGGATCCCGTACTCAAATCGGGAGTCGCTCACTTCTGGTTCGTCACCATCCATCCGTTCGAGGATGGCAATGGGCGCATCGCACGTGCTATCGCCGACATGGCGCTCGCTCGCGCTGACGGAACGAGGGACCGTTTCTACAGTATGTCGTCGCAAATCGCCGCCGAGCGAAAGGGCTACTACGACGTGCTGGAAACGAGTCAACGCAGCGACGTCGACATCACGCGTTGGCTCGAATGGTTTCTTGGGTGCCTGGATCGCGCCATCGACAACGCAGATCAAACGCTGGCGTCGGTGCTTCTCAAAGCACGAATCTGGCAACGGATCAACGTTCAGCCGGTCAACGAGCGGCAGCGACTTGTGATCAACCGCATGTTGAATGGTTTCAAAGGATTCCTATCGACGTCGAAGTACGCGAAGCTCGCAAAGTGTTCGACTGATACGGCTTTGCGCGACGTTCGCGACCTGTTGGATCGCGGAATACTCGCAAAGAACCCGGGGCGGGGAAGAAGCACGACCTACAGGCTTGCTGATCCAACAATTGGTAGGGTGAACGCCCTCTGAGACGTGAAGGCAGTGAGGCGCGTCCCCGCCGGCTCGCAGTGACCGCCAGTTGGCGACGGAAGAAGAAAGCCGATGTTCATACCGTTACATGCGCATCACAATGCGATGCCGCGGTATCGTATTGCCACGGGCAACTAATCGCAAAGCGCTGTCATCCAACGCTTTGCGATTGCCAATGGAATGGCATGAGCATCGCCAGTTGTGACGTCGCAAAAGCGCCGCCACCAAATGGAGGCTCGCTCTTGTCGAAGAAGTCCGTCGCACTCGCTGTGCCACAGGTACCGGGGAAAAAGAATTGATTATTGAACGTTGCGGGCGGCAGCTCAACTTGCCATGATGCTGCCGCGCCGCGTATCGTAGGAAACGATGTCCCTTCGCACTCAGCTTCTTACCCTGTTTGCTGCGCTGGCAGTAGTTCCACTGCTGGCGATTGGTGTTATTGAGTATGTGAGATCCATTCAGGCGCTTGAGGACGTTGTTGCATCGCAGACTGAACAGCTGGCGAGTCAGAGCGCAGAAGCGATCGGCGACCGTTATTCGACAACCGGATCGAACCTGTCACTGCTTGCGGGAAATGCTGATGTGCAGACCATCTATTCAACGGGTGGACTGATTGGGGAGGGCGAGGGCGAAGGAAGCATACGACCATTCCTGAGACAGTTGTGGAAGCAGATGCGCCGCGATTTTGTGAGAATCGATTATGTCGATTCGGTTAACACCAGAATCCTCACACTTCCAGCGGTGCTGGACTCGACCTGGGCATCAGAAGATCCGGACGATCGCATCGTAGTTGTGTCAGCCCCCGTCATGAATGCGGCCGGGCGCCAGATCGGAAGGGTCGACGCAGTTATCCGAATCGACTCACTGCTGGTTGGTGCATCACTGGACTCGCGGTTCGGCAAGTCAGGGCGCACCGCGCTCATCGACACCATTGAAGGTGACGTAATTCAGGCGGGAGGCGGATCGGGATTGATACCAGGCTCCGAGACCCGGAAAATGGCACTCTCGCGACGGAATGGTGGGACGGGACGTTTTACGTTCAGGATTGACGACTCGACGAGGGTCGCAACGGTTGTCCCTGTGCCCCACTCGCCCTTTGTTGTACTGTCGGTTGGGAATGCAGATGAGCTGAGCGCTCCGTTCGGTCGCATCAGGACTGGCAACATGATTATTGTAGTCCTCACCACTGCATCGGTCGCCGTTCTCTTCATCATTCTCCTGTGGCGCGCCACTCGATCGCTCTCGCAGCTTACGCTTGCAGCTGACGAAGTTGGTCGCGGCAATATGGAACCGTCTATTCCTCCCGCACACGGCGACGAAGTTGGTCGTCTGGCAGCCGCATTCAGTTTGATGGTCGAGCGCGTGCGAGAAGCCCTGGAGGAAAAGGAACGCAGCAGACAGCTGGCGGTAGTTGGGGAGTTTGCGTCTCAGATATCGCATGAAATTCGAAATCCCCTGACAAGCATTAAGCTCAATCTCCAGATGCTGGAGCGCGGGGCAAATGAAGGCGCTGTGCGCAGCGATCTCCGCGACCCGCTCAGGATCTCGTTGCGGGAAATCCAGCGACTGGACAACGTCGTGCGCGGGGTCCTGAAACTGGGTCGAGGACGGAATGTGACGCGCATGAGGTTCCGCTTGCACGATGCGGCCAGCAGTGCCAGCAGTGCGATGAAATCCACTCTCGATATGCAGAGAATAGAAGTCAATATTCAGGATCATTCGAACGGTCTAACCGTGATGGGCGATCGCGCACTTCTGGAGGCCGCGGTGATGAACATTCTCATGAATGCGGCCGAAGCGATGCCGGATGGCGGTGCTGTGGATGTGATAATTCAGAACGACAGCCGCGATGGACAGCCAGTCACGCGTATGCGTGTAGAGGACAGGGGTGCCGGCATTCAACTCTCCGAGCGCGACAAGATCTTCACACCGTTCTACTCCACGAAGTCGCACGGCACGGGACTCGGTCTCGCCCTTGCACACCGTACCGTTGAACAGCACAAGGGAAAGCTGTGGGTCGAGGATCGCGCCGACGGGAGAAATGGCGCTGCATTCGTGCTGGAACTTCCGGGATTCGACGCTAAATGACGCGTCGTCTTCTCATAGTCGATGACGACGCATCGATTCGTGAAACTCTCTTAGGCCACTTTTCACGCGCGGGTGCGGAAGCAACGACCGCTGCGTCCGGAGAGGATGCTCTTGCTCAACTGGCCACCGCGGATCCGGACCTCATCCTCACCGACCTGCGGATGCCGGGGATGAGCGGTCTTGAACTGTTGGCAGTGGTGCGCGAGCGCACTCCCGACATCGATGTAATCATCATGACTGCGTTTGAAGACATGCAGACGGCCGTGTCGGCGATGAAGGCAGGAGCGCTGGACTATCTGGTAAAGCCACTTGATCTGGATGTGATCGACCTGGTGGTCGACCGCTCCTTCCGTGATCGCAGCGTGCGACGCAGGGTGCGCCATCTCAGCGCCGAGGCCTCGCAACCGTATTCGATGTCACAACTCGTGGGACGTGATCCACGCATGATCGACATTTACAAGCGCATTGGAGCTGTGGCCCGTTCGCGTACCTCCGTCCTGATTCGTGGAGAAACCGGAACCGGCAAGGAGGTAATCGCGCGTGCAATACACTTCAATTCCGCGGATGCCGAGGAGCCGTTTGTTGCCGTCAACTGCACAGCGGTTCCGGAAGGACTGCTGGAGAGTGAACTGTTCGGTCACCAGCGCGGTGCATTCACCGGCGCGACTGCTGACCGGCGCGGTCGCTTCGAGCTCGCCGGGATGGGAACAATTTTCCTCGACGAAATCGGCGACACATCTTCGGCGTTTCAGTCAAAGCTGCTGCGAGTGCTTCAGGAGCGCGAGTATTATCCTGTGGGCAGCGAGCGGCCCCGCACGACCGATGCTCGTGTAGTCGCGGCTACGCATCGTCCTCTGGAATCACTGGTGCGCGAAGGGAAGTTCCGCGAGGATCTCTACTTTCGCTTGCGAATCGTGGAAATAGAGATTCCACCGCTGCGCGAGCGCCGTGGTGACATTGCCGAGCTGGCACAGCACCTTCTTGCTCGCGCCGCGCGTGATTTGCATCGCGAAGCACATTTGTCGAGTGGCGCCGTGCAGAGGCTGGAGGCCCATGGCTGGCCCGGTAATGTGCGTGAGCTGGAGAACACATTGGTTCGCGCGCTTGCTCTGGCTCCCGGTTTTGTGATTGGCGAGCAGGATCTTGTGCTCGGCACGGGAGCAAACGAACAACCCACTTCCGACGTGCTGCCGACCGACTGCAAACTCAGCGCACTCGAGCGGGCGCACATCATTCGCGTATTGGCGCAATGCGAACAGAACAAACGCAAGGCGTCGAGGATGCTGGGAATCTCGCGACCGAGGCTTGACCGTCTTCTCGAGCGCCACGGTATTACGGTAACAAGTCGTGACTCATGAAACGAAATTGGTTACCAAGCGCCGCCGCGATGCTGATTTGCCTGGCCGTAACCCATTGACAGGACTGTAGTTGCATTGGTGCGCTGAGTGGCCCTCCGCATGCTTTGACATGGGATCAGGAAGCACGAAGTCCACTCCAAATCACCAGGCACCGGAGATTCCGTCCCATGAAGAGTTTCGCCTCAGTCATTCCCGCCGCAATGGTTTTGGCTCTCACGCCGCTGATATGCGACGCCCAACGCAGCCAGGGGGCGCCAGTGAAGCCACAGGATATCTCGTACTACGCGAAACATTTCAATGTTGAGCAGATCAGGACACTTTCCAATGCCAGATATTCACCCGATGGAAACTGGCTGTCCTTCGACGGATCGCGCGACGGGATTGTTGGAAAGAACATCTGGGTGATGCGCGGCGCGGGGAGTGTCCCCGTGCAACTAACTACCGGCGCGCACATGGACAGCGCCGCAGCCTGGTTTCCCTCGGGAGACAAGCTCGCGTTCCTGTCGAACCGCACGCATGGCGTGATGTCAATCGCCTTTGACCCACGCACGGGCCGTGCTGTGGGTCCGGTGCAGCGCGTCACCCTCGATAGCGCCATAAGGTGGATGGATGTCTCGGCTGACGGAAAGTCCATTGCCTATGTCAGCGATTCCTCGGGCGTATCGCGCATTAGAATTGTGCCGAGCACTGGCGGCAGCGCGCGCCAGATCGCGACTCTGCTGGGTCTCGTTCGATCCCTTCGCTACGACCGCGACGGAAAGCTCTTGTACTTCAATCACGTTCCCGGCGGTGGAGCGAGGGCTAACGTCAGTCGAGTGCCGACGGCTGGTGGTGCTGTTGAAATAGTGACGATTCTCCCGGGATCCGCTGGCGTTCTGATAGACCCAATGGTCGATCGAATACTGATGCGCCAGAACAATACGACGGCAAACATTCTCGACTTGCGTGGCGACACAGTTGCCGCCATCGGATGGGCTGAAGGCATTTCTAACGTTCAGGCCTATGCCTTCACGCGCGACGGTCAAGCACTGATTACGTCAATTGGCAGGGTCAGTAATGAAGTGCATGCGGTGCCACTCGACGGCCGACCAGTACGAGTGATTGGCAGGGAGTCTGGAGCGTTCCCGTTCGCATGGGTTAGTGACCGAATCTATTACTCGATCGACACCAACAAGTTCGGATTTATGAACGTGAGTTCCGACGGAAAACAGCGCTCCTTTATGGAGGTCGCGCCGAAGGACATCAAGTTTCCTGGTTCACGGATCTTGTTTGACGCCTATTCTCCTGACGGTCGCTTCTGGCAGTTATTCGTACGCGATTCGGCCACACTCCCGGGACCGGGAAAGAGCCTGCTATACTGGTACGACTCTCAAACCCGGACAACGCGGCCGATGCCGGCAAACAACTTCACCGATATCTACGTGCCGGGCGGAATGAACCATCTTTCCTGGAGCACCACTGTCGGAAACGAGTGGATCTACGGCGTTGCCGATTCGACCAGTGTAGAACTCCGCGCGATGAAATTCACAGGTGAGACGCGGCACTTGCGCCGTATTACCGGTATCGACCCCGAGAATACCGCAATTGCCTACGCACCGGATCGCATTGCGTATTACACCGACCGCGATAGCGTCGTCACCATCTTCGTCGTTGATTCGAGTGCCACCAGAGAAGTGTACCGCAAGTCTCAGTCGGAAGTCGGTGAGCTGATATTCAGCCCTGACGCGCGAACACTGTTCGTTCGTTTGGGCACTGGAGCGGGTCCCAACAGAAAACAGCAAGTGGTCTTTCTCAACTTCAGAGGCGACGGAACGGTAATGCAGCCGGTTCGTGCGCTCGAAATTATGGGAAACGCGGAGTATCCGCAGTGGACGCGCGATGGTCGCGCGGTTCTTTTCACGGCCCTTCTGGGAAACCAGTCGCTCAGCCGTTCCGACGTCCTGCGCGTGCCGGCACAGAGTGGACCTCCCCAGCTGGTCTCGCACAGAGAAACGGCGCCATTCTCAGGGTTCATTTACTCTCCCGACGGACGAGAAATAGTCGTCGCAGCGGAGAAGAGTCTGGGCAGTCAACTCTGGAAGATCGACCTGTTGCGGGCACCGAAAAAAATCACCGTTGTAGCGTCATCGCAGGTTCACCTGCTGGACCTGGCCACAGGCGCCGTGAAATCGATGAGCACTCCTGGTGTGCACGCTCTTGCTCCATCGTGGTCACCCGATGGACGCAGGCTCGCGATGCAGAGCGGCAATGGTGTTCTTGTAGATATCGTGGTAATGAACGCAGACGGATCCGGGCGGCGTACATACCCCGTAGCCACCGACAGGATGAACGGCTTCAACAACGCCCAAGACACCGGCCCGGCATGGTCGGCGGACGGAAGAACCATTGCCTTCCACTCGAACATGCATCGCCAGTTGACCGTTCTGGATCTGGCATCGGGACAAACGCGAACGCTGAATAACAGCGGGCTTCTGTTAGGTCAGATTGCCTGGAGGCCCGACGGACGCTCAATCGTTGCTTTCAGACAATTACCATCGAGTCCGACAGCCAGGCCTGAATGGAGCATCGTTGAACTTGCGCTGGATGGTTCCGAACGAACGCTGCGTTTGCTGAGAGACGCTGTTCCTGGTGTTATTGCCAATGAACTTCGAATGATGTCAGACAGCATCGCGATGGTGTCTACCGGCACCGGAGCGGCAAAAGAGATGCTTGTTCTTCGCACCGCTGGGGGTTCTGCAAGAAGGATTGCGTTGAACCTGCCAGTTGGATCCACTGGCGGTGCCGCGGGAAAATCACAGGATGGAATGTGGGCGTTCAACAGAGTAGTTAGTGCTGGCAAGCAATCCACCCAGGCAGTATCTGTGACTGGCGAAATTCGTAGCGTCAGCATTTCCGTCGGAACAGCGGTAGGTGGATTCCAATCAACCCAGATACTCCCGGATGGGAAAAATCTCCTCCTGGTGGTAAGGGCGCCCGAAACCGGGACTTTCAGGTTGTATCTCGTCCCTCTGAACGGAGATCCACCGCGCCTATTTGATCTTCCCTCAGTCGGCATTACCAATCGCACGGGCGGCAAGGTATCACCAGACGGCAAACTCTTCGTGTTCACAACAGAGGGCGAAGCCGTCACAATCGTTCGCTGAGGCGGCGCGTCACTCTCTTCTCCAATCAGTCTGCTGTGGTTTTCTGAGCCTTAAGCCAGGCGCGGTAGAGGTCCTCGCTAACAACAACGAAGTCAAAGTGCAGAACGGTGAATAGTGAAGTCAGAGGTAATGACCACTTCTGACTTCACTACTCACCGTTCTGCACTCTGACTTCGCTGTTTGTCGGTCGGGCCTGGAATGGCGGACGATGCCGGTTGCGCGTTACCTTAGACCCACGGCAGCAACCCCCCTGGTCCAGGACAGTATCACAATGAACTCCGCCGAAGTCGCGGCAAAGCTTGGCGCGAATCTCGCTACCCACTACGAGATTGAGCGCGAGATAGGCGCGGGAGGCATGGCCACTGTCTTCCTCGCCCGCGACGTTCGCCACCAGCGCAAAGTTGCCTTCAAGGTGCTCAAACCCGAACTCGGCGCCGTGTTGGGAGTGGAGCGATTCCTCAGCGAGATCCGCGTCACCGCGAATCTGCAGCACCCCAATCTCCTGCCACTCTTCGATTCCGGAGAGGCAGACGGTCTGCTCTACTACGTGATGCCCTTCGTCGAAGGCGAATCGCTGCGCGCGCGCCTGGACCGCGAACGACAACTGCCCATCGATGAAGCGATAAGAATAGCGGTGCTTATCGCGGGAGCGCTCGATTACGCGCACGGTTCAGGTGTCATCCATCGCGATCTCAAACCCGAGAACATTCTGCTGAGTCGCGGACAGCCGCTCGTGGCGGACTTTGGAATCGCGCTCGCTGTGAGCCTCGCTGGCGGCGCACGCGTAACGCAGACCGGCCTTTCGCTCGGCACACCGCAATACATGTCGCCAGAGCAGGCCACCGGCGACCGGCAGATTGATGCGCGCACCGATGTGTATTCGCTCGCGGCCATGTTGTTCGAAATGCTCACCGGCGATCCGCCGCACAGCGCCAGTACCGTGCAGGCAGTCATCGCGAAGGTTCTTACCGAGCGGCCCGCGAGCGTGCGCACTATGCGGCCGAATGTGCCCGAGTACGTTGCCGGTGCCATCGCCAGCGCGCTGGAAAAACTTCCAGCAGATCGGATCGCGACAGCGGGGGAGTTTGCACGCGCACTCGAAGGCAAGTCGGTCGCACTTCCGGTCGCATATTCCGGCGGCTCTCCCGCGCGCGCGGTCGCCACGGCGCAGATCGTGAACGTGGGCTTGCGCGAGAAGATTCGCGAGCCGATCACGGCAACGCTCATCGCCATCGTCGCGCTCCTGAGCATCGCCGCGATTTGGGGATGGAACCACGGCAAAGGTCCGGCGGCCGTGTCAACGGGCCCTGCGACGCGATTCACAATCACGATACCCGTGGATCAAGGGGTGCCGTTATCCGGGTCCGGGGGACTCGCCATCAGTCCTGATGGCAGCGCATTTGTCTGGCCCGCGGCGTCAGTGGACTCGGGCAAGCTGTATTTGCGCTCGGGCAACAATCTCAATGCGATCGCGATTCCAGGTACGGAACGCGCGACGAGACCCTCATTCTCGCCCGACGGAAAATGGATTGCGTTTCAGGTTCCGGATCACGAAGTGAGAAAAGTGCGGCTTGATGGTTTCAATATTGTCAAAGTCGCCAACATCCCGCACAACCGGGAACTCGGCAGCTGGACCGACAACGAGACTCTCGTGTTGCAGGGTGACGAAGGTCTCGCGCTACTCCCGGCGTCTGGTGGCACCCTGACTTCGCTTACGATAGCTGACATTGCAAGGGGCGAAGAATCCCATGACCGTCCCTACGTGTCACCAGGCGGCGAGAAAATATTCTTCGCTATTGCCGGCGATTCGACTGCTGACATCGCCGTTGTGACCCTGCGGACGCGCAAGGTGCAGCGCCTGGGGCTGGGCGACGTCACGGTGTTCGGTATCATAGATGGTCATCTGATCTACCAGTCCATGGACAATCAGATGTATGCTATTCCGTTCGACTTTTCGCGCGATACGCTGGCGGGGACGCCGCTCCTGGTGGGCGAATCTCTTTCGGGGGCACACGTGTCGGCGTCGGGAACGTTATTCACTCGTGCCACCGCACCCGAACGGAGAAGCGACATCATCGCGCTCTCCATGGACGGAACGAGGCGCATCCTCGTTCCCGACGTCAAGGCGTCTGGCGAAATACGTTATTCGCCCAACGCTCGGCGGATTGCGCTCAGGATGGAGTCGGATAATGGCGCAATTATCGCGATCTACGATCTCGCCTCGCATACGTTCGATCCCTTCACGCGCGGCGGCGACCGGCGCGCGGAGTGGTCGCCCGACGGCAAGCGCATTCTGTTCACGCACAATGTGAATGGGACAGAGGAGATATGGTGGAAGTCGGCTGATGGAGTTGGCCAGGCTGAGGTACTTCAGCGACATCCGAACGGCTTGGTGCAGGGCATCCTGTCGCACGACAGCCAGTGGCTGTTCTGGCGACAAGGCCCGAGGCAGATATGGTATCGGCGCCTCCTCGGCGACACCACCGCGCGTCGCTTCACCCAGGGCAGCTCTCCGCATCTCACCAACGACGGGCGCTGGTTGACCTACACTTCGGCCGAAACAGGCGCCTTCCGCGTTTACGCGCGTGCTTTTCCCGGGACCTCCGCGCGCTACCCGGTGTCGCTCGGCGAGGCATTTGAGCCCATGTGGTCGAAGGATGGACAAACGATCTACTACAGAGAAGGAACATCGCTGATCGCGGCATCGGTTGTCACATCTCCTGAGTTCGCTGTGAGGGCGCGCAAGGCGATCGCGTCCGACATTCGCGGCGGTCTGAATCAGAGTCGCAATTATGATCTCGCTCCCGACGGTACCCACTTTCTCATGTTGGAGCCTCAGGCTGGTGCGAGCGTAACGCTACTGGTAGTGCACAATTGGGCGGCGGAGGTTCGGGCGAGGCTCGCTGAGGCGCGCGGGAAGTAGGGAAACCCTCGTCAGACGTGAGGCACTGCGAAGTCAGAAGGAAGAAGGCAGAACGGTGAGGTCAGAAGTAGGTCACCTCTGACTTCACCGTTCTGCCTTCTTCCCTCTGACTTCGCTGTTTCTGTCGTTATTGCTCGTTCTGGTCGTCGTCCTTCGGCGGCAATCTCTTCTTGGCTGTGACCACGCTGCTCACCAATATCGCGGTGAGTTCATCACATTCCGCCAAGAGCGCGGGCGCAAAGACGCCTTTCTGAACCTTCTCGGCCATCCGAAGCCACACATCGGTTTCGCGAAGCTCCTTGAGGCAGCCCTGCAGCTTGTGCACAAAATCGCGCGGCGACTCGGCGCTGCGTGACTCCGCAAATCGCGCAGCCGGCGAAGTACCGCAGCGGTTTAGCTGATTCGCGAAATTCCTCCATTTGGGCTTCGGGGGCAGTCGATCCACACTGATGACCACAGCCGCTCCGAATTCCAGAAGGCGCTCCTGAATTGGGTGCAAATAGGGCATGCCCTACCATAACAGTGGGGCCTGGACGTGCATCATCAAATCCTTGCGCGCACAACCAAAACCCAAATCACCTCTGACTTCACCGTTCTGCCTTCTTCCTTCTGACCTCGCTGTTCTTCCACCTCTGACGTCACCGTTCTGCCTTCTTCCTTCTGACCTCGCTGTTCTTCCACCTCTGACGTCAC
>CAZKXZ010000001.1:46209-129897 GCA_964556695.1 uncultured Gemmatimonadales bacterium
CGTTCTGCCTTCTTCCTCTGACTTCTCTGTTCTCCGTCTTCTGATCTCACCGTTCTGCGTTCTGCATTCTGACGTCAGCTCCTGCGTCTCGACAGCGTGACTGGAGGTGCGCAGTCGTACCTGATGCAGTCCTGCATCGTGACACAGTCGCAGCGGAGGCCCTTTTCCAGCAGCTGTTTCATCGCGAGAGCGCGATTCAACAATGAGTCGACTTCCGGAACTTGCGGCGTGCGAGCCGCTGCCAGCGCTCCGCGGGCGGCGTCTCCGGAGAAAAGCCATCGAGGAGAACGCGAATATCCTTGAGCGAAAATCCAAGTTCGCGTGCCATCCGCACAACCTGCAGTCGCTCGACGACATCGGAGTCGAAAGCGCGCCACCCGCTCTTGCGCGTCGGCGGCGACAAAAGTTTCTGGCTCTCGTAGTAGCGAATTGTGGACTGGCTCAGCCCAGTGAGCCGAGCCAGTTCACCGATAGGTATTGTTGCCAAGTGATGCTCCCGTAGATCGCGGTCCAACTGAATGCTGCTCACCGCGCCTCCGTAGTCAAGATCACGCGGCGCGCGTACCAATTGAGCGTACGGCGGCCCTGCCTGTTTCGCGATAGATGCGTGACGCCACTATTACTGCGGTCGGGATTTGGACCAGGCCGACCAGCGCTCCGATTGCGGCAAGGCGCGGCGGGATCACTCCGAGCGACGCGCACAGGATGTTGAACATGAGACATGAGACACACCACGTCGCTACGCCGACGATGCACGCAGTTTCGAGTTTTGCGCCGAGTTGTGGAACAGCGAGGGCGTAAAACCAGGTTGCGATCGTACCCAAGAGCAGTGCGACGACCGGCATCGTGAGCATGCCAGCTTCGCCCTGTGTCGCCACACCAAGCTTCTGCAACTGCGCCGCCCATTCGGCTCCGACAATCAGATGCGAGCCGAATTCGAACAAGATGATAATGGCGGCGGCGGCCAGTCCGCCGAGCAGCACGCGCTTTCCATTGATTCCTGACATGGGACTCTCCTTGTATGGGTTGTGGTGGCCTCATCGAATTGGGCCGTACACAAGGGGTACCACTTAAAGTGCACTTTAAGTCAATAGTTGCTCGACAATTCCGAGTACCGCCGGTATCATTTGGACATGGATCGAACTAATTCCTGCCGATCAGGAACTCAACCCCACCGAGAAGTGCCGCCATGAAACCACTCCGACTGAATCGGTTATTGCTCCTGACTCTTTTGAGCGCACTGCTCGTGCCCTTGACCGCAATCGCGGCACAGCAGGCAGCTGTGCCGGCGACACAGTCCGTTCGGGCGATCCGGCCGCCTACAAATCCAATTCCACCAGAGGCGGCATCCGCGGGAGTGACGAAGTTCTCGTTTATTGCCTACGGGGACACGCGTGGCCGGCGCGACGGAATCGATCCGCAGTACGAGCATTCGCTCGTGATAGACGCCATGTTGCGCACCATATCCTCGATGGCCAACGGACCGGACCCGGTACGCTTCGTTCTTCAGAGCGGTGACGCGGTAGTCAATGGGCGCGATGCGAGTCAGTGGAACGAGAGCTTCGTTGGTCTCATCAACAGAATAACCACGGAAGCAGGGCTTCCGTTTTTCCTGGCGCCCGGGAATCACGACGTCACGGGCAGTGCCAACGTGCAGGCTGCGCCGCGGCAGGAAGGGTTGCGCAACTATCTCGCTGCAATCGGTGCACTCATCCCCCCGGACGGAGCGACGCGCCGTCTTGCGGGTTATCCCACCTTCGCATTCGGATTCGGCAACACATTTTTCATCGCATTCGACTCGAACATAGCGGAAGACTCGACTCAGTTCGCGTGGGTGTCGGCGCAGCTCCAGGGGCTGGACCGGAAGCGCTACACGAACATTGTAGTGAACTTTCATCACCCAGTGTTCTCGTCCGGACCGCATGGCGGGCCAACCGTGGAACGTCCCACCCTGGTGTTGCGAGAGAAATGGATGCCGCTCTTTCGACGCCACCACGTGAACCTGTTATTGGTGGGCCACGAGCACGTTTTCGAGCACTGGGTGGAGCGCTACGTGGATTCCAGCGGAGCGCGAATGCGCCTGGACCAGGTCGTGAGCGGAGGAGGAGGTGCGCCGCTCTACGCGTACACTAGCGAGCCAAACCTCACTGAGTATCAGCGCGCCGATCCCGCCGCGCGCGTGCGTGTGGAGCACCTCGTGAAGCCGGGTCCCGACCCGGGCGACAACCCGTATCACTATGTCGTTGTTCATGTGGACGGCAGCCGGATGTGGTTGGAGGTCGTGGGCGTCGACTGGGGAAGTCGATTCGCGCCATATCGAAGTGCCCGCAGCACTATGGTTGATACAAGTGCGAGCCGAATGAGATAGGCCTCACCGGGGATTCCAATGCGGAAAAAACTCCCGTTGTTGCTCGCGCTCTGTAGTGCGCTGATGCTCGGTGCGTGCAACGACGGGTCCGGTCGCGTGCCACTCTCGGTTGCGACACGCGACAGCGCGGTCGTCGAGATCGCCGACGTATCCGGTGACCCATGGACTGCTCCCGAGTGGGCCACAATTGATACTTCGCGCGTTTTCCGGATTCTGCCTGACGCGGCCAATCCTGCCACGCTCTTCAGTCGCATCCGTGGTGCTCTGAAGTTGCGCGACGGAACGATTGCCGTGCTGGATGCGGGCAGTCACCAGGTGCGAGTGTTCGGCACGGACGGGCGATTCATCAGAAGTTTCGGTCGACAGGGGCAGGGACCGGGTGAATTCCAGCAGCCGTGGCGCCTGCTGCGCGGACGCGGTGACTCACTCGTGATCGCGGAACTCATGAGCGGGACTATTCAGGTGTTCTCTCCCTCGGGCGATAGCGCGCGCCCGGTTCGAGTACCGTACGGCTCGAAGACCGGCACTGCTCATCTTCTGGGCACCTTCGCCGATGGCGATTATCTCGTCATCATGAATGATCTCATGCGCGAGCCGCAGGTGGGCCGCAATCCGCTGCATAGCTCGCTGCATGTAATGACTGCTCTGGGAGATTCAGGTGTTGCACTCGGGAAACAGATCAGCACTGAACAGGTTTTCAAAGACGCCGGCGGCGGGAAGCTGGCTCAGGTCGACAACCTCTTCTGGGCAGAGCCGGGATGGGCGGGTCTTTCCGATTCATACGTCTGGTGCCTGCCCCGGGAATTCGAATGTGATGTCTGGTCGAAGAGTGGACGACAAACGCGCATCATCCGCGCGAACGCGCGCGGCGCTCCCATTGCGTCTGGTGCGTACACGGAACTGGAAGCACAAGGACTTCGTACGGCGACAACAGAGCGTGACAGCGCGTTGGTGCGGCGAACAATCGCGGAAGGGGACCGACCGCAATTCTTTCCCATTCTCTCACTTATTCGCGGAGACAGGAAGGATCGCGTATGGATGCGGGAATTCCTGTGGCGGGCAGATGCAACAACGGCGCGCTGGCTGGTATTCGAAACCACCGGCAAGATACTCGGCACCGTAACTCTGCCCGCGGATTTATGGGTCTTTGATATCGGAGAGGACTACATCCTCGGGACTGACTTGGACGAGAACGATGTGCAGCGTGTGGTGATGTACGGTTTTACTTCGCGTGAGTGACACAGTAATGTGGTCCTGCCCCAAGTGCAAACGAAAATTCACGCGCAAGAATCAGCGGCACGCCTGTGGCACCGGCAGCCGCAGCGAGGTGTTGCGAAACCGTCCGCCCGAAATCGTCGAGCTCTACAAGTCTCTGGAATCCTACGCGAAATCACTGGGGAAGATTGAGATCGTCGCGCGAGAACGATATGTATTGCTGAGAACAGTGCGTATCTTCGCGGATCTCGTGATAATGAGCGACGCGCTGCGCGTTGCGATACATATCGGGCGCAAGGCAAACGATCCTGTCTTCCTCAAGATCGCGGGGGATGCGCGGCACATCTCACATGTGGCAAGACTAAAAACACTGAAAGACCTTGCTGCGATCAAGCCTTATCTGAAGGAAGCATACGAATTCTCATTGAGCAAACGGAAGGGTTCTGCCGTACCTGATCACACTTGAAGTGCGGGTCTAGCGACCGCCTCCCTGTGCCTCGACAAGTCGCATGGACTCGCGGCTCACGAAGATCTTCGTGTGATACTGTTCGCCCCATCCAAGCGGGGTGACGTCGCGATACTCGCGCAGCGGCCCGCCGCCATGTCCTTCCTCGAGGCGATGTTTAATGTTCGCTCGGACATTCGTATGCGCGCCGCGGTCCAGCAGGAGACGCGTGAAGCGCGCTTCGTCCGGTTGCCCCTTCCCGTAATTCACCCAGAAGTTGTGCTGCGATACGACTGTCGAGAATAGCGCCGTGTGTCCGCCGAAGCCGTCCGCGTCGACTGCCGCTCGCACGTCCGGATCCATGCCGCGGTCGAGCAACCATTGCGCGATCTCCAACTCGTCGAAGTATGCGGCTATGTGAAGAAGCGTCGTACCGTGCACGGGCGTGCCCTGAGCCGTATATGGATTTTCAGAGCCTGCCGGCGCTAACGGGTATACCTCGGCGATGTCGAAGGTTCGCCTTAGAAGCCCGGGGTCGCGCGCGAGATGGGCCTCGAGCAGATCGATGCGTCCGCGGTGCAGAGCCATCACTGGCGTGTCGGGAGGCTCGAAGCCGTGCTCCACGTACATCTCGAGGATGCGGTGTTTCGCCGGCGGGTTTCTGCTGTCGGTCCCAAGCAGATGCTCCATCGTATTACGGTCCACACCCTCAGGCCCGACGATGCGAGCGCCGATCGCCAACGCGAACGCCGTTCCCGAAACGCTCAGCGTGTATGCGGGGCCGGCTAACGCGCCAGCGGGCGGCTTGGGGCTCCCGAGCATCTCGTGGAGCATGCGCGCAGTAGCGATCTTGCCCTGGAGCACCGCGCGTCCCAGTGCCCATTCGCCATCGCGCGCGCCCAGTTTGTGGAGCATCTGAATTATTCTGTCGCGGCCGAGGTTCGCCGCGTACGTCATCGGCGGACCCCAGTTGCTGTCGCGGATGGTGGCGTGCTCGTGCAACAGCTCGGGATAACGAGTGACGAGCCGCATGACGGCATCAACATCATCGCGCCATATCGCGTCGATCAATTCACACGCACGGACGAGGCGTGGCCAACTCGTCGCACTGTAACTGCGCGCGAGGACGAGTTGTGCATCGGCGAGTTTAGTCGCGGCGGGATCGGCAGGTGGTGACGCGTGGTGCTCGCGCAATTTTGCGATTGCTACGGGATCGCCGCGTCGGATTGCGCGGAGGAGATCTTTGGCCTGCTGCCGCAGTTGCCGCAGATCGGGGCGGACGGGAAGCGTGTGATCGGACATGACGAGCCTCGTGGATGCGCCCGAGGTCCGCGGCAAGGGCTGAGAGGTTCGCCTAAACCGGTTGCGTTACGCTACCACCAGATGGACTCGGTCCTGCCCGCGGACGGGAGGCGTCCTGGTACGCCCGCCTCAAAGTATCGGTCCGTTACTATGGGGCGCAAGGGAACTGCTGTAGTGGGTCACTTTGCCGTCATTCCGGCGAAGGCCGGAATCCATGTTAGAGGGAAAATGGATTCCGGCCTTCGCCGGAATGACGAAAATGGACCACTACCGGATCTGCTGTGCAGCGTGTTCGCCAGGACACATCGCAGTCGGATAATCGTGTTCACTCCTACACGACCAGTGTGGCGGAGTCCGGTGATGTGTTCTCTCCCATGTGACAAGCTGCGGCCGCACAGCGAGTTAGCGGGGTGCTCCCTTGTGACAGGGGGAGTGGCCATGTTGTTGCCTTACTACACGGTCAGAATGGCGATTACGTCAACGGACGTCACGCGTCAACCGAGGAGAATGTTTGTGAAACCAAAGGTGACACCCCAGCCCAAGCGGCGTTTGCTGTTGGCAGCATTGCCATTGCTCGGCGCCGTGCTATTCGCAATGGCGATCGTTCCCCAACAGGGGCGCCTTGGGGCTGAGTCCCACGCGCAAGTCGAACAGCAGGTCAGGTCGCTACTAAAGGCGGAACAGCTCAACGCCTGGTCGAGTGTGAAATACACCGGCGGCGAGGACCCGCATGCATACGGAATCAATCTGGATGTCTGGAAGCATGGCGCGGAGCTTGTCGGATACCTGAGTGAATACGGTGGGTCTGTAGCGGATGCGCCCATTGCTCGAGTCGACAGCATCCGCTTCAACGAGCAGAGCGGGGCATTTTCGTTCAAGGTGCTGCTCAATGCCGGTGCTGTCTATTCGGATTCGACAAAGAATTACGTGACGGCTCGATGGCTGTACCGATTCACCGGTGTTGTCGGCGACAGCGTGATCACGGGATCGATGCTCAAGACGCTGCTGAACCGCGATAGCAGACCCATCATATCGTCAGAGCCGATCGTCCTCAAAAGTGTCGCGCCCTCGAAGTATGAGCCCACCACCTTCGAGAAGTGGGTGGAGCAAAAGGAAATGATTGTCAAGTTCCGCGGCTCGGGCGGTGGGTGAACGGGGCTTTTGATTAGCGCCAGGTGTGCTGCCTTCAGCGCACCAGCCGCGCGGTGAGCGAGACGGGAATAACATGACACTCGTCCGCCGTTACAACGATTCCGGAACGGCTCCAGGGCGAATACCCATCAGCGCGTACCGTCACCGTGAACGTCCCCTGACGCTCGTAAGCCAGTGGAACCGATCCGCCGTAGTATGCAGGCGGAAAAGGGGCGAGCTTGACTGAATCCGCATACGCACCGGCACGCGCGACAACCGACAGGCCTGTCAAGGCAGGAACAGCACCGGTCAGCGAATCTCTTATCTCAACGTTGAGCGCAGCAGCTGCATAGGCTGCGCAGATCGGTCCCGGTTTCGACACAACGAGCAACGCGCGATACGACTCGACAGGAATCGCTTGCGTGGAAACAGGGACTGGGGTCAGCGAAGCGAGCCCTATACGGTAGAAGTTTATCGCGAACTCCTTGGCGCCGGAACTCGTGTTGAGCGTGAAGGTGCTGATCGTGCGTCCACTGCGCGCAACAAGCTCGATTTCACCGTTGCCTGCCCACACACACTGCACGTCGCTGGGGCAGCGCGAGTCCTGCACGACACGACTGAACTTGATCGAGAGATCTGCGCCCTCGATCGATGCAGTTTCTCCCACGGCAAGGGAGAAACCCTCACCTATCGCGACGTCGTGATGAGCACTGCTCGGTGCCGGCGGACTGCTCTGGCAGGCAATCACAGAAGCGCATACCACGAATTGCAGGAAACGCATCTCCACACCTCTCATTGATCAGCCTGGCACCATCGACCCGTTACAACCAGCTCCCTGTCAATAGATACCCCAGCAGTATGGCCGAGGTCACCAGAAGCCTGGCACAAGCTCTCGCACTAGCACTAGCACTAGTCACTCGTATCTCAGCGCTTCAACTGGATCCAGGCGCGCCGCGCGCATCGCGGGCGCAATGCCGAACACAAGGCCAGTAAACGCACTCATTCCCAACGCCGCGACAATTGCCAGCACAGGTGTGGACGCCGGAATCGGAGTAAAAGTGCTGACACCAGTGGCAAGCGCAATTCCGGCCGCGAGTCCCACGCTTGCACCAATTCCTGTGAGTGTCACCGCCTCGACCAGAAATTGCCACAAGATGTTTCCCTTGGTCGCGCCCAGCGCCTTGCGCACGCCGATCTCGCGCGTTCTCTCCGTCACGCTGATCATCATTATCGCCACGACGCCGACTCCGCCTACCAGCAGCGCCACCGACGACAGAGAAAACATCACGATGAACAGGATGGCGAAAACGCCATTCACCTCGGCAATGAGTGCATCCTGCGTCGAGATCGTGAAATTGTCGGGCGCGCCTGGGCGGAGACCGCGCTTCACCCGCAGGAGTACCGTCACCGCACTCACCGCTTCGTTAACAGTGACACCAGAGCGAGGGCGAATCATCAGCTCCCATACATCTCTCGAGGTGTTGAAGTAGCGCTGTCCCGATCTGAGTGGGATTCTCACCGTTGCGCTTTGACCGCCTTCGAGCGCGTCGCGCAGAGGGTTTGCGGATGCTTTGTAGACCCCGATCACACGGAACGGCATATCGTTCATCGCTATAATACGATCAAGCGGATCCTCCAATCCAAAAAGCGTATTTGCCAGCCGATCATCCACAACCACAACGGGCGCTGCGATCTCGTTCTCGTGCTCAGAAAAGTTGCGACCCGGATTGATTTCCCCGGGAGTGACGTCAATCCACGAAGCGCTTGCGGCGTTGATCTGAACTCCCTCGGTCTCTCCACGGTCGCGATATCGCACCCTGCCACCGGTTCCTTGCTGCGCAGTGACTCCACCAATGACAGGCAGCTCTTCGATTGCCTTTAGTTCGGCGGCGCTTATCGGTGGCACCCGCGGCGGTCTGCAATTGGGATCGAAATCATCACAACTCGAAACCGAATTCATGACATAGGAGCGGAGGTAAAAGGTCGTGGAGCCAGCAGCATCCACCTCGCGCCTGACGCTCTCGTAAATCCCGTTTACCATCGACGAGATTGCAACAACCACAAAAACACCGATGGCCACGCCGAGGATTGTGAGCGCAGCACGCACTCTGTTGGCACGCAGCTGACTCATTGCGATGCCGGTGCCTTCCATGAGGCTGGTGAAGAGCAGGCGGATCATTACTGCTCCTGCCTCAGCGCTTCAATCGGATCGAGTTTTGACGCCTGGCTCGCTGGGTAGACACCTGCCGCAATTCCAACAGCCATGCCGACCAGCGTTGCGACGGCCACTGACCATGGCGCAACCTCCGCGGGAAGAGCCGTTCGCCATTCGACAATTTTTGCGACGGCGATCCCGAGGCCAATTCCAAGAATTGCACCGGTCGTGCTGAGGGTGACGGCTTCGACAAGGAATTGCGAGAGGATGTCGACTCGCTTTGCGCCGAGTGCCTTGCGGATGCCAATCTCTCTCGTCCGTTCAGCGACTGCCATAAGCATGATATTCATGATTACGATACCACCCACGACAAGTCCGATCGCGGGCAGTGCTGTCCCCGCGAATATCATCGTGCGCTTGATATTTTTGAGAAAGTCCAATGCACCTGCCGAGGTGGCGAGCGCAAAATTATCGGCTTGATTCGGGCGCAGCTGGTGTCGCGCGCGCATCAGCAAGCGCACGGCATCCATCGTCTCCTGCATCTGCTCCGCGGTCTGGCTCTCCACTACGATGCCCGATACGGCACCACCCGGATTCAGCCGGCGTCCCAGTGGTGCCCGCAGTGGGGTGATGGCCAGGCGATCGAGTGAATTCCCGAAAAGATTTCCCTGTTTCTTGATGACGCCCAGCACATTGTAAGCAATTCCATCAATGCGCAGCTCACGGCCCACAGGGTCCAGACTCGGGAAGAAATGCAGGGCCACCTCATCGCCGATCACGACGACGCGCGCGCCGACATTGGCCTCTTGTGGCGAGAAGGCGCGCCCGGACGCAATCACATAGCGCTTGATCTCGAAAAAGTTGCCATCCACGGCGTGTGCGTCGACGCCGCGAGGCGGCGCATACGCAGAGCTGGCCCCGATACCGCCGCCGAAACGGCCTCCCGCCTCAACCGAATAGAGAGTCCCCGGTGGAAGAACATCTTTTACAGGGCCGATGTCACGGATTGTGATTGGAGGGCGGCGCACCTGCTGTCGTGCATCATTGCCCGCGGGGCTTGGCCCTCCGCCGGGATTGAATGCGTCGCGTCTCTGGAGTGTGAACACATTGGTTCCACCAAAAAGGCGCCCCGCAAAATCATTCTCGATATAGTGCCCCATCCCATTTACAATCGACACTATCCCGATGAGAAACATCACGCTGATCGTGACTCCAATCAGCGTGAAGAAACTCTTCAACTTCTGAACCCGAATCGTCCACAATGCGAGGCGCACCGCCTCGAACTGCGCCATCCCCCAGCCGATGGCGTTGCGCGTGCCGAGCATCAGCGAACGGGTTCGCGAACGGGTCCGCTCCTTGGCCTGGCGCGAACGAGCGCCCCTTCCTTCATGTCCCGAATCGCCTGGAAGGGACCTGTTACGATGACGTCTCCCTCGCCCAGTCCGTCGAGCACTTCGAAGTGTGTCTCACCAGTGATTCCGATCGTTACGGGCCGGAAAACGGCGGTGTTCTCGGGGCCGATTACGAAGACGCCTTCCTGATCACGTTTTGCTTTTTTCCCCTTCGCGTCCTTTGCCGTGTCGCCTGGAGTTTCAGTTGTCGAGAGCAAGGGGTTGTCACGGATTGTCAGTGCGCCGATGGGAATGGCAACCGCCCCTTTGCGAACAGCTGTAATGACTTTAGCGGTGGCCGAGAAATCAGGGCGGGTCTGGGACGGAGCATCAAGCAACCGGATAGTCACTTCGAAATCCACCGCCTGGCTCGGCGACGACGCGGCACCCGGAGGGCGAGTGGAGCTGTTCGAGACCGCACTCACCTCACCACGAAAGCTGGTATCGGGGAAGGCGTCGATCTGGATGACGGCGGAATCACCGATCGAGATGCGCGTTACCTCCGTCTCGTCAACCCTGATCCGCGTTTCAAGCACGCTCATGTCGCTGATTGTCATGAGAGCCGCGGCATCTTTATTGAGATTTCCAACTATTGCTGTCTCACCTTCGCGCACAGACAGCCTCGTAACACGCCCGCTCATGGGCGCGAGAATGACGGTTTTCTCGAGGTTGTTCTTCGCGTCGCGCAACCCGGCCTCGGCCTGCTGAATCTGGAAGGGCACGGCGTCCGCTCGCATCTTCGAGATCTTCGCCTGAGCCCGGAGTTGTTCCAGGGCTTCGACGGTCATGGAGGTAGGAACCTGGCGCACCAACTCCTCCGTTCGCTCCAGGTTGCGCAGGACTTGTCGCGTGTTTTCCTGGGTTTCGGCGGCTTGTGCGTTTACCGATGCAAGGTTCGCCACCGATCGCTCGTACGCGGCCTGAAACTGCGCGGAGTCAATCCTGAGGAGAACCTGGCCTTTCGTTACAAGTTGGCCCTCCTGGACATCCAGGCTGACGATGCGCCCGGCGACGTCGGAACTCAGGTTCACACGCACGCGCGGCTGGATCTGTCCGCTGGCACTTATCGTCGCCGCAACGTCTTGATGCGACACGACTTCCGTCTGCACGTCGACGGTCTTGGGGCCGCCACGCCGCATTGCCGATATTGCCATCGACCCAATGCCAACAACGGCAACAGCGAGAACTATCAATTTGGTTTTCCTTCTCATCTCGTCTCCAGGAGGGTCTTCGGGGCGCTGATGGGGTCGTGCGCTTGGAGGTCCTACGCAAGATACCGGTGGGAGGTGTCGTTGTGTTCCCTGAGCGATCGGCCTCGCATCACGACTGCCTTAAGACTCCAAGTGCAACCGACCCCACTCCATACCTGCTACCCCGAACATCCCTCAAAAACTCATAACACACCACGCCGTTTCGAGGCACACCAAACTCTCCACAAAGCACTCCGACCACGGCACCTCGTGGAGATGCACTATCTCATGGCGCAGGTGCCGGCTTTCCGGAGTCGGCAGAAGATTAGTCGGGCATCGTTGGCTTGAGACGGTCCATCTACACGAGGTGCCGGGGTTGGAGTTCATTGTGGAGAGTTTGGGGTGTCTCGAAACGGCGTGGAGTGTGGTGAGTGGTGGCCGGTGGCTCGTGGTGGGTGGCGAGTTCTGGGTGATTTGTTTTGGAATTGATGATGGCCGCAGAATTTTGATGGTGCTTCGACCACCACACGATGCAATTATGGGGTGGACACATTGGGGAGGACCATCATGCAGGACTTCACAAAGCTTCGAGCCTGGCAGCTCTCGCACGCGCTCTCAGTACGGATTTATCACACCTTCACTCCGCGGAGATGTCGGTCTGCACCGGGACTGCGCGGTCAAGTCATCAAATCTGCGTCGGCGCCGGCTGCACATATCGCGGAGGGCTGTGGAAAGATTTCGCCGCTGGAACTGGCGCGGTACGCGGACATGGGATGTGGCTCCCTGTCAGAACTGAGGTCTCATCTGATTTACGCGCGCGACATTAAGGTAGTCGACGGCACTCAGTTCAAGGTTTTCGAGAAGGAAGTTGAGCTGGCAAGGCGAACCATCGTTGCCTTGGCTCGCTCAGTTCGCGAGCACAACGAAGCCGATGATACCGACCCCAATGACGAGGATGACGAAGATTCCGATCGCAACTAACTCACTCCGTCCCTCTCCACTCCAAACATCCTTCAGAAACTCCTAACACACCACGCAGTTTCGAGACACACCAAACTCCCCACAGTGCACTCCGACCCCGGCACCTCGTGGAGATGCACTATCTCATGCCTCAGGTGCCCGGCTTTGCGGATTCGGCAGAAGATTAATCCGGCATCGTCGGCATGAGACCGTCCGAGGTTCAGCGTTTGTAGTCGCCGCTGGTCTGCAGCGTGACTGTGACCACCGAATCCGTCGTATTGCGCCAATACCACCCGTGATGACCGTCAAATGCTGCGACGATTACCCCTACTTTCGAGTGAATTCCAAATCCGCGACTATAGAAGTGTGCGGAAGTGCTCGTTACGGGATCACCTTGAATTGCGTAATCCAGCACCGCGCCGCCCGTAGACCAGGAATAGCGCACGCGTGCATCTTTCTTCATATCGAGCAACAATTCCGCTGTGCCCGACGCCGGAATAGCGATCTTCTCGATATCCGCGCGACCCGAGAATGCGCCGGCTGGCAGCGTCCCAGGTGCAGCAGCCGAATCACGAACCATTGCGGTCGACTCCGCAACATCCGCCGAGTCTGCGAGGCGAGCCAGCGCGAGTGCCGCTTCGTCTTCGGCCATCTCTTTCGCCAGCTCAACCTTTATCTCACCCATCTCAGTGAACCCGGCAAGGCGCCCGAGTCCTGTCGGATCAATGCCTCTTTCCGCGGGCAGCACCACAACAACAAGAAGAACCACGGCGGTCAACACTGCGGCTGCCGTGTAGACACGCAATCGTTTCGGAGAGGGAAGGTCGCTCGGTGCCGGTGGAATCAGATTGGACATGAGCGGGACCTATGCTGCGTTCGTCATGTAGCCAAGGAGCTGATATACAATGAGTATCACCCCAGCAGCTGTGAGCACGACGTTCGCCGCAAAAGCATTGCGCGTGAAACTCGGCGTACGTCGCCAGTAACTCATCGCGATCAGGATCGCACCGAGTGCGAGAAGCTGCCCGATCTCGACGCCAACATTGAAGGCGACAAGGTTTTCGATCAATCCGTCCCGGGCCAATTCAAAATCGAGCATTTTCGTAGCCAGTCCCAGTCCGTGGAACAGCCCAAAAATCATTGTCGCGGCTTTCGCGTTTGGCTGGAATCCGAACCACTGCTTCAGCAGCCCAATGTTGTCGAGAGCCTTGTACGCGACGGAAAGCCCGATGATGGCGTCAATCAGGTGTGCATTTGCAGTCACCTTCATCAGAACGCCGAGGAGGAGCGTGACTGAATGCCCCAGCGCAAAGAGCGTCACGTACGTTGCCAGGTCTCTGCCACGATAGAGAAAGAAAATCACGCCGCAGAGAAAAAGCAGATGATCGTAACCTGTGACCATGTGTTTGGCGCCGAGGTAAATGAACGGGAGGATGCGGACGCCGGATCCGCACATGATGTAGCCTCGGTCGCCGGCGCCCACCGCGTGCGCCATCAAGTCGCCGGTCAGCGCGAAGAATGCCAGGGTCGCGATTGAAGCCGCCGCCAATTGTGCTAGACTCCCACTCGATGCTGCGTTTTTCGCCATTACATATTCTAGCGCCCTGATGGTAGTTTTGATGACCGGCAGAGTACTATCGCGTGATTTCGTCATTCCCGAGGAAGAACGTCACCCCCGCAAACATTAAGCGGGGCGGGATCCAGTGTCGCCCTCTCTGGATTCAAGGCTGTGATACGCGTCCCGGTTCCCTGTGCTGCAGTATGGAGATCGCAATCATGAAGCGCACCGTCGTTGTTTCCCTGGCTTTTTTCATTGCATTCGCATGCTCCTGCGCGACGCCTGCCGCTGAGAAGTCGAGTGCCGCCGACTCGGGGACCAAAGCAGCCATGCCCAATCGGCAAATCGATTGGAAAGCAGTTGAGCAGGCATTGGGTCGCACCGGCTCGATGCAAGCAGGCGACGTGTACCGGTTCGGCATGCCGCGTGGCGATCTGCATGTGACCATTGCCGGAGTCAAGGCGAAACCGTCGCTCGCACTGGGCTCCTGGATTGCTTTCAAGGCGACTCCCGATGGCGCCATCGCGATGGGAGACATGGTGCTCCTCGAAAGTGAAATCGGTCCGGTAATGTCGCGCTTACAGGCAGCGGGGATCGAGCAAACCGCCGTACATCATCATGTGCTGCATCAAACGCCGCGCATAGTCTACATGCACGTGCATGGACATGGTGATCCCATCAAGATTGCCGAGGGTGTGCGAGACGCATTGACGCTCACGGGAACACCTGCGCCATCTGCATCCGTCGCTGCTCCCGCGGCAGACCTTGGCATCGACACCGCACAGATTGCAGCAGCTCTTGGCTACGGTGGAAAGGTGAACGGAGGTGTGTACCAGGTGAGTATTCCACGGGCGGAGACCGTTCGCGATGGCGGCGTGGAGATCCCTCCCTCGATGGGACTCGGTACGGCGCTGAACTTTCAGCCGACAGGGGGAGGGAAGGCAGCTATCACTGGCGACTTCGTAGTGATTGCGAGTGAAGTAAATGCCGTGATGCGCTCACTTCGCCAAAGCGGAATTGAGGTCACGAGCCTCCATAATCATCTACTCAATGAGGAGCCGCGGCTTTTCTTCATGCACTTCTGGGCGAACGATGATGCGGTGAAGCTGGCGCAGAGCCTGCGAGCGGCGCTCAATGCAACGAACTCGCAGAGAGGCCCTCGCTAGTTGCTGCTGACCAGCCGAGCTAACGCAGCGGTGGCAGTGTGTAGCGACGGAGATGTTGCAGATCATCGCTGTCGGTTCGCACGGTGTAAGCAGTGCCACGTCCGAGCCCCACGAGTTTTTCTTTTGGCGCCAGCTTGAGGTGAGCGATGAGTGCGCCGCTGCCGCTAAGAATGTCCATGTTCTCGCCTGCATCGCTGATCGATTTCAGTGTCGTCACCCAGAGTAGTCCGTCGGGTGAAGATTGAATGGTGGTGTAGGGCGGAAGGTTGGCAGCCCAGCTCGCGGGTTCCTTTACTTCGATCTGGAAATTCGGAATCTGCATGTCTGCTCGTCCCGGCTGAGAGCGCATCTCGTCCATCGCCTTCGTTTGACGCGCGAGCATTACCTTCAGCTGATTTCTGACCGTGTCCATCGCTTCGCTGCGCATCGCGGCAGTTATGGGGATGGCGGTGAAGGGCACGGGCGGACCGAGTACTTCCGCCGAGCCGGGTTTGACAAAGCGCACGCGATACTCGCCATCACGCAGAATGGCAACGCGGCCATCAGGGAGTACAGTCCAGGTATCAGTGCCCCGAAAGTCAGGCGCGGTCATCACCATCTTCATGCTCGAACCGCTCATCTCCATCTGCGGTCGCGACTGCGCCATCGGTGAACGAACGCGGCCGATTGTGTCGACTTGCGCTGTACGGATGTTGCTTCTCTGGACGATTGCCGAATCCAGGAATGTGGGAATCGGGCTCGCCGCCCCCTCGGCTGGGATCTTGATCCCGATTGACTGGCCATACACCAGCCCCGACGCATCAATTGCAATGGGTTGCACCTGGCTGAGCACCATCATGGGATCCGATACGCCAACATATGGTATGGTCCGAACCGGTACACCTGCTGGCGAAAAAACCAGAAAGCGTCGCTGGGCTACGTCTGCATAGAGAGCGCTGTCACTGGAGCCCCGCAGAAATGTTCCTGTCGGGCTGAACTCGACCGGTCCCTGGCCGACGCGCGCTGCGGGCGCCATCGTGCCTTTGGCATAGTCAACAAGGCGGATCTCTTTTTCCTGAAAGTCGAGAAGCAGGAGCCGGCCATCGCGCAGTTCCACCATTCCGCGGATTTCCGTGAAGGGCTCGGGGAATTCGCTGGCTCCCTTGTCGAGGGATATGGTTGGTACTGCGCGCTGCGCCATGATGGGCGAGGCGCTGAGTGCGACGCAGAATGCGGCGACGATTGTGCGACAGATCATGTGATTGGCTCCATCCGAGGACAGCGGCAAGTGTGCGTTTCCTGGCGAGTGACCGCTGCAGACCTTATGTAACCTACACGAGTGTGCTCTGCTGTAGCGTTGGGGGTCATTTGCCGACTCCGGAAAGCCGGGCATCTGCGGCATGAGATAGTGCATCTCCACGAGGTGCCGAGGTCGGAGTGCATTGTGGGAAGTAAGGTGTGTCTCGAAACTGCGTTTGGGGTTTGGAGTTTCTAAAGAATGTTCGGGGTGGGGAGGGACGGAGTCAGTCGGCGATCGAACTTCAAACTCACCACCTTTAACACTCTCGAAACGTCAAACTCACCACGCCGTTGCGAGACACACCAAACTCCCCACAAAGAACTCCAGCCTCGGCACCTCGTGTAGATGGACCGTCTCATGCCAACGATGCCGGAGCGGTCAGGTAACCGTTTTCGGGGACCTAAGGCCCGATCCCTCCTGTCCTACTAGAAAGACAGTTGACAAGTCCGAGCACGCGATCTACCTTCTACTAGACTTCTAGTTGGGAGGCAGATTTGAAGATCAGCTTTACCGATCGCGAGCTCGATGTCATGGCCGTGCTCTGGGCAAAGGGTTCTGGCACTGTCGCTGAGGTGCGCGAGGCCCTCTCGGAGGATTTCGCGTACACGACTGTCTTGAGTGTGCTGCGCACGCTGGAAGAGAAGGGGTATGTGAGCCACACCGCCGAAGGGAAGGCGCATCGCTATGCGCCCACGGTGGAGCCTGACATCGCCGGCAGAAGTGCGCTTACTCGCATTCTGGACACCATGTTCGCGGGTTCACCGGAACTGCTGCTCACCCAACTAGTGAGTGACCGGCGACTCGACAAGCGCAAACTGCGGCAGCTGCGTGCCCTCCTTGATGCAAGGCTCGACGATCACAAGGAGAGCAAATGACCGACTGGATCCTGTGGTCGCTCATGTTTGCGACACTCGTCGCGGTGTCGGCTCTTGCCGCTGAACGCATCGCGGCGCAGCATGCTTTGCCGCGCCGCTTCATATGGATGGTAGCGATTCTCGTAATTGCGTTTGTTCCGACCGCACTTGCAGTACGCCCTGTCAATTCACTTCCGGTCGACGCGACCACATCTGTCGAGGCTGTGCGTGGCTCTTCGGTGACGATGTTCGAGCTGACCAGAAACAGCGCGACAGTTGCGCTGCCACCGGCTCAGCTAATTGACGCCCCGCCCGACGTCGATCTATGGTCGCTGCGCATTTGGGTGATGCTTTCTGTGGCGGTGTTCTGCACCTTCGCCTATTCGACAATCGCGCTTAAACGGAAAAGTGCGCGGTGGCTTGAGGTTGATCTCAAGTTGTGTCGCGCGCTTATCGCGAACGATGTTGGTCCGGCAGTTATTGGTTTTCTGCGTCCACGGGTTGTCGTGCCCCAGTGGGCGTTGCACGTCCCGGAATCAGCGCGACAGATGATCCTGCATCACGAAGTGGAGCATTTGCGGGCTCGCGATCCGCAGGCGCTTTTCGCTTCCGGCATCCCGCTCATCGCCCTTCCATGGAACCTGCCTCTCTGGTGGATAGTGAGGCGGATGCGCGTGGCGATGGAGCTGGACTGTGATGCAAGAGTAGTTCGCAGACTCGGACAGTCCTACGAGTACGGTCAAGTACTTCTCGCAGTTGGCGAACGACACATCCGATCTATTCCGCTGGCCGCGTCCATGACCGGTCGCCGGTCCCTTCTTGAATGGAGAATCAAAGCAATGACAATGAAGAAACCACGAAGGCCGCTTTTGGCCTCGATTCCTTTTGCGGCGTTTGCGTTTGTTGCGCTGACCGCCGCGACGCGGGTGTCGCCGCCGGCACCGCTGGTGTCGATTGCTAGTGCTAGTGCTAGTGCTAGTGATGTCGTCGCGGATCCAGTCGTGACACAAGACCCGGCCCCATTAGTCGTCGCAACGCCGGCACCAACCCCTGCACGAAGTTCAGCATCTGTCGCTCCATCGGTGAAGCCCATCGCGCGTGCGGCGCAGCAAAAATTCCCGACTCGTGCTCAGATTGCTGCAGTGCTGAAGGCAAATGTGCCCGGTCTCTCTGATCCTGGCGATTCATCGAACTACGCCGTGTTGGTGCTCGATGCGAACTACAACTTCGCTGCTGCATCGGCGGGCTTTGGTAACGTCACGATCCAAGTTTGGGGTGACACCCTCGATAACAATGCACGTGCCGTTCGAACATCTGAGCGAACAGGAGTTCCGGTTGCTGCACCGCGCGCGGGTGGCGGCGGTGCTGGCGGCGGGGCGCGTGGCGGTGGTGGTGGGGTTGCTGTTGACAGCACGAGGTACGCACTCGCTGGTACGGTAAGGCGGCGAGCTGTTCGTACGGATAGTGCTATTACGGTGGGCCGCGGTGGTCGAGGTGCTGCTGGCGCCGACACCGGCAGAGCTGTTGCGTTTCGCAGGACTGCTGACACTGCTATGCTGATGCGCTACCGTGATACGCTCGCGAGAAGAATCGCACGTCGTGACACCGCTGGCGTCGTAGTCGGAGGTCGAGGTGCTGGTGCCGCTGCCGGCGCTGCCAGCGGCGCGGTCGTGGATTCAAGCCGCTATGCAACTGCATTCGCCAGGGCGCAGCGGACGAATCCGGTCCAGCGATCGGTGTTCCGGTCCGGCAACGGCAACTTTATTTTGCGCGGGGCAACGAACAACGGACCGAGCCACGGATACGCAGCGGGCTTTACCTATCAGCCCGGCCCCAATCGGCGCACCGGTGTGCAGACCACGACTCTCATGAATTCCGCGCCAGGACTTCACGGTTTCCAGATCGGAGTGGATGACGACTCCGGCATCGACGGAATTCTGGCGAGCACTTTGACGTCGCTGGAGACCTTCAAGTTCGAGAGCGAATTGGGACCGCGTGTGGTGGATGTGATGGTGGTGACGAAGAAATAGCGATTGGTGAGTAGCGACTAGTCATCGAAACATGGATGCCCGCTTTCGCGGGAATGACGGGTCAGAGTCGTCATTCCCGCAAAGGCCGGAATCCGCCCGTTGACATTTTAATGTCATAGCACGACATTAAAATGCATGCGCACAACTATCAGGCTCGACGATAAGACACTCAGAGAGGCAAAAGCGCGCGCTGCGGAGCGAGGCATTCCTCTCAATGATTTCATTGCGGACGCGGTGCGTGCGGCATTGCAGCGACGGGAAAAAAGAATTGCTGCTGTCGTGGTGCCGACATTCCCCGGTGGCGCACTCCTTCCCGGTATCGATCTCGACGACAGTGCTGCTCTCCTGGATGCCATGGAAGGGCAACATAGATACAAGTTGCCTCGCTCTCGGCCAATGCGCGTCGCCGAGGTTCACAAAGCTCGTGCGGCAGCAGGGAAGAAGAGGCGTCGCTAGTGATCCTCACGGATGTGAATGTGCTGGTATACGCTTTTCGGGAGGCTGCGCCCGGGCACGCGAAGTACCGCGACTGGTTGCGGCGGCAACTCGCCTCCTCCGAGGCCTTCGGCCTCTCTGAGCTGGTGTTGAGCGGCATGATTCGCGTCCTCACTCATCCGCAGGTGTTCTCGCCACCAACTCCCATTCGTGCGGCGCTGGAATACGCAGGCGCCCTCCGGTCTCAGCCGAACTGCGTTCTCATCCAACCTGGCGCCCGTCACTGGGACATCTTCGCATCGCTCTGCACCAAGGCCGGCGCGAAGGGCAATCTTGTGGCTGACGCTTACCACGCCGCACTTGCCATCGAGCACGGTTGTGAGTGGATTACAACAGACCGGGACTATTCCCGATTCCCTGGTTTGCGCTGGCGGCACCCGCTGCAATAACGCCCGCTGAGGGGAGGCCAGGGTAAGTTGGATAGGGAACCCGGTCGGCAGGATCCAGGCAGGAGGGCGTTTGCCCTCGCCGATTGCGGAACCTTATCCCGTCTCGTGCCTACAATTCTCGGCCCCAGCTAACATCGCTTCCCATCCAAACGATCCCGATGCACCTGTCACGTCTTTCTCTTTCACTCGCCGTAGTTGTGGTGGCGGGGGCCGGGCTCAGCTCGCGTCCACCGGCACTCCGAGCCAACGACGGCATTTTTGTCGAGAGCCATGCATCCGGTAGTCAGCGCGACTCCACGGTGCTCAGGTTGCGCGCAGCTGTCGACTCTTTTGTGCGAACCTGGCGCTATGCATGGGAAGTCAGCGATCGCTATCGCGATCTCGCGGTTGTGACAGGGGCAACCCAACTGCTCACCCGCACCGCGCCCGCAAAAGGAGTGGTCGCCAGCGAAGCATGGCCGCCGCCGCCCGGCATCGACATGATAGTGCTCACTCCGGAAGAATCCTCGGCAGTCATACTCAGCACACGCGGGACAATTGCGTCCAGTGAGTTGCCCCGCCAGGGGCTGCTGCACTGCCACCCATTTGTCGAGCGCAATTCCATGTTCGAGCGCTATGACGAACTCATTATTGTGGCCGGCGTTGGGAAGCGCGCGATCTGCCCCAGCTGGTACTCGAAAAACAAGCCGCTCCCGTGGGATGAGTCCAAAGGAATGGACAATTCGCTGGTACTCCCTGTGATACCACGAATCAGGGAAATGCGAGCGTTATTGCTGATGATGCTGGACGACGGAGTGCGCGCCCTCCCGCGCGACCCCTGGATCGCCGGTCAGCGTGTCCGCTTCGCCCTCGATCAGGGTGATACTGCGCACGCTGCGAAGGCTGTGACCGAATGCCGCGCCGCCAAATGGTGGTGCACCGCGCTCTCCGGATATCTGTCGCACACGCGCGGCCGCATCGCCGAGGCCGATTCAACTTTTCTGGTGATGCTCAAAGACGTGCCCGCGACGCAGCGCTGTGGCTGGACCGACTATGGTGTGCTTTTCGATGATGAAGATGTGAAGCAATACTATAAAATGTCGTGCGCTGCCCGTGACTCGATCGCCGAAAAATTGTGGTGGCTCACAGATCCCGAATATGGCGACGACATCAACGAGAGGCGCGCCACGCACTTTGCGCGTCGAGTACTGTATGAACTGCGTTCGTCAACGTCGTATCACGAACGCTGGGAAATGGGCCTCGCCGAAATGGGACCCGCGATGTTCGAGATGCTTGTTCGTTATGGCTGGCCCAGCGTGTCAATCTGGGGCGGCATGGCTGAGGACCGCAATCATTATGGCTACCTCAACATCGGCAATCCCGAAACGTGGAACCATGGCCGATTTGCCACTGCCGAGTATTCACAGCCGCGGGCACACAGTGTACCGACGCTGCAGGCCGTACTGGATCCGATGAGATCCGGCGAGACCGACTGGGTGCTGACAGATAGCGCGTTCAAGGTGATGTCCCAAAGCATGAAGATGTGGTGGCCGATAGAGCACTTCGAACGAGCCGCTGGTCCAATGGTACAGGTCTGGAGTCAGCACGGCTTGTTCCGTCGACAGGACAGCGTGATGCTGCCACTGGCCACATCATATCCGCCCGAGGATTTCTCCCTGCCAAAGGGCGACTCGCTGCGTGGTACTCTTTTCCTCGCGACCGCTCCCGGAGTTCAGCGCACGTTCCCGCGCAGTGCAGTTGTTGGGCAGCCGAATCTCACAAAGACATTCGTTGGCTCCACTCCGCAACTGCTGTCGCTCGAGCTTCACAACACCGCGACAGGAGTGCTGGGCCGGACACGCTTTGGAGTGGCGCCACCGCAGCCGCTCAACGTTCTCGCGCCACGCGAGATCGCAATGTCAGCCCCAGTGTTTATCAGACCGCCGACGGCAGAGGAAGTGCGCAACGATACTCCCGAAGCGGCGCTCGCACGCATGTACAGCACCACGCGCTTCGATAATATCAGCACGATTGGTCTGTACTCGGAGACATACGGTTTTGCTGCGGCGGATACGGCTGTTCTCACCGTGCGATTTATTCGGAATGAGAAACCGGCTAGTGGTATTTTTGGGCGATTCATACGCGGCTTTCGCGAGGCGAAGGCAGACGTACTGGTGAAGCGCGAGGAGATTGCGAGGCCTTCGATGTTCATTCCATCGGGGCCGGTTCCGATCGTGGGTCGGGTGGTAACGGTCGACATTTCAGAGCTTGAACCAGGCGACTACACAGTAATAGTCGGCGCATCGCGGCCCGGTGGCGCTGAGACAACGGGCGAGGCTGTGGTTCATTTGTTGAGTGTGCGTAGAAGGTAGCGGCGCGCGGCAGTAAGCTTATTGCATGCTACCGCAGAATCTGTCGCCCGTCGAAGTTCGCGTGCTCGGCTCTCTCATCGAAAAAGAACTATCGACGCCGGATCACTATCCGTTGTCGCTCAATGCACTGACGAGCGCGTGCAATCAGTCATCCAATCGCGATCCTGTGATGGCGCTGGACGAGGATTCGGTGTCGAATGCGATCACCGTACTTCGCCGGCAGAATCTGGTGCGATCGTTCCAGGCTGCCGGATCGCGAGTGCCCAAGTTGCAGCATCTTCTCACCGAAGCTGGTGAGGTTTCACGTGCGGAGGTGGCAGTGCTGTGCGTGCTGATGTTACGCGGGCCGCAGACGCTGGCGGAGGTGCGCAGTCGCGCTGCGCGGCTGATGCCCGCTGATAGTCCCGATGGAATCGAAGCTGCGCTCGATACACTGACTGCCCGCGCGCCAGCTCCCGCAGCGGTGCGCCTTCCGCGCAAACCCGGTCAGAAGGAGGCGCGGTATGCACATCTGCTCGGCGGCGATGTCTCTTATGACGTGGAGGACGTGCAGGCTCCGGCTCCAATCGCTTCCCCGGACAGAATCACCGCGATCGAGGAACTCACGCGCGAGCTTCGCAACGAAGTCGACGACTTACGTGCGCAGCTGGCAGCATTCCGAAAACAATTCGAGTAAGACGTTGGCCATTCACGTCGTTCTTGTGCATCCCGAGATTCACTGGAACACCGGCAACGCGGGCCGAACCGTTCTTCTTCTCAACGAAAGCAACTCGCCACATCTGGGATGTCCCCCTCGGAGCTTCACCAGACGTAGTGCTGGTTTTCGGCAGAGAAACAGGCGGCCTGCCGGCGTCGATCCACGAACGGTATTACGATCGGATGGTAACGATGCCTATCCTGTCGCCGCATGTTCGCTCGCTAAACCTGTCGACTTCTGTTGGTATCGCGCTCTATGAAGTGTTGCGGCAATCGAACCATTGAAGAGTGGCGAACTCAGCCAGGGAGCAAATTGGCGACATTAGTGTTTTACTATCGCGCCTCGGTCGTCTAATAGTGGACAGGATTGACCAGCCGAAAGCCAGTCACCACGCCTAGGAAGAGAGCTATAATTCATGTTCCAGCTGCGGCATAAGCCAGAAGAAACTCCCGGAGTCCCTGTCCGCCGAATCGCTCTCCTTCCTTTCATCGCCGCAGTAGCCCTCTCGCTCGCTTCCGCAAGTGAAGCTCGTGCGGACGTGGTGGATATCGCCTCTGGCGCGACGGTGGAATCTGCGGCGGAGGCAGTCTTAAATGCGATCGCCGATGCGGACGCTGAGGTCGCTGTGTCGGCGCTCTCAAAGCATGTCACCGAATCCAGCGATCCAGGTGCACTGCGCACCGCATTTGTCGGCTACTTCAGATATAAGGCGGCAAAGCCCGAAAGCGTGCGCAAGCCGTACCTGTACTATGTGGACCTCGGACTCGACAGCCATGCGTCGCGCGGGTACGTGTTCGATATGAGCGCACTCAAGCTTGTGGAAGGACCATTTGCTGTTGCGCACGGTCGTGGCTCATCAGATGCGCGAGATGGTGTCCCCAGCCGCTTCTCCAACACCTCGGGCAGCTACGCTACCTCGCTGGGCCTCTATCTGGCTGGTGCAACTTATGCCTTCAAGGGCACGTCAGCGGGAAAGAACTACTCATCCACTGGGCTGCGACTACTGGGTGAATCCGGAAGCTTCAACGACGCTGCTGAATCGCGCGGAATTGTTGCGCACGGTGCTCCGTATGTAACGGCCGGCGGCGCGGGGCGCAGCGAAGGATGCCCAGCAATGGAGCCGAGCAGGGCTAAAAGACTCTTGCCCCTGCTTGCAAAAGGAGGAGTTGTATTTCTCTACTCCCCCAATGACGAGCGCTGGCTGCGCGAAGACCCCTGGCTCACCGAAGCACGCTGAGCCTCGGCGGGGCCTCCCCGTCGATTACCCTCAGCGCCGCTGAAACTCGGGTGAGCTCAGAGCAAGTGCGATCAACTCGCGCAGAATAAGCTCGCGGCTGTCCGAACTGATCGACGCGCCTGCTGGCGGACGCAGTGCCGCAAGCGTCGCGCGAGTGTTCTGCGACGCGCGTCCATTGAGTAGAGTTTTCATGACGCCGGCGAGCTGAACGTCGAATGTCTGGTGTGAAAGAGATTTCCACTCGGACCATCTTGACACCGGAATCGAAGCGAGTGAATCGCGCGCAACCTTGTTGACGATATCGATCCTGGTGCTCATGGCGCCTACAGTCATCCAAGCCGATCCGGTTTCGGGCCAGCCATCCGGCGAAAAGCGTCCCGTTGGCGGCTGATCGAGATTCACAAGCAAGTCGACAAGCTCGGCTTCCACATCAACAGGAGCGGAGAGCGCTCGCCGCATGCTGAGTACGAATTCCACAGGAGATTTCACCTTCGCGCCAAAGACATTGGGCGAAAGAAACTCGGCGCTCGTGAGGATGGTGCGCAGCACTTCACGAATATCGCCATTGGTGCGGGTGAACGTTGCCGCGGCGCGTTCAATCAGCGCGTCTGGCGGCGTATCGCTCACGAATCGCACAGCGAGTTTCCGTGCAATGAAACGCGCAGTGGATGGATGCCGCGCGATGATGTCGAGCACATCTTCGCCATCTTCCGTCCCGCGTTGCGCCGGCAACGTACGACCGAGGACAACTTTTGACTCGGCATCATGTCTCGAGGAATCGAAAACAAATGCGAGAGACGGAATCGTGCTCCGTGGCCCCGGGATCATTGACATCGACAGCATATTTACGATTTCACTTCCGCCGGGAACGATACCCGTGTGAGACCATCCCGTGAGCGCACGCGCCACATTGATGACATCAGCCTGCGTATAACCAGCATCGGCGCCCATGGTGTGCAGCTCAAGCAGCTCGCGCGCGTAGTTCTCGTTCAGGCCAGGTCGCACATAGGCAGGCCCGAAGTTGGGGGTGACACTGATGTTTGGCAGGGTCGGCATCCGGTACGGAAGGAGTGTTGCGCGCCCGGAGTCCGCGGAGTTGACGGCATTGTCGAGATAGGCAAGCATCGCCGGACTATGAGCGACATCACCCAGCAGTTTGCGAAAGTTTCCCAGCGCATTGGGTCGGATAACGGCACGATCATACTCCACAAAGGTGCCGCGCAGGGGAAGCTTGAATCCATGGAGTGAGAAATGATTCTCCCAGAAATCCGTCATCACTTCCAACAGCTGCCAATCAGAAGTTTCGGAGCGCGTCAAGCGGCAACCGTGCAGCTGGCCGTTTGCCAGGTACAATCCCAGGATCGGACTTCCCCTTATTTTCTGCGCGCTGTCGCGCGTAACAACGCTGACGCCGCCGTATCTGATTCCCGCGGTCCTCGTCGCACCGCTACTGTCCACCATCGCAAAAGTCTCACGACCGGACAGCCGTGCGACTGCTGCCTGCACCGGGGATGTCCACACATCGCACCCCGCCAATGCCTCTCGCGCTGTCTTGTCGAGCGCAGAATCCGGTTGCAGCTGTTGTTCAATCCACCTGTTGATCCCCACGTTCAGGATCAGTCCGACATCGCCGGGCCTCGGACCGAATGCGAGTCGATTTAGTACATGCACAGCGAGCGCAGTGTCTCCGGGAGCAGGGACAACGATTGGGGTGCGCTGCGGAGCTGCCTGCCGAACCACAGCCGCAGACGTTGCGCGCGGCAAGAGGTTTCCGCTCGCAATGACAATCGCGCAGAGGGTTGCGGCGAAATGAGACCGAGGACCTCGTCCGAAGTACATCGCGTGCCTCCAGTTTACGTGAGCAGATTACCCTCAGGACCAGCAAAAGTGAAGTGGTCAAGACCCGCGTCATTCCGGCGAACAAACGTCACCCCGGCGAAAGCCGGGGCGGAATCCATGTTGCGGGAAAATGGATTCCGGCCTCCGCCGGAATGACGAACGTGGACCACTCCCGGCGATTGTCAACCATTGCGAATCGCCTGAAAAAGGATAATCTGAACGTCAGCCGTGTAGCCAAGTAGATACCTGTCAACTGCGGAGTCTGTCATGCGTACATCCCGAATTCTTGTTGGACTTGTATTCCTCATCGCAGTGGTGGCGGTTTTTCTGCATCGCCCCGCTGCGGCGGATGATCATCTTTCACATATGTCTGCCGCCGACCTGGCTGCTCCCACCATCAGCGTGAGCAGGGAGCAAGGCGCACAGAACCTTCCTGCCAGCGCCAATACCGCTGCCGCGCGGCTCGCGGCAAGCCCGCGACATGGCGAGTGGGCCAAGATTGCGTGGAGCGCGGGCTCGCCCGACTCACTCATGGCGTGGGTCGTGTTCCCGTCCACGGCGCGGCCGCAGACGCCGGTAGTTGTTGTGGTGCACGAGATATTCGGACTCTCCTCGTGGGTGCGATCGGTTGCGGACCAAGTCGCCGCCGACGGGTTTATCGCGATAGCCCCGGATCTCAACTCACGCGTGCGTGGCGGGCCCAGTACTGCAGAGCTTTCGTCCGATTCAGCACGGCGCATCATTTCTGGAGTTGATGCAGCGGAACGCAACCGTGGAGTGATTGCTGCCGCGAATTATGCAATGGCCCTTCCCTCGGCCGCCCCGCGTTACGCGGTGATCGGTTATTGCTGGGGCGGACAGACAGTCTTCATGCACGCAGTCAACGGCGGCACGCGCGGCTTCAGCGGCGGCGTCGCCTATTATGGTCTGCCATACATGTCGGGCACGACACCGACACCGAATCGCGATTCGCTCGCGAAAATCGCGATGCCGGTGATGCTGCTCAACGGAACGAAGGACGCACGCATTGCCGCGGCTATGCCTGCAATTGATTCCATCATGAAATCGCTAAGCAAGAACTATTCGGGCAAGAACTACGAGGGTGCGGTACACGGATTCCTGCGCGCGCAAAACGATCCCAAGGCGGTGCGCGACACGGCGGAAGAAGCCGCGAATCTTGCCGCGGCGCGCGACGCGTGGCCCACGACTATTGCGTTCCTGAAAAAACAATTGGGATTGCAGTAAGCGCCGTTAAGCAGCGACCGCTGGGGTGCCGTGAATGAACGAAATCTGTTGCGTGCGTCGCATACGAAGGGAACTCATTCGTGGCGCCGTGTTGGCGCTGCTCGTTGCTGGCACAGTCGATGGATGTGCCGCACCTGTTAGCCCTCCTCCGAGTCAGGGCCCAGCACTTGAGGGTCGCGCTGGCCGCGGTGGCCGCGGTGGCCGTGGCGGACGCGGCGCAAGCATCACAGCGGGAGGCGTTCAGCGTCGCTCATATCAATTCGCACCGACTAATGAACGGATGGATTATGCTGTTTACGTCTCTTCAAGGGTAAATCTCCAGCAGCCAAGTCCACTCGTTATTGTCCTGCACGGACTCAACACCAATCCTGTTGCCTTTCTGCCGCGGGTCTCCGGAGCGGTTCCTAACACCAACTACATATTGGCCGCGCCAATGGGGTATAGCACGCAGGGCTGGTATGGCGCCAATGGGGCAAATGGAATAGGGCAGGGTCGCGCCACCGGATTTCCCGCAAACCTCGGCGAGTTGAGTGAGAAGGACGTGATGAATGTCCTCGACATCATGCGCAAGGAATTCAAGGTCGATTCCAACCGCATTTACATCATGGGCAATTCAATGGGCGGTGCAGGTGCTATCTACCTTGGCATTAAGCACCGCGACATCTGGGCTGCTGTGGGAGCACGAGCACCCGCAATTCGCCAATGGCATCACACGCCCGCAGATCTCGAGAAAGCTGGCAATCTGCCGATTGTGCTGGTTCACGGCGACGCCGACCGATCGGTTCCGGTGACGCTATCGAGGCAATGGGCAGCGAAGGCGAAGGAACTGAACATGATCTACGAATACCACGAGCTACCCGGTGTCGGCCACGGGGTAGACGGAGAGGGAATTCGGAGGATCTTCAAGTTCTTCGACAATCATTCGAAAGCAGGCGGCGGCAATCGATAGCCGCGATGTAGAGAACCGCACCGTAGCTGCGACTATCAAATAGGAGCGGCATTACATCTTCCTAACGGAGCCCTATGCCCGTCCAGAAAATCCGAACCTTTCTCTGGTTCAATGACAACGCCGAAGACGCGATCAATTTCTACGCGTCCGTCTTCAAGAATTCGAAGGCTGGAAAAATGAACCGCATGCCTGACGGCAAAGTGATGCTGGGCGAATTCGAGATCGAGGGCCAGCAGTTCATCGCACTCAACGGCGGACCACAGTTCAAGTTTACCGAGGCCATTTCGCTCTTTGTCACATGCGAGACGCAGGAAGAGGTGGATACCCTCTGGAGCAAACTCACGGCGGACGGCGGCCAGGAGAGCATGTGCGGCTGGCTCAAGGACAAGTTCGGCCTTTCCTGGCAGATTATTCCTTCAGCGCTCACGCGACTGATGGGCGACAAAGATCGCGTGAAGGCAAATCGTGTGATGCAGGCGATGCTGCAAATGCGGAAGATCGACATCGCCGCACTGGAACGGGCTTACAACGGCGCGTAATTCCCGTTTGGCAAGCGGGGAACATTCCGCGCAATTTCCTGAATCTGCTCGTCGCTCAGCGCTTCGTCATAGATGCGCACGTCATCGAGATAGCCGCTGAAATGCATTCCAGCGTCGCCCACACCGCGGCCGAGTCGCGTTGCGGTTCCGCCTGATCCCCCGGCAAAGGGCGCATTTTCGGCCACAGGCGCGCCGTCGACATAGAAGGATGCACCGCTCGCACTCATCGTCAGCGCATAGTGATGATACTGTCCATCGGCGATGAACGCTGCGCTTGCCACGTCCGGCCAGTTGTCGCCCGCCCGTATCGATCGTCCGCTCAGCGCCACGCCAATGTAGAACGCACCACCAGCCGCTCCCTGCGAAATGAAGTCACGACTGGCACCGGTATTCGCGGCGCCATCAGCGCGAGCGAACAACGCGACGGTGTAACTGGGACTCGTTGGAATGAGGCGAGCATCGAACTGCACGTAACCAGTGGATCCATTCAACTGAAGTACGCCGCCGGTGACTGTAGCGCCGCCGATCAGAGTCCCATTTTTCGCGGCGCTGCTACCGACGTCGTTGACTACTCCGTCGGTTTCGAAGTCCCATTGGTGGACAAGGCTCGGCGCTGGCCCCGTAGGCGGGAGCGAGACTATGGCCACCAGGATTGGGGCGCACAGCAGACTGAGGTGCGTGATGCTGGTGCCCTTACGGTTCCGCGTCATGAACTCCGTACCTCCCACTCCAAACTTGCGTTAGAAACTCAAAACCCCAAACGCAGTTTCGAGACACACCGCACTTGCCACGAAGCACTCCGACCCCGGCACCTCGTGGAGATGCACTATCTCAAGCCGCAGATGTTTGGATTTCGGAGTCGCGAGTCGCGAGTCGGCAAGAGACTAGTCTGGCGTCGCTGGCATGAGACGGTCCATCGCCACGAGGTGCCGAGGCTGGAGTTTATCGTGGAGAGTTTAGTGTGTCTCGGAACGGCGTGTTGAGTTTGAAGTTTCGAACGTGTTTGGGGTGATGAGTTTGAGGTTTCGAGGGTGTTACCGCGGCGTAATCGGCCGGCCCGACAACTTGCGACCCGCCTCGATTGCATCGAAGCCCGCTTGATTGCGTGACTGCATGGTGAACACACTGAAGCCCATTCCCATGAGTCGTTGGAGTTCGGTGACATTGTTCGCGGGGTGGCTGCACGCAATCTTGAATTCCTTGCACGCAGCGGCAACCGAGGCAACCGCGGCGTCGAAGCCCGCCTGGTCACGCACTCGCTGGCCCTCGGCGTTCGTAGAGTTGAACAGGCCGCCAAGTGAGCTGGCGCCGACTACGATTGCAGCGACACCAGGTTCTGCCGCGATCTCACGCACATTCGCGACGCCGGCGCGGCTCTCGACGATCGCATAGATCACAAGCTCACCGTTGGGATTGAGCGGCCAGACGTCCGCACGATCGAGATACTCGGCCTTGGAGAGTCCCCAATACTTCGCAGCCAGATCGATCCCCGTGTCGGGCCGGATACCTCCCTTGGAACGGAAGCGCATCGCGGCGATCGCCTGACGCACTTCCGCCGCGGTCTCTACATACTGCATGAAAATGCCGGCGTGCCCCGCGTTGAGATGTTCGATGATGCGCGCCTGGGCCGATTCAACATTGCCGTGCACAGTTGGCACTTTTGAAATGAAGGCGTGTTCGCGCATCGAACCACCCTGCGCGATGATCGCCTCCATATACTCCTTGAAGCGCACAGCCGAGCTGGGGGAGTAACTATTGTATTGAAAATCGCCGAGGCGATAAGCGAGCGTCTCGCGTGCTATATCCGCCAGCGATGGTGCAGCGGGCGCAGCAGTGGTTGCAGCGTCAGTTGCAGCGGCTCTACCGGCTCCGCCTCCACGTGAATTGATGCTGGGATGAGTAATTCCGAAAACGGGAAGGCCTTTCACGTGCAACGCGATCATCGGATTGAGATGCTCGCGACTCTGTGCCTCACTCAGAACCGGACTGGCGAGCAAAAAAAGGATGGCGCCTGCCGAGAAATGATGATGAATGCGCATCAGAATTGCTCCACGAGAGGACGACACTGGATTCCCGCGTTCGCGGGAATGACGAAATCCAACCATCCGCTACAATCCACTGGTAACTATTTCACCCGCTCAAACACAAACCGCCAGTGATCGAACAGCTCGCGCTCAAAGGTGCGCCTGTTGGGCGCGTACTTCATGAACGACGCCACGTGCCGGAATTCCTTGTCGGTCAGCCACTTCGGTAACAAACTCAGATAGAACAGGTACTTCTTCAATCCGAACTTCTTGTATGCGACGCCCCAGCGGCGTGTGGTCTCGACGTAATCGGTACGACCACTGCTATGTTCGATGAGCTTGAAGCGCTTGGATGCATACTTGATGATGTCCTGATCCATGAATGGCAGCCAGGACTGTGGAAACATCTTGACCATCAGCGCCATCGTGAACTCATCGGAGTCCGTGGGCGCGTTGATATCCCACGTTTCCCTCGGAATAATCCTGCGACCGAAGGTCATCGTCTGCATGTAGTGACGACCACCGATCGGAAGAAGGTCGGCAACGGTGTCAAACCATTTGGTGTAGACCTCTTCCTGCTTGCCTTCGAGGAAGTTGTCGTAGCTGAGAACATGGTCGAAGCTCCCGCACGCGGTAACGGCATCAAAAGTGCCGTAGTCCTCCGGGGTAACCGTCCGCATGTCCTGGTAGTGGACGTTGAGACCCGTAGAAGTGCAGTGCTCGTATTGTCCCTTCGCGAAGACGACGCCCGTCTCCTTGACCTTGTAGTGGTTTTTGAAATGACGCAGCATGCCGCCCCAGCCGCAGCCAAGGTCCATCACTTTGCTGCCTTCACGCATGTTGAGCATTCTGGCGATGTAATCGCACTTCGCGGCCTGGGCCTCCTCCAGGGTCATTGAGAAGTCGCCCATGAAGCGCGCGTTGCTGAAATGCGCATTCTTGCCAAGGCTCAGCGTGAACATCTTGTCGGTAACTGTATAACAAAAGTCCAGCTCTTCCTTTTTCGTCTTGATGTAATGAACGCCCGGGCTCTTGCCGGTGTCGCTGGTGGGTCTCAGAACCGTTTCTGTCTCGGCCATTGGTGTCTAAGTGAAAGAGGTTGGCACTGCGTAACCCGATTGCAAGTCTAAAATGTCACGACTGCCGATCATATACAACCTTCACCTTCTCGGTTGTGCTCACCGATCCGCCCACCTCCGTAAGCTTTTTCCCATCCGCGGACACTGTGTACGTCGATACGTACATCGGCTTCCCGTCTTTCTTCACCGACAACTCGAACGCCGTGTCACCTTTCTTCTGAGCGGAACACGTCCAGCCCGAGGCCCACATTGGACCGGTCGCGGGGGCATCCTTGCCGTCGAATTGCGCACTGCATTCGCCCTGCATCTCAACAAACTTCAGCGCGATTCCATCCGCACCAGCCTCCGCGATTTGAACCGTTGTCGGAGAGCTGCTGTTCAGCTTCTGCGCCTGCCAGGTTCCCACGAGCCCTTTCTCTCCCGCCTTGCGCGTGAAGGAAAGCGTATCACTCGATACTCCGCCCGTGGCCTGCATCATTTTCGATGTGATTGTAAGCGACTTGCTGTCCGCCGACAGTCTGATCGTGTCGGTGCTCAACAATTTGCCGTTGAGTGTGGCGACACTTTCCCATGTGGTGGAGTCGATGCTCTTCACGGCGACAGTGTTTCCCCACGGCGTTGGCGTCGGAGACCCGTCCGTCTTGAACGTGTATGAGTTCCCGTCCATCGTTGCCTTGAACGCACCACCCTCGGCGGGCTCGTACATGAGAGTGAGCTGTCCAAAGTCGCTTTCAGCAAGGTTCGCCTTCCACGTTCCCACATATGCGGGTTTGGCATCTGCACAAGCGATAAGGGTTGCGGCGGCGAACAGGGTGAGAGGCGTTGACATTCGCATGGATTTTTTCCCGGGGCGCGGTGTGGGGGTCCGGCGGGGCTCCGCGCGCAGCACAGCCGGAATTGAGGTGTGGGGATGATATACGTACCAAATGGTGCTACCGCCAGTGGCCGGTGCACTTCATCTGCCAAGCTTCTTCCCATGATAAACATCGGCCGGGATGCGGTGGTCCGGATACACCTTCTCGAGAATCGCATACAACTTGGGATCGTAGCGCTTCAGATCATCCGGTGACCACACTGACTCCTGTACGCCGTTGGTCACGAACACTTCCGCGTAGTTGTTCCAGAACCACCACTGCGTGCCCTCTGCCCAATATTCGGCAATTGTGTTGACGGCATAGTGACGTGCGCCGCCGGCATTGATGTACATCTTCTTGTCCGTCGCCTCCTTGTATGCTGCCTCGAGTTCAGTCTGCAGTGCAGGATCAATACGACGCAATGAACTGTGGATGCTGTGGGAGAATTCGTGTACCAGGATATGCTCGCCGAAGTAGCGCGTGTCCGGATAACCCAGCACGTTTTCCTCAGCGCCTGTCGTGTACGTTCCGCCCATTCCGCGCGCGCGCCTGTTCCAATATTGTTGATCGGTCTGTGAGCCAATGCCACCCGGTTCGTTGTAACGGGCGCGCTCGCCATCTGTCAGGCGCCTGTCATCGATGGCTGGCTTCTTCCAATCGCGCTGTTCGGGGATGTCGGTGGTCATTTCGGTCACCGCCATCACGCCGACGCGGCCTTCGCGCTGGATGATGTCCGCGCGCAGGTCGGGTCGCTTGGACAGCATATGCTTCATGATGTCGCGCGCAACGAGGAGCGCCTCGTCAGGAACTTTGGCCGAAGCGATGACGGGGATGCCGTCAGCGCTCGCGTATTTTGCGTAGAAGGTTGTATCGAGGTTGAACTTCGCGCGCACAGAATCAGGGAGCTTGATTACACCTGTTCCGGGGTAAGTTGCCAGAATAGCGTCAGGTCGCGGCCGAGCTTGCGCGGCGAGGGGTTGAAGTTGCGCGGCGAAGGTGCAAACGACGCAGGCTGCAGATGCGCTGAGGACGAAGCGACGACGGTTCATGGGGTCACCTTTTGAAGGGCTCTAGTACGAATCTAGATTGCCATGGCCAATGACAGCAATCGTCCCCAACCCCAGGAAGGTCAAGAGCTTTCGTACAGAAGCGGCATTTGAAAAATGGTTGAGCGCAAACCACGAGCGCGAGACCGAGATCTGGCTGAAGATTCACAAGAAAGATTCCGGTTTGCCATCCATCACTCATGCGCAAGCGCTGGATGTTGCGCTCTGTTGGGGATGGATTGACGCCATAAGAAAGAGCTATGACGAAAACTCATTTCTGCAGCGATTCACGCCCCGTACGAAGAAGAGTATTTGGAGCCAGATCAATCGCGAGCACGTCGCGCGTTTGACCGCCGCTGGGCGGCTGACAGCGGCAGGTCAGCGGCAGGTGGATGCGGCGAAGGCGGACGGTCGCTGGGATGCAGCGTACGCACCAATCCGCAGCACCACCGTGGCCACGGTTCCCGACGACCTGCGTGCGGCAATTGATGCGAATCCGAAGGCGCGCAAGACGTTCCGGACCCTTGGAAAGATGAATCTTTTTGTTCTCGCATTTCGCGCCAACAGTATGAAGACTCCTGCGGGCCGCGCAAGAAAAATCGCGGCGCTGGTTGCTATGTTGGCGCGTGGTGAGACTATTGTTCCGGAACGAAGGCGGCGATAGCAATCGCAGGTCTGCCTGCGCCGAACACTGTTCACTGACCACTTCGCACTGATGGCATCCGATTGGGATGCTGGGTTGCCGCAAGGTGCCTGCTGAGTGGGATCACGGGCGGATGCCATCAGTTGTAAGTGAACAGTGCTCAGTGTTCAGAAGTGCGAACCGCATCGGACCTGTCTCCGTATTAGCCGGCTATCGGCAACCTCACCTGAAACGCGGTTCTGCCCGGAACTGACTCGACCGAGACCTCTCCTTCATGCCGCTGAAGCAGCCGGCGCACGATGTCGAGACCCAGACCACTTCCTTGCCCAACGCCCTTGGTGGTGAAAAAGGGATCAAAGATGCGTGACTTTATTTCGGCGGGAATGCCCGGGCCGTCGTCGACCACATGCACCACCACGCAATTCAGTTCGCGAGCAGCGCGCACAGACACATGACCACCTGCTTCGATTGCGTCGAGCGCGTTATCGATAAGGTTCAGCCATACCTGATTGAGTTCCGCGCCAACCGCGTGTACGCGAGGCAGATCGTCTGGCAGATTCAGTGCGATCTCCGCCGACTTCGCTTTGGTCTTTGCGCCCAGCATTGTGAATGCGTCGGAAATTCCACGGCGGATATCGACCGGCTCCGTCGTGGGTGCGTGATCCATGTACGAGAAGCCCTTCACCGCGCTCACCAGCTCGTGGATGCGCGTGGCCGCTGTCTCGATTTCAGCGCTGAGCGAGCGGACTACGCAACACGCTGCCAGCCACTGCAGGCCTGCATCGAGCCCCTTGCCGCTCACCACCGCGGCCAGGTCGTCGAGATCCGAGATCGATATGGCGGTATCCGCGAGAGGGATCGCGGATTCTTCGTCCGCGTCGTGATCCGCGAGCCATTCAATGATTGTATCCTCGCGATCGGCGTGTGCGATCGATGTCTGCATCATCGCTGTTTGCGATGCGATACACAGCTCAAGTGCCGACTCGATCGCAGCGAATTGTGAAGCTGTCAATTGCGACTCGGCCAGCTGCTGGGCTGCCGACTCAACCTTGCTCAACGCATGGGTGAGTATTCTTGCGCTGCGCACAACCGCGGATGCTGGGTTGTTGAGTTCATGCGCCAGGCCCGCGGACAGTTTTCCGAGTGAAACAAGTTTTTCGTCGCGCAGGTCGCTCGTTGTGAACATGCGCGCGCGGTCCAGCATGGCGTGAACGAAAGCGGCCGTAATCACGGGGCACTCCCGTATCACTTCCGACAGGAGTTCTCCATCGATTGCCAGCACCTCGGTGTGTTCCTCGGCAATCACATCATTGGGCGGAGATGCACGCCGCGAGTAGGGCAATCTGCCTCCGACATCTCCTCCGCGCCACTCGAATATTTTGTGCGATCCGGCGCCACGATCCATCCTGATGACCATGTGGCCCTCGAGCACAATCATGGCGCCCGTCGACTCTTCGCCCTTGGCAGTCACCACTGCTCCTACAGGGAAGGTTCGCAGAACGCCGTGCGATACGAACCATGCATGTTCGCTCGCGGGAGCGTGGCCGATCGCGCGATGCTTTGCCAGGCGGGCCATCAGATCTTTTTCCATGATGTCGTCCATGCGCAGATCAGACTGTGCGCAGGTAGCGGTGCACCGAGTAGATCGCCGCTGATCCCTCGCCCACAGCGGCCGCCACTCGACGGTTGGCACCGGCACGCACATCTCCCGCCGCAAACACTCCGGGGATGCTGGTCTCGAACATGAACGGCTCGCGCTCCAGCGTCCAGCCGCGCGGTCGACCGTGCTCTTTGGGAAGATCGGCGCCTGTGATCAGGAACCCCGCATCGTCGCGCTCGAGGATCCCCTCGAACGCGCTGGTGTGAGGTTCGGCGCCAACGAAAATGAACATGGCAGAGGAGGGAATTGCGTGGCGCTCGCCCGATTCGGGATTGCGGACGATTACAGAATCCAGAGATCCCTTGCCGTTTACCTCAGCGACTTCCACTTCGTACAGCACGCTGATATTTGGCGTAGCCAGAACGCGCTCCACAAGATAGTTGGACATAGTCGGCGACAGACTCTTCGCGCGGATAAGCAGCGTTACATGTCGCGCGTAACGCGAGAAAAAGAGAGCACCCTGGCCCGCGGAGTTGGCGCCGCCCACGACGCAGATATCCTTGTCGCGGCAGGCCGCCGCTTCGGACATCGCCGCGCCGTAATACACACCCGCGCCCTGCAACGATTCGACACCTGGTGCATTCAGCGTGCGCGCACTCAAACCGGTTGTAATGACAACGGTGTATGCATTGAGTTCGGTTCCATCGGCGAGTACCACAATGCGATAGGGATCCTCGCGCCGCAGTGATGTCACTTCCTGACCCGTGAGCAGTTCCGCGCCGAAACGACGCGCTTGCGCGATTGCACGTTGTGCGAGATCGGCACCTGTGACACCGGCCGGGAAGCCCAGGTAGTTCTCGATCATGGCGCTGCTGCCAGCCTGTCCGCCCGCTGCGTGTGATTCAACGAGGACTGTGCGCAGTCCTTCGGAGGCGGCATAGACCGCATTGGCGAGACCAGCGGGTCCGCCGCCGATGACGATGACATCGTAAAAAGGACGGCTCGCCTGCGTCTGCATCCCGGCTTGCGACGCGAGCTTTGACGACGACGGCGCAACCAGGTGACTACCGTCGGGAAAGATGACAATCGGGAGTTTACTGAGATCCCCTGCCAGAGACATGGCCAGCGCGCGCGCCGCTGCATCCTGGTCGATGTCCACCCATTCGTACGGCACGCGATTGCGCGAGAGGAATTCCTTCACAGCGAAAGATTGCGGCGACCACTGTGAGCCCAGTATGCGGATGCCCTCGAAGGCGGGGCGATTGCGCGTGCTCCATTCGCCGAGCAGGTCATCGAGAACCGGATAGAGGCGTTGCTCCGGCGGATCCCATGGCTTCATTAGATAGTGATCCAGCGCGATCTCATTGATGCCGGAGATGGCAACTTCGGTATCGGCGTAGGCAGTGAGCAGAACGCGACGCGATGCCGGATGCAGTTTCATCACCTCGCGAAGCAGTTCGGTGCCGGACATGCTCGGCATTCTCTGGTCTACGAGGAAGAGTGCGATCGGGGTGCTGCGCGCTGCGAGGATTTGCGCCGCTTCAAGCCCCTCGGCCGCTGAGGCCGCCTTCATTACACGATAGTTGGAGCGATATTGCTGACGCAGGTCGCGCTCGATCGCGGCAAGCACTGCGGAATCGTCATCAACTGCGAGGATAACTGGCTTAGCCAACGGATTCCCTTATTCACAAGTTCTGGTGTGTTGCAGCGAGCAATATAGTTTCGGCAGCGTTCGCTTGCGGATTGATCGCGAGGCGACTGGTTGCCGATCACCATGAATTGTGATTCCCGCGAAGCCTGTCCTCGCGAAGGCGGTGAGCGGGAGGCTATTTCTCGGAGTAGTGTCTGCGTCCGTTGCCGTTGCCGTTGCCGTTGCCGTTGCCGTTGCCGTTGCGCTTGTGCCGATACATCTCGGCGTCGGCGCGATGGAGCAGATCGTCCACCGACTCGCCGGAGTTGAGCGTAGCAGTCCCAACCGATGCGGACACTTGGAGCGTCTCACCGTCGGCCACCTCCAGCGGCGGAAGCGCAAGTACGGCCAGCCTGGCAGCCAGCCGAGCGGCCTCTTCAGGACCGCCATCGGGAATTACCACCACAAACTCGTCGCCGCCCAGTCGTCCAACATGATCCACCACTCGGACTGCGCCAGTGATGGCGCCGGCAAAGTGGCGCAACACCATGTCTCCCGCTTGATGACCGTAGGTGTCGTTGAGCGCCTTGAAGCCATCTATGTCAAGCAACAGGGCTGACAGCGGCGTGGCTGATTTGAGCGCCCGCTGGCGTTCGCGGTGCAGCACCGAGAGGATGCCGCGTCGGTTGAGCGTTGCGGTCAACGGATCCATCAGAGACTCTCGTACCAGCAAATCCTGCCGGTGCGCGTGGCGCAGGTGCACCCGCACCCGGGCCAGCAATTCATCTGCGCGGATCGGCTTGGCCACGTAATCGTCGGCGCCCAGATCCAGACCGGCAATGCGGCGCTCCGGTTCCTGCATTCCAGACAGGAGAATGACCGGGATGTCGGCAGTAACTGCCCTGCGGCGCATTCTCTCCACCAGCTGGAAGCCGTCGCCCCCCGGCATGGTGAGGTCGCTGATCACCAGCGCAGGGGGATTCCGCTTGATCATCGCAAATGCCTGGGCGCCGTCGGATGCGGTGTGGACCGTATAGCCATGGTCCTGGAGCACGGCAGCCAGAGAATTCCTGATGCTGTCGTCATCGTCAACGATGAGTATGCGGTCGCTGGCTCCATTGCTGATCATGCGATGACTACCTTGCAGTGATCGTGCCCGGCGGTCCGGACGCCCTGGGAGGCTGGCGAGCTGTGGAACACCGGCCACATGTTCGAGTATGTACCGACCGTCACTAACTGCGGAGCGGGGAAGCGTCAAACGCTAATTGCGGAGCGGGGACCGCGTTCACGGGAACGGCGGGATCGGGAACGGCGGACCGAGAACGGCGGATTCGGGACCTGCGTTCAACGACGTTTATCGCCGTTCCAGTGCTGCTGTTCCCGTAACCGCGGTCCCCGAACCCGCAGTCCCCGTGAACGCAGTTCCCGCTCCGCAGTTCGACCCTGCCGCGGTGCACAAGCCCAGATAATCCGTTACCGTATTTGTGTCAGTCGGGACGAGTCAACAGCAATAGTCACTAGCACCAGTCACTAGCACTAGTCACTACCAACGGGACCATCATATCTCACCGGAATCCGGATCCGCATCGGCCTTTCGCGCTCGTATTCTTCTGCGACTTGGGCCGAAAGACCGGCAGCCCGGCCGATTATGAAGAGACACTTGGAGAACAGGGGCGTGCATCCGATGTCGTGCAGCACCGCGGCCAGCACACCATCAATGTTCATCGGAAGCTGCTTCACTTGCGCCTCCAGTTCGTGCTCAACGGCGCGCATGAATTTCACACCATCGGCGAGTAGTGCATTTTCGCGTGCCAGACCAATTATCACATCGGTCCGTGGGTCGACCTCGCGGTGCACGCGATGACCGAAGCCCGGAATGCGCTCGCGCCGCGTGACGGACTCGCGCACTGCGTTGGTTGCGACTTTTTCGATGGTTGTGTTTGAATCGCGCGCGCCCAATGAATCCGCAATGAACTGCATCGCTGCCATGCACGCGCCGCCATGTACATCTCCTATTGCCAGCATACCTGCCGCAATCGCTGCTTCCGGCGCCTGGCGACTGCCACTTGCAACGAGACGCGCAGCGGCTGCTGATGGCGAACCGGGACCGTGATCGGCCACGCCGATGAGTATCGCATCGATTATGCGACGCTCTGCCGCGGTGGGCAGGCGCCCGTGGTGTAGCAGGTAGATGGTGTCGGTGAAAGTCGCCGACGCCATGAGCTCGGTGACATCCTTGCCGCGAATCCACATATGGTTCGCGTCGGAGTCACTGATACTTGTTTTCCACGGCTCGAATGAGTCCGTCATTTCGAATAGCGCAGCGGTCGATTCGGGTCAATGAAGGCGGTGAGAATTCCACCTATGACATAAATGATACCACCGACAATGAGTGGAGCGGACCATGCCGAACCCCCTTCGAGCATGTAGCCAACAACCAGCGGGCTCAGAGCTCCACCCAGATTACCAAAGGTGTTCATCATTCCCGTCACCGTGCCTGCAGATCGTTCGCCGATGTCGTGGCAGATTCCCCAGATGGTGGAGAGTGCCAGGTCCGCGCCCGCAGTGGCTGCAGCGAACATAACTGCCGCGAAAATCGGCGAGGCGGTGAGTGCAGCCGCGATGAACGCGATACCGCTGATCGGCAGAGACACAAGGCCGATGGAGCGCGCCACGCGCCTGCCACGCGTGCGCAGCAGGTAGTCGGTCAGCTTGCCGCCAACAATCGTCGCCACGCCACCCGTGAGGAGCACCATGCTCGCCAGCCCGGCCGCCTCCGCTGCCGTAAAACCGCGTGCTTCTCTGAAATAGGTCGGCAACCATGTGAGATAGAAATACAATCCATAAATCACACAGAAATACATCAGGCAGAGCAATATCAGATTGCCGTCCAGAAGAATGGGCCAGCGGCGTTCGTCGCCACGCGCATCGCGTCCGGCCACGATTTCCTCGAGTTCTTGCGGACTTACCGCGCGATGCTCCTCAGGTGTGTCGCGAAACCAGAGCCACCAGACAACCGCCCAAACCACACCAACGGCGCCGAATATCCAGAACGCCGCGCGCCAGCCAAACATCACCGTGGCCCACACGACGAGCGGCGGCGCCAGCGCACCGCCGACGCGACTCGCCATGAACATGAGGCCGTGCGCCGTTCCACGCTCGCTCTGCGGCAGCCAGCGCGCGAATGTCTTCGAAAGATTGGGATACGCACCGGCCTCGCCAACTCCAAAGAGGAATCGCGTGACAATCAGCGACGGGAGATTCCATACCGCGCCGGTGAGGGCGGTGAATGCAGACCACCATACCACGATGCGTGTGAGCACGCGCCGCGTACCGAATACGTCGCCCAGCCGGCCTGTGGGGATTTCGAAGGCGGCATAGGCGATAGTAAAAGCGCTGAACACCCATCCCATCTGCGAGGGTGAAAGGCCCAATTCATCACGGATCGAAGGGGCCGCCGATGAGATGGCAACGCGATCGAGAAAGGTGATGAACGAAAGCGCAAACGCGAGGCCGAGGAGCTTATTGCGGCCGTTGCGTGGCGCCACGCTACTCTCTGTGGGGCACTAACGATTCCCTGCGCGATAGGGTCGCGGGGTCGCATCCGCTTCGGTCAATCCCAGCGACCACTTGAGCGCCTCGAAGTACATCTTCGACACGTCGGGATTGTCCCACGTCGCCGACGCGTGGCCCAGCGACGAATAGAACACGCGACCTTTGCCGTACATCTTGGCCCACGCGAGCGGGAAATCGCCATCGGTACGGCGCACCCCTGTGTTTGCCGGCATTTTGGAAGCGTCGAGTCGCAGAACGACGCGAATCTTCTCGCGCGAATACTCCTGCGTCTGATAAAACTCGTCCGTCAATGGATGGGAAGCCGAAAAGTGCCTGGTTGCGGGGAAGGAGGGATCTTCATTAATCATGAATCCCGGAGCGTTTCCCCATGGATGGCCATCGTAACGACCGCCAATCAACTCACCGAATTCCGGCCAGCTGAGGAATGCAGTCGTGGCGGTGTGCGCAGCGACAAACCCCTTGCCGTCATCCTTCACGAATGAAAGCAGGTCTGCCTTCTGATCATCGTTGAGCGCCACCTCGCGATGCCCAAGAAAAAAAATCGCATCCACATTCGCGAGACTCGGCCCGCCGCTGGCCGGCTCGCCAGTAGTCTTGAGCGGCCGCTTCGAGATGATGTTGGAATCGGTGCGGATGAATGTGTCAAACGCGCCCGACTCGTAGCCGAGTCGCTCGATTACCGAGATCGCATGCGAGACGGATTCGTGCTGCGCTTGGCCGTTTCTCGTATCGGCCCACGCCAGCACACGCTTGCGCTGCCCAGTGGCGCCACCAGCACGACCCTGCCGCCCCTGTGCCGCCGCAAGTGATGGCGCAATACCCGCTGCACCCAGTGCTCCCAATCCAAGAACCGGAAGAGCTAACGACCGCAGAAACTCCGCGCGGCTGATGCCGTCGGACGATGGAACCTCGTCGCGGCTGTCGTTGTCCACACTCATGGTCGTCGCTCCTCAGTTTGTGATTATCTATCTGAGGCGGAATGCAATCAATGCATCTGCCGTTGGACTATTCAAAAAGCCACCGCCACCCGCCGCCACCACAACGTACTGCTTCCCATCCCGTCCCATATACGTCGACGGAATCGAGTGCGCGGGCGCATCGAGCTTTTCTGCCCAGAGTTCCTTTCCATTGCGTGCATCAAATGCACGGAAGCGCCCATCTATTGTCGCACCTATGAACACGAGATTACCTGCAGTTGAAATAGCGCCACCGAGACTCGGTGTTCCAGTCTTGATGCCGCGCGCCTCGAGCTCTTCGAAAATGCCGAGCGGCACATGCCAGGCGATGTCACCGGTGTTGGCGTTGACAGCAACCAACTCACCCCACGGCGGTTTCGCGCACGTATAGCGCGTGCGAGCTTCCCAGAAGCGGCCGCCCTCGGGAGTCACCTTGCGAAAATTTGTCCCGGTCTGCTCGATGTGCCCCCACTGGCCTGCATTCATGACGTTGGTAATGAGCAGTCCCAGTGGCGCGTTGAATGTGATGCCATTCCAATTGCCTCCGCCCACCGCACCCGGGAAAACAACAACGTCACGGTTCAAACCCCAGGGCGTGTATGGCCCCGAGTCCTGCAGTTTGTACTGATCCCAGAGTCGCTGACAGTGGGCGGTGTGTTCCGGTGAAATTCCGGTTGGCAGATCCGCCTTGCTCATCGAAACCCGCGCGAGCGGCGGAGGTTTGATCGGGAATGGTTGCGTTGGCGAAGTCTTCTCACCCGGCACGTCACTCTGGGGCACAGGACGTTCTTCCATTCCGAAGATCGTCTTTCCAGTGACGCGGTCGAAGATGTACATCATCCCCGTCTTGGCAATCTGAGCGACCGCAGGAAGGCGATTCCCATTTTGAACGACATCGAAAAGAGTTGGGGCAGCGCCGAGGTCGTAATCCCAGATGTCGTGGTGGACCATCTGCTGATACCATACGAGCTTTCCAGTATTGGCATCGACGGCAACAAGCGACGTCCCGTAGAGATTATCACCGGGACGAGCCACGCCGGTGTAGTCACTGCCGGCAATTGAATTGGGGATGTATACGATGCCGCGCTGCGCATCCACCGAGAGATAGCCCCAGACGTTGGTGCCGCCGATTGATTGCCACGCATTGTTTTCCCAGGTCCTGTGCGCAGGATCGCCAGGTTGCGCGATGAGATTGAACGTCCAAACGAGCGCGCCGGTGCTTGCGTTCCACGCACGAATCACCGGCCTGCCACCCGGGGTGATGATCAAATCCCTGTAGATCGCAGGCGGCGAGGCCATGCTGGTACCCATGTCAACGAAGCCGGCGGTGCCGAAATCAGGAATGGGTTGCCCCGTGGCGATATCGAGCGCTACAAGCCGATTGCCGATGCCTGTGATGATGCGAGGGCGTGATTGCGCGTTACCCGGCCAGAAGGAAATACCGCGGCGCGTGACCTGGCCGCCTGCTTCGTGTCTCCACTTCTCCATCCCCGTCACGGGATCGAGCGCGAAGATGGCGGATTGCGAGGAGAAATAGAGAACGTTGTCGATGACGAGCGGCGTGGGCTCGAAGAAGCCGCTGCGGTTTCCCGTGTGGAATGTCCAGGCACGCTCGAGGGTGGTGACGTTCTCCGTGGTGATCTGATTGAGCGTGGAGAATTTCGCAGCGCCCTGATCGCCGCCGTAGTACATCCAGTTGTTCTGTGCGTGGAGCGCTGAGCTGCAGAGCACGAGCGCGATGGCGACGACACTTGGTGGTTGGATGCGAAATCTCATAGTAGAGGAATAACGGCGGGCTGCCATTGCGTCAACGATGTAACTGTGCGGTTACGGTAACTGGGTGTGATAATCCCTCAACCCTAATCCCCCATTCCCTCGGACACCTGTACTGTTAGTCGAGTTCGTGATTGATTAGTAGAATGTCAGTCGACACCGCAGCACCGCGCGCAATCACAAGCGACGAAAGGCAGGTTGTCAGTCAACTTCTGACAAATGCCCGCGCCGCGATGCAGACTGCAGAGTCATTCGATCAGGACGGCGTCGATCGCCTCTGTCGCGCAATCGCATGGGCTGGCGGCAACGAGGCGACGGCGACGCGGCTCGCCAACATGAGCGTCGATGAAAGCGGAATGGGGAGTCGCGAACCGCGCCGGCGTGCCAAGATGCTGGGGATTCTGCGCGATGCGCTGCGGCAGAAGAGCGTTGGTGTGATCGAAGAACTGCCTGAGCGCGGAATTGTCAAATACGCCAAGCCGGCTGGAGTCATTGCGGCTCTGGTGCCCGTCACGAGCGCGTACGTCACGCCAGTGGGAATCGCGATCTACGCGATCAAATGCCGCGACGCGGTGATTTTCTCGCCGCATCCTTCAAGTCGGCGCACAACGAACGAGGCAGTACGTGTGATGCGCGCAGCACTCGCTGCGCTGGGTGCGCCGCAGGATTTGTTGCAGTGCGTGGAGCTTCCCAGCATTCCGCTCGCGCGCGAGCTGATGGCTGCGTGCGATCTAACGATCGCAACCGGCGGCCCGGCGATGGTGCGCGCCGCATACGGCTCGGGTAAACCCGCCTACGGAGTTGGCGCAGGCAATGCAACGATGTTAATCGACGAAACGGCGGACGTCGCTGAAGCCGCGCGCAACACTAGCATCAGCAAGACAAACGACAACGGCTCCGGATGTTCCGCCGATGGCAATCTGATTATAGAGTCGACGGTATACGAGGCCGTTCGCGAGCAGCTGATCGCCGAAGGCGGCTATCCTGTGGAAGGCGCGGAAAAGGCACTGCTGCGAGCCGCTTACTGGGATAAAGAGGGACAGCGCACCTCGAACACCATCGCGCGGCCTGCCGCGGCGATTGCGAAGCTCGCGGGATTTGCAATTCCCGACGGCAAGACCTTTCTCATGGTGGAAGAGACAGAAATCGGTCCTGAGCATCCGTTTTCAAAAGAGAAACTCGGCCCCGTACTTTCTCTCTTTCGATACTCCGGTTTCGATGACGCACTCGAAAAAGTGAACCGCATCCTGGCAACAGGAGGGCGGGGACACTCGTGCGGCATCTACTCCTTCGACGATGATCACATCAATAGACTGGCACTCTCCGCACCAGTGAGCCGAATCATGGTTCGTCAAATTCAATCCGCTGCCAATGCCGGCACATTCACAAACGGAATGCCGATGACGTCGAGCATGGGATGCGGAGTGTGGGGCGGCAACATCACCAACGAAAACATTTCGCTCAAACACTATATGAACGTGACCTGGGTGAGCCGCCCAATCCCCGAAGATCGCCCTTCGGAGCAGGAGCTGTTCGGTGAGTTCTTTAACAGCCAGACATTTTGAGGGGAAAATGGATTCCGGCCTTCGCCGGAATGACAAACTGGCCTCGTCATTCCGGCGAAGGCCGGAATCCATGTTTCACGGGTGCAAGCACACCAACATGACCGTCATAACCCCAAGCTCAACGCGAATAGCCGCGTATCAACTCACCGACTACCTTGAACTGCTCGGAGTTGAGGTGGTGTTTGGGCTGTGCGGTCACACCGTCATAGCGATGCTGGAGGCGTTGAGCCGGAGCAAGATCCGTTTTGTAACCACGCGTCACGAGCAGGTGGCCGCACACGCAGCGGATGGGTATGCACGCGCGACCGGCAAGCCTGGCGTTCTGCTCGTACACCTCGGCCCCGGTCTTATAAACGCCGCGACTGGTGTTGCCAATGCAGCGTTGGATTCGATTCCCATGGTAGTGATAGCCGGCGATGTGCAGTCGTATTATCACGGCCGGCACCCGCACCAGGAAATCAACCTGCATCAGGATGCAGATCAGTTCCAGATCTTCCGCCCCTTCTGCAAACGCGTGTACCGTGTGGACCGCCCCGCAGATTTGCCGCGTGTGATGGAGCGTGCCTTTCATCTCTCGCAGAGCGGACGCCCCGGTCCCGTGCTTGTTGATGTCGGAATGGACATTTTTTCCGCAGATCTTCCCGACGGAGCATTCGCGCGAACCCCGCCAGAACTCGCGCGCTCGCCACTCGACCCCTCGGTTGCCGCGCGCATTGTGAACGAATTAGCGCAAGCCGAACGGCCCATCTTGTACGCCGGAGGTGGTGTACTCGGTGCCCGTGCGACGAAAGAATTGGCGGCACTCGCAGAAGCGCTGGAGATTCCAGTGGCGCACACGCTGATGGGGAAGGGATGCCTTCCGGATGATCATCCGTTGCTGGTGGGTCAGACAGGTTTCTGGGGTGTTCCTATCGCGAACGAGATGTGCCGCAATGCCGATCTGATTGTAGCGATCGGAACACGGCTCGCTGAAGCGAACTCCAGTTCATGGGACGAACGGTTCACATTCGCGATTCCCCCGACGCGGCTCATACATATCGATGCGGACGAAGCCGAGTTGGGTCGCAACTATCAGACAGAGCTCGGGGTTGTTGCTGATGCGAAGCTTGCTCTCGCGGAGCTCGCGAAGGCAGCGGAGAAAATCGCGCGGCCGCGCAGTAGTGGTACGCTGCGTGCCGATATTGCGCGTGGCCGCAAGGAATTCGCGGCCAACTGGGCAGCGCAGTACCATTCATCGCAATTCCCGATGCGTCCTGAGCGGATACTCGGTGAGTTGCGCAAAGCGCTACCTGCGGATGGCTTCGTCGTTACCGACGTAGGCTGGAACAAGAATGGTGTGGCGCAGCAATTCCCATTCACCGTGCCTGGCACATTTGTAACGCCGAGTGGTCTGGCGACGATGGGCTTTGGCCCAGCGGCGGTACTGGGGGTAAAGCTCGCGCATCCGCATCGCGCTGCAGTTTCTCTCGTGGGCGATGGTGGCTTCAGTGCTAATCCATCTGTTGTTGCGACTGCAATGGAGGCTGATCTTCCGGTGGTCTGGCTGGTGATGGACAACGCCGGCTTCGGCACTATCGCCGGATTGCAGAAAATGCACTATGAAACGGACTTCGGCTGCATGTTCCTGCGGCGCGGGGAGCCATATCGAGCTGACTACGCAGCGATGGCGCGTGCGTGCGGCGCTCGAGGTGTGATGATCCGCGCCGCCGATGAACTCGGCCCTGCCGTACGTGAGGCGTTGGCGTCTGATCTGCCAACCGTTATCCAGGCGCCGATGGAGAACGCGCCGACACCAACGCCGGGGCACTGGGATATCAACGACGTCTACAGGACGGAATAGTGGTGAGCCGAAGCGCAATTCAAAGAGTAGCCCGATAATCATGCTGCGACCACTCAGCCAGGCGTCTGCGCCCGCGCCGGACGACTCGCAGTCCGTCGGCGCGCAACTCGAACGAATTCTCAACGGCGCGCCCTTTGCGAAGGCCGATCAGCTGCGTCGATTCCTCGCATTTATTGTAGGTGAGGTTCTCGAGGGACGTGGGTCAGATCTCAAGGAATACGTCATTGCTGTGCGTGTGCTGCGGAAGGATGCATCGTTTGATCCGCGCACCGATCCCATCGTGCGCGTTCAGGCGCGCCGACTGCGCGCCAAGCTGGAACGCTACTATCGTGGTGAAGGTGCCAACGATTCTCTCGTCATCGAACTGCCCCGTGGCACTTATGCGCCGCTCATTCACCAGCGCAAGACAAGTACGCAGGAGAGACGTCGTGCGACACCCGCGCTCATCGCCCGTAACACGATCGCCGTCGCCGCGCTCACTGATCTGAGCACCGATGCGCAACTCGCCGGCGTTGCTGAGGGTGTTCGCGCCGAAGTAATCCAGAAGATCACGCGACTACCGGGCGTGCGCATTATCGATGGTGTTGCTGCGACAGACCATCCCAACGCGTCCGCCGCCCTGATTATTGGCGGGTCGCTGCGCACACTGGGTGATCACGTGCGCGCGTCGCTGCATCTGCTCGACGGCCCTACCAACACTTTTCTCTGGGCCGAGTCCTTCGACGGATCGCTCACCGACCTTTTCACGATGCAGGAGCGCGCAGCAGAGGCACTGATGAATGTTCTTGCTGCGCAGCTGGGCGCGGTCGACGGTTCGCATCCGCTGCAACCTGCGGAGAATCTCGCCGCGCGCAATTTCTGTTTGCAGGGTCGCTACCATCTGAATCAGCGCACCGAGGAAGGGCTTCGACGCGCTGTTGAGTTCTTCGAGCGCGCTATTCAGGAGGACGAGCGCTATGCACTCGCGCACAGCGGGCTCGCGGATGCATACAGTCTGCTCGGTCACTATGGAGTGCTCGGTCCTGCGGATGTGTGGACCAAGGCTGCGACCCTCGCCGCGACCGCCGTGCTCCTCGATGATCGCTGCGCGGAAGCGCACACCTCGCTTGCCCACGTGCGAGCAACCCAGGATTGGGATTGGGAGGGTGCGGAACGCGAGTTCGAGCGAGCGCTCGCGCTCGATGCGCGCTACGCGACGGCGCATCACTGGTACGCCGCGTCATGTCTGGCGCCACTGGGTAGACTGGATGACGCACTCGACGAGATGCACGTCGCGCAGGCACTGGATCCTGTGTCGGCAATCGTCGCACGCGATGTGGCGGTGATGCACTTCTATCGGAGAGAGTTCGACGCGGCACTGGAGCAGTGTGATCACACAATTGAACTCAATCCGCATTTCGCACCCGCCTACGTCACGCTTGGGCTCGTCCAGGAACAGCGCATGGACTTTGACGAATCGGCCGCTGCGCTGGAGCGAGCGCTGCGACTTGCGCCTGGCACGCCGCGCATCATGACGGCACTGGCGCGCAACCTCGCGCTGGCAGGTAATCGTGATGCGGCGATGGCGGCGTTGGCGCGCGTCACACGATTGAGCGCCGATCGCTATGTATCGCCGCTGGATCTTGCCTGGGTGTACTTTGCGCTTGGCGAGGCTGCTCAGGGTTACGACTGGCTGGCCAAAGCGTTTGCGGATCGGTCGTTCGACATCATATCTGTGCACGTCGACCCGCGATTCGACTCCATGCGCGGGGACGCGAGGTTTCAGCGACTGGCAACTCAGTTAGGGATAGCCTCTACGGCATGAGGCAGAGGAAGGCAAATGATGATGAACAAAGGTGAACGGTAGGCGGATCGATTCCAGGTGCAGCAACAATCATCTGGCAGTTCCGAGTCATTGAGTTATCCGCTTCTCTCGTCCGATCTTGTGCGGAGAGTGTGGGAGCTGCGCGCCTGTCACTCGGCTTGCATCATCGAAACAGAGGAAGGCTCCTTACTCATTGATGTCGGCATTCCATTGCACGCTGTGATTCCTATCGATCCAGCGCACGCGACAACTGCAACGAGCGACTTTCACACGTATACACTCTCGCCGCTTGGCGCCGGCGTTTACGAAGTACAGCGTGACAGACATCCGAAGACATATGTGTACACGCTCATCGACCGCGCGGTAACGGATGCGGAGTATCGCACAATCATTACGAACGATTATGAACCTGGGCGCGGGCTCTTCCTCGATCAGATAATCGTGAACAAGGTGGTCGCTGGGCGGCAATATCGATTCTGCAGCGGAGATCGGCCGTGGCGCCTTGAGTTGTTCAGCGAGGGAGGACGTTCGCTAGCACCCCTGGGCACCGACCCTGCCGGCCAGGTGGCAACACATTTCGCAATGAATCCGGCTGTTTTGCGCGGTGCCTGGCCGAAGGGGTAGCGTGTCCGAGCACAATCTGTTATGTAGTTGATGTGACGGCCTGCGAGACGGGTGAAGGTCAACTGCGTGAAGGTCAACTGCGTGAAGGTCAACTGCGTGAAAGTCAACTACGCATCCGCCAAAACTTCTGGCGCACTTTTGAAGCTGGGACACACTGTCTGGCAACATCACATCTAACACCCGAGAAGGCACCGATGCGAACAACCGGGTTTTTCGGTTTCGCAGTTCTTCTTAGCGTGCTGAGCGCTTCATCGTCCGATGCGCAACAAACGGTCTTGCGTTCCAGATATGAAGTTTCCTGCAACACCTGTTCGTTCTCGCTGGAGAAGGTCGTGACTGTGGGCTCGTCCAGCGATCCTGTTCTCATGGGAGGACCAGCGGGATTCGAGCGCGACAACAAGGGCCGTTACTATGCGATTTCCTTCGATCGACGCCAGATTGTGGTTTACAATTCCGACGGCAGCTATTTGACAGCTATTGGACGAAAGGGTGGGGGCCCTGGTGAAATCAATTCGGCCTTTGGAATAGGACAGATCAGCGTAACCAAGTCCGACACAATCTTTGCGATCGACGGCGTACGTGCAGTGGTGTTTTCTCCGTCGTTCGCCTACGTGCGCACGATGAATCTGCCATTGCAAGGAGTGACCCGCATGTCTGCCCTGAGCAGCGGGGAGATCGTTGGGTCAGCTTCCCGACCTGGCAGGCCAGCGTTCTTTGTCGTGACGACTCGCGACAGTAGCGTGCGGTGGTTGCCTGATATCGCTGGCTCGGCATTCACGCCTCAATGGATATCTACCGCATTTCGGATGGACTCCGACCAAAAGTCCTTTTGGACGGTATCGGACTTTCGGATCGAGCAGAGACTCATCGACGGTTTGCCGGGCAGAAAGATAGAGTTCGACCAGGTACCATGGTTGACGCCGCCGGTGATGGGGACCATGGCGTCGGCGAGAGGGGTTACGACGCAGATGCCTCGTTCGACCTCGGATACCTATCTGATGGGAGTCGATTCTGCCGGAATGATTTGGATAGCCCGTTCAAAGCTCGATCCAACAAAACAGGGAGCAGCGTCACGCATTGAATTGGGTGTTGAAGTGGTGGATTCGCGCACCGGCGCGCTGGTTTTGTCACGACCGCTCGAGAAGACTTTCGTATTTATTGGCAACGGACCACTCGTATACACTGGCGAACCCAACGCCGATGGTGTGGCAATACTGACCGTCTATCGACTCCGTTTCCAACGATAACGCCCCCCAAACCTCCGGTGGATTTCAATCATGCCCTTCATTGTAGTAGGAATCTTCCTCGTTTATCTGGTCTATCGCCTGGAGAAAATCGACGCAACGCTCAGGAAGATCCTGGAAGAGCTTCCGTCGTCCGAAAAGCGAGAGAAAGGGAAACTGATAGGATCAATCCGGGACGGGCCCAAGCCCTGATGGTGATGCGGTACTGCACGACTCCATCAAACCGGGTGCGCGAACCATGAACTCGACATTTCGCATCACCGCGGCGGTATTTCTGACGACGCTCTGCTGCGCGGCAACCGCACAAGCACAGCCGCCTGCTCCCCCGCGATGGACTGCAACGCGAGACCTGCGCATCGATGCCGTGCGCCAGAACCTCGTTGTTTTTGCAAACCTCGCTGTCGGACCCTCGGGTGAGATTGCGATTCCGCAGCAGCAGGATGGTCACGCGATCATTTTCGATTCTGCAGGCAAGCGACTAGGCGTTGCTGGCAGACGCGGCTCGGGGCCCGGAGAGTTTGGGTCGGTCGTGCGCGAACTCGGCTGGATCGGCGACACGCTTTGGGTCGGCAAGACCGGCACTTTGAAAGTGCCCTTGTTCACGCGAACTGGTACTCCCATCACAGAAAGGACGATGGGGCTGGCGGATGTGGGATCCCGCAGGACAGTCGACTCTGCCATCGTGAACGTGCCCACCATTCCACGTGTGGATGCACTGCTGCCGGGAGGTGCGGCTGTTGTCACTGCGACCTCCGGCACTCGACAGTCCGGCACACGCTGCCCGTGCATTTTTTTCATGAATCCTAATGGAACCGTCCGCAACATGATTGGCGTCAATCCGCCGGAGATCGATCCTGCGCGACTTCGTCCAGGTGGGGGTGGCAGTTCCCGGCCGCCATTCCCCTGGTTCTTCGTTGGGGACCAAGCGTCAGATGGCTCGCGAGTGGGGTGGCTGTTCGCCTCGAACGCGGAGAGACGCCAGCAGCAATTCCGAGTTGTCGTCGTTGGCCAGCGCGGCGATACAGTGTTCAACCGGACCTATGCTTTTGCAGGCGAGCGCATTCCGCAAAGCGAGGTGGACGCGCACATGGCCGCGCGCTCGCGGAACAACGCGATTCCGCCGTCGGAGGTGATCGAGCTCAAAAAGCTCACGCCGCCTTATTACCAGCCCTGGGCTACGATCGGCGCAATCAAACTGGGACTGGACGGAACGATATGGATTGGATTGCGCGTTACGGCGGAAGGGAATCCATGGTTGGTGCTTGACGCGGCGGGAGCGCCGATCGCTCGTGTGATGCTGTCAGCGAATGTTGTGCTTCTCGAAGCCTCACGCCAGCGCATCTGGGGGTCGGAACAGGATGTCGATGGATTGAGGAGTATCGTGCGCTATGCGGTGAGAGCCGGGTAGCCTTAGCTGCAAGGCGTTTGGCAATTCACCTCACGGGTCCGGCGACTCGCGACCCCGCCGCGTAACAAGAATGGCGTTGCCCACAGGACGTTCGGCCCCGGCGTCCGCCGGTGAATTGGCGATGCGACCGGAAATTACCAGCGTTGTCGAACCGCCGCCGTCAAAGTTGAGCGCCTGATAAACGCCCAGCTCCAGCATCAGGTCGGCCAGTTCTACGATCGTCATCCCGATGCTTGCTGACGAACGACCATCGACTGTCATGAGGAACAGTGTTGTGCTGTCGCGACTGAACCCGATGGCGCTCCTCGGATGACGCATTCCGGCGTTACGCTCGATTGTGCCCTCTTCGATGTCAGACCTGAGCGCGATGTTGACACCGTCACGAATAATCCTCGGCCAGCCTCCGACGATGAGAGCGAGTGGCGCGCGCGTTCCGCCTGGTGCCGGAAATGGATCGGGGGTCATGACAATTAGCAATGTGTCGCTGGAGGCAAGCGCAGCTACATCTGCAACGCTATTGCCGTAACCCGCGAGGACCGCGCCGCGAAATGGAATCGCAGTTCCCGCGGATGCGGCGTTGAGCGCGCGCGCGTCGGAGAGGTACAGAATCGTGTCGCCACGCTGACCGGCCCTGCGCAGCGGCAGCTCGACTCTGTCGCGCGTGGCCCACGACGGAGTGACGGTTCCAAAGCGATCGGTGAAAAGATGAATAGCGCCATAGCCGCTGTCTGCCGGTGCTGGAGAATTCAGCGCCCGGATTCTGGCGCTGCGGCCGCGAGCTATCACGCTTCCGCCGAAACTGAATCTCTCGAGCATTGGCCGCTGCCGAGAATCCAGCGCAAACTGGGAGTGGATGTTGTCGAATGTATCGAAGGGAGAATCGGTTACCGGTAGCCCGCGCCACCACTCGCCGTCAATCATCTGATTGTTTTCGTTGGCGCCGGATGACAGGTCAAAGAAATCGGCATTGATTGCAACGAAGACGCTGTCTCCGGCACGCTCGCGCCGACGCACCATATCAGATACTCGTTCCCGCGAGAAGACACTCTCGTTTGCGCGAACGTGCCGTAGCTGCAATGAGGGAGAGCGCAGATCCACTCGCACCACATTGACGATCCACGGACCGTCGTTCCGAACAAACCGCGCATGTGTCACCCCATCGGTGACCACCGTGGTTGCCATCGTATCGGCGCGCTGGGCGTGCGTGATAACAGGCGCGATCAGCGCGGACACGAGAGACAATGTCAACCAGTTGCCAAGCTTCATTCGTCGGATGATCCTTCCTGGTGAAGTGATTTACACTGATACTACTCGCGACACGGGAGAGCGGACACAGCAAGGAACCTTGCCAACCTCGCAACCGTCGCATTGATTCGCTTTCGCTCGACCCCGGTCATGGGCGCGAGCAGATTGAACTCCAAAACAATCTTGCCCTTCTCGTTCACTCGCTTCCAACCGCCCACGATTTGCCCGTCCACGAAAACGATGTGCGCCATGAACGCGTCGCCACCCGTTACCAGGTTCAGATCTCGCAGCCGTATACCGATCGCAGAGCGATTCTTGAATCCAATAAAGTACTCATCATAGTTGGGAAGAAGATGGGCAGTGCGCAACTCACTCGGTGCCGTACTATCACGCCTCGTGAACCAGTATCGGTGTTCTTCGATCGTGATCTGCTCCAGATCGCGACTGCATATGTCGATCCCACGGCGAGCGTCCCGCATGGTCAGCCCGGACCACCACGCAAAATCATGCGCGGTTGCTGGTGAGCGCGTCCGAAAATATCGCTGCGTCAGTTCGCTCAGCGCTTCGTCACCTTCGAGCGGCTTCACGGCCGGCGCGCGCTCATCCAACAGAGCATAGGTAAACTGTTTCCCGCGGCGCGGGCCACTACATACGACCGCATCGAGTTCCGCTTGCATCATGATGTGTCCGAGCCGCTGGGGTGAGATCTTGCCGATCCGTTTACGTTCGAGGACTGCACGCAGTTCGGCACGCGTGAGATGCTTCCCGCCCTGAAGTGCCATTGTGATTGCGTCGTTGCAGCGCCGAAAGACCTTTGGAGTCAGCTCAAGTTTTCTGTTGTATGGTGCCATCCTGGCCGCGACTCGCGGCCCGGTCAACGCCAGCATCCAGCGGATGTCTTCCGGTGCCACAAAATGCCACGTTGGGCGGAGCACATGCGTTCGCAGTATGCGGCCTTCGGTCAGTTCATTCTCAATCGCCGCGTCCGTCGCGTCGCGGGCGCGCTGAGATAGCGCCCATTTCGCCCCCGCGTAATCCTGCGCCTGCACGGCGCCAAGATGTCGCACGACGTCGCTGGCCGATTGCGGGCCAGGAACGGTGAGATACTGATTCGCCATGCGTTCGCGAATAATGTTCACTCGCTAATCTACACAGCGGACCATCCGTCATTGCCGCGTCAGCGAGAATCCAGCACGCGGTATTGACGGATCTGGAACCGAGACTGGATTACCCGTTGGAACGGCCTTTACTCAGGAACGGCGTTGCGCAGTGGAGCGTTGCGCAGTGGAGCGTTGCGCAGGGGAGCGTTGCGCAGGGGAGCGTTGCGCAGGGGAGCGTTGCGCAGGGGAGCGTTGCGCAGGGAAGCGTTGCGCAGGGAAGCGTTGCGCAGGGAAGCGTTGCGCTGGATGGCGTTGCTGAGAAAGCGTTACTGAACTGGCGTTTCCCGAACTGCGTTTCAAAGGGGTCCTTTCACGGAACGCTGTTCCCTGAAACGCTGTTCTCCGAAACGCTGTCATCTGAAACGCTGTCATCTGAAACGCTGCTCCCCGAATCGCTGTTCTCTGAAACGCTGTTCCCCGAAACGGCCTCCCTCCCCCAGAAATCCAAAACCATTCAACGACCCCAAGGTTTCTACTAGTCTTTCCTGTCCGAACTGGATTCTCGCTTCGCGGGAATGACGGCTATGTACTTGCAACCTGCCCGACACGCGCGTAGCGTCAAGCATGCGCATATTCCTCGCCCTCGCGGCCGCGGCCGCACTGCTGCCCTTATCGGCAAACGCCCAGACAACGCAACGTCCCGCCGACTCCACCAGACGGGACCCAACCAACACGCTGCCGCTTGTAACAACGCGCAACGTGACCTTCACCACCGATCAGGGAACATGGATGTCGGTGGACGTATCTCCCAACGGGTCGACCATTGTGTTCGACCTGCTCGGCGACATCTACACTATGCCGATATCCGGCGGGAAAGCAACGCGAATTGTCGGCGGCAATTCCATTGACATGCACCCGCGCTTCTCTCCCGATGCCGCATCGATCGTTTTCATTTCCGATCGCGGTGGGGCGGATGCAACCTGGATTGCCGATGCCGATGGTAAACGGCTAAGAGTCCTCACGCAGGGTGGGCACTACCCGGCGTTCACTCCCGACGGCAAAGAGATAGTCACAGGCAATCGCCTCGTTGACCTTCGCGGCGGAGCTGGCGTGTCGCTCCCGGGTTTCGGCACCGGCGCAAGCTTCACCGCCGACGGCCGCTACATATGGTATCAGGCCGGGCGACAAGCGGCTCGTTATGATCGCAACACGGGAGAAAGTTCCTATCGAACCAATCTGCCCGGCGGTGTGCTCCGACCAATGGTCAGCCGCGACGGAAAATCGCTCGCATATTTCACACGCTTCGAGACGCAGATGGCGCTCGTCATTCGCGATCTTGCGAGCGGCGCGGATCGCTGGGTGTTGATGGGCACGCAACCGGAGGCGGGCACTCTGCCCGTCGCCGCTGCACCTCCAGCGCCAACGCCGCCGCCCAATGCGCCGGCGCCGCCTGGCGGTAGAGGTGGAGGCGCTCAGCCGAGCGGAGTCGGTCCACTTCCAGGGTCGGCATGGCTCGCGAACGGCAGCGCAATAATCACCTCGTTCGGTGGCAAGCTTTGGCGCGTTGAAGTGCCCTCGGGCACGAAGACTCAGATCCCCTTCACCGCAGATGTGCAGCAGTCGCTTGGGCCTCTGGTAAAGGGGTCATACGAGATCAGCGACTCGGTTGTTGTGCGCGAGATTCGCGAGCCAGCGCTATCACCCGATGGAGAACGTGTCGCATTCACCGCGCTCGGCAAAGTCTGGGTGATGGACCTGGATGTTCGAACACCGCGACGGCTGACATCCGCAAGTGGCACGATCGAAGCATCGCCCACCTGGTCGCCAGACGGTCGCTCCATCGCATACGCCACATGGGTGGACGGCGATGGCGGCGATATCCATATCGTTGATGCCAACGGCGGAGCGTCTCGCAATCTCACTCGCGCGCCCGCCATGTACACGCGCCTCAACTTCACACCGAACGGCTCGCGCCTCGTTTTCGCGCGTGCGCCGCGACATGCAAGAACGGTGACGGTGGATGACGACGCGCGAACTGCGGAGCTCAACCTCGAGCTGCGCTGGATGGCGGCGACGGGCGGAGCGCAGCACCCGATCATCATGGTGACCGACGTAGGCGCACTTCCGCTGGGCGGCTTCCCGCATTTCACGTCAGACACAACGCGAGTTTTTCTGCACGATGGAACCGCGCTCGTATCGCTCCGCTGGAACGGCACCGATCGCAAGATTGTACTCGCTGGCGCCACTCCACAAACTTTACTCGCCCCCGATGGAATACGCGTCTTGAGTCGAGCAGGGCGCAGGAACCACATCTACATGTTCGAACGTCCCAATGTGACGGACTCACTTGCAATTGATCCAACTGCCGGATCGCCACCAGTTCCAGTCAGACGTCTCACGCGTGCGGTTGGGGGCGGCGAATTCCCCTCGTGGTCAAGAGACGGCAGCAAGGCCGTATGGAGCAGTGGTGCGACCCTGCATGTGTACGACGTGCCTCGCGGCGACAAAGCCACGGCCGATTCAGTCGCTGCGGCTCTCAACAGAATTGGGAGCGCAGCGCCGACAGCCGACTCAACCCGTCGTCCGCCAGCTGCTGCAGATTCCTCGACCAGATCGACCGCTGTCTACGAGGCAACTCGCCACGAAATCAGGATCAGCGTTGCAGCGGACAAACCCACCGGTGTTGTAGCGCTGAGAGGTGCGCGCATCATCACCATGAACGCCGGCGAGGTGATTGCCAATGGCGACATTGTAATCACGGACAATCGCATCACGGCAGTTGGCGCGCGCGGCAAGGTCACGATCCCCAGCGGCGCTCGAATCATTAATGTCGCAGGCAAAACGATCCTCCCCGGTTACGTGGATGTGCATGCGCAGATCAACACGCCGAGTCAGATACATCGCACCATGGTGCCGCAATACATGGCGAACCTCGCGTTCGGTGTCACGACGACGAGGGATCCTGAATCTCGCGACATGGATACGTTCACCTACTCCGACCTCGTGTCCGCGGGCGATCTGCTCGGGCCGCGAATCTTCGCCACGGGCCCACCGGTCCTCGATGCGACGGCAAGCATCGCCAATGCAGCCGAGGGGCGCACCTTCATGGGTCCCTATGCCACTGAGTACCGGACCAATACAGTTCGTGGCGACCTGACCGCCACGCGCACCGCCCGTCAGCGATTCCTGCAGGTCGGAAAAGAGCTTGGGTTAACGGCGGTCGCAATGTCATCTCCTGATTTCAAGAAGAGCCTGAGTGCAATCCTCGACGGCTATGCTGATCATCAGGCGGCCTATGAGGTTTTCCCGCTGCAGGACGATGTCGCCAAGCTGATCGCCGAATCGGGACTCACCTACACGCCAATGCTGCTTGGCAGGGTCGGCGCACGCACCGGAATGCATCATATTCTCGCGACCGAGAATCCGCATGCAGATCCGAAGGTGCAGCGCTTCTACTATCACAAGGACCTCGACCGACTCACGCGCGCTGGTGCGGCATGGACGGTGGCAGAGGAGTTTCCATTTAAGGACATTGGCGCAGGAGCTGCTCGCATCGTAGCAGCGGGTGGCAAGGTGGCACTGGGATCCAACGGCTCCGTTCAGGGACTGGGACTCCACTGGGAGATGTGGCTCCTGTCAAAAGGTGGTATGCCTGCTCACGACATCTTGCGCGCTGCCACGCTCTCGGGCGCTGAGGCGATTGGTGTTGGTTCGCAACTCGGTTCCATCCAGGCTGGCAAGCTCGCGGATCTCCAGGTGCTCGATCTCAATCCACTCACCAATATTCGCAATACGAATTCGGTGCGTTACGTCATGAAGAACGGACGCCTGTACGACGCGGCGACGCTCGATCAAATCAGTCCGACGCCCGTGAAACTCGGAAAACTCTGGTGGTTGGAGCAAGTGCCGACGGGAGGAGAACGATAATGACACACACAATTGTTTTGTCATTCCCGCGAAAGCGGGAACCCATGGTGGAAGGAAAATGGGTTCCGGCTCCCGGCTTACTACCTGCTGGGACAAGTTTCGCCGGAATGACAGTATTGGTCTTCCTCGCAGGTGCGCTTCTCGCTGCACCGATGTCGGCCATCGCACAGACGCGCGAATACACCGTTGTCGCCGGCTCGGCGCAGCGTGATCCAACTAACACTCTCCCGCTCAAGACCACACGCATCGCACGGTTCACCACGGACGAGGGGAGCTGGATGTCGCTATCCATTTCACCCGATGGTCGCACCATCCTCTTCGACCTGCTCGGCGATTTCTACACTGTGCCGATCTCCGGAGGGAAGGCGACGAGGATCATGGGCGGCAATCAGCTCGATGTGCAGCCGACCTACTCGCCCGACGGAAGGTCGATTGCGTTTGTATCTGATCGTTCAGGAAGCGATCAGCTCTGGATGGCCAATGCCGATGGTTCCAACCCTGTGCGACTTTCAAACCTGGCCTCGGGTTCGATTTCGTATCCCGTGTGGACGCCGGATGGCGAGTACGTCCTGGCAGGTCAGGACTTTTATCATCGCGGTGGTGGCAGGGGAGTGCGCGTTCCATTCGGCGCCGGTGTATCCGTGTTCTCGCCCGATGGCAATCGCGTGTATACCTCGGGGCGCGGCGGGCAGATCAGGGTTACCGACCGAATCACAGGCAGGAGCAACGTCGCCGTGAGTGCGTCCGGCGGCGCAATGCAGGTGAGCATCAGTCCCGACGGCAAAAAGCTGGCGTTCTTCACACGCTACGACAGTAAAACCGCGCTCATGCTGCGCGATCTGGAAACAGGCGATGAGCGCCTGCTCAAGATGGATGTGCAACACGATGCTGGTCAGCGCGGGGCTGGCTTTGGCGCGATGCCCAACCCCGCGTGGATGAAGGATGGTTCGGCTATCCTCACCACATATGGCGGCAAGATATGGAAGATTGAAATTGCGACAGGCAATGCTACGATAATCCCGTTCAGCGCGGATGTGGAGCAGTATCTCGGTCCGCTCTCGCTCTTTCAGTATCCGATCACAGATACTTTCACCGCCCGCCAGATCCGCGACGCACAACCGTCGCCGAATCTGGAGCAGCTCGCATTCACCGCTCTGGACAAGTTGTATCTCACCAAACTGGCGGGCGGCACCCCGTCGCGCGTCACCAAATCGACGAACGTCGTTGAGCATTCTCCTTCGTGGTCACCCGACGGAAGATTTGTTGTCTTCGCAACATGGACTGACGAAGCCGGCGGCGATTTGTACCGCGTGAACGCGGATGGTTCGGGGCTGCGCAAACTCACATCCAAAGCGTCGTTCTATTTCCGCCCCGTGTATTCACCCGATGGCCGGCGCATTGTGTTCGCAGCCGGCCCATGGGTTCCGCGCCGCAACTATGTGGATCGCTTGAGCGGCGCAATGGATGAGGGGCCGCTCAACCTTGCATGGATGAATGCCGACGGATCGGATCCCACCATTCGCGAGATCGTGGAGGTTGGCAATGTTTCATCGGCATCGGACGGGGCAATCGCGCACTTCGGACCCGACAGCAACCGGATTCTATTCGCCAGTGGAGCCGACCTTCACTCTATAAGTTGGGACGGTTCCGATCGGCGCACCGAGTTCACCGGTGATGCGATGAGATTGTCACCCACAGGTAAGCACGGTTTCGTCACCAACACCGGCACGCATCGCCTGTACGTCTTCCCTGTGCCCACGGTAGGGCAGGCACTGCGGCTCAACGTGCGGACAGACTCGTCGGCGGTACCAGCGCAGGTGGCAATTGAAGTTGGCGGCGAATTCCCGGGGTGGACGCGTGATGGGCGCTACGTGTACTTCTCACTGGGAAAATCTTTCTTCCTTTATGATGTAGAGCAGGCGATGAAGGCGCGCCTCGACTCCATCCAGCAGACGTGGCCGAAGCGGCTTGCGGGTGACACACTCCCCGTTCCTGGCGCTGACACACTACCGCATAAGGCGGCCTATGAGCCACGGCGTTTCGATATCAAGGTGACCGTGGCAGGGCTCAAGCCGAGCGGCGTGGTGGCGCTGCGCGGCGCACGCATTATCAGCATGAAGGGCAGCGAAGTCATTGAGCGCGGTGACATTGTTGTAAGCGACAATCGCATCACGGCAGTGGGTGCATCAGGGCGAGTAGCAATTCCCGCCGGCGCTACGACCATTGATGTGACGGGAAAGACGATTATTCCCGGATGGGTTGACGTGCACGCTCATACATGGCCTTCGACCGAAGTCCACAAGACTGCTGTGCCAGCGTTCCACGCCAACCTTGCGTATGGCGTGACCACGATGCGCGATCCACAGACGAACAGCAGCGCAGTGATCACCTACGGCGACAGGTTGCGATCGGGCGACCTTCTGGGTCCGCGACTTTTCGGCACAGGGCAGGGGATATTCAGCGGAGAGCAGATCCGCACGCTGCAGCGCGCGAGAGAAGTGGTGAAGCGCTACGCCGATTTCTTTGAAACGCAAACGATCAAGCAGTATCTGGCGGGTAACCGTCGCACGCGTCAGCTGGTTGCAATGGCTACGCACGAAATGCGCGTGACGCCGACCACCGAAGGTGCGGGAGACTTCAAGATGAGTCTCACCGAAATGCTGGACGGTTACGCTGGCCACGAACACGCGTATGAAATATTCCCACTGCACAAGGATGTGGCGCTGTTGTCGGCGGCGAGTGGAATCACCTACACGCCAACGCTGCTTGTGGCCTACGGTGGTCCACAGAACAAGTACTTTATGATTGCGCGCGAGAACGCCTACGACGATGCGCGATTGCGCAACTTCACATTCCAGCCGGACCTGGCGCGGCGGACGCGCGAGGCACAGTGGGCTCCCGAGGACGATTTCATATTCAAGGGAGTTTCAGCGACTGCGGCGACCATCGTGAAGCACGGTGGCATGGTTGGTGTGGGTGCGCACCATGAAGTGCAGGGAATTGGTACGCCTTGGGACCTCATCATGTTGTCGCAGGGTGGCATGCCTCTGCACGACGTACTGAGGGTAGGGACGATATTCGGGGCGATCTCAATTGGACTGGACAAGGATCTGGGATCGCTGGAAGCGGGCAAGCTGGCCGACCTCCTCGTGCTGGACGCGAATCCGTTGACGAATATCAGGAACATCATGCAGATCAAGTACGTGATGCGCAACGGCCAGATGTTCGAGTCGCAGACTCTAAACGAGGTGTGGCCGCAGAAGCGCACGCTCCCGAAGCCGTGGTGGCTGGAGTTCCTACCGCCGAAGTAGCATCGAGGCCGTCATTCCCGCGAAGCGGTAGAGCACATCCTCCTCCGTCATTCCCGCGAAGCGGGAATGCAGCGTCATCATTCCCATATCGAACCCATGCAATGCAGATCACAAACATGAGTTCGATGGCACGCGAGTCGCATTGTAAGCCTGCAACTAAAATGACGAACGCGCGTGGTGCGCGAATCTCTGGCCAACCGCATTTACGGAGATATGACGTGGGTTGCAAGGGAGGGGATAATGCACGAAGACAGCGGACAGCGCCGTTGGGTCATTCGCGGCTTTCATTTCAATATTATAGAAAGAAAACACTGGCTTCCCAGTGGATCCATTTCGCTCTTCAGCTGTGAGTCGCTCGATGGTCTGGTTCACGATGAACTTCGGGAACTGACGCTGGAGGGAACACTCGAGGCCATCGAGGAAGCACTTCCCGAATGGATTGAGCGCACGCGAGCAAGCGGTCGCGATGCGCCTCCACTTGATCCCACAAGCAAGATAGAAGAAGTGCCGCCCTGAGCTCGTTAAGAGGCAATCCACGGGGTTACGAGCAGCAACCGCACAATCCCGTTAGACTGCAGCTAGCTGGAGAGCGCACAGGCGCTGCAGTCCTTTGTTTCCCGCCCTGCTCTGCATTCGGAACTTCGGCTCACTATCTGTCACGAGGTACACATGACACCGAAGAATCCCGGCAATACACCAACATCCGGCTCTGGCTCGCCCGTTGATATGAATCTTCTCGACACGGCAATGGCAACAGAGCGACTCCAGGAGTTTGAGCGCGCCTCAAAACTTGCCGGGCTTGCCAAGCTGCTCGGCGGAAAGGGCCCCTTTACGATCTTCGCACCGACAAACAAGGCCTTTGCAAAATTGCCCGCCGCTGAACGCGATGCACTGTTCAGCGATACAAAAGCGCTTGCGCGTGTGCTCTCTTATCACATCGTACGCGCCCGCGTGAAGGCGCCGACCACCGGTGTCGACAACACTGTCACGACTGTTCAGGGTGACGATCTCCTGATTACCCGCGATGGCAGCGGCTATCATGTGAACGACGCGCGCATAGTAAAAACGCGGATCCGCGCGTCGAATGGGGTGATTCACGCAATTGATACGGTGCTCGTTCCAAGCTAAAAAAGTCGGCTGCTAACAGCGCGCCTGGGGCCTGGTAGTCAGAACGATTACTCCCAGCGCTCCGCGCTCGCCGTATAGCTGTCGACCGGCAGAAGGCTGCACGACCTCAACGGTCGCAATGTTTTCGCGCGGAATCGCGGGAAGCAGGAGATTCCGAACGTTGATTGTTTCGCCGCCTGCAACGGAAAAGGACTGCGCAGGCACAATCGATTGTCGAACCACCGCGTCGACAATTACAAGTGGCGATGTAACTGCGGTGTTCCGGGCTGCGACGCGGCGGGTAGGTGCGGGCTGCAGAAAGGCAACTGTGCAAGTGGCCTGGCTCCTTCCGACGTCGACTTGACGAAGTAGTACGGCGCGGTAACCTGTTCGCGTAGCTTCGACGCGCCGTGTGCCAACAGGAACGTTGGTCAATTCAAAACGTCCGGCGGAGTCAGTCGTGCCCTTCAGACGCGTGTTGAGGATTCTGATCTGTGCTCCAGCAAGTGGCGCCAGATCATCGGCGCCGAGTACAACGCCTCTTACCGTCCCCAGCTCGAATGACGCAGCGCGGATGAATGCGCACGAGAGTGTTGTTGCAACAAGGAAGGTTGCCGTCACCATCTGCACACCGTTCGTCATACGATTTCCTGACCGCGCCTCACTCGTTTTGTATCTGTACATCCTCACCTTCGGCCAACAACGCCTGCGCCTCGTCGACATCCTCTTCTCGCACCAGGAGCCGCACACCCTGCACGAAGTTCAGCTGCGGCTCCAGACCGCTCGCACCATCGCTGCTCACGATCGATGGGATATCGTTGGAGGCGAGCACCGCACGCGCAATCTGCGCCGCAGGTTCGCTGGGAAAGGTCGCGAGCAAAACTGTTCGATTTGCCATGGATCCTCAGAGTGGGATGTCCTTGGGACTCTTAGCGGAATGTAGTGGCCCAGGGGTACCGCTACTCCATGAGTCAAGGCACCGAAACGCCCGCTCCCCGAAGGGATAGGTTGCAGCTTGCTTTCTGCCATTTGGCAGGATAGATTGTGCCATATGGCAGACTCGGAGGGAGGAGTCCATGGCAGGTACGGTTGCTGGGATGTCGGCTGACGTAGCGGAACTATGGAAGCGCGTTCAGTCTGGTCATCGCGAAGGGCATTACTACGTTGCGCTGTTCGGCTTCCGCAGGTACGACCCCGTACACCTGGTCGGACGGATTCAGCACGGATTCACCTTCGCCGCGTTCGAGCGATTCCAGCGAAACACCGAGTTGTCGTACCGACTCCTCGCACGGGTCGTTGAGATTCCTGAGCGAACACTCGCCAGACGAAAAGAGAGCGGGCGTTTTGAAGCGGACGAATCGGATCGTCTCGTCCGCACATCGCGCGTATTCGCTCGCGCCATTGAACTGTTCGAGGGTAATGCAGCCGCTGCGCGCGAGTGGCTGACAAGTTCGCTGCGCGCTTTGGGCGGTCGCACCCCACTCGATTTCGCATCCACCGATGTTGGTGCCATTGAAGTGGAGAATCTGATTGGTCGTCTGGAGCACGGAATTCCCACATAGCGCATGCAACTCTGGCGCCTGGTGAAGACGAAATACGTTTCCACGGCATTGGACGGAGAAGGATCTCGCCTGTATGGCGGTCGTTGGACCAGTCCCGGAACACCTGCTATTTACGCCTCGGACAATCCCGCACTCGCGGTACTCGAAGTGCTGGTTCATCTGCAAAACGGTTCAGTACTGCCTGCATATTCGCTCATTGCCGCAACCGTCCCGGATGCTCTGCTGGAGAGCCTCACAACCTCATCTCTGCCTCCGAGTTGGAATTCGTCGCCAGTTCCGCCTGAGGTGCAAGCCATCGGTGACGCCTGGATCAGGTCAGGTCGTTCACTTGGGCTTCGTGTTCCAAGCGCGGTCGTTCAGGAGAGTGTCAACGTGCTGGTGAATCCGGCGCATCGACAGTTCGCTCAGTTCAGAATTGACTCCATCAAGCGTTTTGATTTTGACCACAGATTGCTCACCAAGGAAAGCTGAGCAGCTCCCGATTCGCGATCCCAGAATCCCCTTGTTGCGGAGCCCCCTCTGTTGAGCTACCTCTAACGCCAATGACTGCTGACCGCCTCACCGCCGCACTCTCGGACCGCTACCACATCGAGCGCGAAATCGGACAGGGCGGTATGGCCACCGTCTATCTCGCGCAAGACCTAAAACACAAACGCAAAGTCGCGCTCAAGGTACTGAAGCCGGAACTCGCCGCAGTACTCGGCGCCGAGCGCTTTGTGCAGGAAATCACCACCACTGCGGCGCTGCAACATCCGCACATCCTCCCATTGTTCGATTCAGGAACAGCGGATGGCTTCCTCTACTATGTGATGCCGTTCATCGACGGCGAGACACTGCGCTCCAAACTCGATCGCGAAACACAACTCGGCATCGAAGAATCGCTTAAGATCGCGACGAATGTTGCTGATGCGCTCGACTATGCTCACCGGCACGGCGTGATCCACCGCGATATCAAGCCCGAGAATATTCTGCTGCACGAAGGGCGGCCGATGGTTGCGGACTTTGGAATTGCACTCGCGGTGAGCGCGGCGGCAGGCGGGCGCATGACCGAGACAGGACTCAGTCTCGGCACGCCGCACTACATGTCGCCCGAGCAGGCGACCGCGGAAAAAGAAATCACTGCGCGCTCAGACATCTATTCGCTCGCATCTGTACTGTATGAAATGCTCGCCGGACAGCCACCGCACCTCGGCGGTTCGGCCCAGCAGATCATCATGAAGATCATCACCGAAACTCCTCAGCCGGTTACGGCGCTGAGGAAGTCGGTGCCACGCAATGTTGCCGCGGCTCTCGATAAAGCGCTGGAGAAACTTCCCGCGGACCGGTTCGCGAGTGCGCGCGCATTTGCTGAAGCTCTGGGGAATACTGCTTTCACGCACGCTGACTCGGTTTTGCTGACAGGCGCCGCGAGGCCCGTTGCAGGCTGGAGAGAGCGCGCTTTGCTGCCACTCGTCATACTCGGAGCAATCGCGATTGTCGTCGCGGTGTGGGGATGGTCGCGACCCACGCGCAGTGCACCGATCAAGCGCTACCATATTGTGCTGCCCGACTCCGCTCCAATTTCCAGCAACTTTGGACGCCTCGCACTGACACCGGACGGATCGCGTCTCATTTACAGATCCTCCAGCCAGGGGAGTCGCGACCCGCAGCAGGTTGGTGATTTGTGGGTGCGGGATCGGGATAAACTGAACGCCACGAAATTACCGGGTACCAAGGGTGCACTTGTCCCGTTCGTGTCGCCAGAAGGTGGAAGTGTGGGCTTCATAATGAATCGCGGACTTTTTACCGTCTCCCTTCGCGGCGGCCTTCCTGTCAGACTCAGTGCGGATACTGTCGGCGAATACGGCGCAACGTGGGGGCACGACGGTATCATCTATGTCGACGGCGATGGTCCATCGGGGCTCCTGCGTGTTCGCGCAACAGCGGGGAGTGTCGCTGAATCATTCACGCGACTCGACACTGCGCGTGGTGAAAGGGACCACGTTTTTCCAGAGGTGCTGCCGAACGGAAAAGGCGTGCTGTTCGTGGTGAGGATCGGCGCGTTCGATGCGTGGGAGATCGCAGTGGCCGACTCCAAAACTGGCAAGCACCGAGCACTGATGCGTGGCGTCTATGCACGCTACAGCAAATCGGGTCACTTGCTGTTCGTCACATCGACCGGCACGCTGATGGCTGTGCGGTTCGATCAGGGTGCGCTACGCACCATGGGCGAACCCGTTGCGCTCTCGGAAACTCTCGCTCTCCGCGCATATACAAGAGTGCCGGACCTCGCCATCTCCGACGATGGGACACTGATCTACTCCACACACCCGTGGAACGTTGTAAGGGGTGAGCCGGTCTGGGTCACGCGCACGGGCAACGCACAGCCGGTGGAGCAAGGATGGACGCTCACCGCATCGCACCCGGCCATTTCACCGAACGGCAATCAGATGGCGCTGTCGATAGTGGATGATGAAGGTCAGAACCACCTGTGGGTGCGGCAACTCCGTACCGGTGCGGTCGAAAAGTTGACCAACGTTGGTGCACTCAATTTCCGGCCCGCGTGGTTCAACAATGGCGACAGTCTTTTGTTTGTGTCGGATCGGAAGCAGTTGAGCGAGCTGTATGTTGATAAGGCGGGCGATGATCAATTGCTTTTGTCTCATCCGCTGGAAGTATCTGAAGGGGTGATGACGAAGGACGGCGCTTGGCTTGTGTACCGCCTGGGAGCCAACAACCGCTCCGATCTGTACGCACGCAGGCGTCACGGTGACACGGTGGCGGTCCCGCTCGCGACCAGTGAGTATCTCGAACGGCAGCCAGCAGTCTCGCCGGACGGTCGTTTTCTCGCCTATTCGTCGGACGAAACCGGCGAGCTGGAGATCTATATGCGACCCTTCCCCAGTGGTGCGGGGAAGTGGCCTATTTCCGCAGCGGGTGGTGTGGACCCGCTCTGGTCGCGCGACGGAAAGGAGCTTTTCTATCGCAACGGCAGCGGCGACCTGATTGCCGTCGAGGTGGTTCCCGGTGCATCGCCCCCGGTGGGACGGCAGCGGGTGCTTTTCTCCGCGCTTCCATATTCGTCCGTTGCAACGCACCAGAATTATGATGTGCATCCGGACGGGCAGCGATTCGTGATGATTCGGCTTGGCGCGGATCAGAATTTCAACGCACCGCTCAACGTCGTCGAGAATTTCTTTGAAGAACTGAGGCGCAAGGTGCCGCGATGACCCCATGAGCGAGCGTCTCTCCGCCGCACTCGCGGACCGCTACCGCGTCGAGCGCGAGATCGGCGCTGGCGGCATGGCCACAGTCTACCTCGCGCAAGATCTCAAACACGATCGCAAGGTTGCGATCAAGGTGCTCCGCCCTGAACTCGCCGCGGTGATCGGCGCCGATCGATTCCTGCGCGAAATCAAAACGATCGCGGGGCTGCAGCATCCGCACATTCTCGGGCTGATAGACAGCGGCGAGCTGGATGGTACGGCTTTCTACGTCATGCCCTACGTAGACGGCGAGTCACTGCGCGACCGGCTGCGGCGCGAGAAACAACTCCCCATTGCCGAAGCGGTGCGCATCGCAACAGAAGTTGCCGCAGCACTCGATTACGCGCATCGACACAACGTCATCCACCGCGATATCAAACCAGAGAACATCCTCTTGCACGACGGCCAGGCACTGGTCGCGGACTTCGGCATCGCTCTCGCCGTGAGTTCAGCAGGAGGAGCGCGCATGACGGAAACCGGGATGAGCCTCGGAACGCCGCACTACATGAGCCCCGAGCAGGCGATGGGTGAACGCGACATCACCGCGCGCTCCGACGTCTACGCACTCGGCGCCGTGACCTACGAGATGCTTACCGGCGATCCACCATTCACGGGGAGCACTGCTCAGGCGATCGTTGCAAAGGTGTTGACCGAGAAGCCAACACCGCCGAGCCGGATGCGTGAGACTGTCAGCGAGGTGGTGGAGGATGCGGTTCTCACGGCGCTGCAGAAACTTCCGGCCGACAGGTTTGCCAGCGCGGCTGAGTACAGCGCGGCGCTCCGCGATGGAAACATCACTACTGGCCGTAGCACCAACGCGAGGCGCGCCAGCGCAGAGGCTAAACCGAAGGCGCGCATCGCGTGGCCCGTTGCATTTGTTATCGGTTGCGTCATTGGAGCGTTTGGATGGTTTCGTCCGGCACCGGCTCCAGTTGGGGCGCTTCCGATTCGTTCGAGCATCACGATTCCCACACTCGGCGGTCGCCGCGCGTCGGCATTGCAGCGCCAGCTGGCCATCACTCCCGATGGAAGTACACTGATCTACGTCGCTGTAGGTCCGGACGGTGACAACAGGACGATGCGACTCTCACTCGCTGATACTGCGGACGCGGTGATCCCCGGTGTAGTTCGTAACCTTGCGGACTACGTCATAGCACCCAACGGGCGTGAGTTCATTGGCGCGACAGGCACCACTCAGATGTATCGCTATTCCATGAGTGGCGGAACCGGACATCCGCTTCCTGAAGGGATAGCTGTCAGCTCGATCGTCTGGGGAACCGACGGCACGCTGTGGATCAGTGGACTGACCGATGCAGAGCGCGGCGTCGTGCGACTCGCCTCCGACGGTACCGTTACACGTCCATTCGGCTCGAAGAGCGGCACGTATTGGTTGAGCCAGATTCTCCCAGGCGGGCGCACTGCCATCGGCATACGCGTACCACACGGTGCCAGTGCGGGACCTGTTCTTCTCATCGATCTCACGAACGGTGACGCAGTGGCGCTGATTGATCGCGATATCACCGACGTGCGGTACACATCCGGGTACCTGGTGTTGGCCCTTCCCAATGGGGCTCTCGAAGCCGTGCCATTCGATGCGAAGCGCGGGCTACTGCTGGGCGATGCGGTGCAGTTTGCCACGGGCGTGAGCGTCCCGGTAAGTGGCGTCGCCCAATTCGCGGTCTCTGACAATGGAACAGTGGTCTTCATCCCCGAGGAACCGCGTCAACTGTTGCTGGTGGACCGCAAGGGGAACACGCGCGCTGCCACTCCAGAGCGGCACAACTATCACGCTCCGATGTTTTCCCCGGACGGCCAGCGCATCTCCACAGATTTTACTTCGGCAGATGGACGCGACGTGTCGGTGCTCAATCTCGCGGACGGCGGATTGACCCGCGTTTCCTTTGACCGTGACGGCCACGACGCTACGTGGACGCGCGCGGGCAATGCCATCACGTATATCTCTACGAAGTCCGGGCCGATGGGGATCTATCGTGCACGTCTCGGGCGTGCGGAAGCGGCCGAGTCACTTCTGGCATCCACGTCCCTCGCGTATACAGGACGCTGGCTTCCCGATGATGGCGCGCTTGTCACTGTGGCCAACTCGCTCGTGCCTGGCTCGCGCAACGATATAGCGATTGTCAGGAATGCGGGGCGCGGGCCGATCGAGCCGTTGGTCACAACGCGCTTCGAAGATATCGATCCTGCTGTCTCGCATGACGGTCGCTGGTTGGCATTCACCTCGGACCTGTCGGGGCGCGCCGAGGTCTACATTCGCGCGCTGCATGGTGACGGGGTACAAGTGCCGGTTTCCCTGACAGGAGGATCGGAGCCGGTGTGGAGCCGGAATGGGCGCGAACTGTTCTATCGCGCCGGTGCGAGTGCAGGAGCGGAACTCGTCGCAGCAGCGATTGCCTACACTCCGGGGCCGACGATTACGGGGCGCACAACACTCTTCAGCGTAACAGGAATGGCAGAAGGAACGCCGCACCCGAACTACGATGTATCGCCTAATGGGCTGACGTTTGCGATGGTCGGATTCAATCCAGCGTCGCGCATCGAGATAGTCCAGAACTTGCCCGCTCTCATTGCGAAATTGCGCGGTGGTGGCCGGTAACGTTGGTTTTTCTTTAGAGGCTGACACCAATTGTGAGGAAATCGTTCATTGAAAGTCGGAATCCGCCGAGTCGACGGCGCAGTAGAGGTTGAACTCCCGCAATACCAGACCGACGGTGCGTCAGGCCTCGACGTGCGCGCGGCCATTGCAGAAGAACTTGTAATCGCACCCGGCGGGATCGCCGTTGTTCCGTGCGGATTTGCACTCGAAATACCCGCGGGATACGAAGCGCAGGTGCGTCCGCGGTCCGGTCTTGCGACCAAACATGGAGTGACGCTCGCCAACTCTCCCGCCACGATTGATAGCGATTACCGCGGCGAGTTGCGCATCGCCCTGATCAACCTGGGAGGTGCAGCGTTCACTGTCCTCCCAGGAATGCGGATCGCTCAACTCGTATTTGCACCGGTCACGCGCATTGAATGGAGCGAAGTTACCGAGTTCACGCTAACGCAACGCGGCGCCGGAGGTTTTGGGCACACAGGTTCCGTGTGAGTCTCGAGGGACTAGGGGATCAAGAGATAAGGGGATCAAGTGATCACTTAATTCTCTCAATCCGCCTGCGACGCGCGCCAAATTGCGCAAATTGAGCGGCCAGCCTATGTTCCATACAGCCCAGCGCATGGGGAGGGCCCTTGCTTCTCCACGAATTCTTATTGAAGTATCACGACGAGCTTGTCGCTCGCTGTCGTGTCAAGGTTGCCGGTCGCAGAGCCCCGCTGCCCTCCGAACAGGAACTGGAGCATGGCATTTCCCATTTCCTGCTTCAGCTGATTGCTACTCTCAAGGCGCGGCAGTCAGCGACGCCCCACCCAATGGTATCGACAGCAATTCTTCACGGCGATGAGTTGCTGAAAAAGGGATTCACCGTTGCCCAGGTGGTTCATGACTATGGCGACCTTTGTCAGGCAATAACGGAACTTGCCGATGAAGTGAAGGCTCCAATCTCCGCTGTGGAGTTTGGGGTGCTCAATCGCTGTCTCGACGATGCGATCGCGGGAGCGGTGACGGAGTACGCGCGCCAGCGCGACGGCGATGTGGACATTGCGAACACCGAGAAAACCAATTTGCGACTCGGCTTTCTCGCGCATGAAGCGCGCAACCTGCTCAACACCCTTACGCTCTCGTACGAAGCCATCAAGACGGGCAGCGTGGGAATACATGGCAGCACCAGCTCGGTTCATGATCGCGCCCTGCGGAGCTTGAACCAGCTCTTCGATCGCGCGCTCACCGAGGTCCGCATTTCCGTTGGCATCAACAAAGAGCGGATCAACCTGGCTCAATTTCTCGAGGATGTTGAGGTGGCAGCTTCACTCGAGGCGGCCGCGTGGGGAGTTCGCTTTGCCACACCGCCAATCCCCCGCGACCTGACCATTCGTGGCGACCGCTACGTGCTGGCTTCAGTCTTCGCGAATCTGCTGCAGAACGCCTTCAAGTTCACGCGCGGAAACGACCACGCGGATGTATCGCTGCGTGTACGGGAGGAGCGCAGCAAGGTGTTCATCGACGTCGAGGATGAGTGCGGCGGCCTTCCAAAGAATGAATTGGAAAAGCTCTTTCTCGCATTCGAGAAATACAGTGCTGACCGCAGTGGCATGGGCCTTGGCCTCGCCATTTGCCGTAGCGGCATCGAGGCGAACGACGGAGTGCTCCACGTACGCGACCTCCCGGGCCACGGCTGCGTGTTCAGCGTTGAACTCCAGTTGCTGCGTGACCGGAGCAGCGACCGAGAGATGCAGCTGATGAATAACTGATCAAATGATCAAATGATCAAATGAGCAACAGATCAATTGATTGCGATCCCAGATCGCGATCTGCTGTTCATTTGTTCATTTGATCATTTGATCATTTCATCGTTTCTTCCCCTCAGGCCTCGCAGGCCCTAGCTCTCGACAGCTCTTTCCCGCAGTAGCCCTTCACTACGCGCGGCATCAGCGATAACCGATTTCACTTCCGGCACAGCCGCTTCGGCCGTTCTGCGTACCTTGTCCTTGGTGTCAGCCACCGCCTCACGCGCCTTGTCGAGCAACTGATCGCGCTTCTCGCCCATGAGCGCGCCTTCCTTCTTCGTGATTGGAAGGGCGAGGCCAACCGCGACGCCTACTGCGACCGCAACCGCGCCGAGCGCCAGGGGGCTCTGCTCAAACTTCGTCTCGACGCGCTGTACCTGCGTGCGCGTCTGCTGCGCCACACCGTGCGCAACACTCTTCGCGCCCGATGCGACTCGATCCGCAACGTCCTTCGCTCCGTGTGCGACGCGACCGGCCGCATCACTGGCTGTCGCCGCGACCTTCTCGGCCGCGTCCCGGGCACCGTCCGCTACTTTGTGGGCGACGTTGTCGTGCTGATTCTCATTCGAACCAAGCATCGTTGATTCAAAATGAGCAGGCGCAACGGGCGACTGTTCGCGCCGTCTGTTAACAAGGAGCCATCCGATGCCACCGGCAATCAGCGCATAGGGAATGGGGTTTTCGCGGATCGAGTCCGCGAGGCGATTCTTCGTATCGTTGGCCATGGTCTTCACCTTTTCAATGGTTGCATCGCGCACTGTTTCTTTCACGCGCTGAGTGATGTTGGCGGGATTGAGCTGCTCGCCCAACGCCTCAACGGTTTCGCCGAGTCGTTCCCGGGTTTGCTCGATGTCTGCCCGGATAGCATCCGCGGACATCTCATTGTCGTTGCCACTCATGCTTCGTCTCCATCCCCGGTCCAAAGTGGCGGCGGAGCGCTGGATGGTTGGTTCCACGGTGAATCGGGAACGGGCAGCGGTTCGGTCGCGAAGTGCGTCGGCACCTGGCGCTCTTCGTAGAGTTCGTATCGATGCTGTCTTGACGAACCGCCCTGCGTGCTCTTGAGGAACCTTGCGGCCACAATACCCAGCGCGAACGCCGCACCAAGGAATACGGCCGGCCGCTCACGCGCAAACTTTTCGACGTCGGTGACGATTTCGCCAACGTCCTTGTTCTCGACATAGCGTGCGAAGCGATCGATCTGATCGGCTGTGCGCTGCACGTAGTCGCTTGCGAGATTCTGCTGGTCGCTGCGCAGCTGTCCGCCAGATTGCTGCAAGCTGCTCGCTACGCTGCTGAGTGTGTACGCAGCTTCACGCCTGCCGCTGTCAATTCGCGACCGTGCTTCCGATCCTGCCTTGTTCATGAGGATTTTTGCCTCGTCGGCTACCTTCGTCTTCAGCGTATCACGGGGCGGGGTACGCGCAGCGTCGCCATCGATTGGGGTACCAGGACTTCCATAGTTGCTATCCATTGTTCAACTCCTCCGCGATTACGCGGTCAGTTCACGCTTTAACTCGCGTGCTTCGTCTTTTACCCACTGCGCGTCGTCGCGCAGTGTTTGTGCTGTTTTGGGAATACCAACGGCGGGGCGCTTCAGTCCGCTCAGAGCGCGGTTCATCATTGACTTGGCAATCACCATCATTAATACAGCAACGATGAGTGCCGCCGCCCAGTAGTTGCTCAGGGCAGCGCCGAGCGCGACGACAAGAAAGGCTGTCAGCGCGAGCATGCCCGCGAGTGCGATGCCCGCCGCGATTGCAATCTGTGTTGCTGCGTCCCGCACGCGCTCGCCTGTTTCTTTCAACTCCGTTCGAGCGAGATTGATTTCCTGTCGGAGGAGATGGCTTGTTTCACCTCCGAGTTGCTTGAACAGGTCCCCGATCGAAGGTTCATTGCGTACATGCGTATGCGCGTGATCGCCGACGCTGCCGTCGGTAGTGACTCGCGGGTTGCGGTCTCCAATGTTCTCCATACGAACTCCTTGCTTCGTGACGCCAATCACAATAGCAACGATCGCACCACTGGCGCTTTTGATGCTGGCGCATCAAAAGCGATCAATCGATCAATCGATCAAATGATCAGTCCATTGCGATCTCGGATCGCGATCAACTGATCAATTGCTCATTTGATCATTTGATCGATTGTTCGCCGCAGGCGACTGATTGCCGCAGGCGACTCATCGCCGCAAGCGTACGCATCGGTGGCGCGAATCGTGCCTGATCATGAGTCCATGATCCTGGCTCCTCGCTTCCTGCCTCGCATAGTCGCAACCGTGGGATTGTTCACGCGCTACGGCCTCGGCGATTTCGCCAAACGCCAGGGTCTGAACTCACTCACTGAAACGGAAGAGACCGCACTTCCGGAGGACGGGTCGAAAAGTCGCGCGGCTGCATTCCGGGCTCGGCTTGTCGAGCTCGGGCCGGCCTACGTCAAGCTCGGCCAGGTTCTCTCCACGCGCCCCGATCTTCTTCCACCGGAATACATCAAGGAACTCGAGCACCTTCAGGACGACGTGGGAGAGATCCCCTTTGAGGATGTGGAGCGGACAATCCAGGAGGAACTGAACGCCCGCATCAACAAGCTCTTTCGCTCATTCGATGGTGAGCCCCTCGCGACGGCGAGCCTTGGCCAGGTGCACGCGGCCGAGTTGCGTGATGGTCGTGCTGTTGTAGTCAAGGTGCAACGTCCGGGAGTACGGGAGATACTGGCCGATGACATCGAGTTCTTTCGTGAGCTCGCCCGATTCATGGATGCACACACCGACATGGGTGAGCGCGTTGACATGATCGGCATCATCCAGCAGCTGGAGCGCGCACTGCAGGACGAACTCGACTACCGAATCGAAGCCCGCAATGCGGCAAGCTTCCGGCGCTCCCTTGCCGAGTTTCCGCGACTGCTGATCCCGAAAATCATCGACGCTTACACCACCCATCGAGTTCTTACAACCGAGAGGGTGCGCGGCGTCAAGATCGGTGCTATCCCGGCGCTTACGCGAATCGACCACGACTTCCGCCCGGTGGCCGACGAATTCGCGCGGGGCTACCTCAAGCAAATCACGGTGGATGGGCATTTCCACGCGGACCCGCACCCCGGTAATATTTTCGTCATTCTTCCCGGGCGCGAAAACCCACTGACCCCTTCTGAGGCGGCGGAGGAGTCGCCCTACGTTGATGATGATGAGGTGCTGACTGCAAAAACTCCGAATGCTCAGGCAGAAGTAGAAGCGCAGGAGAAGTCATCACCCGCGGTCGGTCCGGAAGAAGTGAAGCTCGCTCTGATCGATTTCGGAATGACCGCCAGACTCCCCGAGCATCTCAAGGACAAAATCGTGCGGCTGCTCATGGATCTGTCGCAGAACCGAGGTCTAGGCGTGGCGGAAGTGATGATAGAAATTGGCGCGACCGCGGACCACTTTGACCGTGATGCCTATGTTCAGGAAGTGTCTGCGCTGGTGGCGAATAATGCGAGCCTCTCGATCGCGGATGTGCAGGCGGGAACAGTTCTCTACGAGATCATCAACATCTCCTTCAAAAACGGGCTGCGCATGCCAGGCGAGCTGACCCTTCTCGCAAAGACGCTGTTCAATCTCGATGCGGTTACGCGCGCGCTCGATCCGGCATTCAGTCCGATGGAAGCAATTCGCGACTATACCGCGGAGATTGCCGACTCCCGAGCGAAACGCGAACTCTCGCCCAGACGTCTGTTCCAGGTTGCGATGGAAACGTCGGAGCTGATGGGTTCACTTCCGCGCAGGCTGGACCTGTTCACACAGAAACTCGCGGCCAACGAGTTCGCAGTGAAGATGGAAGTCGAACAAGTACCGGTGTTGCTCAAAGGGATGCAGAAAATTGCCAACAGAATTTTCACCGGCCTCGTGCTTGCCGGACTCCTGGTAGCAAGCGGAATGCTGTTGCCTTACTGGCGCGTGCTCGGAACAATCGGCTTCGCATTATCCGCGGGGATTGCACTCTGGATGGTGTTCGCGATTATCATCTCGGACAGGAAAGACGAGTAGAATCTTTGGTAGTCGAATCGGTTTTCGTTTTCATGGGACTGCGTTTCGTGGAGCGGCGTTTCGTGGAGTAGCGCTTCGTGGAGTAGCGTTTCGTGGAGTAGCGTTTCGTGGAGCAGCGTTTCGTGGAGCAGCGTTTCGTGGAGCAGCGTTTCGTGGAGCAGCGTTTCGTGGAGCAGCGTTTCGGAGAACAGCGTTCCGCGTAGTAGCGTTTCGGAGAACCGCGTTCGGTTGAAAAGACACGTTTGACACACAGTTCGGGAAACGCCAGTTCAGTAACGCACTTTCCGCAACGCAGTTCTGCGCAACGCTCCTTTGCGCAACGCTCCTCTGCGCAACGCTCCTCCACGCAACGCTCCTCCACGCAACGCTCCTCCACGCAGCGCCGTTCCCAACCATACGCCGTTCCTAAGCAACGTCATGATGAGGACCACCCTTCCGGCAATCCCCCAAGCAAAGAAACGATGCCGCCCGCAACAATTCGGTGGTGGTTTTTCCACAGAATGCTGCAATGTATCGGGATGCAGAACTTTCGAAATCTGAGGGTGTGGCAGCTTGCCGTGGAGCTAGCCGTAGAATTCAGAACTTATTTCACTCCCAGTAAATGTCGACCGCTTCCCGGGTTCAGGAGCCAGGTCCTTCGCGCTGCGCAATCGGTGTCGTTCAACATCGCCGAGGGCTGCGGCCGCAGGACCGTAGGCGACACAGTCAGATTTCTCGATATAAGTATGGGATCGCTTTTCGAGCTTGAAAACGCGCTCGAACACGCGAAGCGGCAGCGAATCATCACTGACTTGGTACACTACCACTTGATAAGTCGGGTAGCGCTCACACGACGCATGCTGAACAGCTTGCGCAAAACCATGACCCGTCCGCCGCCGCCCCCTGAAACTCCGAATGTCTAAAGTCTCCCGACTCGCATTTCTCCCAAGCGCTCTTCTCCGAAACGCTGCTCTACGAAACGCTGCTCCCCGAAACGCTGCCCTCCGAAACGCAGTCCGACGAAACGACGACCCCGTCTTGATTCTCCTTCCTCTGATCCCCGGATCCGATACCTTCATCCCTCATTCCCCGATAGCTTGAAACCCACGCCATATGCAGAAGCGAAAACTCGGAATCAGCAATCTGGAAGTCTCCGCCATAGGATACGGCGCAATGGGCCTGAGTCATGAATACGGGCCGGCGACCGACCGCTCCGAAGCGATCCGTGTCATTCGGTCGGCGGTCGAGCGCGGAGTCATGTTGTTCGACACGGCGCAGGTCTACGGTCCCTTCACGAATGAGCAACTCCTGGGCGAAGCCCTTGCTCCCTTCCGGGAACAAGTGAGCATCGCCACCAAGTTCGGCTTCGAATTCGACAACAACGGGAAAACGCTTGGACTCAACAGCCGACCCGAGCACATCAAGCGGATGACCGAGGGCTCGCTCAAACGACTCGGCGTCGAGTGCATCGATCTTTTCTACCAGCACCGCGTCGACCCGCGGGTGCCAATCGAGGACGTAGCGGGAACTGTGAAAGAGCTGATCGAGGAGGGCAAGGTGAAACACTTCGGACTCTCGGAGGCCGGTGTGCGAACAATCCGCCGCGCCCACGCGGTTCAGCCGGTTTCGGCGCTCCAGAGCGAATACTCAATATGGTGGCGGGAACCCGAAGGAGAGATCCTGCCGCTCCTCGAAGAACTCGGCATCGGATTCGTACCATTCAGCCCGCTGGGTAGAGGTTTTCTCACTGGGAAGATCGACGATACCGTGAAGTATGACAGCTCCGATTTCCGGAGCACGCTGCCGCGTTTCAATCCTGAAAACCGCAAGGCTAATCACGGCGTGGTCGATCTCGTGCGCACGATAGCCGCAAGGAAACGCGCGACGGCAGCGCAGATCGCGCTCGCATGGGTGCTGGCGCAGAAGCCATGGATAGTTCCGATCCCAGGCACCACAAAGCTCCATCGCCTTGAAGAAAACATCGGTGCCGCCGACATCCAACTCACGACGGAGGATCTCCACGAGATTGACCGCGGGTTTGAACGGATCACGGTGCACGGCGCGAGGTATTCCGCCGGTTCGCAAAGTATGATTGACCGATGAAAACAATTGTCGTTACGAGGTACGGGCCACCCGAGGTGCTCGAGTTCCGTGAAGTTGAAAAGCCCGTGCCCGCGGACAATGAAATCCTGATAAAGACCCGCGCAACAACCGTGAGCTCTGGAGACTGGAGGGTGCGCAGTCTCATCCTCCCGCCGGGTTTCGGACCCATGGGTCGTTTAGCTCTCGGTTTCTCTAAACCACGGCAGCCCGTTCTGGGCACCGAGCTATCCGGCGATATCGAATCTGTCGGCAAAGACGTGAAGAAGTTCAAAGTAGGTGACAGAGTCTTCGCATTCATCGGTGTCGGGATGGGTTGTCACGCGGAATACAGGTGCGTTCCCGAAGACGGGCCGATCGCGCTGATACCACCCAACGTCAGCTACGACGAAGCCGCCGCACTCTGCTTCGGTGGTACGACAGCGCTCGACTATTTAAGAAGAGGCAAGATCAAGAGCGGCGACAAAGTTCTCATCAATGGTGCGTCCGGCGCCGTTGGCGCGGCGGCGGTACAACTTGCAAAACATTTTGGCGCCGAGGTGACAGCGGTGTGTAGTACTGCCAACGTGGAATTGGTGCGCTCACTGGGAGCAGCGAATGTGATCGACCACAAAAAGGAAGACTTCACCAGAAATGGAGTGACCTACGACATCATCATGGATACCGCCGGCACAGCGCGGTTCTCGCGCAGCAAGGCTTCGCTGAAGGAAAGTGGACGTCTGCTTCAGGTCCTGGGCGGGCTGTCTGATCTCTTTTTGGTTTCGTGGGTCGCGCTGACGAGCAAGAAGAGAATTGTCGCTGGTCCGGCCGCGGAAAAGGTTGACGACGTGCGTTTTCTCGCGGACCTCGCCGAAAAGGGAGAATACCGGGCGGTCATCGATCGCCGCTATCCGTTCGCGCAGATCGTTGAAGCTCACCGATACGTCGACAGCGGTCATAAGAAGGGGAGTGTTGTCATTACCATGGACAAATGATCGACCCCACCCCCCCCTTACACCTCTCTTCCGGCCGCCTCCGCTCCACGATAACTTGGTCCCCATGAGCGACGACCTGCGGGACCAGCTCCAGTCCACCCTGGGTGACCAGTACAATATCGAACGCGAGATGGGTGGTGGCGGGATGTCGCGCGTATTTCTCGCCGAAGAGAAAGCGCTGGGCAGGAAGGTTGTCGTAAAAGTATTGCTGCCCGATCTCGCGGCTGCTGTGAGCGTGGAAAGATTCAAACGCGAGATCGTTATGGCGGCTCGCCTGCAGCACCCTCATATAGTTCCGGTGCTCACAGCGGGTGAGGTGAACGGGCTCCCCTACTATACGATGCCGCTTGTAAGAGGAGAGTCGCTCCGCGCCCGCCTCACGCGTGAAGGAGAACTCCCGGTCAACGATACCGTTCGAATTCTGCATGACGTTGCCGCTGCGCTCGCGCACGCGCATTCCGACGGCGTTGTGCACCGCGACATCAAGCCGGACAACGTGATGCTCACCGGCGGTTCGGCCGTCGTCACCGATCTTGGTGTCAGCAAAGCGGTGAACCTTGCTGCGTCCGACCCCGGAGGCCACAGTAGCCGCGGCGGCCTCACTTCGGTTGGTGTCGCGCTCGGCACTCCTGCGTACATGTCTCCCGAGCAGGCAGCAGCCGATCCCAATGTGGATCATCGCTCCGACATCTACGCTGTAGGGTGCATGGCGTACGAGATGTTGACCGGTGCTACTCCCTTCACCGCGCGCAATGCTTCGCAAATGATTGCTGCGCAGCTGAGCGAAACACCGGAACCGCTCGAGAAGCGGCGTGAGTCCACTCCCGCGGCGCTCGCACTCCTCGTCATGAAGTGCCTCGCAAAACGTCCGGCGGACAGGCCGCAGTCGGCCAACGAAATCATGGCCGCTCTCGAAGGCATGACATCTACCGGTGCTGTAGCAGCAGTCGTTGCGACGGCAGGGGCGCAAACAAGCACGCAGAAAGCGCTCACCTGGTTTTTTGCGTCGGCATTCATTGTGGTGGCGCTGGCATATGCTGCCACCGAACTCATTGGGCTTCCGTCGTGGGTTCCACTCGGCGCGATCATCGTAATGGCGCTGGGGCTCCCCGCAATAATGTTTACCGGTTGGGTGCAAAAGATGGCTGCGCGGGCCGCGGCTCATCCAACACATACTCCGGGCGGAACCGCTGCACATCCTTCCACCGCCGGCTCGATCGCGACCCGCGTGAGCCGGCATGTGAGTTGGCGCAAAACGACAATGGGAGGAGTCGCCGCGGTCGGCGCTTTCGTGTTACTCATCGTCGCGTACATGGCCACGCGCGCGATGGGTATCGGTCCCGCCGCATCACTCTCGGCCGCGGGCATGCTCGATAAGAATCAGAAAGTACTTGTGGCGGATTTCACCGCGAGGGGAACGGATTCAACGCTTGCCATGCTCGCTGCTGAAGCAGTCCGCACGGCACTGGGACAATCCGATGCCCTCATCCCGGTCCCCGAGAGCGAGGTGTCCGCAATCCTGCGCCTCATGGGCCAAGCCGATACCGCGCGGTTGAACGTCGCACTGGCCCGCAACATTGCACAGCGCGAGGGCCACCGCGCTGTAGTTACTGGTGATATCACAGCGCTCCCTGCGAACGAGGGGCTTGTTGTGACGCTGCGTCTGCTGGCCGCCGAATCCGGAGATCAGATCGTCGCGTTCAGGGAGACGATTGCGAAGAGTTCTGATCTCATTCCAGCGCTGGGGCGGCTCTCAAAATCGTTGCGGGCCAAGGCAGGAGAGTCGCTCAAGTCGGTGCGCGCAACGCGCGCACTGGAGCGCGTGACAACCGCATCGCTCGATGCCTTGCGCGAATTCGTCGAGGGATCGCGCGCAAACAGGAACAGACAAGCCCCGTTGGCCGTTGAACATTTGCGCAAGGCGGTGGCAATAGACAGCCTGTTCGCCACCGCATGGAGTTCCCTTGGCGTCAATTTGCAGATGGTCAACGCGCCGCGCGAGCAACGATATGAGGCGTTCCAGAGATCCTACGACCTGCGCCAGCGCCTGTCGGACTCAGAGCGCTATCGTGTTGAAAGTGCCTACTTCCTTTATGGGCCCCCACAGAACAGGGAGCAGGCAGCTCGCGTGTTTGAGGAATGGCTGCGCAAGGACTCGAGCTACTTCGTTGGCTCGACAGGTGCGAATAACTATGCAGGTCTTCTCAATGGTCGCCGCCAGTTCCAGCGGGCCGAGGAAATATTGCAGTTGATGCTCGACGCGGACCTCGATACTCCGATTAACCAGGACGGATTGATCAACGCACAATTCAATCAGGGCCACACTGAGGATGCACTTGCATCGATCGAGAGAGCCAAACGCAAGTTCCCTGATATGGTGACACCTAACGGTTGGGAGATGGCTTTTCTGTACCAGAGAGGGCAGCTCGATTCGCTCGATGAACATCTGGGCCGCATTCGAAGTCAGCGCACTGGCGCGTTACGCGTCGCCGCTATTCGGGGCCAGGCTTCGCAAGCGCGGCTACGTGGACAGCTGGACAAGAGCTTGCAGTTTGTTGCGGAGGTTGACGGGAGTTTGCCGTGGGCGGTGGCGCTCAACCAGGCGTTTGCCAACATATGGGTTCGCAAGCAGCCAGAGCGCGGTGTAGCGCAACTCGATTCAATTCTGCGTTTGCACCCATTGTCGGAGGGTGCGGTCGCATCGCGACCTTACCAGAATTTCGCGACGTTCTACGCGCTGGCGGGACGCACGGACAAAGCACGTGAGATAATGCGAGAGCGGGAGCGCGCTCTGGACACGGTTTCTTTGCGGGCGGGCATCCCGATCGCGCAAAGCGTGAACGCCGAGATCGCGTTGGCAGAGGGGAGGCCGCTGGAGGCAATAAAGTTTTACCGTCAGGCCGACACATTACCTGACGGCCCGAATGGCAATTGCAGTATTTGCCTTTTCGCGGACCTTGGCCGCAGTTTCCACAAGGCCAGCATGCCTGATTCGGTGATTTACTGGTACGAGAAGTATCTGAACACACCCTATATGCTTCGCTACCTAATGGGTAATGATCCGAACCACCTGGCGACGGCATACATAGCGCTGGGTGAGTCGTACGAGGCCAAGGGTGATCGCACCAGGGCGCGCGGGTACTATCAGAAGTTCGTGAAGTTGTGGGAGAAAGCGGACGCGGCTCTGCAGCCGCGGGTTGCGGAGATCCGGGCGCGGATTGTGGCCGAAACGCCGCGGCGCGGCGGAGGATGACGCGGATTGAGTGATTGAGATCCAGGATCTCAATCACTCAATCATTCACGCGTCTGCGCAGGAACTCAGAATTGCGCGGGGAACTGCTTGATGATTCCGCCTGACAGCGCGTCGGCCATCATCATCGCTTGATCGTGGATCTTGTCGAACGTCGCGACATCATCGTCCCACTTGCGTTGCAGCCGATTGACCGCTTCCGTCGTTGTGAGCTTCAGATGCTCGTTGAGCATGTCCAGTACCGTCTGCCTGGGCCAGTTCGCTGGGTTCGCCGCGCTCAGAAAGGTTGCGATGTCCTCGGCGTTCTTGTGCCAGAGACTGTCCGCGCGGCCCTGCTTCGCTTTGTCTGACGCCTTCGCGGCGCCCACGAGCTCAACGGCAATCGAGATGTGCTCCTTGAGCAGCACGGTAAGCTTGTCGCCGGCCTCGTTACCATAATAAGGCACAATTGCCGCGCCAATCTCTTCCTGGTTCTTCATCAGGCGCGCGGCTGCTGCGCTCGCGCTCGAGTCCCCATCAACGGCGGCAACGATGTATTCCCTCGTCCAGATCACATGATCCGACCAGAGGCCGCGCATCGCGTCTCTGAAGTCTGAGGCGCGATTCTCGACGAGGGCGCCACTTGCCCGATGCGTTGTTGTTGAGTCACTCGGCGCCGAATCGCGCGGCGCACACGCCGAAAGTGCCATGTAGGCAAGAACCATGGGAATAGTCGTCATCATGCGTTTCATAGTTGCTCCTTGCGGGCTCGCGCACGCTGCGATGGGGATCTTGTCTTGAGGCTGAGTTCCTTCCGGTCCAGCTCATCATAAGCGCAGGAATCGGTCCACGGTTACGCTTGTGAGGACGTTAGTGGACAGGTACCGCAGAGAGCGGTACTGTTTTCGACGGTGCAAACAGCGGTATTGTCTAATCGCTAGATAGTTCGATAGTTCGATAGTTCGATTGTTCGATTGTTCGATAGTTCGATTGTTCGATTGTTCGATTGTTCGATTGTTCGATTGTTCGATTGTTCGAT
>CAZKXZ010000001.1:129997-304227 GCA_964556695.1 uncultured Gemmatimonadales bacterium
GTTCGATTGTTCGATTGTTCGATTGTTCGATTGTTCGATTGTTCGATTGTTCGATTGTTCGATTGTTCGATTGTTCGATTGTTCGATTGTTCGATAGTTCGATGGTTCCCGCCCTCCGCTAGCGCTCGCCGCCCCCAACCTGCATCTTCGACCCATGGAACTACGCGAGCGCCTGCAAAAATCACTGACCGGCTCATACTCGCTTCAGCGTGAGCTGCCCGCCGGCGGTATGTCTCGGGTGTTCGTTGCAGAAGAAACGGCCCTGGGCCGCGCCGTTGTCATCAAGGTTCTCCCCCCCGAGCTCGCGGCCGGCGTGAGCACGGAACGATTTCGCAGAGAAATCGCACTCGCCGCAAAACTTCAGCACCCCCATATAGTTCCGCTGTTCTCCTCCGGCGAAGCCGATGGACTGCCGTACTTCACGATGCCCTTTGTAGAGGGCGAATCGCTTAGGACGAGGCTCACGCGCGGCGCACTTCCAATTGGCGATGCGATTTCCATCCTGCGCGACGTCGCGCGCGCCCTCGACTACGCACATTCACATGGCGTGGTACATCGCGACATCAAGCCCGACAACGTTCTCATCTCCGGACATTCGGCAACCGTCACCGACTTCGGCGTTGCCAAGGCACTGAGCGCCTCCACAAATCCCGGCGCCACTCTCACAGAACTCGGCATGGCGCTCGGTCTCTTGGGGATTACAAAGAGGAGTTGGTTGTGCTGCGCCGCGGCAGTGCGGCGCACCCAGCGAGTGTGGCGCTGCGCCGCGCGCAGGTGCGCGCCCTCGCTCTGGTGGGAGATCTCAAGGGGGCGAGAGCAGTGGTGGACTCATTCGCTGCAGTGTGGAGTACGACCCTGACCGTGAGCCCCGCCAATTTCCACGAGGATATCATCGAGGAGCTCATTGCTCACGGCAAGGCAGGCGACGCCCAGCCATTCATCGATGCGGCGCTCAAGTGGTTCGCCGAACGTCCGCCTGAAGAACTGGAGACACGCAGTGGACGAAGGTTCGCGATAGCGCGACTGTTGCGGCACGCAGGCAAGCTGGATTCCGCACTGAAGATTCTGGATACCGTGGTGCGTCGTGACACCACTTTTGCGTTCGGATCTGCGGCCCTGTACAGCGCTGAGATAGCGGCGCTCGCGGGGGATACCACCGCGCTTGTGACCGCGCGCGCATGGTTACTCCAGCGAGTTGGCGTCCCCTACACTTACGGAGCTCCCTCCGCTGCTCTCGCCCAGGTTGCCGCCATTCTGGGACAAAAAGATGAAGCGGTGCGGCTTCTCAACGCAGCGTTGTCTCAGGGGACCCCCTTTGTGATCGACATTCATCGCGACCGCGCGCTGGAGAACATCAGAGATTACGAACCCTTCAAACAGTTCCTTCGTCCGCGGGGATGAAGAAGCTGCGGGATCAGGGGGTCAAGTAATCAAACAGCGGTGCTGCAAACCGCGGTACTCACACAAACCGGCTTGTTCCAAGGCTCCCGTCAACTGATATTGAAGCATGGAATCGGCGAAGGAACTGCAGATCCAGAGAATCCGCGAGATGTCTCCGGATCAGAGGATCAGGATCGCGCACGCACTCTGGGTCGAGGCAAGAAACGCGACCGTTGCCGGAGTTAAGGGGCGTCATCCGGATTGGCAAAAGGATCAGGTCGCGCAGCGGGTTCGCGAACTCATGAGCGATGCCGGATCCTAGCCTCGTTTCGCTGTTTGTAGGTCCTCTCAATCGCGCGGATGTCGAGTACATGGTTACCGGTGGCCTGGCAGCGGTTGCCTACGGCCATCCTCGTCTCACACTCGACGTTGATCTCGTTGTTCGGTTGAAGGCGGATGATGTTGCTCGACTCACAGCGATCTGGCCAGCTGCGGAGTTCTACGTTCCGCCTGCCGAAGTGATGGAGGAGGAACGCAATCGCCCCGCTCACGGTCACTTCAATGTGATCCACACTGACTCCGCGATGCGCGCGGACATATATGTGGCAGGCGATGATCCGATGAATGCCTGGGCCCTGGCCCACCGCGTTATCCGCGAAATCGAAGGCGAGCCAGTACAATTCGCACCAATCGAAGCGGTCATCATTGGCAAGCTGCGTTATTTCGCGCTCGGCGGCTCCGATCGCCACTTGCGGGATATCGCAAGAATGCTGGAGATAAGTGGTGACCAGGTGGACGAACGTGAACTGAATCGCTGGCTCAGCCGGATGCAATTGCAGGCAGAGTGGACGAAGGCGCGTCAATACAGCGAACCGACCTGATTTCGTGTCGGATCCCGTATCCCGTATCCCGTTCCCGATGGCGTCGTCTGCTTAGATGACGGGCGGCGAGCAACCCATTGCCAACCCGTTCTCGACTCGCAGCAGGCCACACCACGATTCCGGGAGCGTTCAACAATGCGGCGCAAACTCTTTTTCTTTCTGATCATCTCAGGCAGTTGGTCTGCGGCCGAAGCACAAGCGGGCAGATCAACATCGGCTGCTCAGTCGGCGCGAACTGCTGCCGTACGAACCATCGAGGCCAAATCGGTTGCAGCGAAATTGGTGCAGGGTCCACAATGCCGCGCCTATGCACCCGTCGGCTGGCGCTCAGTTGGCGGGAGGCAAACGGGGGACGCATTTGATCTCGCCAGCAACGATGGCCGGATGTACGCGGGCTGGGGAATGCGCGGCGTGAACAGGTCGATGGAAATGTATGGTCCACTGCATTCCGATCCGGAAACATCATCACTCGCGCTTGCCGCCGCAGTTTTTCAATCGATGGGAAGTAGCACCCCGCAGTACAGCGCCGCACCCATGCAACTCGGCGATGGTTTTGTGGCGCGTGAATTCGCATCGGCAACGCACAAGGGAATACTCGTCTTCAGATTGTATCCACCACCACCAGGCTATGCTCGCGGGAGCTACATCATCTCGCTGCGGATAGCAGCGGCCGTGAAAAGCTTGTGGGATGCCGATGGCCAACGCGTCGCGGTCGGAGTTGCCGCGTCGATCAACTGCTCGACGATGTTACAGGCGCCACGCGGCAATGATATTGACCTGCCACGACCCGGTGATCCGCCGGGGATGAAACGACGCAGTGGCGAAACCGACGATCTCGCCGACTACAATGCGCAGCTGGGAACACAATGGGTGCGTTCCGAGTCGACCGGTGAGCGTTTTCTGGTGGATCATGCCACGACCTGGAACGAAACCGGCCCCGATGGTCCGGGATACTATAGGAAGTCCGGGAATAGCGTTGAGAAGCTCACGCCGGGCTTCGGTGGGTGAGGAGATTAGGGGAAGGATACCCGAACGATCAGACCTGACTCACCGGCAGCCTGACCCGAAACACCGTCCGCCCCGGTTGCGACGTGAAATCGATGTCGCCGTGATGGGCGTGCACCACCCGACGCGCGAGATCGAGTCCCAGGCCCGTTCCCTGGCCGACACCCTTGGTCGTGAAAAAGGGATCAAAGATCCTGGCGCGATGCTCCGCGGGAATTCCAGTTCCGTCATCCATCACACGTACGACAACCGAGTCGCCCCGCGACGTGGCGATAATCGTCACCGATCCCTGATTGGGCGCGGCGTCGATGGCGTTTTCGATGAGTTTCTCCCACACCTGATTAATCTCACTTCCGTATCCATGAACACATGGCAGATCGCCGGCAACTTCCAGCCGCATCTCCACCGACTTTGCGCGTGCCTTGTTCTGCAGCACCGCCATCGTGTCCGCGAGGCCGCGCGCGATGTCGACATCAATGGAAACAGAGTCTCGATCCATGAAGGTGAATCCCTTCACGGACGCGACCAGATCATGAATGCGTCCAGTTGCCGTGCCGAGCTCGCGCACAAGAGCGCGACTTGCAATACCGCTTGCCACCCACGCCAGTGTCGCGCCCAGCGACGCCTCGGGGATTGCGCTTGCAAGTTGATCAAGCGCAGCCGCGTCGACTTCGCATGAAGCGAGTGGCTCGGCAAGATGCCTATCGATGTTGTGACGCTTGAGCCAATCGGCGATGTCGTCTTCGCGATCCGCGGCCGCGAGCGCACTACTGCTACGCGACGCGTTGGCGCACTTACGACGGATCGCATCCACGGCTTCGAGTTGCGCAGCATCAAGATGCGCGGCTGCAAGCACCCGGGCCGCGGCCTCGCCGCTGTCAAGCAGCTCCGCGAGTGACAGCGCGTGTCGAGTTGCCGCCGAAGCAGGATTATTCAACTCGTGCGCCAGCCCCGATGCGAGGCGACCGAGTGACTGCAATCGGTCTTCGTTGAGTCGCGCTCCATGATAGAGCCGCACACGATCCAGCATGTAGTGCACAAGCGATTCAGTCACGTTCGGGCATTCACGTACCAAATCCGGAAACTGAGTCCGTGCCATGACGAGCGCCTGCACATCCTCTTCTGCCACCACCGAAGCCGGAGCTTCACTCAGTCGCGAATAGGGAATCGCGCCAAGGACGTGCCCGGTGCGCAGGTCAAGAAGCCGCCGCTCGCCACCTGGTGCGACCGAGTAGATGCCAGCATGACCGGTGAGCAACACGTACATCTCGCTAACTATGGAGCCTGCTTCAAAGATGGTGGTGCCAACCGCAAACGATCGGATTTCAGAGCGTGCTGCAATCCACTCAAGCTCGGCGCGCGTTGCCGTCGCGAAGATGGGCAAGACCGCAATGCGGTCCATGATCTCGCTTGTTTTCAACGGGCGCCAAAGGATGCCATCGAGGACCGGGCGCGGCATGTCCGAGGTCCAACGCTTGGGTGCCGATTCCATGCGGATACAGTACTTCCGATGGCGTTGAGGAAGCAAGCGGTGCCGCAGAATCCGCCAATCTCTGGCGAGCCGCCCGGCCGCGTGACTGAGCGAATCCGGCATTGCTGGCATGAGACAGTCCATCTCCACGAGGTGCCGGGGCTGGAGTTCATTGTGGGGAGTGGGGTGTGTCTCGCAACTGCGTGGTTTGTGGAGAGTGCCCAGTTCGGAGTGACATTGTGATGAGTGGGGAGTTCTGAGTGCCACCACCTCCCACGGGTTACAAAGCACGCCGAACTCCAAACACCGAACGCAGTGGCGAGACACACCGCACTCTCCACAGAATACTCTGACCCCGGCACCTCGTGGAGATGCACTGTCTCATGCCGCAAATGCCTCGTGCCGGAGCTTCTTGTGGTGTTGCTGCTATGGTTGCGAAGACAAGGCAAACACACCACGCCACTTGCGAAAGCAACCGTACGTACTTTATAATACAAAGTACTTTGACCACAACCGGAACGGTGAGCCATGGGGACAACTCGCATTAATCGCAACCGCCGTCTCTGGATCGTGCGGATGCTCAAAACTCTGGTCGTGCTCTTGCTGCTCGACTGGAGCCGCTATTTCATCGCGATAATCCCGCCACCCACAGCGCGGGAGATGTTGATCAGACTGACTGATCTCCCAATTCCTCTGATCGTTTGGGAGGGGAAGGCCTGGGACCAGTGCTCCGGATTCATCTGCATGGATTACAGTGCCCGGGCCAGTGGTCGCCTTAGCCGCAAGGATTGCCAGCGGGCGCTTGGCGCCGCAGCAATGCAGGATTATTTGCCCCTTCCGTTTCGGGAAGACCCAGGGCAACCGCGGCCGCAGCGCGATGACTGGCCGGACAAGGGATACTACCGATTCATCACTGACGACTCCGAACGACGCGTCGCATGGATCGACTCGGTGAACTGCCGAGTGTTTGCGTCGTATGCAGATTGGTGAGAGGGCCCTATCCGTCGGGAATTCCAGCGACGCGAATCCGGTGCACTTCTTGCGTCCGACCTGTGGCGGCGGAGTGCGAATTAATCCCAACGGAGAATTCATGAAACTCGACGTGTATCTCAACTATGCCGGCAACTGCGAACAGGCATTCCGCTTTTACGAGGAGCACCTCGGCGCGAAGGTCATCATGATAACGCCGCATGGCGAGAATGCGAAGCAGGCAAACTTTCCTCCGAACTGGAAGGATAAAGTGCTGCACGCTCAAATTGAGATTGGCGGCGCGGTGGTAATGGGAGCGGATATTCCGCAAGCGGAACCGATGCGCAGCGCCTACCTCTCCTTGACTACCGAGACAGCAGCGGAAGCTGAACGCATCTACGCGATTCTGTCCGACGGCGGACAGGTCTTCATGAAGATGGAGGAGACCTTTTACGCAAAACGTTTTGCGATGTTGCGCGATCGTTTCGGTACAGCATGGATGCTGCTCGGCGAACAAAAGGCGCAGTGAAGTGGGAGTATGCTGACTGTTGCTTCATAGGCCGTGTGATTCGGCGAGTCTGGCATTGTTCGGCATGAGACAGTCCATCTCATGCCGCAGGTGCCTGGCCTTCTTGCGTCGGCACGAGGCGGATGAACTGCTCGAACCCAAACAGCCGGTATCAACCGACCTGGGTCGCGCTAGCGGTGGTTCTCCGTCCAGCTTCTTCCATACCAGCATCTCGCTGCGCTTGATATTGATGTTTGTGTCTGCCACAAACATCACACCGCGACTGTTCCACGATGTGTCACACTGAAAACGATAGTGTTTGACGTTGCCGCTACTCAGCTCGAACGGCTTGTTGTCGGCGCGCGCGCAGATTGCCGTGCGCCCCGTCGAGTCGTTGTCGAAAGCCATCGCTTTGTCTGCGTCGAGCGGCACGTCGTACACGCCCGGTGGATACGCCGAATCGCGTATGACATTGTTGTCGATGAAATGGACCTGCATCACACCGTATGCGGCAGCCACCGGCGCGGCCGGGGCAGAAGGCGCCGGGTTCGACACGCAGCCGGCGGCGACAATGCAGAACGGTGCGATGAGCGTTCGGATTGATTGCATGCGGGGCTCCAGTGATTGCAGAGTACTGAACGCTGAATACTGAGTACTGAAGGAAATACCTGTCGTTCTGTACCTCAGTTCAGTACTCAGTATTCAGCATTCTAGCTTCGTTCTCGGGCTGGACAGTAGCCAAGCGTGCGCAAGGGTCGTAATGTATCACAGATGCCTTTCCGTTTGCTCGCCGCGACAATACTGCTGCTGGGCGTCGCACCTGCCTGCTCACCAGGACGCTCTGCGAGCGGTGAACAGGAGCGCCAGCAGTATGTGTTCCCCGCGGCCGAATGGGAGCGGATCGCGGCCGAATCGGTTGGTTACACTGCTAACGGCCTTGCCGCAGCGCGCGCAGAATTAGCGACGATGGCGTCGACCGGATTAATTGCCGTTGTCGGCGGGCGTGTTCTCTTCGAGTACGGTGACCTGGATACGGTCAGCTATGTCGCGTCGGTTCGCAAAAGCGTGCTCTCCATGCTGATTGGCATCTACGCTGAGCGCGGCGTTATAGGACTCGACCAAACACTCGACGAGCTCCGCATTGATGACTTGCAGCGTCTGACTCCTGTTGAGAAACAGGCGAAGGTGCGGCACCTGCTCGCAGCGCGCTCAGGGATATATCACCCCGCGTCGAACCTCGGCGATGACCTCGCCAGCGCGCCGCCGCGCGGCTCCCAAAAGCCCGGCGATTATTTCCTCTACAGCAACTGGGACTTCAACGCACTCGGCACCATCTTCGAGCAGCTCACTCGCCGGAGTATCTACGACGCGCTTCAGAGTGAGATCGCCAAACCGATCGGCATGCAGGACTTCCGCCGTGCTCTGCATCGCCGCGGCGGCGATACGACTCGCTCCATTCACCTTGCATATCACATGCACTTCTCCGTCCGTGATATGGCGCGAATCGGCTATCTGATGCTGCGCAACGGCAACTGGAGAGGCCGCCAGATCGTGCCGGCCTCCTGGGTATTGGAGAGTACGCGAGCGATTACCCCGGTAGGCGCGATGAATCCGGCGCAACGTCGCGGTGGTCCGTGGGGTTACGGTTATCTCTGGTGGGTTTGGGACGGACCAAACACTCCCGACGCGTATCGCGGCGCGTTCGCCGCACACGGCGCGGATGGTCAGCACATTGTAGTGCTACCTGCGCTCGACCTCGTGGTGGCACACAAGACCGTGGCCGGCGAGAATCGATCTGTGTCGATCGGTCAGTTCATGACGGTGCTCGATCTGATTGTAAGCGCGAAGGCAATCACCGCCGAGCGGGTTGAAATAAGAGTGGCGGAGAGCGTGCTCCGGAGCTACGTGGGCGAATACGAATTCACGCCGAACGCTGTCATCACCATCTCCGTCGAGAACGGCGCGCTGTTCGCACAACTGACTGGGCAGCCGAAGGCACCAGTTTTTCCAGAGTCGGAAACAAAGTTCTTCTATCGCGCTACGAATGCACAGATTTCGTTCACGAAGGACCAGGGTGGCGCCGTAACGGGTCTCATCCTGCATCAGAGCGGCGGCAGAACCAACCAGGCGCGCAGGAGATAAATCAGTCCCTCGGTCTCTTTCCCCCAGCCATGCGCGCTCGCACCTCTGCAGCCCAGTTGTGCACCACCATTAGCGTCAGATCCTGAACAATCGGAGCTCTGATCAGCAGGAACTCTTTTTCGTCGGGCGAGAGATCGTATTGACGGTGATTGGCGCCCGTTCGGTCTCTAAGACCTGTAAACACGACTCGCCTGTTTGTCACCGTGAACTCGGGCGCTGTGACAATTGTCGCAGCTGTTATCGTCGGTCCTGCGCGATAGTAGAGTGTTTTGCTGTCACGTGACCAGAGTGGTTCCGTGCCGCCGTCGATTGACACAGGGTATCGCGCGCCCGGGCCGGGAAACTCCCTGACATATATCTGGTGTCTGGTGCGTTCCTTTTCATTCGAGCTGTACGCCAACCAGCGTCCGTCGGGCGAAAGGGTCGGCGACATTTCCAAATAGCCCTTCGCCGCTGACACAGACTTCGCGGTCGTGTCGCCACTCAGCGCCCGATACCAGATGTCCGTGTCGCTTCCAGGTCCCGTGCCGGTTCTGTATATGAGCCACTTGCTGTCGCGCGAAATGAATCCCTGCGGAATCTGATTTGGCGACGACTGCAATAATTCCGCAGGTGCTGAGCCGTCCGCGAGTTGCCACCACAATTCCTCGCGGCCGTTCACTGTCCGATTGAAGAGAATCCGCTTGCCATCGGGTGACCACTCAGGACGAAAACTGCGACCGTCGCGGGCAAGCGGGTCCCTGGTGCCCGACACGAGATCGTAGATCCATATTTGTTCCGTCGCATCCTGCGACCGGCCGACAGTGTATGCGATACGTCTCCCGTTCGGAGAATAGCGCGCGTCCGAAAGCTCATATGATGCAGGGATGACAACCCGGTCGCGGCCATTGAAATCGACAGTGATAAGGTCCAGAGCCGGCAAGACGCCCACACTTTGATAAATGAGAGTTCCCGAGCGCGAAAGTGCCGATACCGGCGGGCCGGCCCGACCGCCACGGGGCTGCATGCTGGAGCGAACTCCCTCTCCCACGAGGACGCTGTTGCCGCGTACGGTGCCATTCGCGGCGTCGAACTCAATTGCGAAAAGCGAACCATCCTCGGTCGCGTAAACCAGATAGTTGTCGACAAATCCGACGGGAAAACCCTCCAGCGGTAGCAGCGTGCGTTTGCGTGTCTTGAGCGAGACTGTGCCGATGAGTGGCGCAGCCGTTGCGCCGCTTCGTATCACGAACACAACCCTCCGGCCATCGAGCGTGATCTTCGGCTGACCGTGGTTTATTTCTTTGGCCGCAGAATCCAACTCTGTGAGCGGCTGCAACTCTCCGCCAGCTGTCGACAACGTCGACAGGCCGCTCGTCGATCCGGGCACGACAAACATTTCATCTGTCGCCCATATCGCGCCAGAACCAACAGGGAGTTCTGCAACCTTGGTCGAGCGAAAACCATCAAGACTCATCTTGAACAGTTGCCCCTGGACAAAGTAGGACATCCACTTTCCGTTGGGTGAGAACGCTGGCAGACGCGACCCATCTGTCCCCGGAATCTGAATGGCCCCAGCCGAGTTGCTTGCGCGCAGATAGAGTTTGGCTCCACTCCCTCCAGGCGTTCCCCCAGCGGAGAGATAAGCGTAGTTCTTTCCGTCCGGCGATATCGCGAGCTGACCGGCACGGCCGGCCAGACGCCCAGCGCTGTCGGGGTCCTCAAGCATGAATCGCACAGTGGGACCATCCTGCTCCGGCGCTGCGTGTCCGCCCCAATTCCACGCGGCCACTGCAAGGCTCGCCGCCGTGACCGCGAAGAGCACGAGGGTCAAGGGTTCACGCGCTTTGTCGCGCCATGTCGGAACGATGTGCGCGGTGGCGATGCTGCGCGAAGCCGCGGCGTACTTTACCGGCAACGCGAACGTCCTGCCTTCCAGCGCCTCGGCGAATTCGCGAGCCGATGCAATTCTGTCCGCGGGAAGTTTTTCCAGCGCACACATGATTGCGGCGTCCACGTGCTCCGGCACATTTGGTCTGCTCACGCGCACACTGACCGCTTGCTCGGTCAGGACCTTTGCAATCACCGCCTGCACCGTACTCGCATTGTGTGGAGGGTCGCCGCTGAGCATTTCGTAGAGGACCGCCGCGAGCGAATACACATCTGTGCGCCCATCGATCTGTCGATCGCCGGTGGCCTGCTCGGGACTCATATATTGTGGCGTGCCGAGGGAAAGGCCGGTCTGGGTTACACGTGCTCCTCCTGCGAGGCTCACGGCGAGTGCAATTCCGAAGTCGGCAAGCAGCGGTTGCCCGCGACTGAGCAGAATGTTTTCAGGTTTGAGGTCGCGGTGGATGACGCCCTCTCCATGCGCGTAATCGAGGGCGCCGGCGATGAGCACTGCCATGCGCACCGCTTCGTCGACAGGGAGCTGTCGCTCGCGGTCCAGGCGCGCGCGCAATGATTCTCCCTCAACAAATGGCATAACATAGTACAGCAGGCCATCGGTCTCGCCCGAATCGAACAGCGGAAGCAGATTGGGGTGCTGCAGGTTCGCCGTGACGCGAATTTCGCTGAGAAAACGTTCCGCGCCGAGTATCGCGCCCAGTTCAGGATTCAGAACTTTGAATGCGACGGGCCTTTCATGGCGCAGATCTCGGGCAAGAAAAACCGTGGCCATACCGCCGGCGCCGATTTCGCGTTCGATGGCGTACCGGGCCGATATTCCCGCATTGAGCCTTTCGAGTATTTCGCCGGAATTCATGTTGCCAGGTGGTGGTGGACGGCAGGAATTTGCTTCCCTATGATGTCCGTCAGCGTCGTCCCGGTCAATGGCTTGGCGCAGCATTGAACCCCGATTGCTGGGCACTGAACGATAGCGCTGACGCGTAGATGACGCGCACGCCCAAGTTCAGCGTATGAATTCATTTCCAATTCATGCGCTCTTCGGGCGTGCGACCACCTTGCCAGCCATACTACTGAGTAGTATGTTGCAATGAGCAGCGAACGCTCGCGCAGCCTCGAATTCATCTACACGCCCATGTTCGAACGCATGACGCGCGGACTTCTGAGTGATGAGGCACTTCAGCAGGTCGAGTTGAGGTTGCTGACCGAACCGCGCGCTGGTGCATTGATCGCGGCGACAGGGGGTGTTCGTAAGCTGCGTGTTGCATTGCCAGGCCGTGGCCGTAGCGGCGGCGCCAGGATTGTGTATCTGTATTTGGAGCCCAAGGGGAAGATCTACTTTCTTCTGCCGTACTCGAAAAACGAGCGAGTGGATCTCACACAATCTGAGAAGCAGGAACTGCGAGCAATGGTGAGACAATTGGAGAGTGGAAATTGACCAAAACGAAACGCAAACTCGGCACGATGTTGCTCCGGAGCATGGAACAGGCGGTCGCAATCGAGAGCGGCCAATTGAAGCCTTCACGCCGTCATCTGAGATCGGTTGTAGAGACGACGGTGACTCCGCCGCCGCGATACAGATCAACGCGGATCCGACGGCTTCGGGAGAATCTTGGCTTGTCGCAGCCAGTGTTCGCAAGTGCGCTGAATGTCAGTGTTGGCACAGTACGGGCGTGGGAGCAGGGAGCGCGGATTCCGGACGGCCCCTCGCGTCGCCTCCTCGAATTGGCTGAACGCCATCCGAAGGTCATTCTGAGCGCAGTTGGGCCTTCGGCTTGATCACCCAATTCCCTAATCACCTGGTTGCGGAGTTCGGGTAATTGGGCTGCCTCTATCCCAATGACCGCCGCCCGCTGATGATTCGCGACCGCACAGTTCAGTACTCAGCATTCAGTTTTCAGCGCTCAGTACTCCAGCATTGTTGGGCATGAGACAGTCCATCTCCACGAGGTGCAGTGGCTGGAGTTTTTTTGTGGAGAGTTTGGTGTGTCTCGAAACTGCGTGGTTTGTGCTGAGTGGTGAGTTCTGCGTGACACCACCTCCCACGCGTTCCTGAGCACCCGAACTCCAAACACCGAACGCCGTTGCGAGACACAACGAACACTCCACAGAACACTCCGACCCCGGCACCTCGTGGAGATGGACCGTCTCACGCCGCAGATGCCTGCCTTTCTTGCCTCGGCAGGAGAGGGCATAGCGATTCACCGACTCTGCCCCCATCTTAATGATCGGAGCTGGTCGCGACGTCAACTGCGGAGGTGTCATGCGCTGGAACATCATATCGAGTGCCATTTGTCTCACTGTTGTAGCGGGCGTTGCTCTCGTCACGGGTTGCGCTTCGAGACCCGTTGCGTCCGGCACCTCCACGCAGTCGCGGACTGTCGACCGGATGAATCGGATGATCCCGCTCATCGAGCAGAAGTTGCCGGTTCTGGGCATCAACAATCCGACATACGCGGCGCGCGGTGGCGGTGGCGGTAGTGGTCGAGGTGCTGCTGGTGGCGCTACGGGTGGGGCGGCGACAGTTACACCACCGACGACTCCTCCTCCGGCGCCAGCGCCGATCGACATGGCCGCCGTCGCCAAAGAGACGGTGTCGTACACGCTCGGCGATTATGTCCTCAATAGTTATTCACAGAATTCGGTCGAAGCGTATCGTGAGTACATGAAGGCCATCGTTGCCGCGGGCGGGTCGGCGCGCACACATCCGTTCGTCGCCAAGATCCCGCCCATGCGCGATAACGTGGCATCGACGTCGCAGCGCCTCATCGATCAGCTGAACGAAGGTCAAGTAGGTGTCGAGATGCAGTATGTGGAAACGGTTGAGGAAGTGAATCAGGCCATCTCGGCCATGCGCTTCGTGTCGAAGGGCGGCACGCGTCCCGAGTCGGGGTTCGAGCGCGCCGCGGCGTACTGGGGAATGACGCCGGCGCAGTATCTCCAGAAGGCCGATGTGTGGCCGCTCAATCCGAACGGTGAGCTCCTTGTCTCCGTGATCATCGAGAGCAAGCCGGGCGTCGCCAACGCTCGGGCGATCGCCGCGATGCCGGGCGTCGCTGTGGTCACGGTGGGGGCGGGCACGATGGGAGGCGTCTACCGCGGCGACTCAGCCGGCTTCAACGCTGCTGTGAAGTCCGTGCTTGCCGCGTGCAAGGAGTTCAAGAAGTCGTGCGGCTATCCGGCGAACAATCCCGCCCAGGTCGAGTCGCTGATGAAGGACGGATGGGACTTCCTCATCATGCAGCGTCGGGATCAGGCGGCGTTCGACGCGGTTTTGACGGGACGTCGGCTTTCGGGGCGACCGATTACGCCGTGAGGGGTTAGGGGATTAAGCGATCAAGTGAACAAATGAACAAATGATCATGTGATCAGTTGATTGCGATCTGAGATCTCAATCACTTGTTCACTTGATCATTTGTTCATTTGATCGATTGATCGCCGAAGGCGTTCAGCCCTTTTCTCCCGGCGGTCTATAGCTGATCGATGCCGCCTTCTTCATTGCTGCGACCGTGTCTTCGACGCTCATCAAAACTGTCGTCTGAAGTGAGCTCAGCGCTCCACCGGCGCTGATTGCCAATGCCGTGGCAGCCATCGACACATTGTCCGGGGCCTCCCACAAATTGTATGCGTCGTGATCACCGAAGGCATACCAGAAACCGTGCAGCTTCCCGCCAACCGCTTCGATGTATTGCTTGGCCGCCGCCCGTCGGTCCTCCGGGTTTTTGATAAGCTTCGCCCATGTTGCTGGTGTGTAGCTGAAGCGGGTGAGGTACATCGGCATTGGACGTTCTCCCTTGCTTGAATTTGGTATTGGGTAAGTTCGCGCGTGAAGGCGCAAGGATCATGTGCGGGGCGCTGCTTAATTGCAACTGCATGGCTATCGCGCAGGGAGCCGCGTTCCGCGACGCACCGATTCGACAACATCCAGTATCGCCTCGATGACTCTCGCAGGCGCGAAGAGGTGGATCTCGTGGCCCGCGTCCACCACCGTGGTTTGCCGGGAATTTGTCGACTGCGCTGCCAGCGCAGCGTGCACGTCGACGCGATCCTGATTGAAGTCGGCCCCTCTCGTGAGAACAACCACTGGCGAATTCCCGAGCGCTCCGGCGCTCTGTTCGTGCAGGGTGACGTAGGCTGCTTGTCGCCCCATTGTGGATTCCACGTACTGGTCGTAGGTCATCGTTTTGCCGCTCGCGATCAAGCGCCTGTCGAATTCCAGTCGGGTGTCATATAGCTCTCGGGGGAGAAGATCGAACGGCGTCCCCACCTGAACGCTCCGTGTGGGCTGCGCCAGAACGAAGTCCCATGCCGAGCGCGGTGGGAGCGACGCTCGCACGTCTTCGACAGTGCGCGCCCAGATCGGGACGGTCTGGCCCGCCACCTCCACGAACAAGCGGTTCTCGTGCGACGGATCGACGAAAACCATCCCGACGACATCGGCTCGATGTTGCCGCTCGAAGATCCTCGCGTAGATCCCGCCCATCGATGCACCGAGGAGCACATACGGAGGGCGCTCACGTGCTGCATCGAGTAGCGCTCGCAGGTCGCGCGCTATCTGCTCCGGTGATTCGCCATTGGGAGTCGGGTCGCTCCACCCGTAACCGGCGCGATCGTAGGCGCAGACGCGAGTTGTGCGGCTGGCCTCCGGTTGAACGAGCGCCCAGTCAAGGGCAAATGAGCTCGCACCGGATTCGATAACAACTGTCGGCGAGCCTGTTCCAATGCAGTGGAGATGCAGCCGGCGCTGGCCGATGTCCACCAGCACGCCGAGCGGAGTGCGAACGGTCGTGCTCTGAGCGAGGCACTCACGTACATGGACCAGCATGGTCACAGCGACGGACGCGAACCAGAACGTAGTTCTGAGGGAAATGGTCACGTCGCGTTTGGAGCAAGTGACGTGCCCGCCTGACAGAAAACGTCGACCTGGTTCCCTTCGCGGGAATGACGGAACGGGGATGCTGCGATGACGGCGTACGTTGCGGGAATGACGGAGTCCCCCGATCGCCAATCCGCGATCGCTCAATCGTTCAATCGTTCGATCGTTCGGTCTTTCCCTCCCTCCGCTAGCGGTCCCAGCCGCGAACTCGCATCTTCGTGCTATCCCAATGCAGACCACCGCCCAACTAAACTCCGCCCTCTCCGGCCGCTACGAAATCGAACGTCACATAGGCGAAGGCGGCATGGCCACCGTGTACCTCGCCCGCGACCTCCGGCACCATCGCAACGTCGCACTCAAAGTTCTCAAACCAGAACTCGGCGTCGTACTTGGCCCCGACCGTTTTCTTACGGAAATCGAGGTCACTGCCAACCTGCATCACCCCAATCTTCTGCCACTCTTCGATTCCGGCGAAGTGGGAGGACTGCTCTTTTATGTGATGCCGTACGTGGAGGGCGAAACGCTCAGAGCACGACTCGAGCGTGAGCGTCAGCTGCCGGTCGATGAAGCCGTGCGCATAGCGGTCCTGGTGGCGGGTGCACTCGATTATGCGCACCGGCACAATGTCATCCATCGCGATCTCAAGCCCGAGAACATTCTGCTTCACGAGGGGCAACCACTCGTGATGGATTTTGGAATCGCACTCGCGGTCTCCAACGCAGGCGGCGCGCGTGTCACGCAAACTGGTCTCTCGCTCGGCACACCGCAGTACATGAGCCCCGAACAGGCCACGGGTGACAGACAGCTGGACGCGCGCACCGACATCTATTCACTCGCCGCCGTGCTTTACGAGATGTTGTCGGGCGACCCGCCGCACACGGGGAGTACAGTTCAGGCGGTGATTGCGAAGGTGATCACCGACAATCCCCGTCCACTGCGCGACACGCGTGCGACAATTCCGGTGCACGTCGAAGCGGCGCTGCTCCAGGGACTGGCGAAGGTTCCAGCGGACAGATGGGCATCTGCAAAGGAATTCGCCGAGGCACTCACCGGTGTGAGGCCGGTTCGTCTTCCGGCGTTGGCGCAGGAACGCATTCTTCAGGACGCAACGGTCATCCAAAAACGCCGAACGCGTACGATGACATTCATCGCGATTGGCGGATGGGTCGCGGCACTCGCGGCGCTCGTCGTAGCGACACAGCCACCGCAATCTTCCGGGGGCGTCACTGGCGCGGCCTGGTTCTCCATGACTTTGCCCGACAGTGTTCAGTTCGCGGCCGCAAACGCTGGCAATCGTGGATTTCTCGCGCTGTCGCGTGACGGATCACAACTCGTTGTCGCCGGTGTGAAAGATGGACAACGCAGTCTGTACCTGCACCGCCTCTCCGCCCCTGGCTTCCAGAGAATCCCGGGAAGCGACAGCGCCATGACACCATCTTTTTCACCGGATGGGCAATGGTTGTTGTACAAGATTGGCACTCGACTGGTGCGCCTTCCTGTATCCGGTGGCAGGGCGCAGCGCCTTGTCGACAGCGCCGATGGCGGTAGCTGGGGTGACGGCGATGTCATCGTCTATACGCATCGCGGTTCGTTGTGGAGAATGGCGGCGGATGGCAGTGACCGAAAGCTGGTGGGCGAACGTGTCAGCCCTGGAGCCGTCGGGTATCTATCTGCGTCTGTTCTCCCCGGCGGTCAGCACGCACTGGTCACGATGGCGACGCCGCCGATCCGGCTCGACTCGATGCGGATTGCTGTCATCTCGCTGCGCGACGCGCGCGTAAAAGACCTGGGCATTCGCGGCGTCGGCGCTGCCTACGTAAAAACAGGACAAATCGGGTATCTGAGCCCCGGCTCCATGATGCTGGCGCCATTCTCGCTCCGAAAACTCGCAGTGACAGGCCCGTCGGTTCCCCTACCTGAGGGAATCGGAGAAGATGCCAACTTCAACGGAATGTCGAGTTCGGACAACGGAGTCTTCGCATATGCCGGCGCGAGGAACGAGAACATACTGGTTCCCATTCATGTGGTCGGAAGAGATGGAAAAGAGAGTCCGCTGAAATTCGAAGAGCAATCATTTCAGCACGTGCGCGTTTCTCCTGATGGAAGCCGCGCACTTGTTGGCATCGGACCGCGCGTGGGCGCCGTGATCGGTGACATCTGGGTTTATGACTTTGCTGCGGGCACACGCGTCGCCCTGAGCACCGACCAGAGTCACATTCGCGCCGAGTGGAAAGACAATTCCACCATTATATACATCCACAACCTGATTGATTCGACATTCCTTGTTTCGCGTCCCTGGAACCGGAGCGGGGAGGAGACCGTGATTGCTCGGGGTGGACGTGCTGGCTTCTTCGAACTCTCGGTTGGTCCGGCAAATGGCTACTCCGCCATACGCAGAACCGGCGGCGGGGCGGCGGCCGACATCTACATAGCCTGCAGCGATTCAATGGAATCCGTGCTGCCCATAGCAGCCTCTCCGCAGTTCGTCGAGAATGCGCCGCGTGTGTCACCCAATGGTCATCTGCTCGCATTTCAGTCGAATGAAACAGGTGCCAATGAGGTTTATGTGCAGGCCATTCCCGGTTCGGGCCCGCGCATCGCCGTGTCCACTGGTGGTGGCACAAATCCGCGGTGGTCCAGCGACGGCAGCACTCTGATGTATGTCGGCCCTTCGCGCCTCATGACCGCGAAGATCATTGAGACGCCGACTCTGGCTTTGGGTGTGCGCGATTCGCTCTTTGTCTGGAAATACGGCGGCTACGATCCCTTTCCTGGCGAGCGACAATTTCTCGTATTCGGCCGTGTTCCTGTTCACGCAGCCGAGATTCAGGTGATCATGAACTGGCCGCAGTTGAGCAGTCGGTAGCGATTGCCGCGTTAGTGGAACCGCATGCATGGCCATCACGTGCTCGTGAATGTGAAGAAAGGATCAAATGATCAAATGATCAAATAATCAAGTGATCAAATGATTGCGATCATGGATCTCGATCATTTGATCAATTAATCATTTGATCATTTGATCACTTGATCACTCAGTCCCTTCGCCTCAACCGATTCACGCTGTAAAGGAAGCCAGTAAATTGCATCTCCTCCCAGGTCTGCTCTCCCCACCGAACATCCTTGGTAGCATCCGGGTTTGACTTATTGGATGCAGAGTTGTCGTACCAGGCCATTGAAGCAATCTTGCCCCCTGCCGGAATCTCCAGCGGCTTCGCGAAGAAATAATAAGTCTGCCAGTTGAAGTCGTAGCGCGGCACGTCGAGGATAATTTCCGATGTGCCATCCGGTTTCTCCAGCTTGTACTGCCAGCGGGTGCCGCGCAGATGCGTGTGTGGCAACAGCCCCCAGACGCGCACCGCTTCACCGAATCCGATTTCCGCCGGGACCGCAACATCTTTTGCGCCGGCGGGAATGGTGAAGGCCCCGTTCCTGAAATCGGCCATGCGGATTTCTTCGTCAGGGGGCTCTTTCGTAAAGCGGAAACCCACACTGGTGCGATCATGCATTGCGTGCCCGCGAGCGGTGTAGTGCATCTGGAAGATGAGCACCGTGCCGGCGCGAAGGCGCAGCGCGGTTCCCGAAGGAAATTCCATCACGTTAGTTCCCGGAGCGGTCCCACCGACGATGGTGCCCATCTGGCGCGGCGGCGGGTGCACCGAGTCCAGTCGCGGTGGAGATGGTGGTGCCGCGTGTGCCCGATTACGAATGAGAGTTGGAGTGACCGGCACTGCGGGCGTCGTAGGCGGCGCACCCGTCGCGGCAGCAGAATTTGCTGCAGCGGGCGCCGGCGCAGGAGCTCTGGCGAAAACAATCACGTGATGCACTACTTCGCGCGCTCCCGGCATGATCTCGATGGCTGTCACCCATTTGTCTTCGGTGAAGCCAGTAGGCATTTCAAAGTACTGATACTCAATCGTACCGGACGCCGGCACGGGGAAATCCTCGGTCATGGTGACAATAGCGTCAGGCGTGCCCATCTCCCAGCTCGTTGGATATTCTGGCCTTGGCGGCAGCGCCTTTGCGTCACCCAGTTTTGCGCCGCTACGAATCCAACTCGCGATTGTCTGCTTGTCCTTGTCGTTCAGGCGCCGGTCGTTGCGAAACGTTCCGTGCGCTCCCTCGGCGTGCCACGGGGGCATATAACCAGTGGAAACAGCATCGCGGATTTCGTCAACGTGCGTCTTCACGCTGTCGTAGTCCATCAGTGAGAAGGGTCCGAGCCCGCCCGGTCGATGACAGGTTGTGCAGTTTTTGTAGAGGATGGGAGCCACATTAGCCGCGAATGTCGGCGCCGCATCCTGCGCAATGAGTGGCTCGCGGTAGCGAGTGAGTGCAATGCCGAACAGGAAGGCTGTCGCAATACAGGCGACCTGTATGACGCGCGTGCGGCCGTGGCGAGTGGGCGCGTGGTTACTCGAGTGTTGGTGTGTCGGCATGGGTCCTGACTTGGGGTTCGCGGACGTTTTGTTGCGGTCTCTGCTGCTAAACTAGCGGTCCGTGGAATAGTCACAACCCCGCAAGGCATTCCGACCGCGGGAAACAGCGAAGTCAGAGGTCAGCGGAGTGAATAGTGAAGTCGGAGGTCATGGCCACCTCTGACTTCACTATTCACCGTTCTGCATTCTGACTTCGCTGTTCCTGAGGACCTCCGGACAAATCTACTGCGCTCGTCTCAGCCCCAGGTGACATCCCTCAAAGCATCCGGGATACAGATACAGGTCACCGTCCAGGATATCCCAGCCAAACATCCGGAGGCCATCTGATTCGCCCTTGCGTGTGTAGCGGCTCTTGTAGAAGGTGAGGATGGTATCCGTTCTGACAATCGTCGCGCCGCCAATTGTGGGATGTGGAACGGTGTCGGTCCGAATGTCTATGTCGTAATAACCGCCGAAGCCTTGAATGTTGGTCGTTACCGTCCCGTCATGCCAGAAGCTGATCCATTGCGCAGGAACCACCGGGATAGACGTCACATAGTAACCGGCGCCATCCGAATTGCCGGACTCGAAAGCCACCCACTTTCCCACCAATTGTTCTTCCACAGCGTGCTCTGGTGAGCAGCAATCAGAACCACACGAGCCGAGGGAAAGCAGAACAGCAACAAACAGAACTTTATTCATGAGTAAGACCTCCGTAGGGGATTCGAACTCGCTCAGCTGTACGTGATACAAGCATTCACCGTGGTACAGTCGGAGCGCAACCCCGTCGCATACGCTTTATATCGTGCTGACGGCACGCTGACGCATTACCTCATATTTGCGGTCGTGATTACGACCACTGCGACGGCACAACGCAACTCCGAGGAGCATTGACTACAATGAAGTTCAAGTTTAAGTTCACCTTCATGAAACGTATTTCCATGGTGGCGTTTCGTCGTGATGCCGCGCGCGCGCTGGCGGCCGTCCAACGGGGCGAGCGATTCATCCTGACGCACCGAGGGCGTGACGTCGCCAGGCTGGAACCGGTCCGCGCCGGAACCGCCGCACCCTCGGCGACAGACGCACTTCTCAGAATCGATGACTTTGCAGTGGATGGACCGGGAAAGAGGATCAGCAACTCCGAAATCGATCGCATTCTCTATGGGCCGTAGCGTATTTGTAGACACCTCGGGGTGGTACGCCCTGATCGACCGCAACGATGCATTGCACAAAAAGGCCAGAACGACGCTTCAGGCACTCGTGGAAAAGCGTGTCCCGCTCACCACTACCGACTACGTGGTCGACGAAGCGTGCACGCTCGCAATGGCGAGGGCGGGAGCACTGGCCGCCACTCGCCTCCTGGATATGCTGCACCAAACGAGTCTCCTGCGCTGGGAGTGGATCGGGGCAGAACGGTTCGAGCGAGCCGAATCGCTGTTCCGCAAACGCTGCGATGAAGGGTGGTCCTTCACGGATTGCGCCAGCTTCGCGCTGATGCGTGAACTGAGAATGGAGCAGGCCCTCACCAGCGATTCCCATTTTACCGCTGCCGGATTCAAAGCGCTGCTCACCCGCGGCGTCTGATATCTTGGAGCGAGTACGTGAGCCGACGTCGTTGACTTTCACGTAGTCAACTTTCACGTCGTCGAGTCGACCGACCACCGTGTATTACCACTTTCTGCCCTCGCTGACTGCGCGAGGAGATGAAAAGGAAGGGGATTAACGACTAGTAAAGAATCTTCAAAAACCGCGTAAGCCACCCAACCCTTCGCGGCAGATATCGATAAAGCTCCTCCTCCGACTCCACCCACGTGCACAGACTGGGAAGCAGGATGAAATCGGGCATCCCCACCGCCGCGCCGAATTGCGAAATCAGAATCACAGCTTCGCCATCCAGAATGGCGGAACGGTAGTCCTCGTTGAACGAACCGAAGATCATATAGTAGAGAACTCGTTCCGGTTCTTTCGCCATCATCTCCTGGCGAAGCGCGAGTGTGCCGCCGACATTGCTGACTGTTGTTGGATCGACCTTGTGGAACTCCGCGAACTGAGGTCGGGTTCGCGACAGCCGTGCGATGCTGCGATAATGCTCGGCAAGTGCGGCGCCCCATCCCCTTTGGAGGAACAGATCGTCCCATGCTTCCGCGGAAGCGACGAATTGCAACTTGAGGTGTAGTTTGGAGCGCTCGTTCCCCGGCGTTTCTGAAGAACCATTTCCAACTGTCGCGCGCAGCAATTTTGACACGGCGCGCAGCGAATCGCTGACCTCCTTCGAGAAAGGTTCGAGCTTTTGCAGCCACGGTGTTCGTGACCGGCGCGCCAGAGCGGTGTCAATGCGCGCGGGGATGTCATCTGCACTCATACTGAGATCGTAGATTCCGATGCCGAGCATTCCTCCGCTGCGTTTGATGGCGGCGTCGAGTGTTTGTCGTGCGTTTATCAGGAGTGCCAGTTGCTCTGACACGAGTGACATTACCGACGCACTGAAGAAGGAATTCTCCAGTGATGGCGAAACGATCAGGACACGACCACCACGCAGCGAGTGTCCCAGCAGCAGCGATCCCCAAAGTGGATTGATCCACAGCGGATTCGCGACCTTCACTACGGTGCCGGAAGGCAACAGACTGTACAACATAGCTTTGGCGACCGTGACCGATTTGTCGCCGTATCCCACGTCGTTGTGCAACTGCATCGTCCGCGTGGGATTGGGATCGAAACGCGGTGTGGGAGTTCGCAATGCCGGAGGCACGCTGTCCACCGATGCCTGCAGCCATGCCGGAAGTCTGTTCTCATTGAATCCATTGCGAATCAGAAGTCGTGCAGCCTGACGCTTCACCTCGTGCGCGGCGGCTCCTTTCACTATAGCGGCGCGATCGTCCCAACCGGGCCCGCTGAACAACTCGCCGACTCCCATGCCGGTGACTATCAAGGCACCACGGTAGCGATCGGACTCCAGCAGGTCGTAGAAAACAATCTTTCGATGGTCGTGCAGTGCGTTGTCGGTCATGCCGATCAATGGCAGCATGTCGTGCGTCAGGAATGCGGGATCGGCCTGCTGCGTGATGTGCACGTGCACTGAAACCCGATTGTTGAGCCACGACTTACCTTGCGAAACCAGCTCCTCCTGCAGCGTTCGTGATTGCGCGACCGCGAGGCGAAGCTGCGACTGCAGACTGTCGATGTTCCTGTGCCACTCTGCGGGAGCAGCACGCGGCGCGAGACTGGCGTTCAAAGGATCTCGCAATAGCTGCATCCAGCCTCGACTCCGTGCGAGTTCATAGTAGTACTGGTCCAGAATGATGTGATACTCCGGGAATACCCGAGTCGAATCATAGGCGCGCACCCGTTCGAGGAGAGCAGTGAGATAGCCGTAGGCGACCTGCTGGTATGCGACACGATCGGGTACTCTGTTGTCGTTCACACCGCGGAATTCGTGTATCCAGAGCACATGGTATGTGCGTGCTTGCCGGATCGAATGGAACAGCTCCCACTGGAACTGATCGTTGGGTATGTAGACCACTTCGTTGCTGTCGGAGAATTCGCCTGTCGTGGCGCGCTCCAGCAGTGCATCCAACTGCTTCTGCGTATTGTATTGATTCTCTCGCAGCGCCAGCTGCAGCGGTAGCCAGACCAGTCGTTCATCCCCAATGCGACGGCGCTGTACCCGAACCACTTCGTCGAGCGCCTGCGCGATATCCGCAAGCACAAAGACAGTCTGTGCTCCATGTTTACTCGCGTCCTTGAGCGCGGCAGTTGTAAAAGGCGCTAACGCGTCGGGCTCGCGCTTCTGTCCCAGCAGTTTGTTGTAAGGCAGAAGCAATTTGTCCAGCAGGATCGCTCGAAGTGTGTCGGCAAGTGCGCGTCCCAGCGCCCGATCGATTTTGTCGTGATACGCCGCAATGATCATGGCGGCCGTCGTCAGCGTATCGGAAACGAACAAACCGCTGGTGTGCCGCAAATCATTCAGCGGGGGCACGACGACGTCATTGACGCGAAGCACGTTGTCGCGCATATCGCCGGACGCTTGTGGCCAGCGCTCTTTCTCGGCGACAATGCGAACATGATCGCGGAGCGGACGGCCTTCGCCAGTTAACAGCTGCGCAACAGGGAGAGCGACACCGGCGCGAAAGGTGTTCTGGCCGCCCGGTACCCAGGTGGCGTGAATCAATCCACCCCCGAACAGACCTCCCCGCAGGAGTGGATGCATGATCGAGAGGAACGGGGCTACCTCACCATTGCGAAGATCCATCTCCAGGCCAGTGCCGAGTCGCAGTGATGGGCTGCGCAGGCCAACGGCAGCGGCACCGGTCCAGCCACCATTTGATGCGGCACCGCCATAAGCCTCGAATTGAAAACCGAGAATGCCAATGGTCGGATTCAGGATGTCTTTGTAGGCGATTACTCCCAAATTGGCAGTCGTTCCCGCAGGACCATCGAGCCCTGCATATGGACCGACCGAAACGCGAACGCGCGGTGGCAGCCCGATGGAGGACTGAGCCTCCGCACTCTGAGATGCGAAGACCGCCACCAGCGCGATCACCATTGAACGCTGCATGGAGTATTTACCCGTGCAATTCGTTCGCCACACGGCGCGTTTGAGTTGCAATGTCGTTACAAACGACTCGACACGCCGGATCGCTTCTTGGTTCCCCTAACGGCCTCAACGATAGGGAAGTAGTGTGCGGCCTTCGGGAGTCGGCAAACGTGCACTCCCGCATCGCTGGCATGAGACGGTCCATCTCCACGAGGTGCCGGGGCTGGAGTTCATTGTGGGAAGTGGGGTGTGTCTCGCAACTGCGTGGTTCGTGGTGAGTTCTAAGTGACATTGTGGTGAGTGGGAAGTTCTGAGTGCCACCACCTCCCACTCGTTACAAAGCACCCCGAACTCCAAACACCGAACGCAGTGGCGAGACACACGCCACTTCCCACATGGCACTCCGACCTCGGCACCTCGTGTAGAGGAACTATCTCATGCCGCAGAGGGTTTGCACGCTCATTTGAATGCCGGGTCACCCCTCCCAGACATTGACAATCGTATCGTCATATAGCATGAGAAATGACGACTACTTGCGCCGCTCGATTGCGAATCTGAGGATCTTCCACATCCAGTCGCCACTTTCGTTCACAACCAACTGCGCCGAATAGTCGCCGCGCAGGGGAAAAACCAATCCCCGGACCGTGGTTCCGGCAAGCAGCTGATTTGAATCGGGATCAATTGCTTCGATTTTCGTTTCCATCCGTGCCCATATGCGCGCGGCCTGATTGGGAACATCCTCATCGAGGTTCTTCAGATCCTCCGCGTGCTCGATCATCGTCACGTGGGTCCACAGCAGGCCGTCCCTCGCATGCCGGGCTCCCATGAAGCGATGGCGCCCGAATTCGACCGATGCATCGTTTGCCTCGATCTCCTTCTGTCCCCACTGCGGAAACCACGGTGCCTCACGAACCAAACGTCGCAGCAACTTGCCGGACAGATCGTGATTCTCCACCTGATACTTGTTGACTGGTCCGGACCATATCGTGCCCGGAGGCTGCGCCTCGCGATAGATGCGTTCGCCGCACTCACCACAGCGCGCGGTGTCGATGCCGAGCAGCTTCACGGATGGGCCGAGCGCGCCGCTCGTATCGACAATGGCAAATTGATGGCTGGCACGATCGATCAGTATGCGGCCGTCGTCGAGCAATGTGCTTGCGAATTCATCGAGGCCGCCGCCCGAGGTTTTGTATTCGCGTACATGCGTGTATTCGGGTGACACCACGTGTACAACGCTCGATCCGACCACGAGCAGCGTGTCATGGTTGGCGACGAATATTGCGCGTATGCCCGCGAGCTCGCCCGGGCCCCGGCCGCGCTTTCCGAAAGTGGTCATCAGCCTGCCGTCGGGGCCGAAGACGTGTACTACACCTCCGGCTCTGTCGGGCAGGTAGAAGCGCCCCCGGGAATCGCGCGCCGGCAAAACATCGACACGGAACGAGACCGTGTCGTCCTGGTGTCCCAGGAATGCGATGGAGTCCACTCTGACGCTGCATGCGTTGCAGCTGAAGTCGTTCAGCGTGATATCGCCGTTATTACTTCTGGCGGTATCCGGCGCGCACCCGGCCAGCAATAGCGCAGCGACGATACACGCTGTGTGCGGCGCGACTCTCCGTGCCCTCGGCATCGGTGTCTCCGTGTCTCGAGTTTTCGTCCTGCAAGCTAGCCCGCTCAATCACGAGCGCCAGTGAGTCGCTGAGTGGCGGGGACTCCCGACTACAATCGCGCCTCACATTGGCGGAGCCTTGCGCCGCTTCGTGGCCTGCTCGAAAGCAAACGCGATTTCAATCAGTTTCGGTTCGCTGCATGCCGTCCCGGTGAAAGTGACTCCGAACGGCGCGGGCTTCGGATCAAATCCCGGGGGAAACGCCAGCGCGCCGCTCCCCTGCGCCACCGGCACAAATCCAAATGGGACCGTGATGGATGGATAACCAGGACGCGCGCCAATATTCGCGCTGCTCGAGCCGGGAAAAAGCAAAACATCGAGATTGTTCGCTTTCAGCGCGGCGTCAATTCCATTTGTCGCGGAGAGCAAAATGTCTTTGCGACGATCCGCCTGATATCGCGCGCGATCGCCCTGCACATCCATTTCATCGGAAACATCCAGCTGCGCCTGGCCATACTTGATGGCTCCGGCACGTTGATGCGCGATGTTCCATTGCCGCATTTCGGTGAGTGTTTTCACGGGTGCCTTGTCGCCGAGTGAACGGAGCCACGCGTTGAAATCGCGCTTCATTCCGTATTTGAATGCGATCGAACATTCGGCATCGCGCCCGCGTCCCTGATCCAGTCCGCTGCACACGCTCCAGTTGAGAAAGTTGTTGGCGGGATTGGTTTCAATGACGCTGGGAATATTTGCCGGATCAACAACAGTTGCTCCCTGCGCGCGCAGAACTGCGATGACTTCATTCATAATCGCGCGCTGCGGTGGCGTCAGCCCACCGCGCGGTGCGGAGGCTCCAGCCGACGTTGTATCATAGAAAAACGCACGCGGAATTCCGATGCGTGCGCCCTGCAATCCGCGCGGATTCAGGAAGCGTGTGTAGTCCAGCGCGGGCGGGCGCGGGCACTTGGTGGTTGCCGAATCGTTCGGATCAGGATTGGCACCCTCGAGTGCGCCAAGCATGATGGCGGCGTCGGAAACGGTACGTGTCATCGGTCCGGGCGTGTCCTGATCTGCGGTGATGGGAATAACACCATAGCGGCTCACACGACCCACTGTTGGTTTGATGCCAACGAGTGCGTTCTGGTGTGAAGGGCTGAGTATTGATCCCGATGTTTCAGTACCGACACTGCCCGCCCAGAAACTCACATTGGTGCCGATTCCCGAACTGGATCCGCCGGTGGAGATAACGGGACGACCGTCGAAGTTCTGCTCGCGCGGATCGCGTCTCGGGTCCCACGGATTCATGCCGTATCCGGTTAGTGCGTTGTAATTGCCCGGCATGCCAGTGGCAACCCAGTTGGCCAGTTCGGTGAGCTGAGTTTTTGCGATGATGATAGCGCCCGCATCTCTCAGGTTTTTGGTGAGCGTCGCTTCGTATGGCGGGACGAGGTCCGCGAATGCAAGTGCGCCACCGGTGGTGGGCATGTCGGTCGTGTGGATGTTGTCCTTGAGCGCAACCGGGATTCCGTGCAATGGTCCGCGAACTCTCCCCTGGGCGCGCTCACGATCCCGTTCGTCCGCTTCGGCGAGCGCCCGCGGGTTAACGGTAATGATTGCGTTGAGCCGGTCTTCATACATGGCGATGCGTGCGAGGTATTGCTCAACGATCGCGCGCGATGTGGTGCGATTCTGTTCCAGCGCGCTGCGTATCTCGGCGATGCCCGTTTCTACCACTGTAAATGGTGGAACGGTTTGCGCGCGAACGGGCAGGGCGCCCAGGGCGAAAAGCAGGATCAACTTGCGCATAGTTGGCGCTCAATATGGTGCGCTCAGGAATCCAGTGCCAGTCGGCGATCCACTATGGGGTCCACGACTGCCTATCCGCCCGCTGTAGCATATTGTAGATCAAACCGACTAGCTTGATCGCCATGCAGAACTGTCCCGCGGGTGGGCTGTTCCAGGCAAATGATGGAGAGTAACACCGGGCGCAGGCCTTCGGTCCCCGGTGGCGTTCCGGTTATACCACGCCCCGACGTTCCCGAAAAACGACAGCTACTCTCGCGGGAATTGTCAGCCTTCCTGGTGCAGCTCTCCAGCGCCCTTCACAAGAACGCGGCGTATCCAGAAGGACATCCGCTCCTTCTTTCGGCTGTTGACGCGGTCGCACTCCGGCTCACATCCCTCCTGAAGGACCGGACCGTGCTTTCACTGGGTGTCACCAAGAACCAGTTAATCATTGAGGGAGGAGCGACTGAGCAATCCAATGCAGTCCTCCGCGATCTGGCAGAACGATTGTACCGACATCAACTCGGCGCAATCCGGTTTGTCCGCGGTGTGAGTCCCGACGAAGTCGCTGATTTTCTCAAGACTATCGGCAGTGACAGAGGTCGCGACGCGCAGCCGCTGGGTCTCCGCCCTCCTCCCGAGCTCGAACGTTGGCCACATGTGCGCGTAGTGCCCCTCGCTTTCGACCAGTTGGAGCTTGCCGGCGCTCAGCCGGTAATACCGGAGCTACTCGCCGACACGCGCGCGACAGTACTCTGGCGAAGTCTGGCAGCTGCGGCACTTGGGTCCGAGGACGCCGCGTCTGATCAGGTTCCTCCTGAGCCAGCCGAGGTTGCCAATGCGATCAATTCGAAGATTCGCGGCGCCGCGTACGACCGGGTAATCGTGAACCACCTGCTTCAGTTGAGCCAGGAGCTGCGGTTGAGCCAGGGCGGCGACGCATCAATTCTTCAGGAACGTTTGATCGGTCTTGTCGCGGGACTCAAGCCAGAGGTTTTGAGCCAGCTTCTGGAACTTGGCGGTGCCATGACAGAGCGCAAGCAGCTTGTCGAACACGCGTCGTACACAATGCCTGTGGCCGCGGTGCTTGCGCTAACGCGCGCTGCATCTGTTGCCTCCCAGCAAACCAGTTCTCACTCATTGCTTCGTCTCTTGTCCAAGTTTGCAAATTACGCCGAGGCAGGGGCTCCGACCATACGGGCTGATGCCGATGCCGCCCTTCGCGAAACTGTGCGCGAGATGGTGTCAGACTGGAACATCGACGATCCCAATCCCGAGTCGTACACCCATCTACTGGAGCGGCTTGCGCGTGGCACGAATACGCCATCCACTCCTGAGGGTGCCGGTGAATCCGAAGCCGACCGAATCGTGAAAATCAGCCTCGAAATCGGCGCGTCGGGCGAATTGGTGTGGCGTGCCTTCAATGAAATGATCACTGACGGGAAGGTCTCCGTGATTCTCGACCTACTCGACCGGGTCGCGAATCAGGAGGGAATCGTCGAAGAATTCTGGCGACACCTTGTCGATCCTGATTGTATTCGGCAACTGCTGATCATCACGGATGGAAAGAACTTCGACGCCGTTGAGCGGATTCTGTCGCGTATGGGTATCAGCGCGGCCGAGCCAATGTTCGAGGCGCTCGAGGCCACGCAGAACCGCACCGTCCGCCGTCGTCTCCTCACCCACCTTAGCCAGCTCGGCGTCGAAATTGGTCCGAAGATCGTCGCCCGGCTGCCCATTTCCCCATGGTTTGTTCAGCGAAACCTTCTCTCGCTACTGAGCGCAATGCCCACATGGCCCGCGGACTTTTCTCCGCTGGTGTACGCCGAAAGCGAAGATCCCCGAGTGCGGCGCGAGGCTCTCAAACTGATGCTCCGGCTCCCCGCATTCAAGGAGACTGCGATAAATGCCGGACTCGTTGACAGCGACCCGCAGAATGTTCGATTGACACTGAGCGCCGCGCTCGAAGAATGCCCGGCTTCGGCTGAACCGCTACTCATGCTGCTTCTGGCGAACAAAGACACAAGCTCGGAGGATCGTTTGCTCGCGATCCGCACACTCGCAACAATACACTCCGGCGCCGCGCGGGAGTGGCTCACGGCGCGGGTGCTCACAAAGAAGGGCTGGTTTCGAGGGCCGCGGCTCCAGGCCAAGTCTCCGGAGATGTTGGCGGCACTCGTTGGGCTTTCAAGTTTTTGGCGCGATGAGCCCAGCACGTCGAAAGCTGTGAGGCTGGCAGCTGCAAGCAAGGATTCCGAAATCCGCGCCGCCGTCAGTCGGCCGCCATAATGAGCGATCCTATCCGGTTCCTCAACTCGTTGGGGCACGCATTGTCGACGATGAACCTCTACGCCGATGGGCATCCTGCCCGTGAGCGCGCTGTTGGTTCTTCATTCGAGGCGCTGCAGCAGCTGTTGGCAACGGAGCCACTTTCGCTTTTCTCCTTTCTCGATGGCGAGGTGATCTCCGGGCAGCAGGTGCTGAGGCAACTGAAGGATTGGGACTGGGGTATCCGCCTTGCCAAGGCCAACGTCCAGCGCGTGGAGTTCGTCGGCGCCGTTACCCTCGAAGAATTCGAGGGCTTCCTGTCAGAGATATTCCAACGAATGGGCTCCACTGAGATCGATTCCTCAGAGGTGCGCCAGATGCAGGGGAGTAGCATCCGGTTCGGCACGATCGGCGTCCGAGGCGTCGATGAAGAAGCGTTGGTTGCAATGACGGCCACGCTGACCACGGTCTACTCGCTGGATGACGAAGCCGCCACCGTGCAGTGGATGCATGAGCAAGTGGCGTCTGGCGACAAGCTCCCACTGCTCGAGGCCGACGCCGTCGTGCGCTCGCTGTCACTGGCCATGCACGGCCAAAGCCAGGTGATCTTACCGCTGCTGGAGCTCAAGTCCTTCGATCAGTATACGACAACCCACTCCTCGAATGTCGCGGTGCTCTCCATGGCGCTATCGGAGCAGATTGGCCTGGCAGCGAGAGACGTGCGAGCTTTTGGAGTTGCCGGGTTACTGCACGATCTGGGCAAGGTGCGCATTCCGAAGGACATTCTCACCAAACCGGGCGCGTTAACCGATGAAGAACGAGACGTCATGCGTCAACATCCTTCCGAGGGAGCCCGTTTGATTCTGGAACGGGAAAAGCGACTTGATCTCGCCGCGGTAGTGGCGTACGAGCATCATATCATGGTGAATGGCACGGGCTATCCTCCCCTCCAGTTTCAGCGCGAGTGTCATTTCGGAAGCAAGTTAGTGCATGTGTGTGACGTGTACGATGCCCTTTGCACCAATCGTCCCTATCGCGATGCGTGGCACTCGGAGCACGCTCTGGTCTTCCTCAGGGAGCGGGCAGGCTTGGATTTCGATGCCGAACTCGTCACCGCATTCTGCAAAATGATACTGCAGTCCCAGCAGCAGCATGTCGCATTGACCTCGAGGGAGTGACGACTCGTTATCGCGTCCAGATTGTTGGCACGCAGGAAGCTAGCGACGTATACACCACCTACTGCACCGGCCTTACTTCGCTGATCCGCTGGGCAAGACGGATCGTGGAATCGATACTTCCACCGTCGTTCCGACGGCGGGATCGCTCGTGATCGCGAGCGTGCCGCCGTGCGCCTCCGCGATCTTCGTCGCGATCGAGAGCCCAAGCCCCGTGCCGCCACGCTTGGATGAATTGAATGGGCGGCGGATGCCATCCTGCACCGCGCGCGCCATCCCAGGTCCGGTATCTGCGATGACCACGACGTGGAAGCCGTCGCGCGTGATCAGCTGAACGGTCGCACGACCGCTAGCCGTCATCGCCTGCGCGGCATTCAACATGAGATTGAGAAAGAGATGTTCGAGAGCGATGCCATCGCCCTCGACAACCGCGTCGCCTGCGAAACCCACCTCGATGCTGAGGCTCGCGCCGCTCGAGTTGAACGCGCCCGAAGCCTGCGATGCCGCGTGCCGCACGACCTCGCAAAGATCAACCCTCTCCAGTTTACTTCGTCCGCTTCGCGCAACGCCTAATGCCCCCGTTACAATAGTGTTGAGCCGCGTCACATTGTTGAGACTGCGCGCTACCAGCTCGCGGGAAACACCATTGGACAGCGCCGTCTCCTCGAGACGCTGCAGGTCCATGCGAATTGCAGACAATCCATTGCGCACCTCATGCGACAGCGAACTCGCAAATTCGCCAACGGCGGCGAGTTTTTCCCTCTGAGACAACTCATCGAGCGTCTTGCGAAGACTTCGCGTCATGCTGTTGAAGGCAGTCGCGAGTTGATTCACTTCGTCGGCATCCGCGGCCGGGGTGTCGACAATTCGATTCAGATCGCCGGCGGCAACGGCATTGGTGGCAAGGGCCAGATTCTCGAGTGAGCGGGTCACCCGGGTGGTGAAATAAACGCTCGCAAGAATCGCCAGCACCGCGACCGCGGTCAGCAGAACAACTCCGGCCTGCGTGGCGCGTGTGAATGGACCGAGCGATAGTTCAGCAGGTGCCGCAAGCGCCAACTTGAAAGGCGCGGAGGGGGCGGCGCGCGAAGCGACTATCCACTTTTTCCCAAGCCGGTCCCTGATCGATGAGCGCGTGTCGTGCGGGAACCCATGAGCGCCACCAAGAACCCGGCGTCCGGTCGCCGCATCGAACACTGCCAGCTCCACTCCTGGCGCGGACAGCCGCCACGAGTTCCCGGCTACGAGCGAGTCGAGCCTTAATTCCGCCTGGAGCACTCCAATTGTATCTGGCTGCTCGCCGGTAATCGGCATCTCGACGGAGATCATGTGCGCTGTGGCAAATTCGCTCGTCAGACTGTCAATAGCATTATTTCCTGACGTGCGGCGCGCCGTAAGGTTCCATATTATGGATCCGCGCGTCGCTCGCAGCGCCAACTTGTCGATCGCCCCATGCATCGACGCAAAGCCTTCGAGGATTGCTTGTGAGTCGGGCGCGCTGGGCGGCACTTCCGAAGCTGTCAGGGTGCGCAACACGACCTCGTTTTCGGTAAGACCGCGCAGATACCCGTGGCGATTGTCCCAGCGTTCCTCAACCTGAGACAGCAGCACCGTCAGCGAGCTGTCCATCTTCGCTCGAACCAGCTGCTCAGCAGCCGCAGTTGTCGTGCGGCCGAGCCACCAGGCTGCGATAGCCAACGGGAGCATGGCGCCCGCGATCAGAATGATCAGGAAGCGCGCGCGGATGGAACCGCCGAATCGTTGTATCGGCACTCAATCCAACTCGTACTTCTCAATCAAACGATTGAGGCGTGGACGCGAAACGCCGAGTAGAGCAGCGGCATCGACTTTTCTGCCGCGTGTCGCGGCAAGAGCGCGTGCCACGTGATCGCGCTCCATGACATCGAGCGGTTCTATCCTGCTGGCCTCCGATTGCCGGGGAGTTGCAATCGACAAGTGTTCCCTGCGAATCACGCTGCCTGCCGCGAGCACGACTGCACGCATCACACAATGCTCCAGCTCCCGCACATTGCCGGGCCATGAATGTTGCGTGAGCTTCTCCAGCGCATCACCCGACAGCACGGGGGCAGTTGTTGCGAGGGAGGAGGCCGCGCGGCGGAGCATGTGGTCTGCAATGAGCGGAATATCAGCGCTGCGCTCACGAAGCGGCGGAATGACGATTTCCACCACGCGGAGACGATAATACAGGTCTTCGCGAAAACGCCGCAGCGAGACCATCTCTTCGAGATCCTGATGTGTTGCCGCGATCACGCGAGCCTCGGTGCGTTGCGCGCCTTCCGATCCTACGGGATGAAACTCGCGGTCCTGCAGAACGCGCAGCAGTTTCGACTGGAACTCGAGCGACGTGTCGCCTATTTCATCCAGTAGAATCGTTCCGCGTTCCGCCTGCGCAAAACGGCCGCGCCGCGACTGCACCGCGCCGGTAAATGCACCGCGCGTGTGTCCGAACAATTCTGATTCGAGCAGAGTCGCTGGAATCGCCGCGCAATTGACCGCGACGAACGGTTCGCTTGCCTGTGCACCGTGCGAGTGAATCGCGTGTGCCACAAGCTCCTTCCCGGTTCCACTCTCGCCGCGAATGAGTATTGTTGCGCGGGTGGCAGCCGCGTGTCCAATGAGCTTGTAAATCGCGATCATCTGCGGAGTGCGGCCCACAATACCATGAATTTCTGGTGGCACGTCCACATCCGCAGATACAGCTTTCCGTCGCATGTGCCTGTCCTCAAAAACACGCTTGAGAGCCCTGCGCACTTCATGCAGGTCGAGCGGTTTGGTGAGGAATTCGGCTGCTCCATCCCGCATCGCGCTCACAACCGTGGGCATGTCGTCGTACGCGGTCATCAGAATGACGTCGACGTCGGGCGCGCGTTCGCGCAACGTGCGCAGCAGCGCCAGGCCATCCACATCATCCATTCGGATATCCGAAACCACAACGTCCGGTTCGGCGCGATCGAGGAGCGACAGCGCGTGCGCGCCACCGTTGGCCATGGTGACGGTCAATCCATCTGCACGAAGAGCATCGCAGAGCGACGTGCGTATGGTGGGATCATCATCGACGACGAGAACGTGGCGCGTCACGCGAGCACCATGTCAGTGGCGTGGCGCCTCGGCGCCGCGCCGACCTGTTGACTTGGGCAAAGCGGAACCGAGGTCGATTTCGAGCAGCACGGATGCAGGGGTTGAAACACTGTAGAGAACCTTTCTGCCATCAGGTGAAAACCGAAGGTCGCTCACGCGCTGGCCTTTCGCCAGAGCTACGACGCGAGATGGCTTCGCACCGGATGTCGGAACGAGATAAATCGCGGCGAGCGTGTCACCCCGGGGCGCACGCGGCACGGCAAAATTGCGGGCATCAGGTGACAGGGCGATCAACTCGCTTGCACCGAGAGCAAAGGGCAGTACAATCGGTTTCTGCTCGTTGCCGTCCGCGCGGAACAGGCGCATTGCCTGCCTGTCGGAGGCCAGAACTGAGATCCATTGTCCATCTGGCGTAATCAACGGAAGGAACTCCGCCGTGACGGTGCCCCCGCCCGTTGGAGAATCAAACACTCGCAAGGCGGAGCCACCCCGGAGCGACAGCAGCAGTCCGTATCGCACTGACAGGACGGCGCTGTCGCCGACGAAGTAGAGTCGCGAGCTTCCCGCCGGCAAGAGCGGCGTAAGATCCCGGATCGGTCGATCGACACCTGCCAGGGAGACCTCGTTCACCGAAGCGAGAGCGCGATCCATGCTGCCGTCATCCTTTGCGTAGAGGATCGATTGTGAGTTGGAGCTCCAACGGTAGTCTGAAAGTGTGAAGGAGGAGCTTGCGAGTGATTGCACTTTGCCGCTTTCCACGTTTACGACGTTCAGTGTTTGTCCGCGCGCGCCTCTGAACGCGACGTACCGGCCGTCGGGCGACCAAACAGGCGGGAAGCGGCGATCGAGGTTTGCGTCCGTTTCGTCCAACACGCGCATTGCTTTCCCGTCAGAGTTCATCAGTACGAGGCGCGTCGCGTCTCTCAAGCCTGACTGGAAAAACTGGCGGTGCGCTACGATGCGTTTCCCATCCGGGGACATAACCCCGTTGGGTAACCCCGACGAGACCGTCTTCGGTCGAGCACCGTTGCGGCCAATTTCGAGCACGTGCATGGAGTCGTTCAGAATCGACTGAACAGCGGCCATTTTCAGTCCAAGTCCGAACCAGCTTCCGTGGTTTGTAGAGCTGACGCCTGGTGCGCGGACGTTCATGGAAACCACTCCGCGAGAACGTCCAGCGCTGTCGAATACTTCATAGATGGTGGGCACGCTATTGACCCCCGTCCTCCGAATAGCGAAACCCTTGCCATCGGGCGCGAGCGACATCGTCCCTCTCGACGGCGGAAGAGTGAGCACTTTTTCCGGTGCCCCACCCGCGACCGGAATCCTCACGATTTGCGAATCCAGCCTGGTGATTATCCATTTACTGTCTGCGGACCAGAGATGTGGCGCATCCGCCAAACTCGAGTTGAATATGACGACGCTGAACGTTAAACCCTCAGGACTACTCGATACCTGCTGAGGGGAAAACTGCGTGGGTGGCTTGGTCAGAATGGTCTTCTCGATCCCTCCTCCAGTTGGAACAATCACAAGGCGGTTCTCGTTGAGGTTCGGATTCGAGCTCGTATCAGCGAGAAACGCGATGAAGCGATCATCGGGTGAGATATGAACATCAAGGGCAGGTGTAGCACTCACTCGCATGGGTGCTCCCGTTGCCAAACCCGTGCGCGGGTCAATCGCGAGCGTCCACATAAGTCGGCCGGTGCGCGGTCGTTCGGCGTAACGGAGCAGCACCAGCTTGCGGCCCGTTGACGAGATGTCAACGCTGGTGTAGGCCCCACGCGCGATTACGGTGGTTTTCTTCGTGCCCCGATTGTAGACCACAACGGCTGAATCGCCAGTGGTCATGTAGAAGAACTTGCCGTCAGTCGATGCGTCGATGCTTGTGAAGTACACTCCTGGCATCGTCGCCAGGGTCACGAGACGCGCCGGCGTGGGCTGCGGTTGTTGCGACGCTGCGAAAACGGTAGCGAGTGACGCGACCGCAATCCCGATTCGGATTCTCATGGAGGTGTTCCTCATCTTGTGGTTGCGAATATGCGCGCGCGGCATCACACCGCGCAACGATTCGCTCCATGACCCGGACACTAATCGTACCACGAGGCCTGTCTCCATAACCGCAAGCGCCTGGGTGAGTTGCATTTCATCGAACTAAAGAAAAAAGGGCGAGCGCGGAACGGATCGTTGCACGTGGCACCCAAGTCGTTACTACAGGCTTCGCAGAGAACTCGTGGACGCTTTTCCGCACCATTCACGTAACGCTTCGTCACCGCTGCTCTCCAGAGCGTTACGTGAGGAATCAGATTCGAAACTGCAACTGTGTGTGCGTCACTCACTTGCGAAAAATCGTCGAATCGGCACAGCACTTGTAAAAGCTTGCAGTGACCCACAACCTGGAGAATTGGAACAATGCGCAAGCTGCTGTTGGCCGTCGCCGTGGTATCTGTCGCAGGATGCTCCCTGGATTCTGTTCCACTGACCGCAGTCAGCGACACGCCGGCTTTGGCGGCCGTGAGCGGAATCAGCGGCCAGTACATCGTTGTATTCCGCGACGACACGAAGAATGCCGCGCAGTTGGCGCGAGAACTGGGAGCGGCCCACGGCGGCTCGATCAGACATGTATACACCGGTGCGCTCAAGGGGATGGCGCTCTCGCTTTCGGGCGCCGCCGCTGATGAAATCAGGCGCAATCCTAATGTGGCATTGGTCGAGCAAGACAGGGCCGTGGTGCTCGGCACTGAATCGAATGCAACGCCACTCTTCTCCCTTGTAAGCAGCGGATCACAAGCGGGAGCACCCTGGCATCTCGATCGAATTGACCAGCGTGCGCTCTCCCTCAACGGCGTCTACAACTTCCCTTCGGATGGATCGGGCGCGACAATTTATTTCCTTGATGGTGGCAGTCCCCGCTTCACTCACAACGACCTTGGGGGCCGGCTCACGCTCGGCCTCAACCTTCACAATCCTGGATCCAATGGCTCGGAATGCCTTCTCTCCAGCGCGATGTTCCATGTCGGCGCTGCAATGAGCGCAACATACGGCAGCGCAAAGGGCGTTAATGGTGTTTCAGTGATACTCGGGTGCAATGGGAGTGGCACTCTCTCGACGATCATTGCCGGTGTCGACTGGGTTACGCAGAACAGGACAAATCCAGCGGTGGGACAGATTCATTTCTTCCTTAATTCAGTGAGCGTCGCGTTTAACACCGCGATTCAGAACTCGATTGCATCCGGCGTCACGTGGATAACATCGGCCACAGGGACGGGCGTCGATGCGTGCACAATTTCCCCGCAGAGCGCGCCAGACATTCTTACCGTGGCAGGTACCCACGAGAATGACGCGTGGGTCTCTGGATCGGGCTTCGGGAAATGTGTACACATGGCCGCACCGGCGCGCGTTGTGACATCGCTCGACGTTACAAATGATGACGCGATAGTAACCGGTCTTTCCGGTGCGGCGCCGGCGCTTGCTGCTGGCGTAGCCGCACAGTATCTGACTGCGTACCCCAACGCGACACCTGGCACGGTACGCGCTGCGTTGCTGCAGGGAGCAACAGCGGGAGCAATCAGTGGAGTCCCGGCCAGCACGCCGAACCTGCTACTCTATAATGGTGGAGGCGCGGCGCTCCCTCAGCCAGCAACTGCGGCAGCGTTCAACTATCGATGTACTGGCTTGAGCTGCACGTTCTATGGTTCCTCATCGGTCAATGCAGTCACGTCCAATTGGAATTTTGGAGATGGACAGACTGGTAGTGGCGTCGCGGTGACGCATTCGTTTCCCAAGCCCGGAGGCAAGGCCGCTACCTACGTGGTCTCACTCGTTGTAACCGATGCATCTGCGGGTACGGCTACGGTTTCCCGCACGATCAAATGCGCAAAGACGAACTGCTCTTGAGTCGCCGACTCGTGGGCTCCTGGGAAAGCCGGAATCCATTTTTTGCTTCTACCATGGATTCCGGCTTTCGCCGGAATGACGGCATTCCTACCGTCCCGCCATGACCAGCAGAATTCCAATGATCGCGCCGCCCGTGCGTAGACAATCAGCGTGCGCGCAACGCCGAACAAATCGCGGCAATGACTCCGGGCGCACTGGCACGCGCGTGAACCTCCGCGACGCCCGTGAGTGACACAAGCTCACGCACGTTGGAACCTCGTACCGTTCCGCCAGGAAGTATCCCGATACGCCCTCGCGAATGCCTGACGAGCGCAGCGATTTCGACCACACCCTCCGTTGCCGTCGGTGCGTGACCTGATGTGAGAATTCGCCGCACACCACAAGCGAGGAGCGTGTCGAACGCGGCAGTCGCGCTGGGCGTGTGGTCGAATGCGCGATGAAAGACGGTATCAGTATTTCCCGCGATTGAAATCAGCGCCGCGACATGATGGCTGTTGATGCTGCCATCGTCACGCAACGACCCAAACACGATGCCGTGTGCACCCGCCGCTAGAAGGCGTTTGGCGTCGCCGCACATCTGTGCGAACTCTGTATCGTCGTACAGAAAATTGCCGTCGCGGGGACGGACCATCGCGATGCAGGGGACGCCGAGCGCGAGGCATCCTTCCAAAAGGTCGGCGGATGGCGTGAGGCCACCAGCGCCAAGATTGCCGCACACCTCGAGGCGCGTCGCCCCCTCGCGCACGGCGCGCTCAGCGTCGGCGACTGAATCAATCGCAGCCTCGACGTGAATAGGCTCGCTGGTTGGCACGCAGCAAACTAGCGATGGACAAGGAAGACGACACGGGATTCCCGCCCCCGCTTAATGTTTGCGGGGGTGACGTTCTTCGCCGGAATGACGGAAGAAAGTGGGGGGCTGTGCGCGGCTACTTGACCAACTGGCTACCGGATGCGCAATTGGATGCACAGGAAACGCGGATATTACCCGCCGGCGGCCCGTTGCACTATTCGAACGCTCTACACATGGTGACGATTGTGAATTACCTCTCGATCTGGGAGCGCTCTGCGCTCCGCGCGGGCACAAGACTTTTCGTTGGTATTGGTGCCGTGGCCCTTGCCGCCTGTGGTGACAGCGCCGGACCATCCGATTTCACTCCGACTCCCACGACACCTGGCACTCCGACCGGCGCCCCGATATCTCAGTCCATCGGTGCAGCGGGTGGCAATCTGTCATCCGCTGATGGGTCTCTCACAGTCGTTGTTCCCGCGGGCGCTGTTGCCGGCGCAACCGCGTTCAGCATCACGCCGATTACCTATCCCGCGGGTGGCAGCGGAGCGGCATATCGGTTGGAGCCGTCCGGCGTCACGTTCACGCAGCCCGTTACTGTGACATTCCACTATGTGGCGTCCGATGTTGGTGAACTCGACGAACAAGGGCAGGGAATTGCGTATCAGGGTGCCGACGGAGTCTGGCGCGCGATGCTGGAATCGTCGGTAAATGATTTGAATAACACCGTGTCGGTTACAACAACACATTTTACTGATTTCATTCGGGTAACATTCTGGAAATTCGTCCCATCGAGCGCGGTGCTGGATGTGAATCAGACGCTGGCCCTTTTTGTCGAAGCGTGCATTCGCGAGGATCCCGGTCCCAACGAACCCGTCACTCTGGGCTTCGATGAATTGTCGAGACTTCCGCGTTGCTATCCTTCAATTCGCACTGGCGTCTGGTCCGTGAACAATGTACAGGGTGGCAACGGAACGGTGGGAAGAGTGGCGGTCGGCGCATCGACAGCAAGCGCTGTGTATACCGCACCCGCGTCGGCGCCCAGTCCGAGGACCGTTTCAGTTACAGCCGACATGACGTGGGCCGCACGCGGTGTCACAAAACGGTTCACCTCCAGGGTCACGATTGGCGGCACAGAGCTTCACGTTATTGGAGAGTTCGCGAAAACCGGAGTGCCAATCGGCGCGCTGGTGATCTCCGATGTTACGGACAGAGTGGAATTCGATGTATCACTGCAGGGCGGCGGAAGCGTTACAATTAACAACTTTCAGAATTTCACCTCCCTACGGGAAGCGGACAGGCTGGCACCTAACTATGTGGGCATTCTTTGCAACTTCTCGGTGAGTGGCACCTTCGAATTCGGCACGTATACATCCTTTGCGACCTCATACAACGTGCAGCAAGAAGTAGTGCTCTATTTTGGCGGAATGGGGTCCTGGGCGACCAATAACGGTTTTGCTCTATCCAATGGCATGTGTTCGCAGTTTTCAACCGTTCCTGGTGTCCCCACCAACGCGAGCGGATCGTACCTTGAATACGACCCGACCTTTTTCACCGCAGTCGGCATGGAATTGATTGTTTACGGGGAGGATATAACCGGGACTGCAAATGGGTGGGTGTTCACCTTAAGGCGCACTCAGTAGGTGACGGCAAGTGGCTCGTCCCACATTTGAAAGAGTCGACATGGATTCGACCACTGCTGCGCGTGGTTGCCGTAATACTCAGCGTTTTGATTTTCCTGGCGCTTCTCCGGGCGCTGCGGGACAATTGGCCCGCGGCTGCCGCGGCATGGCGCGACGCCGATATCAATCCCGTGTGGATTACGATCGCGGTGGCACTGGGCCTCGCGGCCCTGGCCATTACCGCGTTTGGGTGGTGGCGCCTTCTTGTTGATTGCGGAGTGTCAATTTCCCTCTGGCAAACAATTCGGATCTACATCGTCAGCCACCTGGGCAAATATCTCCCGGCGGGCAAGGCATTTGAGGCCAGCATCGTCGCGGTGATGGCCGCCGGGTACAAGCTGCCGGTCACAACTCTCGTCGCGACGTCGGTCGTCGTGGGTGTCGTCGGAATGGCGACCGGCATTGCGCTCGCTCTCCCCATGGGTGACACCACGCTGGCAATAAACGACTTCTGGATCCTTATCCCGCTTGCGGCAACAATCGCGCTAATCGCCGCGCCAGCAGCGCTGAAATCGCTGCCGCGCCTGCGCAAAGTGATAGTCCGGCGGCTCAAGCGGGTTGATTCAATCACGACAGGAACGATGTTGATGCTGGTGTGGACCACTGCTGCGAGCTGGGTTGTATGGGGATTGGCACTCAACGCGCTCGCGAATGGACTGTTGGCGAAGAACGGAGTGTCTGCTGTTACTTACATCGCCGCATGGATCGGCTCATTTATGGCAGGCGCCATTGCAGTAGTGACGCCAGCGGGACTGGGCGTGCGCGATGAAATAATGCGCAACATCCTTACTGCATCGGGGCTGAGCACCGGCAGCGCGATTGTTGTGATTGTCGTAGCACGAATATGGACAACTGTTCTCGATGTTATTCCAGCGCTGGCTTTTCTGGTTTTCCGAAAACGGAAACACTGACCGGTCATTCCCGCGAAGCCTGCCCCGGCAGGCAGAGGTAGCGTCGGCAAACTGTTCTGATTCACGCCTCACTGGAAGTCCGCGAACGTGACGATTCCCTCCTGCCACGTGTCGGGCCGCGGGGCGCATCTGATCCTGCGTAAGCTCTCTCCAGTTCCACAATGTCAAGTTTCTTCATCGGCAGAAACGCTTCCGTCACACGTTTCGCGCGAGTCTTGTCAGGATCCATGAGCATTTCGCGCAGAACCGTCGGCGCTATCTGCCAGGAGACGCCGAAGCGATCCTTGACCCAGCCGCACTGTTCCGCTGACGGAACTGCGGAGAGTTTCTCCCAGTAGTAATCGATTTCATTCTGGTCGGCGCAGGTCACCATAAGCGACAGGGCTTCATTGAATACAAAATCATGTTTTTGCGCGCTGTCCATTGCGGCGAACCATTGATTCTCCAGCATGAAATCGGAGAACATGATCGTTCCTTCCTTGTCTGGCCCTTGCCCGGCGCCGTAGGGCACCATCATGCCGCGTTTGGCATTCTTGAACACTGTCATATAGAAGTCGACAGCCTCTCTGGCCTGGCCGGCATGCTGCTGCGTGAACATCAGCGAGGGAATGATTCCGGGACGCGGTTCGTTTTTGGGATCGGTGAGCATCAATTGCCATGACACTCCGTATTTATCCTCGATCCATCCGTAACGCTCGCTGAACGGATATTTGTCGATCGGCATCCGAATCACTCCGCCCTCGGAGAGCTTTTCCCACGCTTCGTCGAGCTTTGATCGCGCCTCTTTGTCGCGCGATGCAGAGTTGCCGAAGAGGATCGGATCGAAATTGGCAATGAAGGAGATCGCTGGGTTCAATTTGAAATGAGGGCCAGCATTGAACATCACAAGCTGCTGGCCGAATACCGTCAGCTCGACGACATCAACCGATCCCGGTGGCCCACTCGGCGTTTCAGCCGGGAGCGCATACGTGTTGTCGACGCTCGAGTTCGGAAAGATGGATGCGTACGCTTTCGCTGCTTCGACGGCGTTTTTGTCGAACCAAATATGCGGAATGATTTTCGAGGCGGGAGCAGTGTTGGTCTGGCGTGGCATTGTCGCATTCTCCTTTTGTAGACGCAGGCGGACGATTGATCAAAAGCCGCCGCAATTTCTGATCCATCTGTCACTGCTAACAAGCGTTCTCGAGAAAACGTCTTCTGGAAAACGTTGGTAAGAAACGTCTTCTCAAAGAGAACGTCTTCCGGGACGACGTTTCTTACCAACGTTCTCAAGAAAACGTATTCTGGAGAACGCTATAACGCCTTTAGCTATCGGGGCGACAACTCGATGATCCGCCCGCGATCCGACGGCTTAGGGATCTCCCCATCAACGGCGATCAGATGGTAATACCACGCTGCGACTTGAGTGATGGCCAGGGGGGTCTAGCGATGGGTAATACTGCCCACGGTGCAAGTAACTTGTTTCTGAACGGACTACTGCACGCGTGCAGAATTGAATCCACCGGCTACTGGAGGATGCAAATGGACGAGCAACACCGGGCGCACAGCGGCGCCAATCAGCCGTCATGCGCGGCAAGTCACGAAGCGATTGAGACACGCCTTCGCACTGAAATTCAGGGTGAGATAAACAGATTGCGTTGCGAATGTGAAATCGCACTGTTGTCTGCGCAAAACAGGGCACTCATGTGGACAGCGTTTGCGGTCCAGGTTGTCGTGACCGTCGTGATCTGGATAGCGGCGCTAATTCGCTAACACAGTCAACGTCGGGTGGCGCGGGAATTAACGGATTCCATTAACGTCCGCGGTGCGAGATCGGCTTCATCTCCTGAATTCCGTGTGCGGCCGCGTATAACATGTCGGGATCCAGATCGACGCCATTGGGCCACACAATTGAGCCTGCTTCGGCGTCGACGCTAACGCGCGCGAAGTAGGCTGCATCCTGAAGAGCGGAGAAAACTCCACCACGGCCGCCAATCACCGGTTGGAGATCAACAGTGCCGGTTGATCCGTCGGCAAACCATAGAGTGACGGTGAAAGGGGCCTTAGCATTGACGCGAGTGATTCGCGGGTAGATCGGCATTACTACTCCAGAGGTGCGATTCGATGCGCTGGCTGATCAGAATGTAAGCGACGCCAGTTGTGTTGTAGCTCCTCTCTGTGTAAGCTAGCCCACTCAATCACCAGCGCCAATACGCGCGGCGGCAGCTTTCCAGAAAGAAGCGCGATTGGACTTAGCTGAATCTTGGCCTCGTAATCACCGTAGCTGGCGTGAAAGTGAGACGGGTTATGATCCAGGAAGTACATTCGTATTACGATTCCAAAAAAGCGTGATATCTCGGGCATGCGCACACGGTAACGCAGCCCGTCAGTGAAGCGTCAGCGCTCCGCCGCAGAGTAGCAGATCAGGGGAATTCACGAGGAGCAATCCTTAAACGGGGCTGGCCCCAACACCAACTCGCGCTCAGGAATGATCACGCCGTCCGTCGCGCAGCGGCGGGCGACCTCCGCGTTTTCCATTCTCCCTCGCAGCACGCGCCTTGGCCGCGCTGGTCGAGGCCCCTCCTGCAGATCCTGAGGCGCGCATAAGTGCCCGCTTGCCCAATACAACACGGGCAAGTGCACTGATCGAGACGTCTTCGTCGAGTCGCTCCCACCGGAGACTCACTCCTGCAGGACCGAGTCGCACGTTACCGATTTCGCTTTCATTGGCGCCGCGCACGGCTTCGATGAGATCAATGGGAACGGTGAGTAATGCGCCGTTTGTGAGTCGGACCTGAATTCTCCTCTTTGACCGCTCATATCGCACTGCCTCGGCAGCAGGTTCACGGCGCGCACGCCGTCGTGCCGCGGGAATCTGGGCGAGGATTTCGCTGTCGGTAAGCTCACGTTGGGCCATGAATGTCCATCCACGGTAATGAAGATCCTGGTGCTTTTCGACACTAACCCAACGCTTAGGTTTACGCAATAGGCCCGCGTTGGCAAGCTTGGACGGAATGACGCACAAGCTGTTCTCGCTGACGCCGAAATGACGCCGTCCCGGATACTTCTCCTGTTGTTTCACGCGGAGCCGCGGAGCAGGCGGAGAGCCTTGACGTACTTATATAAATACATATATATTTCATGTACGAAAAACCGATCACGTGGTTGGGCTCGTCGCTTGCAGATCTGTGTGCATTTCCCGATGTGGCGCGCCAGTACGCAGGCCACGAGCTGGGATTGGTGCAGCAGGGTCTTGATCCGACGGATTGGCGACCGATGCCCACCGTCGGATCAGGAGTCCGCGAAATTCGCATACACTTCGGGCGCGAGCATCGGGTTCTTTATCTCGCTCAACTTGCAGACGCGGTCTATGTACTGCACGCGTTTGAGAAGAAGACGAGGAAAACTGCACAGTCAGACATTGACCTTGCCCGGCGTCGATTGCGGCAGCTAGGTAGGCGATAAACACGGAGTTGAGTGTGGCGACAAGAAGGACACGGACGACAGGAAATGTTTTCGCCGACATCGGCTTCGCGCGGGAAGAGGCAGAGCATTTAAAGGTTCGCTCGAGCCTCATGATCGAGTTGACCAGGGTTATTCGAGCGCGCGGATTGACGCAGGCCGCGGCGGCCAAACTATTCCGCACCAGTCAACCCCGCGTAAGCGACCTCACACGCGGCAAGATTGATCGCTTCAGTATTGACACGTTGATCGAGATGCTTGGTCATGCGGGGGCGCGCGTATCCATCAAGGTGCAGAGCAAGCGTCGCGTCGCGTAGCGACCGTTTGACGGCGCTCCCGCGGCCGTCCATCCGCGCGGGAGTCGACATTGCACACAGGCCCCAAAGGCACGCGACATGCACTCCTGCGCGTATACGCGATACCACTGTTGCGTTTCGTAGCTCTTTCTGGAGGAAACAATGGGACGTAAACCGGGACGAGGAAGCACGCGAGCTGCCGGTGACAAACGCGCTGCTGGCCAGGAACAGGCCGGTGGCAGCATCGGCCGGGTTCGTGCAACAGACACGCTTGGCAGGTCACATTTGGAGCGGAAAATGTCGGAACCACCCCGCGACCCCAAGCACGACGGCAAAAAAGAAACGAAGTATCAGGAAGACGCAGGGCTCGAAGACGAATAGCGTGCGTTAGCGTCCTGCCGGAAGTCAAGGTGAGCGCAATTAACACACTCAAGCGCGATTCGCACGTATCCCCGAAGAGCGAATGGGTTGTACCACGCGCCCTATGAAAGTCACGCTCCTTATCGCAAGCAGCACATATCTTGTGCTCGCCCAGCGCCGCGTGCGATAGAACAGCGTCGAACGTGCCGCGTGAGGCGCGGTCACCAGCGGGTGAACAGGATTCCACATCCGTCGTGCGCAAGATTGTACGGGGCGACACTGCACCGGTATTGGTGGTGGTGGGAGACGTGCAGGTGCATCAGGGAGGATTGGGGTCGGGACTTGCGCCCGTGCCCGGGTCAACTAGCGATTTCTATCTCCTTACCGATCGCGGGCCCAATGTTGAAGGCAGCAACGCAAACATGAAGTTGTTTCCGATGCCGGGTTACAGTCCGCGCATCTACAAGGTTCATCTCACCGAAGACACTTTGCGCGTCACCGGTGAAATCGTACTGAAACGAGCGGACGGCACTCTACTCACCGGCATTCCGATTCCGGCGGGATCGTGTGGCAGCACGCTTGTACTTGTGATGGCGCCAATGTTGGAGCAATCGCGCGGTTTCGGGCGTGACATTCCAATTCGACGGATCGCTCAGCGCACGCCAGCGCTCCACCTGAATGCGCAGCTCATTGATCAGGCTTCGGAGGTAGGATTGGTCAGCCGTCGATAATCCGCCACCTTCATCGAGCGCGAGGGAGAGATTGCCTTTGCCGCGCTTTTTCGCCTTGGGGATCGGCGTGATGAAGTCGGTCTTGCGGCGGCTCTCGATGATCCGCTGGGTTGGTTGCCCATCCTTGTCCAGCTCCCAATGGCGCCCGGGCGGTTCGTAGGGCGAGTTGAGGATGGGGGCGGAAAAGAACTGGTCGGTCATCAGGGTACCGAATCTACAGCCCGGAGACCGCCGTCGGACAGACTCTCGCTTCTTCGGAGTGGTAGTTCGAACGGCGCTTCAAAAGCAGCGAAGGTACCCGAATTTGGGTCAATGAGCCTGGCCCCGGCGGCGTGGCTGGTTTGTGCGCTTGTGCTCGTGGCGCTAACCAAAACGGCGCTTCAAAAACAGCGCTCCAAGTAGCAGCGCTTCCGAGAACAGCGCTGCAGGAAACAGCGCTTGCAAGACACGGCGCTTCCCACACCGTCATTCCCGCGAAGCGGGAATCCAGAGTGGTTGTTCCCGCCGGCGCTGACGCCTGGCTGACGCTCAGCCTTAAACTGGCTCCATGCCCACATCGCAAGGCAATTGAGCCAGAGGTGCGTTTCGAAATCGTTGGTCGCATCCATAGCGTAAGACCGATCGCTGCTGGGCCAGGTCTCAAGGTGCGCGCACTGCTTCGCAAAGCTTACGGGCCGGGACGCTGGCGCAAGCTCAAGGGTATTGCAACCATACGCCTGCCAAATGGTGAGCTCCGCCAAGTCGAGTTACATTGGTATGAAGCGCACGGCGTCGGCCGGCGGGACTTCAAAATCAAGCGCTACATGGACGTGCCATGAGGAAAAGATCTAAACCGTTCGCAGTCTGCGTGGACAATCGCGGCAACGAAAGCTCTTTGGTCCTGGGCAAGGTGTATCGGGTTCGCGCAGATGTTCGCGCGGCCAGGGATAATCTTGTGCGTGTCATCGACGAGAGCGGGGAAGACTACCTCTTCGACAAGGACCAGTTCGTGCTCGTCGATTTCCCTCAAGCAGCCTGCCGACGAATCCTCGCGTTGGGACGAGCGGGATAGCAACCGAAACGGGTCACACAACTCAAGTCACCATGAGCAATTCAAAGTTCCCTGGCGGGTGGGATCAAGCACGCTAAGTCCAATTAACATGCACGATCCAAGGTTCACCAAAGACGATCATCGCAAGCTTCGCGACCTGGCTGGTACCGCTCACGAACGGGAACTGTCGGCCGCGTTGCGAGAGCTGCACAAACGCTTCGCCGAATTTGAGCGAGGAGCAATTGACGCGTTCGAGCTGAAGGACGACGTCCACAAGTTCCATGATGGAGCTGCTCGCGAATTGTGGAAGCGATATGACGAGGACTTGCTTGCCTTTACGGTCGCCCAGGCGCTGCACCGCGGCATTCTCAGCGAATCAGAGGTTCCGGAAAAAGTGATTCGCCTGCTCGGCGTATACCGAAGCGATGCGGTGCTTGGCGAATGACTTTGCACTACTACCGTGAAACAGACTCTCTGTATATCGATCTCTCAGAGGTAACGAGCGTCGAGAGTCGAGAAGTCTCTGACGGGGTTGTGCTCGATTATGATGCGGCCGGCAGGTTGGTCGGAATTGACATCGACAACGCCAGCACCCGCGTGCAACTCGATAGACTGCAGCTGAGCGGCTTGTCATCGGTAATCGAAACAGTCGGCGATTGACGCTGCCGAATCCATACCAGACGACAATGAATTCCCGCTCCCTGCTTACTACCTGCCGGGACAAGATTCGCGGGAATGACGGCATATTCTCCGACCTCGCACCAATGCGCCTCGCCTCTATTATCGCCACGCTGCTTCTCGCCGCATGCTCTCAGCCGCAACCCGCGCCATCTGCGACTCCGAACCCAATCGCCGAGACATTCCGCTCCTTCGGCTACTACGGCGGCTGGATTATGGCGGCCTTCGACTCCATTCCAGCCGACAAGTACGACTACAAGCCCACACCTCCACAGCAATCCATCGGATTCATCGCGCAGCATCTCGAGAGCGCCAACTATGACCTCTGCAGCGTACTCGGCACCGCGAAACACATTGAGACCGCCAAAGATTCACTCGCCGATACTGTGAAAGCGCGCTGGCCCAAGGATACCCTCGTCGCGCGACTACGGGCTTCACTCGTGTTCTGCCGCGACGTGCTCGCGCCCATGACCGATGCCCAACTCGCCGAAGAGATCACGGTTCAGTTTCCCGGGAACCCGGAACGGCGAGAACCGCGCGCACGTTATGTCATCCTGCTCTTCACTGACCTCGCGGAACACTACGCTCAGATCGCGAGCTACATGCGGCTGCTCGGAATGATTCCGCCTTCGGCGTTGCCGCGCCAGGGCGGCGAGTGAGTGTAGACTACTGAGCGCTGAGTACTGAATTCTGAACGAAAAAAAGACCCTGACCCCGGACCAATGCGCCCGCGTCCGATAGCTATCAATTCGACACGCGTGTTATGGCTTGCCCTGACCTTCGTTGCGTGCAGCCAGGACGCGCGAGTGCCGGATGTTGCGGCCGCAGATTGCGCGCCCAAATGCACCATCTCCGTCGACACCGTTTGGCTCTCTGACAGTTCTCACAAAGATATTACGATCGGATACTCTCCTCTCGAGCTGGGTGATTCACTCCTGCTCGTTGACATGTATAGAAACGGCCAGATCACTGTACTCGACCGTGTCCGGAATACAATCGGCTTTGTCGGCAGAAAGGGAAGTGGTCCGGGAGAATATTCCTCGATCTCCGCGATCGGAGTTGACGACGCTGGGCAACTTCGCGTGTTCGATCGCAGGAGGGTAACCGTACTCGATGCATCGCTGGGTTTCGCGCATACCGCCAGTCTTCCATTCATTGTCGAGCAAGGCGCAGTGCTCTCGAATGGAAGTGCCGTTGTCGACGGGCATCGCGTTATCGGCGATTCCATTTTCACAATGCACCTCCTGGATGCGAAAGGCCAGGTCGTGAACTCCTTCGGCAAAGCTGGAGCTACTGAATCCTTTTCTGTGACAGTCGCTCGTGGTCGCGACAACTCTGCTTGGGCAGCGCGGAGGATCAACGATGCTCCAGTCTATGAGATCCAGCGTTGGGATCCACGCACCGGTACAGCAATTCAAACGATTCGCGACGAGCCAACCTGGTTTGCCTGGACACCCCGGAAACCCTCGCCGGATGCCATTGCATGTAACGGCGGCCGAGGAGACCGCGCGGCGTGTGAACGTTCGGCCGATGCGCCGAGGGCTCCGCATCCTGCCATGCCCGCGATCTTCGACATGTGGGAATCCCCCGACGGATTGTTGTGGATTATTTCAATCAAGGCGGACGCACGCTGGCAGGAGGCACCAGCGGCGGACCGGGGCCAGCGCCTCGATTCGGTGCTCGAAGTGCGCGATGCCGTCTCCGGCTTGCTGATCGGCTCAGTCGAATTCGATGGAGCACTGACGGGGTTCACAAACCGCGGAAACATCATGTCGCATGCCATGAACGTTCGCGATGAGCCGGTCCACGCGCTGTTGAAAGTGACATTGACGCGTCCTCGGCCAAGATGACTCCCGGCCTTTCGAGCGCGGCGGCGGCGGCGTAAGTTGGGCAGATTGAGCGACCCCCGAGGGAACATCCTAGCCTAGACTCGGCAACGGGTGATGGACCTCGCTGACAATCGTGCAAGAATCTGTGAGGACTTGTCATGCAGTTAATGCGTTTACTTCTCGCCATCGCTGTCGCCGGTTCAATTGTAATTGCCGGTGGCTGCGGCAGCGACGGTCCCAACACAGCACCATCGGTGCCCCCGGTAGCGACCGTCGTGCTCGCGCCCGACAGCGCCGTCCTCGAAGTAACGACCACGCTCACACTGCAGGTCACGCTGAAGGACGCGCAGGGAAGCAACATCACTGGGCGCTCGCTGACATGGACTTCGCTCGATCCGATTGTCGCGTCCGTGTCGGGCAGCGGTCTCGTAAGGGCGATGCAACTTGGTTCCGCGCGTATCGTCGTATCCGTTGATGGGAAAGCGGACACCGCGCGAATTCGTGTGCCTGCGCCGCCGGTGGCCGTGACTCTGGAGACTGGCGCGGCGACTAGCGCAACGATAGGTCCGAGTGGTGGGACGTTGATAGCGACGGGCAGCTCGGGTGTGCGTTACACTCTCGTCATGCCTCCGGCGGCGCTGATGACGCCAGTAGCCATAACGATGACGCCCGTGGGGAGCGTCAACGCGTATCCACTTTCGGGCGGAATGGTGGGGGGTGTGCAGTTTGCTCCGTCAGGTCTCGCCTTTGCGGCACCGGCAACGTTGACCATCGAGACAACCGCGCGACCACCCGGAAACCTGAAGATGGTGGGACTCACCTACGAGGGTGCTGGTCTTTCGCCAGGCCTGATGCCTGTGACGCTGAGCCCGACCACGGTCACACTCAGTGTTTCACACTTCAGCGGCGCAACGGTTGGCTTCGGAACGACAGCCGACCTGTTTGCGCTGCTGGCAGCGACGCAGCCATCAACGGTGAACTACTACACGGGCCAAATTCAGTGGGCTTATGTCCAGACACCGCCCGATGTCGCAACGATGAAGCAAGTGCTGAATTCGTGGTTCCTGGATTACATGATTCCCTCGATCGTGGCCGCAACGAACGATGCCGCGCTGGTGCGCGTCCGCGCCGATTGGAATGAGTGGGAGTACAACTCCCGGGTATTCGATCCAGTGCTCAACCCAAACGATGAAGCCATTACGGACATTAAAGAGCAATGGAACGTGCTGTTTGCGGAGAAGGTGGGGGACGCAATAAATGCCAACAAACTGCTCTGCGCGAGTACAAGCGCGAGCGCTGCGTCCCGTTTTTCGGCGCTGGAAGCGGCGATTTTCTGGCAGGTGACAGCGGCTCAGTCGGGGTACAACTCGGTTCAATTTGGCCTCGACGAGACAGCTTTCGCGCAAGGGCTGTGCGCACAAATCGCTGCGTCGCAGACGACGCTGCTCGATCCACTCGTTGAGGGCGCAGCCCAGTCGCTCGACGTCCTCTTTGTGCTGCGATTGGCGGGAAACTCGAACGATATCGCGTCGGACTTCAGTGTTACAGCGACTGCGAGCGGCGCCACTATTGACCGACCGGGAGGCTTGACCGCCGCGAACCCTCGAGGCCTCTACACAACAACCGTCACTCCTCTCATCGCAGCAACCAGCGCGACCGTCACCCTGAGTCCGTGCTACACGAATGCGGCGCTGGTCGCACTGAACATGCGCTTCTTTAGTCTTTGCCTGACTCATCCCGTCACTCGCACGGTCTTGCCGGCGCTCGCCATCACGACAAGCACTCTGCCGAACGCGACTCTGGGATCGAGCTACTCAGAGCAGCTTCAGGCCAGCGGCGGCAATGGGAACTACACATGGACACTCGCGTCGGGGCAGCTGCCGCCGGGCATCAACCTGAGTGCGAACGGGATCCTGAGCGGTACGCCGACGGGTTCGGGGAACTTCAGTTTCAGTCTACAGCTCGCAAGCGGAGTCCAGACGACGACACGCGCGTTGAGCCTGACAGTAGGAAGCAGCGGCATAACGATCACCACACCCGGGTTGCAGCCTACGGAAGCAGGAGCTGGATACTTCCAGTCACTAGCGGCGACCGGAGGTAGTGGAGCGAGCGGCTACCAATGGAGCTTATTCAGCGGACAGCTGCCGCCGGGGATTTCATTGAGTGCACAGGGACAGCTGACCGGGAGCAGCGCGATCGTTGGAACTTATCCGTTCACGATCAAGGTGGAGCGTAGCGGTGCGAGTGTTACGAAGGCGTTCTCGATTGAAATCCTGCCAGCTCCGACAAAGTGCACCGGCCCTTCAGGGGATGATTTCGAGATCATGAATCAGGATAATGTCGCGACATTTGCGAGCGTGGTGGAACTCGAAGGCTTTCTGAGGATCTGGGATGGTGGAGCCGTCAGCCTACCAAACCTGCGGTGCCTGACTGGGAACGTTTTTGTACAGGGAGCAGGTCGATCAAATCAACCGGAAAATGGGCCTCCGCTCACCAGCGTCGAACTCCCCGGGCTGCTCAGCAGCGAACGGACCATCGCGATCGGGTTCGCATTACCGGCGACACCCGGCCTCAATCCGTCCCTGCAGCGAGTCACGATGACTGCGTTGAAGTCAGTTGACGGCACGATCAGGGTGTACAACACACCTTCTCTCACCGAGCTGCGGTTTCCGCAGCTGGGCCGCTATGTGAGCGGCATTCAGTTGGTGGACGCGCCATTGCTTACCACTGCGGTCTTCGGTTCTGCGGTGTATGGCAGCCTGTACTTCGAGCGAACCGGCCTCACTTCACTGGCGGGATTCCCCAGCGGCATCACGGTGCTCGGCAACATAACACTGCTCAACAATCCTGGGCTGTGCGTCGGCGAGATCAACGCGTTCCGGGCGCGGATAACGCATTTCGGGATTGTACAGCACAATGCTACCTGTTGACGTTCTTGCGAGCGCACTGGCCAAGCTGACTCCGCGACCGCTGCCGTCATGCCGGCGAAGGCCGGCATCCATTTTCCTCTCAGACATGGATTCCGGTTTTCGCCGGAATGACGGAACTCGTTGCTTCGCCTTCCGCAGCCAATGCGCCGAACGAAATGGCAAGTCGGCCCATTTGAACAGGGTCAGGCAGCTACCTCAACGTACGTTGCATAGCTGCTCGGGGATGGCACCGGCTGACCCTCGGAACGAAGTCCACCCAGATGAAATTCAATGGCTTCCCGCATAGACTGCTCGACGCCGGTCTGCGTCGCTCCAGTGGCCACACAGCCTGGAAGGTCCGGCGAATACGCGGAGAATCCCGTCTCAGTCTTCTCGATAATTATCAGATAGCGGCTCATTGACTACTCCTCTCTCGCTGGTCTCAAGCCTGCCTGCTTGAGGATGCTGTTTAAGGTACCTGGACTGAGGTCGTCATTGCCAGAGCCGGCGACTGTGACCAGACCCGGCTTGCTCGGGTGCCGATACTGATGATGGCTTCCTCGCGTGCGGATGAGAGTCCAACCGTCATCGGACAGAAGTTGGAGTATATCGCGTACTTTCATCGTGTTACACGCGCGGTATTGTGTGCCGGATCAGGGCAGGTCGGCTTCGTCAAGAAGCATCACTTGGACGTGATAACGCGGGAACTCCTCAGGCTCCGCATTCCACTCCGAGCTGTAGTCGTCCTTGAGACTGGCCGCGAATTCCTGTAACTCGCGCACCATCTCTTCGCTCTCTTCGGACAGTACTACATCCTCAAAAAGATCATCTTCGTTCTCGACGCCGGGGATCGCATTCTTTTCCTCGAAGATTTGACTATCACGGATGTCGATCCATTCAGTCGGGATCACCCTACCATTCGGGCCGCGCAACTCCATTTCCAGCGCCTCGCGATGCGCATGCGCTGCCATCAGATCCGCGATGTATGGCATTTCGTGCAGCGCTTCTTCCACCACCTGGGAACTATCGCTCGTCTTCTTCCGGTCGAGTTTGTAGAATTCGAAGGCTACTTGTTGTCCCTCGGTTGCACGCTCAACGAGCGGCAACGCGTTCTCCGAGGGATGGAACGATCCCATTCGGTGCTTAGGTATGCAGCGGACGAAGGCGAGTGTCGACTCGCCCAGCAGCCGCCCACGACTCCATATTGTGTAGGTGGTTGTCATGGGCACCAGTATAGAAGCGGGGCGTCAGCGACCCGTCAGCGGAGCGCTCGGCGATTCACTGGCTGCATTCTGACTTGTTACGTTTAGCGGGTTTCGAGGCCGATCCCATCTCAATATCCCTTACGAGACCAGAATGCTTGACACGATCACACGCGCAAACTCATGGCTGAACGGCATTGTCTGGGGTCCGCCGATGCTCATCCTGCTCATGGGCACCGGTCTTGTTTTGCTCTTTGTCACCGGCGCGGTTCAGTTCAGACATCTTGGCACCGCGCTTGTCGAAGTCCTTGGGAAGCTGCGCCAGCCTGCCACGGGTGACGGCACAGTAACACCATTCCAGGCAGTTGCCACTGCGCTCGCGTCCACAGTTGGCGTTGGGAACATTGCCGGTGTCGCGACGGCGATTTTTGTCGGAGGACCAGGAGCCCTTTTCTGGCTCTGGGTATCGGGCGTCCTCGGCATGGGCACCAAGTTCTCTGAAATCGTGGTCTCGCTGCACTATCGCGAGCGCGATGCGACTGGTGTCATGCGCGGCGGCGCCATGTACAATCTGCGCAAGCAGGGACTCCCCTGGCTGGGCACCATCTTCGCTCTCCTCACCAGCATCGCCGCGTTCGGCATCGGAAACATGGTGCAGGCAAACTCGGTTGCCGAGAGTCTCCGCACGAGCTTTGGCATTTCACCATCAATTGTAGGCGTGATCCTGGTTGTGGTCACCGGCGTAGTGATACTCGGCGGCATCAAACGCATCGCAGCATTCGCGGAAATTCTCGTTCCCTTCATGGCGATCTTTTATCTGATTGCCGGCTTGATCGTGATAGTCTTGAACGCCGCCGCAATTCCAGGTGTGCTGAGCCTCGTGTTTGAGAGCGCGTTCAGCGGTGCCGCGGCAGCTGGCGGCTTTGCTGGCGCCACGATGATGCAGGCAATGCGCTTCGGCGTAGCTCGCGGACTTTTCTCCAACGAGGCAGGGCTCGGCAGCGCGCCGCTCGTGCACGCCACCGCCACCACAGACCATCCTGTGCGCCAGGGACTCTACGGAATATTCGAAGTCTTTGTGGATACCATTCTCATTTGTACCACCACTGGTCTCGTAATTCTTCTCAGCGGTGCATGGACCAGCGGCGCAACGGGTGCCGCGCTCAGTGTCAGCGCATTCTCCGCGGGTTTGCCAGGATCGTGGGGCGGGATTGTTGTTACCGTTGGGCTGGTCCTGTTCGCATTCTCAACCATCATCGGGTGGAGTTATTACGGTGAGACAGGTATCGTGTCTCTGCTGGGTCCAAAGGCTGCACTACCGTATCGCATCCTCTGGCTCGTGTTCATCTACCTGGGATCAATAGGTTCGTTGCACCTCGTGTGGGACATCGCAGATACGCTCAACGGTTTGATGGCGATCCCAAATCTCGTCTCGCTGCTGATAGCCTTGCCTCTGATCAGACGCCTTCAGAAGGAGTTCTTCGATTCGAAGAATCGCACGTTAATGTCTCCGAAATGACGGACGCGCGTTCCTCGCACCTTCGATTCCCGGCTTGAGGAGCATCTCAGCCGTCGCGAGCGGCAGGTGACGCATGCAATCAGTCACAATAGTCCCAGAGGGAGCAGCTCCTTTCCATACTACATAAACCTTCCCAGCATCTTCGTCACAAGAAAGACCAGAATGGGAGTTCTGCCATGAAAAACACGCTACTTGTCACCGCTATGCTGATTCCATCCGCCCTTGCCGCCCCTTCCTCTGGGAATGCTGCGAGCGCTGCGACCAGCGGCAACCTCGGTGTCTTCGCCATCGTTGACCGTGTGCAGTTCGAACCGAACGAGCAAGCGCCGGAGCGGATCCGCGTTCATGGCGCATTCGCTTTTGTGAACTATCAGGATTTCCGTTTTGGCGGGCTCGGTCGCGGCGGCACTGTCGCGCAACCACTGGGCGTTACGAATGCCGCGCAAGGGTTCCTCTATTTCAAGCTGCCTGCAGCCTCTGCTCCGCAGGTTAACATCACCGCGATAAAGCGCGAATGGGCGGACCTCAAGTCAGTCGCAGGAACAGGACAGGCGGTCGGCTTCGGCGAGTGGTTCTATCTGGGACAGTTCGGCACTTTCCGCTCGGATGGCCGTGGATCGACGGCGCCGAGCACGGTCATCAACTCCCCGAATGAATTCGGCGATATGCGGGTGTATGGTGCGAACGAAACGGCCCCAGTGCCGGCGCTCTATCAAACCAACGTAGGTGTCACGAGGCTCACGGAAGCGAGCCATGCGGCGGTGATCAGGCAGCTGCGAGCGGCGTTGGGTGCTCTGTAAACACTGCCTCGCTGAGCGGAGAATCGTGGTCCGGAGACCCCTACGGGCTCGCGACCACTTATCGCAACAAACCGATGACGCGCGCAGTATTTCGATGACGGTCGCGCCGAGGGTATGTTGTATGATGACGGGCAACCTTTGGTATTACCATGCGAGGGAAGATGCCCGTCACCGCAAAGCTGTCCCGGAAGTTCTATGACCAGTTCGGCGATGAAATCGCCAATGAGCTGGTGGAGTGGTTCAACAACGTGGACGAGACTTACAGATCGGAATTGCGTGCGCTGAACGAGCTCAATTTCGCACGCTTCGATTCCAAGCTCGAGCAGCGCCTCGCCGAGCTGCGGGGCGACTTGCGCGGAGAAATTGCAGTGCTCCGGGGCGACCTGCGCGATGAAATGGCTAAACAAGGCGACGCGCTCCGCACGCAGGTCTCATCTCTCGAATTGGGGACCGCAAATGCAATTCTTTCCCAAACGCGCTGGATGATCGGCCTTTGGGCTGCGCAGATTACCGTCTTCATTGGCACAGTTCTCGTTGTGCTGCGGGGCCCGTGAGACCGGTCGATTTCCCTTGATTCAGGGGTACAAATGAGCGCAGACAATTCAGATTACGCTGGTCCCGTGGTCAAATGGGACATTCGGAGAGAGGGGCGGTCGTGGACTGGCGACGAGGCAATGGATCGCTACCAGTTGACTCCGGAAAAACTCGAAATGCACCGTGGCAAACTCCTGTGGGATGACGAGGAACGCTTGAAACTCCTTGGTCTTCTCCTGGAGAACCTGGGAGCCGATAGTGCGGTGCAACTCGGCAGCCCTGATATCTGGCGTGCTGCAATAGCAACACTACCGTGAACCTGGAAAACACACTTTGGCGGCTGAAGTAACGGACGTGTCTCCGGAAGGATTCTGGCTTCTTCTCGATGGCCGCGAGTTGTTCGTTCCATTCAAACAGTTTCCGTGGTTTGCCGACGCCACCGTCCAGCAGATCACAAACGTCGAGCGGCCCAACGAGCATCATTTGCGCTGGCCAGCACTTGATGTCGACCTGGCTTTAGAATCGATCGAGCATCCGGAACGGTATCCGTTGCTGAGTCGCTCGAAACAACGCAAGAGCAATGACGTGAACTCGTCGACCTGAACGCTGATGCTCGTACTCCTTCACGATCAGGGCGTCGGCGCTGCGATTCGCGCTCGCGTGGAAAAACTGAACGCCACATTGACTCCGCTATGGGGCAAGATGAGCGTCGATCAGATGCTGCATCACATCAACCTGTCGCTCGCCGAATCGCTGGGTGAGTATAAGGCGGAGCGCTCCATTCGCGGCATCCCGAAATCGTGGGTGCGCTGGATGATTCTCAACGGCCCGTGGGGCAAGGGAGCGCCGACGCGTCCCGACATGAACATCGCCGAAGGGCAGCGCTACGACTTCGCGCAGGAAAAGGCCCGCACTCTCTCGATGCTCGATCGCATTCTCGCGAAGCCGCTGCAATCTGACTGGCCGGAGAGCGCCAACTTCCCGATGACGGGGCGGCACTGGAGCCAGCTTCATCACCGGCACGTGAACCACCACATGACACAGTTCGGCGTTTAGCACAGCCCCACGGCCTGAAGAACAGCAAAGTCGCTGTTCTCGTGCTTGGGCCACCGGATGAGATTGCTGGGGAGCCGCAGGCACGCGGTCTGCTGCGTTTGTGGCCGTTAGATTCACACCCTTCGCCTCCCAAAACAAGAACAAAATGAAGCCTGTCCCGGCAAAAGAATCCGAACGGCGCCAGAAGGAGCTTCTGCGGGTCACCCTCGCAAGCATCGGCGATGCCGTGATAGTCACCGACGCTCAGGGGCGTGTCACTTTCATGAACCCCGAAGCGGAACGCCTTACTGGATGGAGCAGTAGCGAGGCAATCGCCCAGCCTCTCACGACCGTGTTCAGTATCGTGAACGAGGAAACTGGCGCCACCGTGGAAAACCCGGTGGAGAAGGTGATCAAGCTCGGCAGATCCACAGGGCTCGCCAATCACACCGTACTCATTGCGAAAAATGGAACCCGCGTTCCTATCGACGACAGCGCAGCACCCATTCAGGAACCGGGTCAAGAACTCTTCGGCGTTGTCCTCGTTTTCCGCGACGTGGGCGAGCAACGCGCCGCGCACCTTGCCCGGGCTAGACTCGCCGCGATAGTCGAATTTTCTGGCGATTCCATCATCACCAAGAATCTCGATGGAATAATTCAGACCTGGAACAAAAGCGCCGAGAAACTTTTCGGTTACAGCGCGTCTGAAATAGTCGGCAGGCCAATCACAACCATAATTCCTCCAGAAGGAGTAGGTGAGGAAGTTGAGATAATGCAGCGCATCCGCAGCGGTCATCCCGCTGCACGCCTTGAGACCATACGCATCACAAAAGATGGAAGGCATGTCCCGGTTTCAGTCAGTGTGTCTCCCCTGCGCGACAGCGATGGCCGAGTAGTCGGGGCATCGAAAGTTCTCCACGACATATCAGCCATGGTTGCCGCGCGCGAAGCCCTCGCTGAGGAAAAAGAGCTTCTTGCCACTACACTTGGCAGTATTGGCGACGCTGTTATCTCAACTGATGCTGCTGGAGTGATCACATTCCTGAATTCCGTGGCGGAATCGGTTACGGGCTGGAGCCTTCTCGAAGCGATTGCGAAGCCGCTGGAAACTGTTTTTCGCATCGTCAATGAGGAGACCCGGAGGACAGTTGAGAACCCCGTAGCAAGGGCACTGCGCGAAGGTGTGGTAGTCGGGCTCGCCAATCACACGGTTTTGATCCGCAAGGACGGCAGTGAGCTGCCAGTGGACGACAGCGCCGCTCCCATTCGCAACTTAAAGGGCACCATAGTTGGCTGCGTGCTTGTCTTTCGTGATATCTCCAACCGTCGCAAGGCGGAACACGAAGCAAAACTGATGCAGGAAACACTGCGGGCCATGGACCGCCGCAAGAATGACTTTCTCGCCATTCTCGCTCACGAGCTGCGCAATCCATTGGCGCCGGTGAGCAATGCGGTGCAGCTGATGCGGATTTCGGAAAACGATCCGGCCATGATCGAAAAGGCGCTCGCCACAATGGAACGACAGGTTGCGCAGATGTCGCGACTGATCGATGATCTCCTCGATGTTGCACGCATCAGCCGCGGAAAGATCGATCTTCGCAGGGAGACCATTGAACTCTCAGACGTACTGCGTTCGGTCCTCGACACGGCTCGTCCGACAGCCGAAAAATTGAAGCTGGAACTCGCGCTCGCACTCCCGCAGGAACCAGTCTGGCTGAACGCGGATCCTGTGCGACTGACCCAGGTGTTCAATAACCTTGTAAACAATGCCCTCAAATACACAGGCGAAGGTGGCCGCATACGGATAACAGCGTGTCTCGACGGGAGCGAGGTCGCTGTGTCGGTGAAAGATTCCGGAGCGGGCATTCCTGCTGAACAACTTCCGATGATCTTCGACATGTTCACTCAGGTTGACAGAACGCTGGGTCGCTCACAAGGGGGACTGGGAATCGGACTGTCACTCGTAAAGGAATTGGTGGAAATGCATGGAGGCACAGTTGCGGTCCGCAGCGAGGGAGCGGACAAAGGATCAGAGTTCATTGTTCGCCTTCCCGTTACCCAGGCCGACCCGCATCACATCGGCATGGTCGCCGCAGCACGGAGGACAGTGCCCGTTCCCCGCCAGCGCATTCTTGTGGTGGATGACAACACTGATGGTGCGGAGTCACTGAGCGAATTGCTGAGCATCGCCGGCCACACCACGAAGCTTGCATTTGATGGTGCGGAGGCGGTGCGTTCGGCAGATGAGTTCAGACCCGACGTCGTGGTTCTGGACATAGGATTGCCGGGGTTCGATGGTTACGAAGCAGCCCGTCGCATCCGTCAGACGGCATGGGGAGAAAAGATGTTTCTGGTTGCGCTCACCGGATGGGGCCAGGAAGAAGACCGGAATAAATCGAAGCAAGCGGGTTTCGATCATCACCTGGTGAAACCGGTTGAACTGAACACGCTGTTGCAGCTGCTCGCGGACAAGAAGCGCCCTGAACTCTGAACGGGAGGGGAACTCCCGTCATTCCCGCCGCAGGCGGGAATCCAGTGTAGTTTGGCGATTGAGAGCATCGCCGAGTTAATACCGGAGAGCTTTACCCCTTGTGTATCGCTGCCGACTAACCTGGCCTGGGTATCATCTGCTTTCACATTTTGATTGACGGCTCCGCCTTCGGCGCGTATAGTCCACCATGGTTGTTCGACGTGAAACGAAGGACCTGATCACACAGCACTGGCCTCGCGTCCAGGAGCTTTTTCAGAAGGCCATCGAGCTTCCTGCAGACCAACGGATGGCATGGGTGAAGTCGTCGGAGGCCGACCCCGCTATCCAGGCGACGCTGATCGCGATGCTGCAGGCCGATCTCGATCCGGCCTCGATCCTGGCTGAGTCGGCGCAGCAGTTGTTCTCTCCGTTGCTCGCATCCGAGGGCAACGAGACAACGGCTCCGCCTGACCGTATGATCGGCTCGCGCGTTGGTCCCTACCTTATTGTAGAGCGACTCGGCCAGGGCGGCATGGGTACTGTGTATCGCGCCGAGCATGAAGGGTTCTCGCATCAAGTCGCTCTGAAGGTAATCCGTCGCGGGATGAACTCCGACGAGATCGTGCGACGATTCAGTCACGAACGGCAGATCGTTGCCAGCCTCTCTCATCCCAACATCGCCCGACTCTTCGACGGTGGACTGACAGACGAAGGGCTGCCATGGTTCTCGATGGAGCTGGTGGTGGGTGAGCACATCGACCGTTACTGTGAGTCACACGACCTCAAGCTGAACGACCGCCTGGCTCTCTTCGCCAGCGTGTGCGACGCGGTGCAGTACGCGCATGCCAGACTGGTTGTGCATCGCGACCTCAAGCCCGGCAACATCCTGGTGAACAGCAGCGGCGTTGCCAAACTGCTCGACTTTGGAATTGCCAAGGTTCTCACGGGCGATCAACGCGACGAAGGCGACTTCACTCGCACCGGCGTGCGACCGATGAGCCCAGCGCACGCCGCGCCTGAGCAGATCCGCGGTGAACCAGTCACCACTGCCACGGATGTCTATGCACTCGGCGTGTTGCTGTACGAACTGGTCACAGGCACGCGCCCCCACGGTGAAGCGCTAACAGGGCGCGCGCTGGAAGAAGCGATCCTCAGCGACACACCACGGAGGCCGGGGACCATCGCGACACGGCGACTCGGAAGTGCCGCTGGAGACCTCGACAACATCGTGATGATGGCGCTGCGCAAGGAACCCGATCGTCGCTATCCATCGGCGGGAGCGTTTGCGGATGATGTGCGCCGGCTGCTCTCCGGGCATCCAGTTACAGCCACACGCGATTCGGCGCTGTACCGTGTCCGAAAATTCGCCGGCCGCAACCGCGCTGCAGTCGCCGCGACAATTGCGGGCCTCGTGATCACCGGCGCCAGCGTTGGATGGTACACGGTTCGGCTGCGAGAGGAACGCACGCAGGCTCAACTCGAGGCGCGCAAGTACGAGCAGGTGGCGGGCTTCCTTCAGCGCATCTTTACTGCGCCCGATCCGATGGCGTTGAACCGCGACGCGCCGACCGGCATCAATCGCACAGCAGGTCAGCTGCTCGCCAGTGCTGTCAGCCGCATCGACGCCGATCTCGCGGAACAACCCGCTGTCCGCGCGTCACTCCTCTCGGTGCTCGGCTCGACTTATCGCTCCCTTGGTGACTACAGAAAAGCTGTCGACCTTCTCGAGCGTGCCGACTCTGCAATCGCGATGATGGATCATCCCGAGTCGCGGCTGCAGGTGCAGGTGACCAATGCGCTGGGCAGCGCCTATTGGGAACTTGGCGACCTGCAGCGCGCCGAAGTCGCGCAACGCAGGGCGTATGATGGAATGATTGCGCTCTCGGGCCCGGATGATTTCGGCGTCGCAGTCGTGGGAAACGATCTCGCAAATGTGCTCTGGCAGATGGGACGTCCGGCGGATGCGGAACCGCTGCTGGCCCAGACGCTGCGCGTCTTTCGCCTGTCGGGCAAGCAGGACGACGCAGCACTCGCCACCGCGATTTCCAACCATGCGGGGATATTGCGCGAACTCGGCAAAATCGATGCAGCCGAGCCACTGTATCGCGAAGCTATTGCCATCAAGGAGCGCGCACTCGGTCCCAATCATCCCAGCGTGGCGAACAGCATCGGTCAGTTGGCGACGCTGCTGCTCGAAGATCGTGGCGCTGCGGCCGATGCCGAGTCGCTCACCCGGCGCACGCTCTCTATCCGACAGGATGCACTCGGCGCGCGACACCCGTATGTGGCGGTGAGTCTCAATGAACTCGCGGCAGCATTGCGCGCCGCGGGAAAGCTGGAGGAATCGGAGCGTACCTTTCGCGAGGCGCTGGCCCTGCGGCGCGCGGTTCTCGAACCGGGACATCCGCACATTGCTTACAGTCTCGTGGGACTTGCCGGGGTGCTCATCGATCGCAATCGCCCGAGCGACGCGCAGCCACTACTGGCGGAGGCACTCAAGATCCGTGAGAAAGCGCTGCCAGCCGACCACTGGTTGATAGGAGACACGCAAAGTCGGCTGGGGAGTTGTCTCGCGCTGATGGGGCGCACCGTTGAAGCACTCCCCTTGCTCGAGCAGGGACGTGCGCTGATCGAATCCAGGTTCGGGGCAGAAGATCGGCGCACGCGCGAAGCGGCGGCGCGGCTTTCCGCGGCCACCGGTGTGCAGTCCACGAAGCCGAAAGTGGGAGGGCAGGGGGACGCCGATGACTGACAACCACGACATCACCGATCTGCTGGCATCTCTCGATGGTGCTCCGCGCGATGCGGTCGATCGTGTGTTTCCTCTGGTCTACGAAGAACTCAAGAAGATTGCGGCCGCGCGGCTCCGCGCCGAGAGTGAAGGGCACACGTTGAGCGCGACGGCGCTCGTGCACGAGGCCTACCTCAAACTCGTCGGTCAGCGCAACACAGACTGGAAGAACCGCGCCCATTTTTTTGCTGTTGCGGCGCGCGCGATGCGCAGGATCCTGATCGATCACGCCGTTGCGCGTAAGGCGCAGAAGCGTGGCGGTGGCGAAGCTTTTGTGACGCTGCTCGACGAGGAGTCTGGTGAAGATTCCAGCGCAGAGGAATTGCTCGAGCTGGACGAAGCGATGCAACGCCTCGCCAGTCTCGATCCGCGCCAGGCACAGATTGTCGAGCTGCGCTTCTTTGCTGGGCTGCAACTCACAGATGTTGCTGAGGTCCTGCGGGTGTCGCTGTCGAGTGTGAATCGCGACTGGCGAGCCGCGCGGGCATATCTCACCACACAGCTCGCCGACTGACATGGTCAGCTCACGCTCACCACGCGGGTGCGCACCGTCACATCGAAGATGACTGTCAGGCCGCATGTCGTTTTTCCAACGCCGAGGGCCCGGTCGATGCGCGTGCCACCCGACGGCAGCAGAGAGCTGGGCACCACATTGAGTGACGCATGCATGTTGTTCAGGTAGTCATCCTTTGAGACACCATCCCACTCAGTCGCCCACATATCAAGCTTCACCGCATCACCAAGCTTGAGGTTGTTGAACGTCCACGTCTGATTGGTGAAGTTGTAGGTCTCGGTGGTGCTGAGATCGTGACTCGTGCCATTCACTGTGCCGTAGTTGGTGGACTGGGTGGTCTCTGTTTTCGTGCCGAAACTGGCGGCGATGCGATACTGGAACTCGCCGGGGTTAATCGCGCCGAGGATATTCGTGCCGTCGCAGGCACTCTCCCCGGACGCTCTCACGAAGCGGATGGTGAGGTCGGCGTCCCAGCGGGTCTCGGTAGCGGGGTCAATCGGGGCGGTACTGTCGTTGCTGCAAGCCGCTGTGGCGCAAAGTGCCGCCAGGCAAAGGCTGCGCAGCCGTGTGTTTCTTGTCATGGTCATCTCCATTGTGTGGCCGGTGGGGGCACCACCAGGTTCGGGAGATGACGCGGAAAAGGGACGGAAAACGTGTCACGGGTCTCCTCACCTCTGAACTCTGAACTCTGAACGTCCAGGGGTTGTCATTCCGGCGAAAGCCGGAACCCATGTTGCGCTGTTAGAGTACGGCGCTTCTTGCCAGCCTCATGTACCATGCGCTACCATACGAGAATGGAACGCCCTGGCATACGCCGAACCGCCTGGAGTTACCGTCGGTGCAGCATAATTCCTGAACGCTGAGTACTGGATACTGAATTACAAAACACACATAGTAGGAGAACGGTCATGCGAACTCCCACAATAGCGCGCCTTGCAACAGTCACCCTACTTCTTTCGTTCGCGATTTATGCGGCGCGCAACCCGGCCTCCGCGCGCAACTCAACTACCCCCGTCGCCGAATGGACCCTCGGCACTCCAACCATCCGCATTGGAGGAAGCTCCGCGACCGGCGGCGTCGAGCTCACCGAAATCATGAGCGCCACGCCGGTTGGAGAGGACTCTCTTCTCGTCGTCGACTCGAAAATCACGGCGCTTCTTCTCTTCGACGCGCGGGGAACTCTTGCACGACGAATCAGCAGAGAAGGGCAGGGTCCGGGAGAATTCTCCCGGGTTGCGTTTGCAGGGCTCATCGGCGATTCAGTATGGGGCGCCGACACCCGCGCGAGCCGCGTCCTTTTTTTCAGCAAGAGTGGCCAATATCTCTCTTCGCGCCCACTGCCACGGGCCTCGGTGAGAACAGCCCCAAGAACAACGTCGTCATACACCGCGCGCGGCATTCTTACAAATGGCAGGATGCCAGGTTACATCGCGGTACCATCTGCGCCACCTCAGCGCGGCAGTGCACCAGCGCACGGCACCGTCGGCATACTCGGTCTCTTCCAGAGTGACAGCGTAGTCAGGGACACGCTCGCGTGGATGCCGCAGGCCTCGACGCCGCTCTACCTCGACGTTCCCCCATGGCTCCATTTTCCCGGGCCCAATCATTTTGCCGATACACCGCTCTGGCGCGTCGCGTCCACCGGTTCGGCGGTCATCGCGGTCGATCGCACCATCCCGCGCGACTCCGCGTCCGCGCGCTATCGCGTGCGCAAATGGGATGGGAACGGGAAGCTTTCATTCTCGGTCGATATCCGTTTTGTCCCAAAGCGTGTGCCGCCCGCGCAACTCGATTCGGTCATCGACGTTCTCACCAATGACCTCGCCGACAACTATCCGTCGCGCGCGGTCGCGCGCAAACTGGTGAGCGATACGGTGGGCAAGCCGGCTTTCTTCCCGCCCGTGAGCGACATAGTGGTGGGGACGGACGGCTTCATCTGGCTCGCGCGCGAAGGGTTCGTGATGCCACCACTCAGCATGCGACGCTACGACGTGCTCGACTCACTCGGCCGACTCGCGGGCACGATCGGTTTGAGAAGGCCAGGGCGCATCGTCGCGACAACGAAATCGGCTGTCTGGGTAGTCGAAACCGATGCGGATGATGTGCCGACAATCGTCAGGTATCCCGTCCAGCGCATGTGAAAGGATCAGCCGGAAGCCAATACAGATTGCTGTGCGATGAGTGCTGAATACGGAACGACAGACGCAACAACATATCAACGTGGCGCGAGCGGGATACCACTTCCCGGTCGAAGGTTGCGCAGGAACCAATCCACCGGTGCGCATTGAATTCCATCCACCTTGAGATGATCAGTTCCACGATACAACAGCAACGGGGTGCACTCGGCGTAATCCTCCCGAAATGCCTTGAGCGCCTTGAGATCGGCGTTCCGTACAACTGCTGAATTCTGAACCTGCAAACACCAGAGTCCTGCATCGCCGTAGAGCACAAAATCCACTTCAACGCCAGATCTGGTCCGCCAGTAATAGAGCTTCTGATCGCTGTTGGAGTAGGCAATCCATGCGCGCAGATGTTGCGCGACCAGCCCCTCGAGAGCAGCGCCATCGATTTCCTGTGCGCGATCAAGCGGACCCGATGGTCTCAGTGACCGGTATACTCCAGCGTCGAACAGATAGAACTTTGGATGAGCCGCAACCATCCGTCGAGCGCGCCGGGTGAATACAGGAATGCGGAAGGCAAGCAGCAGATCCTCGAGTATCTCGAGAAACCCTTCTACGGTCTTGCGACTCACCGCGCTTTCACGGGCAACGTTCGCTACGCTCAGCACAGATGCATGCGAAAAGCTGACAGCTTCGAGGAATCGCGAAAAGTTTCCCACGTCGCGCACCAGTCCCTCCGCCCTTATTTCCTGCTCGACATAAACCGCTGCGTAGCTGCGAAGTGTGTCCTCAGGATCGGCGGCGGTGACCACCAGAGGAACCATCCCGGTTCTCAGGGCCTGCTCCAACTTGAATTCTGGAAATTCGGACGCGAGAAATGGATGCAGAGTCCTGACAACAGCACGTCCTGCCAGAAGATCAACTCCTCTGCGCCGCAGTTTACGCGCACTCGATCCGGTTGACTGAATATTGAACGAAAAACGAAACCCACGCCTACCAGAACGACTGCACGTGGGGATACGATCGGATCCGTTCATCCTTGGAAATGAGACTGATGGCGCTTTCCCTCGCACTGGCGACGATGATCTGATCGGCAGGATCTCCGTGAAACGGCTGCGGTAGGCGGCAGCTATCGAGCAGAATCGCACGACTCAACTCAATGACCTGCAGCTGGGAGTTGTCGACAGCGAGATCGATCCACAAATCCAGATTTCTGTCCAGCACAAGCTGTTTTTTCTCAACCTTCTTGGCGATTTCCCAAATTGAGATGGCCGAGACATACAGGGATTGTGCGCGCTTGGCGGACTCGATCCGCCTCCTGGCTTTCTGCGACAGCCGTCGGTCGCCCGTCACCCACCAGAGCCAGGCATGCGTATCAAGGAGTGCCCGCATCCCAGCTCTCATTGGTGCTGAAGGGATCTCCGGATTCCTTGATGACACTGCCCACGAGGGAGTTTGTCGGAGCCGCCTCGACGTAAGGCACCAGTTTCGCGACCGGTCGCCCGCGTTTGGTGATGATCACGGGCGTTCTGGTTCGGGCAATGTCATCGATGGTCTTGAGACACCTGTCCTTGAATTGTCCGATTGCCATGGTCTTCATGATAGGAACATAGCCATAGCCGTATGGCTATGTCAATTGGCACACTTCTGCATTCAGTAGTCAGTATTCAGCGTTCAGTAATGAGCTTCGCCTTCAACTCCGCAAACCAGTTCTCCACAACAATCAGCGAGTTGCCCGATGCGGTCGCGCCGCGCTGTCCGCGAACCACGGCGAATCTCTGCCCGTCCGGAGTCACGCCCCAATAACCAATAGTGCGCGGCTGCGTGAACAGAATGCGGTCCTCTCCAACAGTGAAGGAATTGCCGGGCGGAATCATCACTGAATGCATCTCGCCGACTTGGTCGCCCTGATCCGATCCGCGACGGACATAAAACAGTTCGCGCAGCGACTTTGACCATCCAGGTTGACTGCCACCTTGCGACGTGACAGGCGTGCGCGACGCGTTCACGTTAGGATACGGCCTCACATAAACCTCGGCGCGTCCCGTTTCAGTACTCGCGTACGCGAGCCAGCGTCCATCCGGCGAGACAGCGGGGAGCGACTGCGCCCCCGGTTCTGAAAAGAGAAGTTTCGGTACGCTGTCTGTCCCGGGCCGCAAAGTGAAAATGTCGCGTCCCTCAGGACCAGCCGCATCCATGAGCAACGCGCCGTCGGGGGCCCACGCAATGGTATTGATAGCACGATCCCAGGTGAACAGCGCAGTCGCAGGTGCGCTGCCATCTGCCCGCCTCAACCATACTCCGAACTTGCCATCGATCGTGGCGGAATAAGCGAGCGAGTGTCCGTCCGTTGTCCATCTGGGTTCAGAAACGGAGCCACCACTGGCAAATGTCAGTTTCGAAAGTGCACCACGCTCGCCCTGCCTTACCCACAGTTCCGTCGTCGGCGCCGGCGCTGAATTTGTCGCCGAACTCGGAGGAATCACCCGAATGGTTACAGCCAGTCGCCCGCCATCAGGTGAAAGGGCCAGATCGCCGAAGTCAGCAAGCCATCGTTCGCCCCCTCGATCAGTACCGTCGCGATTAACCCAGGCGACCTCGTCGTCTCCGCTCACTGAGTTTGCCGAGTTTGCCGAGTAGACAAGTGTCCCGCTGGACGACATGTCGAGGTCGACAACGAAGTTGCGCCGAACTCCAATTCCCTCCGCCACAGCGACTCCTTCACCCGTCACAGCCAGTCGTCGTGGATCGAATGGTGCCACCATCAACATCCCTTCCGCCGTCACGTAGGCAACGTGCCCGGTGTGCAGGTACTTCGCGATGATGGCCGATACAACAAATACCTTGTGTTTTCCCTTGGCATCGGCGGCGGCGAGTCGCACGCCAGATGACGTGGCAGCGATGAAGAGAATTCCCCCACCTGGCAGTACCGTTGGCCAACGATGATTCTGTTCGCCCGATGCGCTGTCAATTCTGGTGAACGGCACAGGCGTGCCCCCTGACTCGGGAATTCGGGCGAGACCACCGATGCTACGGACGTAGATCATGCCATCGGGCGCCCATGCTGCGCCATCAGCCGGCCCCATTACGGCAAGCGGTAGCGCGGCGCCACCACCAGCGGGCACCTTCTTCCACTCGCAGGGGGACGTGGGAGTAGGTCGTACACAAAAACCAATTTGCTTCCCATCAGGGGAGAAAAAAGGGGTGGTGCCATTCTCGGTGCCGTCGAGCGGCGTTGCTGTGAGCCGGTCTCGCTGGCGAATGTAGATTCGCGATTTCAGCAGGTTGCCGCCTCGGAAGGCAATCGTATTCCCGTCGGGTGACAGTGCCATATAAGAGCCAGGTGCGCCGCCGAAAATACTGTCACTCACCAGGCCGTCTTCATAACGCAGCACGCGCGTTTCAGAACGATCGGGACGTACCCATCCCGCGAGGGCCGCAACAATTGCAATCGCCGCCACAACTGCGGTTCCTGCGAAGACACGATTGGACACGCCACGGTGCGCGGCCTGGCCTGTTGCGCCCGCGACGGTGGTGGTGAACGCTTTGTTTCCGAGCGCCTCGGCAAAGGCCTTCGCGCTATCAAAGCGGTCCGCTGGTAATTTCTCCAGCGCCATTGCAACCGCCGCGCCGATGTGCGGTGGCACCGCTTTGCGCAACTCGGCAACAGGACGCGGCGTGTCGGCGATGATCTTCATGATGATCTGCTGCGCCGAATTCCCCATGTGCGGCGGTTCGCCTGTGAGCATCTCGTACAGGACACTTGCGAGCGAATAAATGTCGGACCGCGCGCCGATGTCCTTGTCTGCAGTCGCCTGTTCCGGTGACATGTAGTGCGGTGTGCCGAGACTCAGTCCGGTCTCCGTCATGCGCCCACCAGCGGCAGCGCTCACCGCGAGCGCGATTCCGAAATCAGCGACCACCGGGCGGCCGTCGTGCAACAGAATGTTTTCCGGTTTGATGTCGCGGTGTATGACGCCGTGCGTGTGCGCGTAATGCAGCGCGCTCGCGACGTCGGTGGCGATTCTTACCGACTCTTCAATGCCGAGCTGCGTTTCGCGATCGAGCCTGGCGCGCAACGTCTCGCCGTCGATGAAAGGCATCACATAGTAGAGAAATCCGTCCGCGGTTCCCGAGTCGAAGAGCGGCAGGATGTGGGGATGCTGGAGCGAGGCGGTGGTCCTGATCTCAACTACAAAGCGATCCGCGCCCAGCACCGCTGCGAGGTCGGGCTTGAGGACCTTGAGCGCCACCTTGCGATCATGCTTGACGTCGTGCGCAAGATAGACGGTGGCCATTCCGCCGGCGCCGATTTCCCGCTCGATAGAGTATCGGTCGGAGAGTGCCGCTGCGAGCCGCGCAGGAACTTCGTTCATGTCAGCATTAGTGGTTCAGCTGTTGCACGCTGGGGTGGTGGAACGTGCACAACGTTGGGCATAACGAAGCTGTGTGGCAAGTAGTCGCTGTTCGCTTCCGATCAACTGAGCTTGTAATAATTGAAATTGTCCGTGCCGACGCGATGGGTGTTCCGCCGCGTGATACGGCCGAATGCCTGATTGCCGTCGATCGTCGACAGAACGGGCGTGGGACCGGTGCCGTTAACGCTTTCGATGAGGAAGTGGTGGCTCTTTGTCGCGATGGTTCCCATGTCGGCCGCGTGGATGTTTTTTACAAAGCTGGAACTGAAGCTGCTCAGCACGAAATTGTTGGAAGGTTTTCCCAGCTTGAGGCTCCACGAGACATTGAAGCCTGCTTTCTTATAGCAGTAAACGCAGAAGATTCCGCACCAGCTCTTCTTCTGCTCATTCGGGTTGCTGATCCACGGTTCCTGGCTCCACACCTTGGTGATCGGATTCCGGAAGTTGGTATCGGTGAGCGTTGTCCCGGCTGCGACGCTGAACATTTCGATCAGGAAATCGATCCCCTTCGGTCGGCCTCCGACCATTTGCTGAAAGTCCACCACACCAAAATGCTGTTGCGCTATCAGGAGGACCAGCGGGAGGCGTGGGTCCAGCGCGCCGACTGGGGGGATGGGTGGAACTTGCGCCAGCAGATCGAGGAAGGTTTGCCAGGTAAGGGGGCCGGTGACACCATCCGGCACCAGCGCGTGTCCACTCTGAAACTCTTTCACACGCCCTGTTGTCTTTGTCCCGTAGACGCCGTCCGCGACGAGCGCGGCGAGCGCAGACGACAGGAGGTTGAGTCCCTTCTGAAGCTCGGCGACATCATTGCCCGTGGAGCCGAAACGCAGTGTGCGGTTCATATTCGACCTCGCAGTCGTTATGGCGCTTTCGGGATAATATGCGCACACCACGGGGAATGATTCAATCGTAGATTTCCCCGATATGTCCTCCACATGGGTCCGTCTGATCGCGCTTGGCATCGCCATGTGCGTCGGGACCGACCGTCCCGATCAGCAACAGGCGATTCAGGGCCAGGGAAGCCCGCCACCTGCTGGCGCCCGCGTCATTCTCATCACCGGGTCAACCGACGGACTGGGGCGGGAAGTTGCGTTGCGGCTGGGAGCCACTGGCGCGCACATCATTGTACATGGACGCAACCGCGAGCGTGGGATGCAGGTTGTGGCCGACATCCAGAAATCAGGGAAAGGGACCGCGCGGTTCTACGCCGCGGATCTTGCATCCTTCGCGCAGGTTCGAGGGTTCGCCAATACCATATTGAAGGACTACCAGCGGCTCGACGTCCTGATCAACAACGCGGGAATCTGGCTGCGCGGCGCCAGCACGCGGGAGCTGAGCACCGACGGTAACGAGCTCACCTTTCAGGTGAACTATCTCTCCGGCTTCCTACTGACGCACATGCTGAAGCCGTTGCTGGTGAGGAGCGCGCCCTCGCGCATCATCATGGTCGCATCGCGCACGCAGAATTCGATCAACCTGGACGATCCCAATCAGTCGCGCGGCTATTCGGGCCAGATGGCCTACGGGCAGAGTAAGCTCGCTCAAGTCATGTTCACCTTCGACCTTGCCAGCGAACTCGCGGGCGCGAGGGTGACGGTGAATGCAGTACATCCCGCCAGTCAGATGGATACGGAAATGGTGCGAAACGTGGGAGGCACTCCGCGATCGACAGTTGCCGAAGGCGCAGAGTCGGTGCTCAATCTCGTGCATTCCGCCAATCCGGGAACCGGACAGTTCTATGAGCAGCTGCAGCCATCGCGCGCTCAGCCACAGGCATATGATCAGGCAGCACGCGCGAAGCTGCGCGCAATCAGTCGAAGGCTGACAGGAATGTGAGGGCACCGACCTCGAGCCTTGTGCTACGTTTGGAAGTGTGGGGTATCAGAAACACGAAGCTGGTTCCTACCATTGAGCGCCGCTCCCTGCGCGCCTCACCTATATGAGTGCCAAGCACATATGACCGAATCTACAGTTCGCATCCCCTGGATCGCACCACCCAGCGCCAAAACGAAGAACGCCGTGCAGCGTTCTGTTACTGCTCTGCTGAATCAGCTGGCACCTGAACGCGAAGTGAAGCGCGCTTCGCCGACTGCCTCACGTATAGAAACACATCGCATGCCCTCAGGTTGCGTGCTTCAGGCCGCCTCGGCTGCCGTCAGTGTTTCCTGGTTTGTCACTCGTGACGGTCATGCCGCGCTCGGTGAGCTGCAAATAATCGTGTGGCGTGGCATCGTCTCGCAGCGCGGTGCAAATCAGAAAGGAGCCACGATTGTCTCCGAATTGATTTTCATACCGGTCACGCCTAGCGAGGGCGCGTGTGTGTGGAAGTCTGCAGACGGCTCGCAGTGTGACAGCTCCTCTGTCGCAGCCACATGCATGGCGCTGCTGGAGGCCGAGATCGAACGATCGTTCGATTACTCACCTCCTGTAGTGACTTCCTCATAAGCACAAGTAAGAATCTCCCGCGCTCCCATTTGTCCAAAGGGGCCATAAGATTCAAAAACCCGCGAGCGGAGTTCGCATGGCCATGACTTCATCCCTGTTGCTGGATCGCTGATTCAGTCCCGCGAGACAGGCTGTCGCCTCCGGCGGGAACTGGCTGTCGACCACTACAACTGCACCGGGGTTCACGAGCCAGCCAATCGTCCGCCCCGCATTGTGAAGAATCCCACGTTGCGCCGAATGGGAGTGAACACGGGCTGTGCCTGTTGTGCCTGCAACACGTGCGCAAACGCGTCGCGGCCAAAAATACCTGCGGCCGCTGTGGCCGCTGCGGTTGACAGGAAATCCCGACGAGAGAGCGACGGCATTACTCCTCCAGAATCTGTTGATTTCGTGAAAACATACGGATGTGGCCGGCTTTATGCGTGGGTTTGCCCAGAGTCACGCATTCAGTCACCTTTCCCGGAGAAGCAGTGAAATCACGCCTGTCAGCAGTTTCCTTCGCGCTCGTTCTAATGGTATTCAGCGCCACTGTCGCGCCCGCGGCTGCGCAAGCGCACCGCTCGCATTTTGGCCCGCACATCGCTTACAACTTCGATATCGAGGAAGTAGCGCTGGGTGCCCAGTTCAGTGCTCCCATCTCCAGCTTTCTCGAGTTCTATCCCTCGTTTGACCTGTTCCTCGTCGACGCCGGATCGCTCTGGGCGCTTAATGCGGACCTCAAGCTGCGCGTAGCTGGCCAGAGTCTCGAATGGTTGTATCTCGGCGGCGGCCTGAACATCACCCGTTTCTCAAGCGGTGGCTTCAGCAACACGGACACGGGCCTCAATCTGTTGGCTGGATTTGAGACGATCGCTGGCCGGGTTCATCCCTTCGGTGAATTGCGCCTCACACTGGCGAACGGCTCCAGTGTCCAATTCGCGTTCGGTCTGAATTTCACACTGGGTTCGCGATAGGAATTCGGCAAGCTTCCCCGTGCGGGGCCTGAGTCTCTTCCGCATTCCGCGGGCGGCATTACATTATCGGTCACTCAATAATCAGGGTTTCGATGATGACCGATAACAAAGCCGGCGCACACGCGAGCCGGCGCGCAGCCAGCTCACTCGCGCTTCTCGTCGCCGCGGTTGGCGCGGGCGGAATTGCTGCGGGTACAGGCTCACTGCAACAGAGCCAGCAACAGGCGCAGCAGACCCCAACGTACACGCGCGACATCGCACCCATCATCAATAAGAACTGCGCCAGCTGTCATCGACCGCAGGGGATGGCGCCGATGTCGTTGCTCAGTTACGAAGATGCGAAGGCGAATGTCGACGAGATGCGCAATTATGTCTCCAAGGGCATCATGCCCCCCTGGCACGCCGACGGACCGCGCGACGTCTTCAGCAACGATCGCCGTCTTTCTGACGCCGACAAGAGCGCGATAGTTCGCTGGATAGATGGGGGAGCTCCGCTTGGCAATGCTCGAGATTTGCCGCCTGTTCCGAAATTTGAAACTGGATGGAGCATCGGCACTCCCGATACCGTTATCACAATGCTTACGCCGTACGAAGTGCCGGCACAGGGCACGATCGACTATCAGTACTTCAGGGTCCCCACCAACTTCAAGGAAGACAGGTGGGTGCAGGCGATTGAGATCATGCCCGGCGCTCGGGAAGTTGTGCATCATGTGCTTGTGTATTCGCGCGTTCGCCCCGTCGCTGGTGCAGCTGGTGCGGCTGCCGCAGGTGGCGCCGCTGGTGGAGCGGGTGCTGGTGGTGCTGCGGCTGTGGGACGTGGAGGGAATGCTGCAGGCCAGGGCCAGGCTCTGGGTGCACTGATCGCTACGACAGCGCCCGGCACCAACGCGCAGGTTTTCCCAGCCGGAACCGCTATGAGGATCCCCGCCGGCGCGGTGTTGACCTTCCAGATGCACTACACCGCACATGGAATGGCGATGAAGGATCAATCCAGCGTTGCGATGGTGTTCGCGAAGCAACCGCCCGCGCAGGAGATGCGCGTGTCGTATTTCGTCAACCTGCGACTGGAGATTCCGGCTGGCGCGAGCGATCATCGCGTGGACGCTCAGGTCAGTTTCACTGATGGCGCACGCATCTATGGAATTTTCCCGCACACTCACCTGCGCGGCAAACGTTGGGAATACAGACTCGTCACCCCCGACGGGCAGTCGCGCATGATACTCAACGTGCCGAATTACGATTTCAACTGGCAGACTTACTACATGTTCAAGGAGCCGCTCGTTATTCCCGCCGGCTCGCGCATCGAGTCATCCGCGTGGTACGACAACTCGCCGACGAACAAGAGCAATCCAGATGCGACCGCTTTGGTTCGCTGGGGTGAGCAGACCTGGGATGAGATGCAGTACACGGGGATATTGTTCACGAGGGAAGCGCGGCCGCCGGGATAGCTGTTTTCCTGCGGCAGCGGTGAGACGAACAGTACGTCTCACCGCTGTTATCCGGTTGTTATTGCTGTGTCGTTGTTCGGTTGCGCCGGGATCGGGCGGGCGCCTTCGAACGCGATCTGGTCGGATGGCCATTTGCCTGCGAGGTACCACCGTTCACATCCTCATTCGCGCCCATCGCCGCACTGGGATTGACCATTGATTCCGCGATGGCCGTAAGGGTCTCGTCCGCTTTCTTCTCTTCCTCCAGAGATTCGCCCAGCAACTCGACTATTTCGTCGTGACCGAGGAGCTTGGCAAACGTTGCAGCGGTTCCGTAGGCGGAGATTTCGTAGTGCTCGACTTTTTGCGCAGAGGCGATGATGGCGGCGTCACAGAGCGCCGGGTCGGAGTAGTCTTCCTTCATGTGCTCGCTTCCTTCTTCGAGCAGGCCCTTCATTCCGTGACACATTTTGGCCCTCACAGGCTGCTCGAGCAGCGCGAGGGCCGTCTCGAGACGGGTAATGTGCATCTCCGTTTCGTTGAGATGGTTCTGCAGTGCACTGCTGAGTTCCTCCGCGCTGGCTGCCTTGATCATTTTGGGAACCGCTTTGGTAATTTTTGTCTCAGCGTCGAGCAGGTCGCGCAGTTCGTTGACAAGCAGGGCTTCGAGTGAATCAATTTGCGGCATGGTAGGAGTCCCTCTGGGCGAGTATTCGCGGTTGAGTCGTTCGGCGCCAATTTGCGTCAAACTGATAGCGGTTGTCCTCAAGGCAAATAGCATTCCAACGGTGGGCAGCGACTTGTCTCGCGCAAAAATGGGTTCCGGCTTTCGCCGGAATGACAATTCGGTTGTCATTGCCGCGCAAGCGGCAATCCGTTTTGGTCTCACACAATAACGGACTGATCATGAGCAAACTGATGGGCCTTGACCCTTCGATCGCCGAAGAGTGGGGCCAATCCTATCTCAGCTGCATCTGTTCCTCTGCAATCCTATTGACACATTTGTCAATAGGATCCAGCCGAAGGAGATGTGCGCGACGCAAGCTCGCCTTTCGCTGCGCGAGGTGCGGAAACAGCTCGCGAACCCACGGGATGCGCTCTGGACCGGTATTGACCACCGCAACGTCCACCCGCCGGTTCACGCTCACCAACATCCGGATCAACCTCTCAACGGAGAATCGTTCTATTCTGCCCTTGCGAAGGTGGCACATACGCGCGTAGTCGAGGCCGAGCAGGCTCGCCCCGATCATCCAATGCTGATCATCTACACTGAGCAGGACTTCCGCGGCGAGCTGCTTTTTCAAAGCTGGAATGGGATCATCAATCATCCCGCCATGATACGACATGCAGCCGAAAAACCACCATCAATTTCCTGCGCGCGCCATCGTTTCGCTGCGAACCTCACCGTTCCTTGCGATAAAGTCGCATAGCCACGGGCGCGGACACCAGCACAATCACGGTCGACGCCACGAGCACCCAGACAATGTCAGCCGTCGCGGGCGTCCCGTGCATCAACCCGCGTGATGCATTCGCCAGATACGTCACCGGGTTGCGACCAACAACGACCTGTAACCACGGCGGCATCGTCGACAACTCCACAAAAATATTGCTCGCGAATGTCAGTGGCATGAGGAAAACAAAACTTGTCGTCATTACCGACTCGGGCGTTTGCACCAGCATCCCCACGATTATCCAGAGCCACGAGAGTGCGAAGCAGAAAATGAGCACCAGCCCGAGGGCCAACAGCACACCGATCACACCGCCTCCGGGACGGAAGCCGAGTATCAACCCCATGATGATGATCAGGGCACCCGCTACGGAATAGCGGAACACATCGCCCGCGAGTGCGCCGAAGAGCGGCGCCGGTTGCCACATCGGTAGTGAGCGAAATCGATCGTACAGTCCCTTCTGAATGTCGGTGTTGAGACCCACGCCGGTGTACACCGTGATGAACACGACGGTTTGCACCAGCACACCTGGCAACAGATACTGGATGTACTCGCGCGGAGTGCCTGCGAGCGCGCCCCCGAAGATGTACGTGAAGAGCAGCGTGAACATGATCGGCGTCACGGTGACGTCGAACAACTGAAAGGGCACATGCTTGATCTTGAGCATCGCGCGCCACGCAAGTGTCCATACCGCGGACAAAGCCGTCGCGGGACGCGGCCGCGCGCGCAACGAGAGAAGCGCCCCACTACTCATGACGCAGGCTTACCAGTAAGCGCAAGGAACACTTCGTCCAGACTGGGTGTCCCGACCGAGAACTCCGCAACATCGATCTCGTTCGTCGCAAGAGCGGCCAGTACCTCGGCGGCTTGCGATGTACGGTCCAGTCGAACAGCAACCACCATGGGTTCTGTCTCGGGCAGAACACCGTTACCAACGATTCGAACGATTAACTCCTGAGCCAGCGTGCGCTGCTCCGCGTTCCCGAGCCGCACATGCAATGCATTCGCACCCACCGACGCCTTGAGATCGCGGCTAGTTCCTTCGGCGATCACCTTCCCGTGGTCGATCACAGCAAGCCGCTCGGCCAGACGATCCGCTTCATCGAGATATTGAGTAGTGAGCAGAACAGTCGTGCCCCCTGCCGCAATACGGCGCACCAGCTCCCACACCTGGTTGCGCCCGCGCGGATCCAGCCCCGTCGTCGGCTCATCGAGAAAAAGGATTTCCGGAACGGCCACAAGGCTGGCAGCGATGTCGATGCGCCTTCGCATTCCGCCGGAGTATGTACGCACCTGCTGCGCCGAAGCGTCGGCGAGCGCGAATGATTCCAGCAATTGTGCAGCGCGTTCCCGCGCATCGCGCCAGGAGAGCCCCAGCAATCGCGCAACCAGCACAAGGTTCTCGAAACCGGTGAGGTCCTCGTCGACCGATGCGAATTGTCCTGTCAGGCTGACCTTCTCACGCACAGCCCTGGCTTCGCGAACGACGTCATGGCCCAGCACGCTCACGCGGCCGGCATCCGGTTTGAGCAGAGTGGCAAGGATGCGAATCGTGGTCGTCTTCCCGGCGCCGTTGGGGCCGGGTAGTCCGTAGACGGATCCTTTGCGGATCTGGAGGTCGATCCCGTCCAGCGCGCGCTTCGTTCCGAAAGATTTCACGAGACCACTTGTCTCGATAGCGTACGACATTGAACCGCCGAAGATAGAAGGGATCACTCAGTTACGCAAAGCTGGATTATCTTCAGGCCGGTGCCAAACGCCAAGCGGGTGATTTCAACAAGCGTCCAGGTAGTAGTGACAGTCGGGTTGGTCTACTGGCTGTTTCGCGACCCGCTCAAGCGCGCGCAGATGTGGGACGCGCTTCTCGCCGCGGACAAGAGCTGGTTCCTCGCCGGCATCGCGACATACGGCGCGGTCGCGCTGCTGGGAGCGCTGCGCTGGTACCTCCTTCTGCGTGTGCAGGAGATACGTCTCACCTACCGGCGCGTGGTTCAGCTATTCATGATTGGGGCGTTCTTCAATCTCTTCATGCTGGGAACGGTGGGCGGGGACGTCGTCAAGGCGTATTACCTCCTCAGGGAAACCAGTCAACAGAAAGCAGTAGCGTTTCTCACGATACTCATGGACAGACTCATTGGGCTCATCGCCCTGATTGTCTTGAGCGCCGTGATCATCGGATTTCAGTACCAGCTTTTTCTGCAATCACCTGCAACACGCGCACTGCTGATCTTTGTCACACTGATTCTGGCAGTTGCAACGGGGGCGCTTCTCTTTTCATTTGTGGTCACTGGTTTCGGACTGGCGCACAAGCTACCGGCGAGATTCCCGGCGCGAGGCAAAATCATTGAGCTGGCTGCCGCCTACCACCTCTACGCACATGCGTGGAGAGCCTCGCTTGCGGCATTCGCACTATCGATTTGCGCGCACCTCACGAGTTTCGTGATGTTCTACTTCGCGGCGCGCGCATTCACGGACGCGATATCGGTGCGCAACATCCTCACGGTGATGCCCATTGTTAACACCATAACAGCGCTGCCGATCAGTCTATCTGGAGTCGGCGTGCGCGAAGGCCTTTTCGAAACGCTACTCGGCGATCTCTATGGAGTGACTGCCCAGGTCGCGACGCTCGTGTCGCTCACCGGTTTCATGTTCATAGTTTCCGCGAGCGCACTTGGTGGGATTGTGTATCTGTTGTATCGGCCCAGTGACGGCTCAACCGGGGCCCGTTTCGGGTAGGCGAAACGCAGAGCCGCGCTTGCTCACATCAAACGAATCCGACTGGCCGCGCGGAATGCTGAGCGACTTCCACTTCGCTCCAGCAAGGTGCTTGGCGACAAAAACAATTTGTCCAACATGCATCGCATAGTGGCTGAGCTGCCGGTTGATTGCCTCGAGTACCGTGTGCGACTCACCGCGAATCGTTATCGTCCGCAGCAAATCGTCGGGCGTGAGCGCCCCAATCGCAGAGAGCGTGCGACGCCAGCCATCGTCCCACAGCATGCGGATGCGCACCGCTGAATCCCCTGGCACACTCTCGAATTCTGTATCCCGTTTCCGATCAGGCTTTTCGCCATCGCTGGTCAGGAAATCGGTCCAGCGCGAGCGCATGTTGCCCGCCATGTGCTTCATGATTACTGCAATGCTGTTGGACCCTTCGTCCAGCGCGATGAAGAGCTTTTCGTCTTCGATCTGCGCGATTGCCTTCTCGGCGAGTTCCTTGAGCTTGTTGAGCTGCAGGATGGTGTCGCTGAGGTAGTGAGCGGCTAAAGAATTGGAGGAGGGGGGTGGTGTTGTCACTGGGTTGGTCTGGTTCGGCATGGGGCGGGGAGGCTCTAGGTGGAGATTGGATATTGGATACTGGAGAGGCAAATGGCAATTGGGAATTGGGGAGGGGAATTGGCGAATTGCGGAATTGGGATGACGCGCGCAAGGAAATGATGGTGGAACTCGGCTACCCATCGCGCATATTGGCCACCTATGTCCAGGGAATCCGAGGTTCTACAGGCGCGTCTTGACGCGTTCGGCATCGCCTGCTGCCAGCTCACGCGATCGTTCGCGCGCGATGAGGCCGGCAGGCATTTTCGGAAGCAGCTCATCAAAACGTCTACTTCGCCGGCTGCGAATTATTCGGAGGCGTGCGAGGCAGAATCGTTGCGTGATTTCGTGCACAAGCTGCAGGTTGGTCTCAAGGAGCTTCGCGAAACCCGCTCATGGCTGAACATGGCGCGAGGAACCTGTGCCAAGCCGGGTGCGTGCGATGCGAATTACAGGGAATGCGGAGAGTTGATCGCAATATTCGTCTCGAGTGTAAAAACGGCGAAGGCGAGGCTGAAACGCCAGGAGATGCCTGGCGCAGCGAGGTTCTCGTAAGGCCTGAGCGCGACACACTAGTAAGATTCAGCGACCTGCGCGTCGGCCCCCGCAATGAGATGCTGGTTCCTCAGCAACAGTTGCGACGCTATATCATTTTCGATTCTACAGGTCGTAGACTCGCTGTCATTGGCACTCGTCGAGTTTGATGGTCCTCTGGCATGGGGGATTGAGTCGGACAGTCTCGACCTGCAGAGCATTGTGAAGCTGCGTTTACGCTAGGCGCAGCCCCAACTTCACGAAGCGACGAAAATCACTCGTGTTCGATGTTGCAAGCTCGGCGTCCTGGCTGATCGCTGTTGCTGCGATCATGCAGTCCATGAGGGATCCGCGCCGGCGCCCTGAGTTATTGAAAAGTTCAGCAGCCAGCAGAGCTTCGTTGTTTGTGAACGGCACAGGGTCGCCTACGACCAGCTCGGCCACCTCCACGGCATCCGAAGAAAGTGGGCCGCAGAGGAATTCCGACCACGCGATCGCACTCATGCCAACCGGTTCGCCCTCGCGGAGCCAGCCGCGCAGGCGTGAATCCTCCGGCGCACCACGGACGAGAGCACGGATCAGGAAACTGGTATCGAGGTGAGTCACCGAGGTTGCGTCTTGCCTCGCTTGCTCGCCCTGCGTTCGGCGCGCACTTCCGTCGCCCAACGTCCAGCCTTACGGGAGTTCATAGCCATCGTGCCCTGCAGTCGATCGAGTGCTTTCAATACACCCGACGCCTGAGCGGCGGCCGACGGGTCAGCGGCCGCGCCACGGATGGCGCGTCGCAGCGCCTCCGACTTTGACACACCCCAGCGGCGCGCGACCTGATTCAGAATTCTAATCGTTGCCGGATCGAGCGAATAGGTACCCTTTATCGTTGTGCTGGCCATACTTCTACAGTAAGGCCATACTACCAGTAAGTCAACTGCTTTTACCTGCCATCATCACCATGGATACGGATATCGAAACAGCCGCTCCAGATCCACTGAATCCTTTGTGACGACGTACATGGAGCGCGCGCCAAAGCCAATCATTCGCTGATTGGAATCGAGTGCCAGCTGCTCCACCAGCACTCCGCGACGATCCACAATGTCGTATAGTGGGTACTGTCTGTCGGCTGTGTAGCTGCGCAGTATGAACATGCGACCATCGGGCGCGCACGACGGAGTTGTGGTGCCCTGCGGCGGAATATTCGTGGGCCAGTCCATAGCCCTGTGAGGCAGAATTCCAATACCGGGTATTGGCACGATATAACGCGCAGTCCATGCGCTCTTCTCCCGCTCCGTCACTGGAATGCGCGGGTAGGGAATGGGAAAAGTCGCTCGTATTCGCCCGGTCCACCGCCTCTTCTGGAAATCACTTGTACAGTTCCTGCCCGAAAGTCGGCCACGAGAAGCCGCTGCACGCCTCGTTCAGTCACCAGCACTCTGCCGTCGCTGAGCTCCCGAAGTGAATGCACATTCACGAACTCTTCATGTAGCGAACCATTGGGTGGCGGCAGTCTGCGCGGCTGCAATTCCTGAACTGCCGCTGCCAAAATGCATAAGCCCGTAAACGCCGCTGCCTTCTTCATTGGAAGCTCCTTAGTGGATTTCGTCATTCCCGCGAAAGCGGGAATTCAGTGTCGTCCTCTCTGGATTCCCGCCTACGCGGGAATGACGACTTTGGCAAGACGCGTCGGGTTAGCGCATATTTATTGCGAGACATCACGCCGCGAGGCGAAACTATCTGGAGGAGTTCATGCGGGATAAGTTAATCAAGATGCTCGCCGGCCTGGGGCTTGTAGCGATCGTTTTCTTGGCGCCCGTTGCGCAGGCGCAGAATCCGCCGGCAACTGCCAGCAGCGCGGTCGCCAATCCGACCTATATCTCTATCGTGCTGGAAATGGCGGTTAACCGCCCCGCTGCCGATGTGTGGAAGCGCGTCGGTAAGTATTGCGACATCGGCGAGTGGTTGCGGATCGCGTGCACCATAACATCGGGCAAGGATGGAGAGGTGGGCGCAGTTCGCTCGGTGGTGAACGAAGTGCTCGTCGGGAAGACCGACCTTTCGTATACGTACACGCAGCCGGTAAGAGCAGGTCGTCCGTACAATCTCTATCACGGCACACTCGAGGCGCGGCCGGTCACTGCGACTACATCTAAACTCATCTACACGCTGATGTATGACAACTCGGTTCTCGCCGACGAAGCGGCGCGCGAGAGGGACAAGACGCAAAGGACGACGCAGTTCACGCGTGCTCTCGAGAACATGAAGATTCTTGCCGAAGGTGGTACACTTCCACCGCCGTAGTCACGCATTGCAACCATTATGGAGAACAGATGGCCGACATTTTTGAAGATCGCAAGAAGGGTCTAGAGGACGAATACTTTCACCGGCAGGACAAGGCCGCCATGGAAAAGCTTCGCGCGAAGATTGCCGTTGCTGAGCAGGCAAAGGCAGCCGGCACTTCGTCAATGAAGTGTCCCAGGTGCGATGGCACACTCAAGGAAAGCGCCTTTGAGGGCGTGACAATCGACACTTGCGAAAAATGTGCAGGTGTCTGGCTCGATTCAGGCGAACTGCAACAGCTGACCGCTAATGAAGGCGGTTGGATCGGCCGGTTCTGGAAGCGCTAAGCGGGAAGCACTTCCAGAATCACACGTTGAATCGGATGTGCAGAATGTCACCATCTGCTACTAAATAATCTTTTCCTTGCACCTGCTGTCGGCCGGCTTCGCGCACCCCATGTTCGGAACCGTATTCAATGAAGACATCGTACGGGATTACCTCCGCGCGAATAAACCCGCGCTCCAGATCCGAATGTATGCGGCCGGCAGCCTGACGCGCGTTGGCACCGCGCCGGATTGGCCACGCTCTCACTTCGTCCTCGCCGACGGTGAAGAATGAAATGAGATCCTGCAGTGCGTATGCAGTACGGATGAATCGCGCCAGCGCCGATTCGGTCAGCCCCAAATCGGTAAGGAATGCCGCCTGATCCGCTGCGTCCATGCTCGCGATCTCTGCCTCGACACTTGCCGATAGTACGAGTCCCGCGGCCTGAAGCCGCGTAAGGTGTTTGCTCAAGTCCTCGGGCAGTGGAGCTGTTGCTTCATCCTCGCTGCGATTCAGCACAACCATCAACGGACGATCGGTGAGGAAGGCGTAGCCTCGCAGCTGATCGCGGTCGATTGCATCAACAGGAAGTGAGCGCAGCGGCTGTTCTCCCTCGAGTGTCTCCTTCATTTTCTCAAAACTCGCCAGCTCCTGCGCACTGGGTTTGTCTTTCTTGGCGCGCTCCAGCCGGCGCTCGACTATTTCCAGATCTGCAAGGATGCATTCAGTGTGAAATGCTTCGAGGTCGGCGAGTGGATCGGGACCGCTTTCCGCCGCGGGGTTGGGAAATGCGCGCAGCACGAGGCAGAGCGCCTCCTCATCCCGAATCTGCACCAGCGCTTTCCGCGAGAGACCTTTCTTGTCGGCGCCGTGTTCACCTGGAATATCGGCGAAAACAATTTCGGCGAAAGTTGTTTTCTTGGGCTTGAAGATCTTGCTTAACGCATCGATTCTCTGATCCGGCACTTTCACCGTGCCCAGTCGAATCTCCCCGCCGAAGCCCACAGGGACGTGCAGTCCAGTGAGCGTATTGAAGACCGTCGTCTTCCCAGAGCCGGCGAAGCCGACAAGTCCAATTTTCATGACATGAAGATAATCACCTCCTACGTCAATCGCGCGCGCAAGCGGAAATCCGCACCCTCCCTCGTCATTCCCGCGAAAGCGGGAATCCACACCGCACCGTCATCCCCGCTTCGCGGGAATGACGGGGGATGGGATTGGATCCCCGCTATCGCGGGGATGACGGTGGGGTGTACTATAGACCGACTTTCTCGCCCTGCTGCGAGATCCTGAACCCCGCCTGCTCAACTGCCTGCCGTTCCGGTGAATCGGGAAACGCTGCCGGATTGGTTCTGTTGAGATGGATGAACCGGATACGCGCGCGTTGCTCGACAGGCGCGTTCGCGAAACGGCGCATCGTTTCGGCAATGAAAGGATGAGGGATTTCGGCCATGCTGCGACCCGGCACCTCGCCATCCGCGTAGAAGGTGCCATCCAGGTAGGCGACGTCTGCTTCGCGCACAATGTCTTCTATGTGCGTGCCCAGCGAATCCCAGCGCTCCCACTTGTCGATATCGGGAAGAAAGATGACGGTGCGTGTGGGACCGCGAATGCGGAATCCAATTGTCTCCGAATATTCGTCGCGGTGCGGGACGCGAAAGGGGGTGACAGTAATCCTTTCATTGAGTTGCACAGATTGTCCGTCTGCGAGAGGGCGTAGCGCGATATTCTGATAGCGCACCAACTGGTCCCAAGGACCGTTGCGCGAGAGGAACTCGCTCATGCGCGGCATCGCGAACACCGATACGCCGTGCGCTCCAAGGATTTCGAGTCCCAGGTGAATGAGGCCGGAGTAGTGACCGACATGCGCGTGCGTGAGCAGAATGCCATCGAGGCCGGGGCGCGCGCTGTCGGGGGCAATGCTGTCCAGTTGATGCAGTTGCTCCTTGAAATCCGGAGTCGCTTCTACAATCCAACGCTCTCCGGAAATGGGATCAACAATCGCAAGACTCGAAGCCAGCCGGCGGCGCGCAGGATCCCAATCGTCACCCGGCTTCGTCCCCGCCTGCGGATAACCACCATCCTGCGCATTGCCGAGCACCACGACATAAGGCCCGGACGGAGTGGCAGCTGGCGTTTGATAGTCAGCGGTAGTGCAAGATGAAGCGCCGACAAGACAAACCGCTGCAACAAATCCCATTTCACGGCCTGTCATTCCGGCGAACGCCGGAATCCATTTTTCAGGTGCCTGACTGCCACGAGGAATTCGCATTGATCGTACTAGGACAGGGGCCGGAGGTCACGAGACAATAGCGAGAAATACGCACGCAAAAGGGTGTTCGACGGTGCGACCAGGACCGTCGTTGTAACTGTTCTGTAGACTGCGCCCCGGCTGATCTTCGCCTTCGCGTGCGCATTTCCGGACAGCAAGTGTGTTTGTACAGCCCCGAGGGTTTGAACCGCAAGGTAAGGAGCCAAAAGGCAAAAGAGACGGATGCGATACTGAGTGCGAGGGAGGCAGGCACAATAGTCGATCGCATCTGAAAGACACGCAAGCGCACGTTTTGTTAGTGCGTTTATGGCGTAGTGTGTTACGCGATGTGGATCGCCAGTGCCCCCGTCGTGCGCGAGAAGCTCGCGCGGCACGAAAACAACTCCACGCTCCGCGTCAGCCGCGACATCCTGCACGATATTGGTGAGTTGCAGCCCGAGCGCGAAGCGCGTTGACAGTGCCCACATCTGCTCCACGCGCGATGCCGGCAGTTTGCTCTCGCCCATGTGCAGCGTGAAGAGTCGCGTGAGCAGATGACCAACAGTGCCGGCAACGAAATAACAGTATCGCTCCAGTTCCGCCACACTTTCAAGCATCTGTCTCTGCCCTGACCGCGAAGCGAGCAGTGTGACGAAAGTCGCCATGCCGTCGCACATCTCCTGCACACTGGGCCGGATCGCCTCGCGTTCTTCCGGCGGCAGCTTCCAGTATTCCCGCAACACCCTGTCGGAATCGCGCGCCAGTATCTGATCCGGCAATTGCGCACCCGCAAACGCAGCACTGAGCGCCGTGACGTCGAACTTTTCGCCGGACAGGCTGTCGCGCAACGTGGCAAGGAGCATCACACGTGACGCGACTTCCATGGTCGCCGCATCCTCGATGGTGTCGGCGACCCGGCAGAGGAGGTACGCCACTGTCACCGTATACCCCAGCCCGGGCGGGAGCAGACGAATAGTCAGTGCAAATGTGCGCGACACTTGCGGCAACATTGCACGACAAAAGTCTTGGTCGATTATGGCATCAGTCCCGTGAGGGCTGTGCATTTCGGGACCTGAGGCTATCATTGAGCGAGTGAGGTACTCGCGAAACTGCTACCGTGTCAAGGATGGCCGCAACCCGGGGCACTCCAAGTCCGTCATTCCCGTGAAAGCGGGAATCCAGTGTCGTCTTCCCTGCATCCCCGCCTTTGCCCTCATGATGGCCCTTTCCGCATGCGCGACGCCGACCCGGCAGGCCTCTGTATCCGTCGCTGCTGCTGGTCAACTGTCCGCGACCTCGTCTGTCCGCGTCAACGTAATCAACTTCACCACGCAGCCAGCTCCATTCCTGTTCCGCTTTGGCGGCATTCAGATGCTGGACACGATAGCACCTCCAGGCTCACTCGGCGTTCCGGTTCTTTCGCGATCGCTTCTGGTAGCCCCGGGTCTCTACCGGTTCCAATTATTCGACAGGCGCACGCAGAAGATTGCCCAGGATTCCCTGGAGTCGGGAGGGAAGGGCGCCGACTTCTCTACCATCGAACTGATTTTCGACAATGACGTCTGGTCCATCACCACATGTCATTGTTCGCGCATATACGGCCGCGGCGGGGGAGCGACCCGGAACTGAGCTACGGTAGTATCATCGCTTCACCGCGAGGAGGGAGACGCTCTTGACGCCCCATTTCTCAGTCGCTTCCTTGGCGCTCTTCGAAAGGAAACGATACTCCCGGTTCTCCTCGAGGGAGACGACAGTCAGCCCCACGCTTTCTATCATGGTGCGATAGGAATCCTGTTGTGCGGCGCCACCAATGCACGCGGCCCAGAGGGTTGCATCACAGGTGACGTTCTCGGGCAACTGTGACTCGGTGACGATATCCGCAATTGCAAGGCGACCACCGGGTTTCAGTGCGCGCGCCGCCTCGGCGAAGACCCGCCGCTTGTCTGCGGAGAGGTTGATTACGCCGTTGCTGATGACGGCGTCGAAGCTGTTGTCATCGACTGCAACGGTTTCGATGTGGCTCTCGATGAAGCGCACGTTGGACAGCGCGGCTGCGTGGCGCAGAGGCTCGGCTTTGGCGAGCTGCGCCGGCGTCATGTCGATTCCTACCACCTGCCCACCCTTGCCAACGATGTTTGCGGCGAGAAACGAGTCCGTACCGGAGCCGCTGCCCAGGTCGAGTACCCGTTCGCCAGGTTGCAGTGCAGCGAGGTGGAAGAAGTAGCCCACTCCGGCGAACGATTCGATCGCCTCAGCGGGAATGCGATCCAGATCCGCGGCGGGATAGCCGAGGCGCTCAGCCAGTGCGCGTCCGGTCTCGAAGTGGAAGGCGCCGTGCGGGTTTTCTGCAACGTCGCGGTACATGCGCTGTACGCGGTCTTCGAGTTCAAGGGTATTGACGGTGGGTGTGGCGTTCAGCGTCTCCATGAAAGCTCCCGGGATCTGGGTTATTGGGCATGCTCAAGTAATCACTTGATTACTTGAATACTGGACCAACCTAAACCGGACGGTCGACATGCGCAACCCCCGCCGTTCCCGTCGTTCCCGCGCAGCGGGAATCCAGTGTCGTCAAGGTCTAGCATGATCACTACGATTCGTCATTCCCGCGCAGCGGGAATCCAGTGTCGTCTTCCCTGGATTCCCGCCTTCGCGGGAATGACGGATGAGAACACCCACCGGCCCGGTCTCTTGACGGAGATACTCAAGCAGTTTATTGATTACTGTATCATGGACGACAGAAACCACCGGCAGTTCAAGGACCGCCTCTACGGACAACTGGCCCGGCTCGGCAAAGTGCTCGGCAACCCGCACCGCCTCGAAATCCTAGACCTCCTCGGCCAGAGCGAGCGCACCGTCGACTCCCTGGCTAGGGAAATCGGGATATCCATTGCCAACGCATCGCAGCATCTCAAGGCGATGCACCAGGCACAACTGGTCGAAAGCCGCAAGGATGGCCTGTTCGTCTTCTACCGTCTGGCCGATCCGGCCATCACCAATCTCACCACTGCTCTGCGCGGCATCGCCGAAGTTCGCCTCGCGGAACTCGAGCGACTCGTTGACGAACACTTCGGCGACAGATCCGACCCCGAACCGGTGGCCATGCAGGATCTTCTGAAGCGGATGCGTTCGCGCAACCTTGTCATTCTGGATACGCGACCCGCCAGCGAATTCGCCAGCGGGCACATAGCAGGTGCGATTTCTGTACCTATAGACGAACTACAGAGGCGTTTGAGGGAGCTGCCGCGCAGCAAGGAATATGTCGCTTACTGCCGCGGCCCTTATTGTGTGTATGCCGATCGCGCTGTAGCGATCCTCCGCAAATCGAACCGCAGGGCGAGCCGGCTTTTGGAGGGATTCCCGGAGTGGAATGCCGCCGACCTACCGGTGCAAACGGGATTCAAATTGCAGAAAGCGTCGAGGAGCGCGCGCCGCTGATGCTCTCGCGACTGCCCTGGTATCTCGCTGGTCCCATGATCGGGCTCGTCATCCTTGCCGTGCGAGCTGCCGTTAACAAACCCTTCGGCACTCTCGGTGGGTATATCGACATCGCTGAGAGCGTTCCCAGGCTGCGCATGCCGGGCTTCAACAGCTTCGTTGTCCTTGGCATTGTGTTTGGCGCCGCGTTATTCGCGCTTCTCACGGGCACATTTGCCATCTCGAGCGGATACAACGCTGCCAGCGCACCGTTCGCGCTTACTGGACCGCCGCAGTTCATCGTGCTTGCCTTCGCCGGCGCGGCGATGGGTGTCGGGGCACGAACCGCCGGCGGATGCACGTCCGGACATGGGCTCTGCGGCATGTCACTGGGCTCGGGTGCCAGCGTTGCCGCCACCGCAACCTTCTTCGCCACCGCGATGCTGGTTGCGCATCTGGTCGAATGGCTCACATGAGCAATGCGATGAAGGCCAGGCTTTGTGCCCTCGCTGCAGGCTGCGTCTTTGGATTCGTCCTCGCCTGGGCGCAAATTAGCGATCCATCTGTCATACGCGACATGCTCCTTCTGCGCGACTCACACGTGTTTCTCATAATGGGTTCCGCCATAGTGGTCGCAGCGACGGGAACGCGCTTGCTTCGCGCCGCTCGCGCAAAGGCAATCCTCTCGGGAGAACCAATTCAGTGGACGCTGCTTCGCGCGCAGCCGAGGCATGTCGCAGGCAGTGTGCTGTTCGGAATCGGCTGGAGCATCGCAGGCACGTGCCCCGGACCGGCTGCAGCAATGATCGGGGAAGGGAAGATTGGTGGTTTGGTTGTGGCAGCGGGTATTCTGGGAGGCGTAACTCTACAGCAGATGTTCGCGCGTGGACAGCTCAGGAATTCTACTGTTCCTGAACCTCATGGCGCGGCAGGATTGTAAGGAGATGAGGCAATGATATTCCGGCCGTTCTACTACTATGACATGGGATGCGCGGCCTATCTGTTCGGGTGTCCGACGCTGGGCAGTTGCGCGGTGGTCGATGCGCGAGCGGAAGACATCGATACCTACGTCGAGTTCGCGCGCGTCAAGGGCATGCGGATTACGCATGTCATCGATACGCACTTGCACGCCGATCACCGATCGGGAGGACGGGAGTTGGCCGCGCGAACCGGTGCTCCCTACTGTCTGCACGAATCAGCGGATGCGGTGTTCCCATTCCATCCACTGCACGATGGAGACGTAATCACACTGGGCAATACCCGTGCTACCATCCTGCATACGCCCGGGCACTCCCCCGACAGCATTTGCATCCTCGTCACCGATCTCAAGAGAGGAACCGATCCCTGGTTCGTGCTGACAGGTGACACGGTTTTTGTTGGCTCCGTTGGCCGCCCCGATCTGCCGGGCAACGCGCGGGAGAATGCACGGGAACTGCACGCGAGCATTCACGAAAAAATCCTGACGCTTCCGGGCGATGTGGAGATCTATCCCGGGCACTTCTCCGGATCGGTCTGCGGAAGCGGATTGAGTGGCAAGCCAGCCAGCACAATTGCATTTGAGCGTCGCTGGAATCCGATGCTGTCGCTTGGCATGGAGGATTTCATCGAGGCCTTATCCGATGTTCCGCCGAAGCCGGAATCCATGTACGAGATCATGGCCATCAATCGTGGCCTCGTCACGGAGGGAGCCAGAGTTTGAGCGCGGTGGGTGCCGGAGCTCTGCGTGTGACACCGACGCTGGGGTTGCGGCAGAACGCGGCACAGTTCGCAATTCTGGTCCTTGTGAACGCTTTCGTCGGTGCGATGATCGGTATGGAGCGCGGCATCCTGCCTGCGATTGCGGAGCAGGACTTTCACCTCACTGCGCGCACCGCGATCCTCTCGTTCATAGTCGTATTCGGAATCGTCAAGGCTGCGACAAACTACTTCGCGGGCCGGCTGTCGGAATCGTACGGGCGCAAGCGAATTCTGGTGGCAGGATGGCTGCTGGCACTGCCCACTCCCTTCCTCCTGATGTGGGCACCATCATGGAACTGGATTCTCGCAGCGAATGCACTGCTGGGTGCCAGTCAGGGTTTGACCTGGTCCACCACGGTCATCATGAAGATCGATCTCGTAGGGCCGCGACAGCGTGGTCTGGCGATGGGGCTCAACGAATTCGCGGGGTACTGCGCCGTCGCGCTGTCGGCACTGGCCGCGGGGTACCTTGCCGCAACATATGGATTGCGCCCGGAACCATTCTATCTGGGAGTGGCGTTCGCGATCGCAGGACTGGCGCTCTCTGTTTTTCTCGTCCGCGAAACGCGGGAGCATGCGGAAGAGGAAGCGCGCTTGCACAAATCGTCCGATGCTGTCGGCATGCCAGCGTCAGTTTTCTTTCGCACGTCAATCGGCGACAGGAATCTGTCCTCGGTGTGTCAGGCTGGTCTGGTTAATAATCTGAACGATGGGATGGCATGGGGACTCTTTCCACTTGTGTACGCAGGCGCGGGACTCGATTTGAAAGAAATCGGGCTTCTCGTCGCACTGTATCCCGCAGTGTGGGGAGTCGGACAGCTTGTTACCGGATCGCTTTCGGACAGGTGGGGGCGCAAATGGATGATCGCGAGCGGCATGTGGTTACAAGCACTAGCTATCGCGATGGTGATTTCAGCCGATGGATTGTACGCATTTGCAGCAAGCGCCATCATGCTCGGAATTGGCACGGCGATGGTGTATCCGACACTTCTCGCGGCGATCGGTGACGTCGCGCACCCGACTTGGCGCGCGAGCGCCGTAGGCGTGTACCGCCTTTGGCGTGACCTGGGATATGCAGTCGGGGCACTTCTTGCCGGAATCACGGCTGATGCATTCGGAATCAATGCAGCGATCGGATTGATCGCGATCCTGACAGTTGCATCAGGGATGGTAGTGGCAATAAGGCAGCGCGAAACACTCGCCGCCACCCCGTCCGCCATTCCCGCCCAGCGTTAATCCAGCATCGTCCCTCGTGCATCATTCCCGCTGCGAGAGAAACCCGGACCATTGCTCGGTACGCGTTGCCCCGCCATACTTCCTGTTGTGCGCACTGCGAAGCCCTCCCTCAGATTGCTCATCGGCGTGATAGCTGTATTCGCGCAGCTGACGTCGCCGCTCGAAGCAGTGGCGCCTGATGCGCACGATGGCGACGCAAGCGTGGTTCGCATTGAGGAAGACGGCACCCGGCACGAGCACGGTTCTCCTGCGCAGGAGCCCAATCACGACAATCATGCGGTGCACATCTGTCACTGCATTCACGCGCACTCCGGCATTGTCAGCCAGGGCCGAACCGCTATCGAAAGCGGGACCGAACCCTCTGAACTTCCTGCGCTCGAGCCGTGTGCGCTCCCGGCACCCGCACCCAGCGAGTTTTTCCGCCCTCCAATCGCCTGATCTCCGCTCGCAATTCCGCATGACGCCAGGCGTCGTGCATCCACGAATTCGGAGATCACAATGTTCAGAAGCGCACCATCCGTGTGCGTTCTCGTCGCTGCCATCGCTATTACAGCGAGCCAGGGCCGCGCGCAGACGCAGCGGATAACAATGGAGGCGGCCGTGCAGATAGCCCTCTCCAATCATCCAGATATCAGAATGGCCGCAGCGGACGCCGGCATCGCTCGCGGCAACCTGCGAACTGCCCGATCCTTTGTGAATCCCGATTTCGGATTCTCGATCGGACCCGCGCGCAGTTCCGACACGTCGCTCACAACCTTCGAGCTTGGCGTCGGACAGGTCATCGAGATGGGTGGAAAGCGCGGCGCCCGAAGCAGCGCTGCAACCGCGAGGCTGCGCGCAGCGGAATCCATACTCAACAGACAATCTCAGTTCGTAGCGCTCAACGCCAGACGGGCGTTTTCTCTGGTGCTCATCGCTGAGCAACGCGCGACGACGACGGTGGAAGCCGACTCGATTGGTGCGGCCTTGCTGCGTTACGCTGAAGAGCGCCTGGAGCTGACTGTGGGGACGGCGCTCGACGTCAACGTAGCAGCAGCTGCTCAGGCGCGAGACAAACGGCAGCGACTGCTTGCGGAACAGCGGTTGACCGAAGCACAGCTTGAATTCCGAATCGCAATCGGGGTCCCGGTGAGCAGCAATGTCGTCCCTGAAGGAGCGCTGTTGCTTCCGGTGATGCCGGGTCAGAGCGAGGATGATCTCGTCGCTGCTGCGCTCTCACGGCGTCCCGACCTGGCCGCGGCCGCGGAAGACAAATCCGCAGCGGAAGCCGACAGGCGCTATGCACGCGCTCTCGCGTGGCCTGATCCAATGCTTGGATTCTCGGTAGGCAGAGATGATTTTCGCAGCCGCATGTTCAGCGTCGGTTTTCAAATGCCGCTTTGGAACAATGGCGCCGGTGACCGCATTGCGGCCAGTGCAGGCCTCGACCGCGCACGGACCCTTGAAACAGCTGCCCAAAAAAATGTCGAGCGCGAGGTTCGCGCGGCATATCGTGGTCTGACGCGGGCTCTCGATGCCGCACGCTCATTCGAGCGTGATGTTGTGGCTCGACTCGGCGCGAATCTCGATCTGGCGCGCGAATCATTCGAGAACGGAAAGATAAGTCTTATCGAATACAACCTGGTCAGACGGGATCTCATCGCCGCGCGGCTTGAATACTTCGATGCGCTGGCGGATGTTCTCGAACGACGCTACGAACTCGCCGCCGCCGCGGGTGGAGCATGGGAATGACAACGATGAAGATCTGGTTCCTCGGTTTGATCGCGCTTGTACTCATGACTGCGTGCGGAAAGTCCAGATCGCAAGAAGAGGAGCATCACGATGAGGTCGACACTCTACGCATCGTGACACTGACAGCGCAACAAATGTCCACGGCGCAGATCGTGCTTGCCGCGGCCGAATTGCGAGCGTCCGGTTCTGAAATCGAAGCCACCGCACAAATCCAGGCAGCTCCAGATCGTACCGCACACGTCGGTCCGAGGATTTCGGGACGAGTGGTGAGTTTCAGCACCAGGGTTGGCGACAATGTCAGCGCGGGGCAGTCCCTTGCTGTGATAGACTCGCCGGAACTGAGCCGCGCCAAAGCTGACTACGTGAACGCACTCACCGCTTCCACCCTCGCGCGACAGGTTGCCGACAAGGAGCGCGTATTGTTCGAGCGTCGCATCAGCTCTGAGCGTGAATGGCGCACGGCGGAGGCCGAGGCGCTACGCGCGCAGGCCGAGCAGCGTGCGGCCGAGGATGCCCTTCATACACTGGGCGTCGCGGATTCTTCACTGAAAGCGTTGGAGTCCGGCGGTCACTACGCATCGACGTTCGATCTCGTCTCCCCAATTTCGGGTCACGTCGTAGCTCATCAGGGCGCTCTGGGACAGGTGGTCGAGTCAGGATTCGCGGTGTTCACCGTCATGGATCTGCGGCAGGTGTGGGCAGTAGCCGACATGTACGAGCAGGACCTCAAGAGCGTCTCCACTGGGCAGGCAGTGCAGGTGCGCGTGGCTGCGTACCCGGACAGAACATTCCGCGGGAGGGTGGACAATGTCGGTGCGGTGCTCGAGACCGGGACGCGAACAGTAAAAGTGCGAGTTGTGCTGCAGAACGGCGACCTCGCGCTCAAGCCCGGAATGTTTGCCACCGTCACGCTTGCACCCGCGCCCACCGACAGTACGCGGCGAAGCGTTTTCGTTCCAGCGTCCGCGGTGCAGCGAGACGCGCAGAACACGATCGTTTTTGTTGCACTTGGTGGGTCGAAGTTTCAGAGCCGCACGATATCCGCGGGGAAAGTTGGGCCCAACTGGGTAGAGGTGTTGTCAGGTGTGAGCGCAGGGGACAGCGTGGTCACGAGCGGCGCCTTTCTCCTCAAGTCGCAGTTGCGCAAAGGGCAACTCGGCGAAAGCCACCCGCACGGGTGACTTGACATGATAGAGCGAATTCTCGAGTGGGCACTGCGCAACAGATTCATGGTGCTCGTGTTGACGGGCGCCTTGATAGTCGCAGGAATCATTGCGATGCGAAATCTGCCTATTGATGCAGTGCCCGATGTAACAAACGTGCAGGTGCAGATACTGACGAGCGCTCCCGCTCTCGCCCCTGAGGAGGTGGAGAAGTTCATCACAACCCCGGTGGAGCTTGCGATGAGCGGACTCCCCAACCTGGAAGAAGTGCGGTCTCTATCGCGCTTCGGACTGTCAGCGGTAACGGTCGTGTTCAAGGACGGCACCGATATCTACTTCGCGCGCCAGCTTGTGAATCAGCGAGTGCAGGAGGCACGTGAAGCAATTCCGCCGGGGTATGGAGAGCCGGAGATGGGTCCGGTATCGAGCGGCCTCGGGGAGATTTATCAGTTCGAGGTGCGCGGCGACGGCATGTCGCCAATGGAACTGCGCACGATTCTCGACTGGGAGATTGCGCCACGACTTCGTAATGTGCCCGGGGTGGTCGAGGTAAACAGTTTCGGAGGTGAGCTGAAGACTTACGAGGTGCAGCTTGATCCCGCCCGGCTTGCCGCCTACAAAGTCTCACTGTCTGATGTTTTCACCGCTCTGGAAGAGAACAATGCCAATGCTGGTGGTGCATACATCGCGAAACATGCCGAGCAGTACCTGGTGAGAGGGGAAGGGCTCATCACGTCGCTGGATGATGTCGGCAATATCGTCGTAGCAAGTCACTCTGAGGACGGAACCCCCATCTACGTGCGCCAGCTTGGAGAAGTGCAATTCGCTCCGATGGTACGGCAGGGTGCGGTCACACGTGATGGTCGCGGTGAAATAGCAGCTGGAATCACCATGATGCTGCTGGGGGCCAATTCGCGCGAGGTCGCCACCAATGTGAGGGCAGCGGTTGCCGAAATGCAGCCTTCATTGGAAAAGCTCGGTGTTTCGATTGATCCGTTTTACGATCGCACCGAACTGGTAAGCAGGACTATCAGCACCGTTGCGAAGAATCTGATCGAGGGCGCGCTTCTCGTAATAGTCATCCTCTTTCTAATGCTTCGGAATCTCAGGGCGGGGCTGATCGTCGCTGCGGTAATTCCGCTGTCAATGTTCTTCGCGTTCATCGGAATGGGATATCTGGGAGTGTCAGGCAATCTCATGTCGATCGGAGCAATCGATTTCGGTCTGATTGTCGATGGCGCGGTGCTCGTTGTCGAGAATGCGGTTCGGCACATTGCGGAACGCGGACACGCGTTGAAACGGGCACTCACTTCCGACGAGCGTAACCACGCCGTACTGCGATCCAGTCACGAAGTGCTGCGGTCCACGGTGTTCGGCGTAACGATCATCGCGATTGTGTATCTGCCAATACTTTCCCTTGCAGGAATCGAGGGAAAGATGTTCAAGCCCATGGCGATCACGGTATTGCTGGCGCTCGCGGGGTCTCTGGTGCTCTCGCTCACACTGATTCCGGTGCTCGCTTCGTTCTTCCTTCCCAAGAAGATCGATGAGAAGGAGAGTGTCATCGTCTCGGCCACTAGATCGGTCTACAAGCCGATGCTCGCCAGGGCAGTCGCCCGCCCGGCCGTTCCCCTGACAGTGGCAGGCGTTCTCTTTGCCGCAAGCATGTTTCTCGCGAGTCGCATGGGCGCCGAATTTGTGCCGCGACTGGATGAGGGGGCGATTGCGCTGCAGGCGTGGCGGCTCCCGAGCGTGTCGCTGGAGGAGTCGATCCGTCAAACCACTCAGGTTGAGAAGGTGCTGAAGGAGTTCCCCGAGGTGATCACGGTTGTTTCCAAGACAGGTCGCCCGGAAATCGCCACCGATCCCATGGGAGTCGAGATCAGCGACATACTCGTCATGCTGAAGCCGCACAAGGAGTGGACCACTTCAAAACATCGGGAAGGGCTCATTCTCGCGATGGATTCCGCTCTAGCGGAAAACCTAACCGGTACAACGTTCAGTTATTCGCAACCAATCGAGTTGCGCGTAAGTGAACTCATCTCGGGCGTCAGATCCGACGTGGCGCTCAAGATATATGGCGATGACCTCGAGGTATTGGAGGGAACCGCCGCTCGCGCTGTAGCAGTACTGTCGGGCGTGCCGGGAGCTGCGGATGTAAAAGCTGAGCAAACGGCAGGACTGCCAATGCTCAGGGTATCGCTCAACAGGCGCGAGATGGCGCGATATGGAATAAATGCGTCGGAAGTGCTCGACGTCGTAAGAACAGTCGGTGGTCGCGATGCAGGTGTCGTTCTTGAAGGTCAGCGGCGGTTTGCACTTCAGGTTCGCTTCGCGTCATCGGTGCGTGAAGACCTGATGTCACTCAACAGACTTCCCGTGCAATCACGCGGCGCCGGGCTGGTGCCTCTTGGTCAGCTTGCTACGGTCAGAATCGAGGAAGGCCCCGCGCAAATAAGTCACGAACGCGGCAGTCGCCGTATTACGGTGGAGATGAATGTGCGCGGGCGTGACCTCGCAGGGTTTGTGGCCGATGCTCAGTCGGCGCTGGCGCAAGCCGACTTGATTCCAGCTGGCTACTTCACCGAATGGGGCGGACAGTTCCGGAATCTTCAGGAAGCAAGTTTGCGGTTGTCCATACTCGTGCCGGTGGCGCTGCTGCTGATATTCGTGTTGCTGTATTTCAGTCACGGGTCTGCGAGACTTGCGGCCATGGTCTACCTCAACGTTCCATTGGCTATCATTGGTGGCGTAGCAGCGCTCTGGTTGCGCGGGATGCCGTTCTCCATTTCTGCTGGCGTCGGCTTCATAGCATTGTTCGGCGTCTCGGTGCTCAATGGACTTGTGCTGGTGAGTTACATGAAGCAACTGAGTGAAGCTGGCGCTACGTATGCCGAGGCAGCTACGACGGGAGCGATGGTGCGCTTGCGGGCCGTGCTGACCGCATCGCTCGTGGCTGCGTTCGGCTTCGTGCCAATGGCGCTTGCGACCAGTGCTGGAGCGGAGGTACAGAAGCCGCTCGCGACCGTTGTAATTGGCGGACTTCTCACGTCGACGATTCTCACTCTGCTGGTGTTGCCTGCGATTTATGCGTCGTGGCAGCCACGACCGCGCTTCACGTCGACCCAACTGGAGGCGCAGCTGAGTGCTGGTCCATTTTGACCGTCATCCCCGCGGCACGCGGGGATCCAGTGTCGTTCAACAAAGGCTGATGGATAAGGATACGTCGCCGTGACCAGAGTCTCGACTTGGCGAACACGATTTGCGATTCGCGCATACATAAGCGGATCGCTGCTTGCTGTCGCCGTTATCCTCAGCTGGATTACTGGCGCCGAAGGTCAGGCTGGGTGGCTGCGCCTGCGCCACGATCTGCCTGGCCTGCTGTATACCGCGGCGGCTCTGGTCGCAGGCATCAACTTCTTCGGAGCAGGACTCCGGGCGGTCCGATCGCTCAAGCTCGACATGAACTTCCTCATGTCGATAGCCATAGTTGCAGCCATTCTCATAGGCGAACCGTTCGAAGCAGCGGCGTTGGGATTCCTGTTCTCGGTCGCGGAATTGCTGGAGAGATTCGCCGTCGACCGGGGACGCCGTTCGATTGCAAGTCTCCTCGATGAAACGCCTGAGAGCGCGACGCTCCTCACTCAGGACGGAAGCACCGTTACCGTTGCCGCGCGCGACCTCGCAGCGGGGCAAACTATTCGCATTCGCCCCGGTGACAGAATCCCTGCCGACGGCCGAGTGGTCGCAGGATCTTCAGCTGTCGCTGAAGCTGCGATTACCGGCGAGTCTCTTCCCAAGTTGAAACAGATGGGCGATCTGGTATATGCCGGGACGCTGAACCACGACGGCTCGATAGACGTTGAGGTTACCGCCGACGCGGCGCGCAGTGTGCTCGCGCGCATCGTGTCACTGGTGCGAGCATCCGAAGCCAATCGTGCTCCAGTCGAACAATTCGTAACAAAGTTTGCGCGAGTCTACACACCAATAGTCACGGTGACAGCCGCGCTTGTCATGTTCGTGCCGCCGCTGCTGTGGCAGGTCAACAGCCTCGAGTGGTTCGTGCGCGGGCTCACGCTTCTTGTGATTGCCTGTCCCTGCGCACTGGTAATCGCGACTCCGGTAACAATGGTCAGCGCGCTCACAAGCGCTGCAAGGCACGGGGTTCTGATCAAGGGTGGAATTCACATTGAAGCGCTGGGCCAGATGAGGGCACTCGCAATGGACAAGACAGGTACGCTAACGGGTGGAAAGCTTCGGGTTGACGCATTGCATGTCAGAAATGAATCGGACCGTGAGCTGGTACTGCGTCGGTCAGTTGCCGTGGAATCCCGCTCGCAACATCCGATTGCACACGCGATCGTCGCGTTCGGCAACGAAAAGGGCATCACGCCTGAAGCGGTGGTGCGGGATTTCTCTCTCGTCCCCGGCATGGGAGTTCGTGCGAGCGTTGATGGCGCGCGCGTGGAGATCGGCGCCGCGGAGCTGGTCGGCCAGAAGGTCGCGGACCTGTGGGTGAGCGCTGCTTCCCCCAGCGGAGCGATTCGCATCTACTTCATTTCGGAGGACGGTAGCGCGGGTCTCTTCGTGTTGCGGGATGAGGCACGCCGCGAGGCAGCGCAGAGTGTTGCACAACTTCATGCTCTCGGGGTGCACCCCATTGTCATGCTAACTGGTGACGCGGAGCAGACGGCGCAGGAGATCGGGCGCGAAACTGGAGTGGACGATGTGCGCAGCGGACTTCTGCCGGAGGAAAAGGTAGCCGTCATGAGAGAGTTGCTTGCCCGGTATCACAGCGTGGGCATGGTTGGCGACGGAGTGAATGATGCTCCGGTACTCGCGGCTGCGAGCGTGGGGATTGCAATGGGCGCTGCTGGTTCGCCGGCGGCCATTGAAGCTGCCGACGTTGCACTGATGGGTGATGATGTCGCGCGTCTGCCGTATGCCGTACGGCTTGCCCGTCGCGCGCGTCGCGTCGTCCGCGCGAACATTGCTGTCGCGATCGGACTCAAGGTTGTGCTGGCTGTTGGCGCGTTGCTGGGTGTCGTGAGTCTTGCTGTCGCCGTGCTGGTCGGCGACATGGGTGCATCGCTTCTTGTCACGCTGAATGCGCTACGGGTGGCACGAACCAGGTGATGCGCGAAACACTGTCGCTAGCCACGAATACGCACGCGTACTCTTCGTGCATCACACTATTAGGTTAGTGGACTGTAACAGATGATTGGATTCGTCATTCCAGCGAAGCGGGAATCCAGTGTCGTCCTGTCTGGATTCCCGCCTGCGCGGGAATGACGAAATTCAAGAGAACTTACCGGCTGGAGTGGGGAATGACCGCACGTACCGTTGTTTCAGTGATTGTTGCAGTGATGTTTGCAAGTAGGCCAGTGCAGAGCCAGGCGACCGACAACGGTTGCTGGGTGCAAGGTCAGCGCTCCGATCTGGAATTGCGCGCCAGCCCATTTGACTCCGCAGTGGTGCGGACAGCAGCTGGCGAGATCAAGGTGTGCTATAGCAGAGTGCGAAAACTCGGACGTCCCATCATGGGACGCGTTGTGCCATATGGCGCTCCCTGGCGCCTCGGCGCCGACGAAGCAACGTCAATCTTCGTTCCAACGCGCGGCACTGTCGCGGGCGTTGCGCTCAATGCCGGGTGGTATTCCCTCTATGTGATTCCCAATGAGCGTGAGTGGCAGATCTTTGTCAACGGTCAAAGGGAACGTTGGGGAACTCCGATTGACAGCGCGGTGCGCAGGCGCGACATAGGTTTCGGCGTTGCTCGCGTCGAGTCCATCCCCGAAATGCAGGATTTGATGCTCCTGCGGTTTGAGCGGACGTCCGGGAGCACAACGGAATTGGTTTTTCGATGGGATCGCACAGCAGTGCGCATACCGGTGGTGCTGAACCGCGACCCGTAGACGCAACGACACCGCGTGCCGAGGTGGCGAGCGCGACACTTACGATAAAGCTGCTCATGACCGCGTTTCAACAGAGTTGATGGACATGAAGTCCGAGGTGTCGCGCGCGCGCCTGTCTCCCGGCATCGCTGCGGCGCTGGCTGCTGCCGCGCTCTTTGGCTTGAGCGCTCCCTTCGCAAAGGTGCTGCTCACCGGCGCGTCACCGCAGCTGCTGGCCGGGCTGCTCTATCTCGGATCGGGAACCGGGCTCGGACTTTTCTGGCTTACGCGACGGCGCGGACAACGTGGGGCTAAACTGTCGGCGCAGGATGTTCCCTCGTTTTCCGCTGCGATTTTCTTCGGCGGTATTCTGGGACCACTGTTGCTGATGCTCGGCCTCGCGCGCACTCCAGCGTCCGGAGCGTCACTGTTGCTCAACCTGGAGGCTGTGTTCACAGCGACCCTCGCCTGGTTTGTATTTCGTGAAAATTTCGACCGGCGCATCGCGATCGGAATGCTGCTAATCGTTGCTGGCGGAGCGGTGCTGGCATGGGAGGGCCGTGTATCCTGGGGCGGACTCCTCGGGCCCCTCGCCGTGGCGGGAGCGTGCCTCTGCTGGGGAATCGACAACAACTTTACGCAGAGGGTGTCAGCCGTCGACCCGGTGCAGATAGCGATGATCAAGGGAATGGTGGCCGGCACTGTGAACACGGTGCTTGCGATCGTGCTTGGCGCAAAGTGGCCAGAGCCGTCCCGAGTCAGTCTGGCAATGCTGCTTGGGTTTCTCAGCTACGGCGTGAGCCTCGTCTTGTTCGTCAGCGCGCTCCGGCAACTCGGCACGGCGCGTACCGGCGCATATTTTTCTGTCGCACCATTTGTCGGCGCGGCGATATCACTCGTGTTGCTTCGCGAGCAGCCCACAGTACTGCTGATGCTCGCAGGTGCGCTCATGGCTTCCGGCGTGTGGCTGCATGTTACGGAGCGGCACGAGCATGAGCACGTTCATGAAGTGCTGGAGCACGAGCACTTGCACTACCATGATGAGCACCACCAGCACGAACACAGCGAAGGCGAACCGACACAGGAGCCACACAGCCACCGGCACAAGCACGAAACAACGCAGCACTCGCACCCCCATTATCCTGACATTCACCACCGGCACGATCATGATTGACGTGAGGGCATACTTCCCATGATTGTTCCGCACGGTTACATTGACCCCATGCGTCGCACTTTCATGTCGCGTATTGCTGCGGTGTTGACAGGCGCGCTGGTCGCGGTTACCGCGCCCGGCGTCGCGTTGACGCATGGTTACGAGCATCATCAGGCGGCCGAAGAAGCGCGACATCATTCGCCGCCCGGTGTTGAACAGGCGCACGAGCGCGATCACCCCGCTGTGAGCGCGGAACACGAATCAGAATCCCACGGCCATCCGCAGCTCTCGTACGCGCTGTCGGTGCGGATAAACCCTGCCGCGTTTCCGGTTGACGCAACACCATACATCGCCCCGGCCAGTATCGCTTTTGTCGGCGCAGTGTCCATGCCGGCGACCGCATCTGTCGCGCGTGCTGGACCCCGTAGCGCAGCTCCGCTCCAGCCTCGAGCTCCACCCGCGAGCTGACCGCGCCCGTCGACGCGAGTCCTTTTGCGCCGACAATTTCCGCTCCATCGTCTCGCCTTTGAGCGGCATCCGCACAACCGAAGGAACATCGCGTTCGGCTTCAGGGAATTTGCTTCTCTGAGTCAGGTTCCATCAGGTATGCGACAAACACTTCACCATGATGAGTACCTCCATGCTTTATCGACTGTGTGCCTGCTTTGCTCGTTCAATTGCCGGCCCTTGCGCTGCGGCAGTATTGGGCGGAGCCGTTGTGTTATCAGCGTGTTCTGGTACGCTGCCATCGCGCGAGGCTGTTCCAGCACGATCACTCGGGCGCGACGTGCCGGTGTACGTGCCGTCAGAAGGTGACAGCGGTAGACCGGACCGGCCAGCACCCGTCGCTCCCACGGACAGCATCACTCTTCGTGACGCGGTAGCACTCGCACTGCTGCATAGCCCGGAGCTTGCGGCTTTTGCGTGGGAGACCAGGGCTCGCGAGGCGCGCACTCTGCAAGCAGGGCGGTTGCCAAATCCTCTGGTGGGTGTTGTTGCTGAAGACATTGGTGCATCGAGGCTGGCCAATGGAGTTGGCGGCAATGCGCCAGTCGCTCAAGCGCAAACAACGGCACAGCTCAGCCAACTTGTCGAATTGGGGGGCAAACGCACTGCCCGCCGCGATCTTGCCGCCCGGACGCGAGACCTCGCTGCCTGGGACTACGAAGCCGCCCGCATCAATGTTCTCACAAGCGTCACGCATGACTTCATCGATGTGCTTGCGGCGCAGGAGATGATCGCGCTCACCGCCCAGACAACTCAGCTCGTGGAGCAGGTGCAGCAGAGTGTTGCAGCGCTCGTGGCAGCGGGAGATGCTTCACCCATTGAAGAGACGAGGGCAGACCTCGCACTCACATTGGGGAGAGTCGAATCCAGTCAGGCGATTCGGACTCTCGAAGCCGCTCGAAAAAAACTGGCCGCGCATTGGGGAGCCGCGGCGGCGACGTTCGCGCGGGCGACTGGCGACCTCAATGTCCTGTCCGCGCTTCCTGCGCTAAACGATTTATCGGCTCGTATCGCGGAGAATCCTGACCTTGCCCGCTGGTCGGTTGAGATGCTGCAGCGTGAAGCAGCAGTTGCGACGGAAGTGGCAAGCCGGGTTCCCGATGTCACCGTCACAGGAGGCTACCGTTTTTTTACGAACCTGCGCACCACGACGCTTCTGCTAGGAGCATCAATTCCGCTGCCGGTATTCGATCGCAGAGGCGCGGCGGTAAGTGCTGCAAAGAGCCTGGTCTCCAAAGGGTACGAGGAACGTCGCGCTGCTGAAGCGCGCGTTTCGGCGAAACTTGCCGAGGCGTACCGGGCCCTCGCGAGCGCGCATGATGAAGCGACTGCACTACGCACGATCGTGCTGCCTGGATCGCAGCGAACCTTCGAGCAGGTCAGGGAAGGATACCAGGCGGGAAAGTTTGATTTTCTGGATGTACTGGATGCGCAACGCGCTTTGATCGCTGCGGGGGCGCAGCACCTGCGTTCGCTCACGAATTACCACAAGGCCGCAGCGGATGTTGAACGTCTCATCGGTGCGGAGTTGAACGGGTCTGCAGGCGCGGCGCGGTAAGGCTTCACCACCGGATATTTACGCACAGCTTACAGGAATGTACGGGCGTCTCGCCCAAACTGGAAAAGGAGATTCACCGTGGTTGACAAATCGCGCTTCGACACACGAACGGCGTCACGCATCGGGGCGATAATTGCAATAGGCCTCGTGCTCACCGCTGTAATACTCCTCGCTGGCCGCGGGGGCGGCAGCGGTGAGGCGGCCGCAGCGGCGATGGAGTATCCACGCGGCCCGCACGGCGCTCGACTTCTCTCCGACGGCGAACTCCAGGTTGAGGTTACGATATACGAAACAGGAGTACCGCCTCACTTTCGCATCTATCCATATGACGCCGGCCTTAAACCTGTTGCGCCAGCAGATGTTGAACTGAGAGTTGAGCTGCACCGTCTTGGGGGTCGAGTAGACAGCATCACCTTTCGGCCGGAAGAGGACTACCTGCTGGGCAATGCGGTCGTTGAAGAGCCGCACTCGTTTGATGTGAAGGTGTTCGCGCGGCGCGCCGGAAAGCAGCATGAATGGGCGTATGCGCAGATCGAAGGTAAGGTTCGGCTGGCAGAGGCGCAGCTCAAGAGCTCTGGCATAGTGATCAATACTGTCGGCCCGCGGCTGATGGTTACGACAATCGATCTGCCGGGCGAAGTCCGCATTGACGAGACACGTCTCGCGCATGTTGTGCCACGCCTCAAGGGCGTTGTCACCGATGTGTTCAAGAAGGAAGGCGATCGGGTGGCCAAAGGTGAGTTGCTGGCGGTTATTAACAGCCGCGAGCTGGCTGACGCAAAGAAAGACTATCTCGCGGCTGCGCATCAGGTGGAGTTCACGCGTGTGAATCTTGAAAGGGAGGAGAGCCTCTGGCGCAAAAAGATTTCTGCCGAGCGCGATTATCTGGAAGCGAAGCGCGTGTTCGAACAGACCGTGTTGACCGAACGGCTCGCCGCGCAATCGTTGATCGGACTGGGAGTGCCCCCGGACGCATTGCGCGATCTTGCGTCTGCGCCGCCGCAGGACATGGCGCGTTACGAGATTCGCGCTCCGCTCGACGGCGAAGTGATCGAACGGAATGTGACGGTTGGCGAAGCGGTGACGGCCGACGAGGAGATCTTTGCAGTAGCCGATCTCTCATCAGTGTGGGTGGATGTCACGGTCTACGCGAAAGACATTGCGGCTGTGCGCGATGGTCAGGAAGCCACCGTGAAATCCGCCGATCTTGGCAGCAATGTCGCGGGCCGCGTCAGCTACATCGGTCCGCTCATTGGTCAGAACACTCGAGCCGCCACAGCGCGCATTGTATTGCCGAACCCCGGTCGTCGGTGGCGCCCGGGGCTGTACGTGACGGTGAGCCTGGTTACCGAATCTGCGATGGTCCCTCTGGCGGTATCCGTCGACGCAATTCAAACATTCCGCGATTGGCAGGTAGTCTTCGTGCGCTACGGGGATTGGTTCGAAGCGCGTCCTCTGCAACTGGGCCGCACTGATGGAAAGTGGGTCGAAGTTCTTTCGGGTCTCACGCCTGGTGTGCTATACGCTGCCGCCAACAGCTTTGCCGTCAAGGCTGAGATAGGGAAGCTCGGGGCATCCCATGACCACTGAGCCACGCGGGGCAGGGCTTGAAAGAATTCTGCGATTCTCCATCCGGCACCGCTGGCTTGTCATCTTTGCGACGCTGGCGATGGCTGTGCTCGGGGCATTCAGCTTCACGCGGCTTCCGATCGATGCGGTCCCCGACATCACCAACGTACAGGTGCAGATCAACACCGAGGCACCGGGCTACTCACCGCTCGAAGCGGAGCAACGGGTAACGTATCTCGTCGAGACGGCCATGGCCGGTCTTCCGCGCCTCGAGGAAACACGTTCGATATCCCGCTACGGCCTCTCGCAGGTCACTGTGGTGTTCGACGATGGCACCGACATATTCTGGGCACGACAGTTGATTGCTGAGCGGGTTCAGGAGGTTAAGAGTCAACTGCCGCCCGGCCTCGATCCGCGAATGGGCCCGATCGCCACGGGACTGGGTGAAATATTTCTCTGGACGGTGGAGGCCGAGCCGGGCGCCAGGATGCCTGATGGAAATGAGTACACCGGAATGGAACTGCGCACGATTCAGGACTGGATCGTGCGCCCGCAACTGAAAACAGTTGAGGGCGTGGCCGATGTGAACAGCATCGGCGGTTTCACGAAGGAGTTCCATGTCACTCCAGTTCCGGAACAACTACTCGCCTTCGGCCTCACCTTTCGTGACGTTCTGGACGCCATCGCGCGCAACAACAGCAATGTGGGCGCCGGATACATCGAGCGCAGCGGCGAGCAGTATCTGGTACGCGTGCCCGGGCAGGTTCGGGAAATCGAGGACATCCGCCAGATCGTTGTAGGGAATCATCAGGGTACGCCGATTCACATGCACGATGTTGCAGAGGTGCTTCTCGGCAACGAACTGCGAACTGGCGCTGCCACGGAAAACGGCAAGGAGGTTGTACTCGGTACCGTTTTCATGCTCATGGGTGAGAACAGTCGCGCGGTATCGCGCCGTGTCGCCGAAAAAATGGAGGAGGTGAACCGCACCCTACCCGCCGGGGTCGTCGCAAAAACGGTTTACGACAGGACTACTCTGGTTGATGCTACAATCGAAACCGTTCAGCACAATCTCGTGATCGGTGCGTTTCTCGTCATCGCTATCCTCTTCCTGTTTCTGGGCAATGTCCGCGCGGCAATCATCACCGCGTGCGCTATTCCGTTGTCAATGTTGTTCGCGATCACGGGCATGGTGGAGCGCGGAGTGAGCGGCAATCTTCTGAGCCTCGGCGCGCTCGACTTCGGAATCATTGTCGATGGTGCGGTGGTGATGGTGGAGAACTGCATGCGGCGACTGTCAGGACGCCAGCACGAACTCGGACGGTTGCTCACCCGCACTGAGCGCCTCGAACTGGTTGGCGACGCAGCCACTGAAGTCTGGCGCCCCACGATGTTCGGACAATTGATAATCATGGTTGTCTATCTGCCGATTCTCACACTTACGGGGATCGAGGGCAAGATGTTTTTTCCAATGGCATTCACTGTGCTCGCTGCGCTGTTCGGCGCGATGATCCTGTCGGTCACCTTCGTTCCAGCTGCCGTAGCGATCTTTGTCACCGGGCGGGTATCGGAGAAAGAGAGCGCTCCGGTGCGCTGGGCGATCAAGGGTTACGTGCCGGCGCTTGCGATGGTCATGCGGAATCGCGCGGTTACCGTGACTGCTGCGGCTGTGCTCATGGTCGTGACTGGGGCCATGGCCACTCGCCTCGGAAGCGAATTCCTGCCAAGCCTTGATGAAGGTGATCTTCTCGTTCATGCACTCCGCATTCCCGGAACCAGTTTGTCCACTGCGGTGGAAATGCAGCACGCGCTCGAGCTAAAACTCAAATCGTATCCCGAGGTGGATTACATATTCTCCAAGATTGGGACTGCCGAGATAGCAACCGATCCGATGCCGCCGAGTGTTGCGGACACGTACGTTATGCTGAAGCCTCGCGAACTCTGGCCCGATCCATCGCGCCCGAAGGCGGATCTGGTTGCGCAACTGCAACGAGAGCTGCCGTCAATGCCGGGCAACAACTACGAGTTCATACAGCCGATCCAAATGCGATTCAACGAACTTATCGCGGGTGTGCGCAGCGACGTCGCGGTCAAGGTCTTCGGCGACGACATGGACCTGCTTGCGGAGGTGGGGGACGACATTGAATCGATCCTAGCCTCGGTGCCCGGTGCGGCGGACACCAAAGTGGAGCAAACGACCGGACTGCCGCTCCTCACGGTCAATCTTAACCGGGAAGAGATGGCGCGCCTGGGCCTGAGCGTGAATGATGTTCAGGACATTGTGGAAGTAGCAATCGGCGGAAAGGCGGTCGGCCAGGTGTTTGAAGGCGACCGCAGATTCGACATTGTAGTTCGGTTACCGGAATACCTGAGGACAAATGTGGAATTGCTGAGCCGACTTCCAGTTCCGCTACCTACGGCGCGGCCCACAAGCGGTGTTGGAATCGTGCCGGTTTCCTTGAGTTCAGCCAGCTATGTACCTCTGGGATCGGTTGCTGATATCGCGATCGCTCCAGGGCCGAACCAGGTGAGCCGCGAGAACGGGAAACGCCGTGTAGTGGTTACCGCGAATGTCAGGGGACGCGACATTGGGTCATTTGTCGCCGATGCTGAACGGCGTATCATAGAGGGAGTTGAGATTCCTCCCGGGTACTGGACTGCATGGGGTGGTCAATTCGAGCAACTGGTATCTGCGCGGCGACGACTCGCTATCGTTGTACCGGTGGCGCTGCTTCTCATCTTCGGTCTGCTGTTTGCGACCTTCGGCACGGTGCGTGACTCGCTGCTGGTATTCACCGGAGTTCCTCTCGCGCTCACGGGCGGCGTTTTCTTCCTGTGGATCCGTGGAATCCCATTCTCAATATCAGCTGCGGTGGGTTTCATCGCGCTGTCGGGCGTTGCGGTGCTCAACGGGCTGGTCATGATAACGTTCATCAAACGGTTGCGAGAACAGGGCCTCGGAGTGGAGGAAGCAGTGAGACACGGCGCAATCGCAAGATTGCGCCCCGTGCTGATGACGGCGTTGGTTGCATCACTTGGCTTTCTGCCAATGATGCTGGCAACGGGTCGAGGAGCCGAAGTACAGCGCCCGCTGGCGACCGTCGTTTTTGGAGGAATTCTCTCCTCAACCGCTTTGACGCTGCTGGTGCTACCCGTACTATATCTGCTGTTCGCACGCGAGAGGCGAGAGGAGGCGTTGTGAAACTTTCGCAGCTGTCCCTGCCCGTCAAGCTGGTCGTAGCGGTCGCGCTCGTGGCACTGGCAATTCCTGGTGATGCATTTGCACACGGCGTTGCTCTCGGCGATAAGGGCTACATCCAGTCGATCTTCGGCGTGCATCTCATCCCCTTCGCGTACCTTGGCGCGAAGCACATGGTCACCGGCTACGATCATCTGCTCTTCCTGCTCGGCGTGATCTTCTTTCTATACCGGTTGAGAGACGTGGGGCTGTACGTCACACTGTTTGCGGTCGGCCATTCGACAACGCTGCTCCTCGGCGTGATCACCGGCGTGAGCGTCAGCCCGTATCTGATCGATGCCATCATCGGATTATCCGTCGTGTACAAAGCGCTCGACAACCTCGGTGCCTATCAGAAGTGGTTCGGTTTCCAGCCAAACACGAAGGCCGCAACACTCATCTTCGGGCTGTTCCACGGATTCGGGCTCGCGACCAAGATTATCGACTTCGAGATGTCGCCGTCCGGAATGATTCCCAACCTGCTGGCATTCAATGTGGGCGTCGAGATTGGTCAATTGCTCGCGCTGAGCGCGATTCTTGTAATCATGAGCCATTGGCGCCGCACGCTGAGCTTCGCGCGTCATGCATATACCACGAACGTGGCTGTGATGGCTGCAGGCTTTGTGCTGATGGGCTATCAACTCGCCGGTTATTTCCTCACCGACATCTGAGAGGCATTTGCACATGACGAGTGTTGATCCAGTTCCAACGTATGAATCTCCAACGGCACGTCGTGTGCTTCGTTCCACGGTTGCTGCCGCACTGGTCGCAATGGCAATACTCGTGACAATAGTTCTGCCAGCGGAGTATGGTGTCGATCCAACGGGCATTGGTCGCCTGCTTGGTCTGAAGGAAATGGGCGAGATAAAAATGACACTCGCCCGCGAGGAAGCTGGCCATGCTGCAACCGAAGCCGCAGCAGCATCAGCTGCAACGGCGGGAGATTCAGCGAGAGCGATTGCTTCTGCGCCGATTGCAGCGGCTTCGCCCGATTCGATTGTAAGATCCGACTCGACACAAATCGTCCTTCTTCCGAATGAAGGCAAGGAGATCAAGCTGGCGATGCGAAAGGATGCGCGTGTATCCTTTTCGTGGTCCACCAATCGCGGCGTGGTGAACTACGACACACATGGAGACTCACCGACACTCAAATACCATGGCTACCAGAAGGGTTCAGCAGCGAGCGTCGACGAAGCTGTTCTCACCGCTGCTTTCGATGGCAAGCACGGTTGGTACTGGCGTAACAGGACCACCGACACCATCACAGTCACCCTGCGCACCAAGGGTGACTATCAGGAATTGATCCGCATGTAGCACCGCTGGTGATCGCAAGTGACCAATCATCCAACACACCCAACCGGAGGAATCACCATGTTCGCATTTTCCAGGCTTCTTTCAGCGGCTGTCCTCGTTCTCGCCATCGCTGCGCCGTATGCAGAAGCGCAGCGTGGCACCCCCGATCCTGAACGCGCAGCGGCCCGGCAGGTCATCCTCGCGATGGCTGCGCACGTTCAAGGTGGGCAATGGGCGTCGGCCGATAGCTTGTTCGCCACAGGCGGCGTGCACATCCTCGCAGATACGAGTGCTTTTCACTCCTGGGCCGAGTACCGTGATGGAAGACTGAAGCCGCAGCTGGCGCGATATACCAACCTCAGGGTAACCCACACCGGCGTTGAGGCGCAGGTTCGCGGAGCGGTAGCGTGGGTAGCCTTCCGTCAGGAGATTGCTGGATCAGCAACAGCTGGCGCCGCACTGCAGGTGAGTCGCGGGAGCGCTGTGCTGGAGAAGTTGAATGGCCGCTGGACTATTGTGCACTTGCAAGTGTCGCGCTGATGGGTCGAGCGACGCTGACCTTACGTGTGGCGCTCGTTGCGACCAACTCGCAGCGAAGCCAGCGCTAGTCGGATGTATTCGAGATCTCGACAGCAGCGGAACATGGGTTCCGGCTTTCGCCGGAATGACAATTCTTGCTTGTCATTCCCGGTCTCAGAGCCGCAGGTAGTGACCTGCCGCCGCTGCGAGTAGCACGACTGCCCACGGCGGCGTCTTCGCGAACTGCAGCAGACAGAACGCAAGGAACGCCACAAACGCGTCGCGCGTGTCGTGAATGCCCTCGGTGATGACAGGCGAGTACAACGCTGCGAGAAGTACTCCGACCACGGCCGCGTTAGCCCCGCGAAGGCCGGCTTGTGCCCAACCCTTCGCGCGTAGCTGATGCCAGAACGGCATCGTCCCACCGATCAGCAGCCACGCCGGAAGAAAAATTGCCAGGAGACACCAGAGACCTCCGACCCACGCGCGCGATCCAGAGTAGATCACGGCGCCTAGCAGGCTGTTGAAATTGTAGGGTTTTGGGGGATGGCGCGATGGATGGGTGATGGTTATGGTAGGTGGTACCCAATCCGGAGCGTGGCATGCGAGGCGTTGAGCGCGGCGAGTTGTCGATGTTCAGCTATGTGTCCCTCGAGGACAGAGTGCCGAAGGACCATCCACTGAGATTGGTGAAGTTGCTTGTGGACGCCGCCCTGGAGCGGATGTCGCCGAGGTTCGAGGCGCTATACGGTGAAGGAGGGAGAGAGTCGATCCCGCCGGAGCAGTTACTTCGGGCTCTTCTGCTCCAGATTCTTTACACGATCCGAAGTGAGCGGCAACTGGTGGAGCAGCTCGACTACAATCTTCTGTTCCGGTGGTTTGTTGGCCTTGGAGTAGATGACACTGTTTGGAATCACAGTTCCTTCAGTAAGAACCGGGATCGCCTAATGGAGGGCGAGATCGCGGACGCGTTTTTCCTTGAAGTGTTGAGCGAGGCAAAGGAGCGAGATTTTCTTTCCTCGGAGCATTTCACAGTTGATGGGACTCTTGTTCAGGCGTGGGCGGGTCAGAAGAGTTTCAAGAAAGATCCGACAAAAACAGGGAAAGACGATGATGATCTCCCCCAGGTGCCAAAGCACCGACGGAAGTTTCTCTCGCCTCTTGATCCGCGACGCCATCCGGAGAAGAATCCGGAAGTGAATTTTCATGGGGAGAAGCGGTCGAATACGACACACTCATCGACGACCGATCCTGAGGCGGTGCTTGCGAAGAAGGGCGGTGGTGAAGCAAAGCTCAGTTACTGCGGTCACCTGGTGACGGAGAACAGAAACGGCCTTGTGATGGTTGCAGAGTTGAGTACAGCGCATGGGACGGCGGAACGGGATATGGTGTCGATCATGGTTGATCAGATCCCATTTCGGAGAAAGAAAATCACTCTTGGAGCTGACAAGGGTTACGACGTACCGGGCTGTGTGAATGAGATGCGGGAACATGGGGCGACCCCCCACGTGGCCAGCAAGAAATCGCAGGGGGCAATTGACGCTCGTACAAGCCGACACGACGGCTACGCGGTGAGTCAGCAAAAGAGGAAGCTCGTGGAGGAATGCTACGGCTGGTTGAAGACGATCGGCCCGATGCGTCAGACGAAGTTCCGAGGAGAGCTGGCGGTGCGGTGGATGTTTATTCTCAGTGCTGCGGCCTACAATCTCGTCCGGATAAGGAACCTCAGTTTGGCGCAGAGCGCATGAAAAAAAGCAAGCAAATCATCACGATCTTCGGTTTCAACCGAAACCGGGCTCGCTCAGCAACCCAAAAACGGCAGCACCGCAACAACAACCCCGCTGAAATCCTCTCGGGCCTCAGCGGGGCGTTGAGACTGGTCCATTTTTCAACAGCCTGCTAGGTATCCTGCGAAGGAGAATAGAGGTCCGGGAATCGCCTGCGCCGCTCCGTATCCCGCAAGGAACGCGTCATCCGTCACCCAACCCGGTGGAACCACTTCTGCGCGCAAAAGCGGTAGCACCACATGGCCACCGCCAAATACGAATGCGCCCGAGCGATAAGAACCGTCGAACACCGCGATTTCACGATTGCCAGTTGACCTGGCAAGGAACGGGAGAGCCAGAAGCAGGATCACGAACAGAATTAGCGCCGCAATTGCAGCACGGTGGTGGCCTGCCGACTGAGCTTCCACCACGGATGATGGAGCAATGGCATTCCTATAGTAGAGCCATCCAACAAGCGCTCCACCTGCAATTACTCCCAGCTGCATCCATGTGCTCTGGACGAGGAGAAGTATTGCGGCCGCGGTAATGCACAGAATGATGCGCGGGGCGTCGGGGCACAGTCTGCGTCCCATTGTCCATACCGCCTGAGCGACGACCGCCACCGCAGCGACCTTGAGCCCCGCAATCCAACCGGCTCCGCTCGACGCGCCCAGAGCGACTACTCCGTCCGCGAAAGCAATCATTACAACTGCAGACGGGAAAAGGAATGCCACGGAAGCGATGAGCGCGCCGGCGAGCCGGGCTCGATGCATTCCCAGGCCGAACGCAACCTGGCTGCTTGCCGGTCCGGGAAGGAACTGGCAAAGTGCAACAAGGTCGGCATAAGCAGCATCATCCATCCACCGTCGCTTGTGAACCAGTTCCGAGTGGAAGTATCCCAGATGAGCGACGGGACCACCGAACGAAATGAGTCCGAGCTTGAGGAACACCTTACCTACTTCAATCAATCCTCCGCGCACCACATGACCCTTTCGGTTCCGTGAAAAATGGCCGCCTTAAGAAGGTTCATATCGCTTCTCGATCCAGGAGTAGATCGTTGGTAACACCAGTAGCGTGAGTAATGTTGCCGATACGAGGCCGCCAATGACTACCGTCGCCAGCGGGCGCTGCACCTCCGCACCGGCACCCGTCGATATTGCCATGGGGATGAAACCGACACTGGCAACGAGCGCTGTCATGAGTACCGGACGAAATCGCACGCGCGCGCCTTCGCGAACAGCATCGTTCAATGTTCGGCCCGATGCTCGCAGTTGATTCACATAAGCGATAAGTACAACTCCGTTCAGCACCGCGACGCCAAAGAGCGCGATGAATCCGACGGATGCGCTCAAATTCAGATTTAACCCGCGCAGCCAGAGTGCAGCAATGCCACCCACGAGCGCGAAGGGAACGTTAAGCATCACGAGCAGCGCGTGACGCATTGATCCGAATCCGGCATACAACAATCCGGCGATGAGCAGGAGTACGCAAGGCACGATGATCCCCAGACGCCGCATCGCACGCGTCTGATTTTCGAATTGCCCGCCATACGTCACGTAATACCCCGGTGGAAACAACACTTCCGCTTTGATCGCACGCTGAACTTCGGCAGCAAAGCCTCCCAGATCACGACCGCGAACATTGCTCTTTACCACCACGAAGCGCAGGCCGTTCTCGTGATTGATCACCTCAGGTCCTTCCACTGTTCTAAGGTGCGCTACCTGTGCCAGTGTCACAGTTCCGCCGGAAGGTGTGCGAATGAGCGTCCGTTCAACTGCCTCTGGAGTGGAGCGCCAGGGTACGTCCAGCCTGACAACAACCGGATACCGTTTGCGGCCGTCCACTACTTCTGTTGCTTCGGATCCGCCGATTCCTGATTCGATTGCCTCTCGCACATCGGCCACATTCAAACCGTAGCGCGCAATTGCGCCACGATTGATATCGATTTCCAGTTGCATTGCGCCTTCGCCGACACCAACTGAAACATCCTCGGCCCCGGCGACTCCCTCGACCACGCGCACTATCTCGTCAGCCTTCTCCTCCATGAGGGGCAGACTGTCCCCGTACACCTTGATTCCGAGTTCGGAGCGAACGCCAGAGATCACTTCTTCAAGCCGCATTCGCATTGGCGCACTGAACTCGTAGACAAGCCCGGGTATTTCATCGAGCGCGGCATCCATCTGTTCAATCAGCTCGTCAAGAGACTCGGCTTTCCATTCTTTCTTCGGTTTGAAGAGCACATAGACATCAGCCTGGTTGAGGGCCATCGTCTCCGTCGCCTCGTGGGGCCGACCCAGGTTTGTAACGACACTCCTGACTTCGGGAAAAGCGCGCAACGTGCGCTCGACTTCCTCAGACATGGTCATCCCCTGCCCAAGGGACGTACTAGGAATCCGGCGGGTCTCGATGAGCAGAGATCCCTCATCAAGCTCCGGCATGAACTCGCTGCCAATGAACAGGAGCGACCCCATTGCCACCGCGAACACCACGAGCGATGCAGAGACCACAGTTCTTGTGTGCGCCAGCGCCCAGACGAGCATCCGCTCATATGCGTCGCGAACGCGCACGAACCACGCCGCATCGTGGTGAACAATCCTGTTCTTCCCTGCGGAGGCGGCTGCGCCTGCAAAGAGGTAAGAAGAGATCGCAGGAACGTACGTCAGAGCCAGGATGAGAGAGCCGAGCACTGCGGCGCAAACGGTGAACGCCATCGGACGGAACATGCGGCCCTCGAGTCCCTCCAGCGCGAATATCGGAATATAGACAGCGATGATTATCGAAACGCCGAACAGTATTGGACGCCCCACCTCGAATGCAGCTTCGCGAATAAGCTCACCTCGCCTCGCGGCCGTTGCGCCCGATTCTCCTGACAGCCTGCGCACGAAGTTCTCCACCATCACAACCGACGCGTCCACTATGAGCCCGAAATCCAGAGCGCCGAGACTCATCAGGTTTGCAGTAAGCCCGAATTGCTTCATCGCGAGAAATGCGAAAAGCAGCGACAACGGAATCACCGAAGCGGTGAGCAGCGACGCGCGCAGGTTTCGCAGAAAGAGGAACAGAACCGCGATTACAAGTAGCGCTCCCTCGGCGAGATTCTTGAACATTGTGTTCGTCGTGCGATCCACAACGTCGCCCTGGCTGTAGAAGGGCCGGATACGAATGCCATCGGGAAGAAGTGGTTTGATCTCTTCCAGGCGCTCGAGCACGCGACCTACCACCGCGTGACCGTTGGCCCCTTTCAGTGCGATAATTGTCCCCGTCAGTGCCTCACCCTTGGCATCGCGGGTTACCGCGCCGAAGCGGGGCCGCGCGCCCACAGTGACTCGCGCCACGTCGCGCACGTAAATCGACGTGGCGTTGCGCGTCGCAATCACGACATTGCCAATGTCGGTCGTGTTAGACACGCGGCCAAGGCCTCGCACCGTGAATCGTTCGCCCCGGTCCTCAACGTAGCTGGCACCGAAGTTGGAGTTGTTTTTCTCGAGCGCCGTTTCGATGTCGTGCAGCGCGATCGCAAACCCATGGAGCTTGTTGGGGTCGGCAAGGACCTCGAACTGCTGCTCCATTCCACCCCAGCTGTTCACATCGGCAACTCCGGGAATGGTTCTGAGCAGAGGTTTGATGATGTATTCCTGCGTGTTGCTGAGCTCCAGCATTGTCAGCGTATCGCGCGCATCTCCCGTCGGCTCTACCAGATACTGGAATACTTCGCCCATTGCCGTAGCCGGTGGGCCAAGCATTGGTTCTGCGCCGGGTGGAAGCGACATCATTGCATCCTGCATGCGTTGCTGCACCAGTGCGCGTGCAAAGTAGAAGTCCACGTGGTCGGCAAAGGTGATGGTGACCACCGACAGCTCCGCCTTCGAGATAGCGCGAACTTCCTCAGCATCGGGCAGGCCGAGCATGGCGACTTCCATGGGGTAGCTGATCTGCTGTTCGACCTCGAGAGGTGACAGTCCATCTGCGGTAATCATCACATTCACCTGATTGGGCGTCAGATCAGGGAACGCGTCTGTGTCCAGTGTTACAAAGGCCCATGTTCCGAGCGCCGCCAGAACAAGCGTTGCGCCAACCACCGCCGCACGATACCTGAGCGACGCAGCTATGATGCTGTTGATTATGAAATTCATCCTACATCTCCATGTCGGCCATGGAGCCTTTCTTGAACTGGGACTTTACAGCGAATGCTCCCTCGGTCACGACGAGGTCTCCTGCAGCGATGCCGCGCGCTACCGCGACATGTCCGGCTGTACGCGAACGCACTTCGACATCTCTTTTGACAAAGCGCGCTCCTCCTTTGCCATCTGGCAGTGCGATGAACACCACTTGTTTCCCATCGAAGAGCTGCACTGCATCCTGCGGCAGCAACGCCGCGGGAACCGTCTCTCTCCCCTCGGCGATCACACTCGCGAGCATTCCGGGGCGCAGCTTCGCGCCAGCGCTTGCGACAAGACCGCGGACTGCCAACGTGCGCGCATCAGCATCCAGGCCAGCACCGATAGCTTCAACGCGCGCGACGAATGTGTCAGCGGGCCAGGCTGGAACAATGAAGCGCAGCCGGCCCCCGATGTTGAAGAGCGATGTGAATTGCTCGGATGCCTGTATGGAAAGCCACAGGCTGGCTGGATCTGTAACGACGACAAGCTCTGCCCCGGCTTCTACGAACGTGCCCGCGAGCGCGGTTCGGGTGAGCACAACACCGCTTAATGGAGAACGGATTTGAATTTCACCGCTCACGGTATTGGAAATCCCGAGTTGTTGGGCCGCGCTGCGCGCCCGCTCCAATTCGGACTGCGACTGCGACAACATCGAGCGCGCCAGTTCATCGTCCGCGAGTGCGCGCTCGTGTTCCTGCTTCGAGATAGCCTTGAGAGCGAGAAGCCGCTCCGCGCGATCACGCGCACTTTTCGCGTACGCAGCCTCTGACTGCCTGGAGCGAACATCCGCCTCCGCTCGGGCCAGATCGGCTCTGGCCGCGCTTGATGCGGGGCTTTGAATCGTGACGAGGAGTTGGCCTTCACTCACCGCTTCACCCGGCCGCACCTGCACAGACATCACGCGTCCGCTGGCTGGAGCGCCGATTCGGGCCGAACGATCTTCGTTGGGAACGACCTGACCGGGAACAACCGCGGTCACCGCCGTGGGAACAAGCGCTATCGGTTCCCACTTCACCTTGCCGCGCGCAATCTGTGCTTCTGTGAATGCTATTTCGGTCGTGACCTTAGGCGCACCACCCGACATGTTCATACCCGGCATATTCGCCATCGCGGAATCTTCTCCCGGTTTGTCGCCGGATCCGGAGCAGGCAACAAGGGTGAAGGCAACAATCATCACGCAAGGCGCATGTCGTATGCACTGTGAGATAGTCATCGGATTGCCTCCAGAGCACTCGTGACGTCGCTGCCCTGCGCCGCGTGCAGCGCGAGTACTGCTTCGTGCTGAGCGAAGAGCACACCAAAGAATGAAATCCGCGACTCACTCCATGCGCGTGCGGCGTCGATCACCTGTGTCAGCGGAACAGCGCCCTCGCGATAGGCGCCGAATGAAATGCGCCGCGCTTCATCTGCCCTGGCGAGATAGCTGGTCGGTGCGGCAGTGAGCGCAGTGATGCGATCGCTGAGAAGTCGGGCGGCCTCCCAGGCTCCCGAGACCTCTGCACGAACGACGCGCTCTTGTTGAGTGAGTTCGAAGGTCATCATCGCGCGTTCTGCCATGGCACGATTGACCTGCCCGCGATTCTGATCAAACAACGGCAGCGGGATACTGACCCCGCCGACGAACGAGGCAGGTCCCTCAGTTTTCTTGGCGCCGACCACGGCGCCGAGTTCGCGAATGAACAGTGAACGCTCCACACTTACCTGTGCGTTAAGGGAGTTCAATCGCTCTCGTGCAGCCAGCATTTCGGGGCGTGCCTGGAGTGCGTTGCTGCTGAGCGCAGAGAGTGAAGCGTCGGCTGGCGCGCGCAGCGGCAGAGCGGTAGCGTCGACAGCAACGACAATGTCTGTGAGCCTCGCAGTCTCGTTACCCAGGAGAACCGCGAGGTCGGCTCGTGCCCGGGCAAGGTCTGCTTCCAGGAGCGTCAGTTCACTGAGCACGCGATCGCGTTCGAGTTGCGCGCGCAGCAGGTCAACCTCGGCGATCGCACCCTCCTCCGCACGTGACTTGTTGTATGCGACTACGCTGTCGAGCCACGTCGCCAGATCTCGCGTGGATTCGGCGCTTACCTGAGCGAGAGCGGTGCGGTAGAAAACGTGCCCGGCATCAATCGCAACAGCCTGTCGCGTGGTCCTTGTGTCTGCTTCAACGGCTCGCACCGCGGCATCTGCGCGCCGCATTCGTGCACCGCGTTGATAGAGGGGCTCGAGCGGAATCATCAGGGTGATCATCGACTCACTACCCATTGTAGCAGCGTGTCCCACCGGACGTGGAGCCTTCTCCAGCTGGTACGTGAGCACAGGATTGCTGAATGCACCCGCGGTGCTCCTATCTCCACGCGCGGCCAATATATTGGCGCTGGCAGCGCCGATGGCCGGGTGAGTGGCAGACACTCTGGCGAGGACTGCTCCAAGAGTGACGGGAGCGGCGCGATCAGCTACCTGTGCCGACAGCGGCAGCGATATCAGGCTGACAATTACGATTGGCAGCGAAAAGCTGAAATTCAAAGACATTTTCGGGAGACCTCGTCAACCTGCGGCAGAACTCATCGAGATTCATCCAAAGGCTGAACAGCTGAGTGTCCGGGCGACGTGGCGTCGCCCGGATCAACACTTCAATCGATTGCTCAGATTGTGTGCTGTGGAGGCGGGACCAGCGGTTGATGATCTATGCTGGCGGGTGCCGCGAGATTTGCAAGTGGAGAAACGGGGGAAGGGGGGAGATCGGTCAGAATCACGAACTGCACCACCGATACCGCGAAACACGAGTGGCAGCTGCAGTCGAAATCAGGTTCAGATTCGTTTTGCGCTGGCGCCGAGACTGAGGGCACGTTCGTTGCTTCGCCATTTGCTGCTGTGAGGACCGTCATCTGACCCTCACCGCGCGGCTCGAACTGCGACGCACAGCTCATCCCCGATCCCGACCATCCAGCTACCAGCGACATCATAAGTGGCTCAAAGGATGAGCAGCCGAGGCACCAAACCGTTGATACGGCGGTGAGTGCTCCGATTGCGCGGCTGAGTAGCGAAGTTCGGCGAAACATGATGGGTCGCCGGATAACATAACCCGGAATCCTGCAGAACGCACCTGACTGAGGCACTCCCAGTCCGTCTTTCACGCGATAGCGAGTGGCGGGAATTCGGCCATCACCGTCCTATCCGCTATCGCGAACATGCGATAGTCTTTCCCTGATGACAAAAGCTGCTGTCGGAACCGTCGGCACAATTACATGCCCGCATTGTGCTCGCTCTTCACGCGAGGCGATTCCGGCGGATGCATGTGTCTTCTTCTTCACGTGCCCTCATTGTGCGAAGCTGCTGCGACCACTCCCAGGAGACTGCTGCGTATTCTGCTCCTATGGTGATCGGCGCTGCCCGTCGCGACTCGAACAACAACGGCCATCGTGAGGGGCGCGCTGAGATTCAGGTTTTGGCAAGGAGTGCATGGGCGTCCAGCGCGATAGTGCATTTGTACGTGTCCCGTTAACAATGATCATCCCTGAACAGGAAGTCGCAGAGTTGCGGTGGTACCACGACCCGGTTCACTCTGAAGCTTGAGATCGCCCCCGTGGCGATTCGCAATCCAGAGCGCGATCGGCAAACCAAGTCCCGTTCCACCCGGGTCGCCTGATCGCGCTGGGTCTGCTCTGTAAAAACGTTCAAAGACTCGCGGCAGATCAGTCCCTGATATTCCAATACCATTGTCTCGCACCGTTAGAACAGCGGTGCCGTCGTTCCGGAAAAGTTCGACGACGACACGTCCCGTTGGCGCTGTGTATTTGATTGCATTGCTGATCAGGTTGAGTATCAGTTGTCGTAGCCGATCAGCGTCCCCACTTACCGCGCACGGTTCGATGTTGCCGATTTCCAGTTTCTGCCCGCGGCCCAGGTGACGCGCTTCACCGAGAACATCCATCACCACGCGGTCCAACTCAACTGTCGACTTCTGAAGCTCGACTCCCGCATCAGCTCTGGCGAGTACGAGCAGATCGGAAACAAGTCGGGACAGCCGGCCAGCCTCTCGATAGGCCTCTTCCAGCGCCTCCGGTGAATCGCTCGCCGATTGCAACCCCCGGCCTCTCAGTAGCTCCAGATTTGCCTGGATGATCGTGAGCGGCGCCCGAAGTTCATGCGATGCATCGGATACAAACCGTTTCTGCGCAGTGTACGCCTGTTCCAGACTGGCAAGCATTTCGTTGAACGTCGCTGCCAAACGTCCCAACTCGTCCCGCGATTCGGAAACATTCACTCGCCTCGAGAACTCTCGGGTTTGCGCGATGTCCCCCGCGGCTTCTGTCAGTGAAGAGACGGGATGCAGAGCGCGACCAGCAACGAGATAGCCGACGCCGAATGAAACAACACCGCCGATGAGTGCCAGCAACGCCATCAGCCACCCAAAGCGATTCACAGAATCATCGATGTGAGCGAGGGGAAGAATCGCAGCCAGCAGCCTGCCTTCGTTCTGAAGAGCGACCACGTAGACTCGCCATCGCTCCGGATCCCCCATTAAGTCGAAGCGTCCGCGATGCTCATTCATGTGCTGCATTTTGGGCGCAAGCGAGGCCACAAGCGGATATGCCGGACGCGACGTCCGTAGCAGAAAAAACGCTGGTTCGAGCGCAGGCGCGCCAGACGCCGCGGGCGCGGCCAGCTCGAGAGAGCCGTCGCTTTTGTAAACACGGACGAGAGGACCCAGATGAAGGGAGGCCTCAACCACGCCAGCAAGATCGGCAGCAGATTGCGCCGCTTCCACTTCCTTGGCGACGTGTTCCGCTACCGCCGCGAGGTTGCCATCCAGCTCCTCGTAGTGCGCCCTGCTATGTACGGCGAAACTGTATGCGCACACCAGTGCAACAACCAGGAAGGTGATTGCCGCGTACCAACTCGCCAGGCGCAACCGCAGCGACATTCTCACGGTCGTGCTATTCGCCCAGTTCACGGAGGATGTAGCCTGAACCACGGATCGTGTGGATGAGACGAGGTTCGCCCGCAGACTCGAGCTTCTGCCTCAACTGACTCACATACACTTCGAGGATGTTGGCCCCTTCGACTTCGTAGCCCCAGACACGATCCATCAGAAATGATTTTTCGAGGACTCGGCGCTTGTGTAACAGAAACTGGCGCAACACTTCATATTCCGTTGTCGTTAGCTCGATATCGCGCCCCCCGCGGTTGGCACGGTGAGTTCCCGTGTCGAGTGAGAGATCGGCGAAGCGGAGCACCTCAGGATGATCCGTCTCCTTCCTGCGTAGTAGCGCTTTGATGCGTGCGACGAGCACGGTGAATGTAAAAGGCTTCACTACGTAGTCATCGGCGCCGCTGTTCAAGCCGCGGATCTGATCCGCAGTTTCGTCTCGCGCAGTGAGCATAAGCACCGGCAGATTAGCGTCCGCCGCGCGCAGGCGACCGAGAATTTCAAAGCCGTCCATCTCAGGCAGCATGATATCCAGGATGACGAGATCTGGCGGATAGTCGCGAGCGCGCTCGATCGCGTTGTCTCCAGAGCCGACGGTATCCACCACGAAACCTTCGAGTGAGAGCCCTCGCTTCAATACACTCGTGATCTTCGGATCATCGTCAACCACGAGGATGCGTTGCTTTTCAGTAATCACTGCTCTCGGTTTCTTGAGTTCATGTCGTTTGGTTATGCTCGGGACAGCTTGCCGAAGCATACGTCGTAAGCAGGCGCGAGCGTCTGATGATGGCGGTTTGAAGGCGGGCAAACCACCTTCGCCTGCGTTGGCTCAGCCTCTCCTCAGCGGGCACTCAGTTGCGGTTGGCATTCCAACCGGAGCCATGAATTGAGGGCTTCAGGGTCCCCTCAGGATGAACTCACCTGAACATCAGAACTCCCGTACAAGCTCAAAGATGGGCAGACTGGCTTTGCAAACAAAGTCGTCATTCCCGCGTTAGCGGGAATCCAGAGTCGTTTAAGAAAGACACTGGATTCCCGCTGCGCGGGAATGACGCACTTTATGTGCAAAGCCGGGCAGACTATCAGAGTCTCCCGCACCCTATTTGGTAGGAGTATCTATGCGATCATCAAAGTCGCATGCGTGATTCCATTTCTCGTGCGACAATAGTCGCAGTAGCCGCTGTCACCTTCGTCCATGCTCATGCGGGCGCCCAGGACATGACGGGCATGCCCGGCATGCAGCACCCGATGCCGAGCACCATGCTGGGACCGTTGGGCATTTCAATGGATCGAATGGGATCTGGAACAACCTGGATCCCTGATGCGGTATCGCTCCCATCCAGGCACAAGACGATTGCCGGCTGGGATTTCATGCTCCATGGACTCGCGTTTCTGCAATACGACAGGCAGGGCGGACCACGCGGAGACGAACAATTCGGATCTCTCAACTGGGCGATGCTCATGGCGTCACGCAACATTTTGGGCGGCCGTTTTCAGGCGAGAACAATGTTGAGCATCGATCCGGCTACGGTAACAAAGCAAGGGTATCCGTTGTTGCTGCAATCCGGCGAGACATTCAACAACGAACCGCTGCACGATTACCAGCATCCACACGATTTCTGGATGGAACTGGGGGTACTCTATGAGCGACCGGTGTCCCAGTCGCTCGGCATCTCCCTTTATGCAGCACCGTCGGGAGAGCCAGCGCTCGGTAGCGTGGCCTTCATGCACCGGCCATCAGCATTCGACGACCCCGCGGCACCTCTTGGCCACCACTGGATGGATGCGACACACATTTCTTTCGGCGTGCTCACTGCGGGAGTATTCACTCGTCGCATCAAGCTTGAGGGATCGATATTCAATAGTCGCGCGCCGGACGAAAGCCGCTGGAACTTCGATCGCATCAATCTGGACTCGTACTCTGGAAGGCTCACGGTAAATCCGGATTCAGCATGGAGCATTTCTGTGGGCTACGGTTTCCTGAAGAGTCCCGAGATTCTCGAGCCAGAGGAGTCCGTGCATCGCGCGACCGTTGGAATTCTCAATGGGCGGAAGCTCGGCGCCGAGGGCCAATGGTCCAGCTCTCTCATACTCGGAGCAAACAAACACGGCGGGGAGAGCAGGTGGACTGTCGCAGCTCTTGTTGAGAGCGAGGCAATTCTGAATCGCCGCAACACTCTGTTTGGTCGCGCCGAGTTTGTTCAGAAGAGCACCGAAGACCTTGTGTTGCCGACCACTGGTCCCAATGCCGTACCTGCCGGCGAGGTATTCAATGTTGGCGCGGTTTCTCTCGGATACATTCGCGAGCTGGGTCGGGGGCTTGGCGGGACCCTGGGGCTCGGCCTTCGGGGAACTGTGAGTCTGGTTCAAGGGGAGCTTGAACCTTTCTATGGTTCCCGCACGCCCCTTGGTGCTTTCGTCTTCCTGCGCTTCCGTCCGTATCACAGGGACGCGATGGCGGGCATGGTCCACGACGATTAGCACACGGCCAATGCTGTATCATGGGTGAATGAAAATGGGTGAATCTCATCATGGCGAGCACGGGCACAGCCCAAACGCACACGCGAAGCATGAGGAGCACGCCCACGATCCGCACGCTGGCCACGCTGGTAGTCGCGACACTGATTCAGGCAAGGCTGCCAAACATGATGCGCATGCCGGCCATGACAAACACGCTGGCCATAGCGTGGCGATGTTTCGCGACCGGTTCTGGATTTCATTCGCACTGACCGTTCCCACCCTGGTATGGGGACACATGCTCCAAACCGCACTGGGATACACGGCGCCCCACTTCCCAGGCGCGATGTACATGCCTCCGCTTTTTGGCGCTGCCGTCTTCCTTTACGGTGGTCAGCCATTCATAGCCGGTGCGGTTCGCGAGCTGAAGGATCGGCTGCCGGGAATGATGACGCTTATCGCGCTTGCGATAACTGTTGCTTTCGTATTCAGCGCCGCGGTGACGCTCGGCTTCCCCGGAATGCCACTCTGGGAAGAACTTGCGACTCTGGTGACCATCATGCTCCTGGGTCACTGGATAGAAATGCGGTCGATATCGCAGGCGCAGGGCGCGTTGAAAGAGCTTGCAAAGCTGCTGCCCGCAACGGCTACCCGTGTCGTCGGCGATGATACTGAAGACGTGCCCATAGCAGAAATCAGGGCTGGCGACATTGTGCTAATACGTCCCGGCGCAGGTATCCCCGCCGATGGAATTGTTCGGCAGGGCACGAGCGATGTGAACGAGTCAATGATAACCGGGGAATCGGCCCCGGTTGAGAAGAAAGGCGAAGACAAGGTAATCGCGGGCACGGTGAACGGTTCGGGTTCGCTTCGCGTGGAAGTCACCGGCACCGGTGATCACACCGCACTTGCTGGAATCATGCGCCTTGTGGATCAGGCACAGTCATCACGATCACGCGCGCAGGCTTTGGCCGACCGCGCGGCACGGATTCTTACTTTTGTCGCTCTTGGCTCTGCGGTCTTAACACTCATCGTTTGGCTCGCGCTGCGCGCCGAGCCAGCATTCGCAATCGAGCGCGTCGTGACAGTGCTCGTCATTGCCTGTCCCCACGCACTGGGTCTCGCGGTTCCGCTTGTAATCGCAATATCGACGACGCTCGGCGCTCGAAATGGTTTGCTTGTTCGCGATCGGCGCGGCCTGGAGGAAGCGCGACTCCTCAACACGGTGGTGTTTGACAAGACGGGCACACTCACACGCGGCGAGTTCGGTGTGGTGGAAATTGCAACTGCGGACGGTGTGAGCGATTCTGAAGCACTGAGACTGGCCGCGGCAGTGGAGTCGGACTCGGAACACACAATTGCGCGCGGTATTGTAAAAAGCGCACGAGAGCGTGGCATTGCGGTGCCAGCGACGGAATCATTCGAGGCCATTCCAGGCAAAGGAGCGAAGGCGCGCGTAGAAGGTCGCGAGCTTTATATGGGAGGGCCAGCACTCCTCAAGACGCTCTCGCTGGACGTACCCGCTCCGCTACAGGAGGCGATAACTCGCGCCACGGATGCAGGACGAAGCGCTCTCTATCTCACTGACGACCGGCAAGTCATTGCCGTGATCACAGTGGCCGATGTCATTCGTGATGAATCACGCGAGGCGATTCGCGCATTACATTCGCGTGGAGTCAAAGTGGTAATGATGACTGGCGACGCGACGCCCGTTGCAAACGCAGTCGCGGCCGAGTTGGAGATTGACATTGTGTTCGCGGAAGTGCTACCCGAACAAAAGGCTGCGAAAATCGAGGAGCTTCAGCGAGGAGGAAAAAAGGTTGCGATGGTGGGCGACGGTGTGAACGACGCACCAGCGTTGGTAACGGCTGACGTGGGAATCGCAATCGGTGCTGGCACCGACGTCGCAGTGGAAGCGGGAGACATAGTGCTTGTGAGGAGCGATCCTCGCGACGTACCCCGCATCATTGAGCTGAGTCGCGCAAGCTACCGCAAGATGTTGCAGAATCTCTGGTGGGCCGCCGGCTACAATGTCGTCGCAATTCCGCTGGCAGCCGGGGTCCTTGCCCCATGGGGTTTTATTCTTTCGCCAGCGATCGGGGCGGTCCTCATGTCCGCGAGTACTGTAATTGTAGCGATCAACGCGCAGTTATTGCGGCGAATCCGGATGTGATTTACATGCACTGCGTTGAGGTTACAAATGAAGAGTCATTATGAGGAGGCCAGTGCCACAATAAACGCGTCCGCGGACATGGTCTTCGATCACCTCGATGACCAGATGCGCCTGACGGAACACATGAGCAAGCGCTCATGGAAAATGGGATGGGGGAAGATGGACACGCAGCTCGATGCGCAGCGGGGACGCGCCGTCGGATCCCATATTGTCCTGAGTGGACGTGTATTTGGAATGCGATTGTACCTCGATGAGGTCGTCACGGTGCGCGAGCCGCCGATGAGAAAAGCATGGGAGACGGTAGGCGAGCCGCGGCTACTCGTCGTTGGTCCTTATCGCATGGTTTTCGATTTGCTGCCCGCCGGCAACACTGCCCGGTTGCGTGTTGCGATCGACTACGATGCTCCAGCGAAAGGCATCGCCCGATTTCTGGGTACCGTCTTTGGCCGATCGTATGCCAGGTGGTGCGTGAAGCGAATGGTTCGGGATGCGTATACCTTCTTCAACCCGTAAACCCATGCTGCCAACCGGGTGCAACGTGGCCTACGACCGCTGCCCGTCGGCATGTTTCGTGTAATAGTAGAAGATGCCAGTGACGGGCTCGCGCCCTGAGTCTTATCTCTGGTCTGCCGGCATGAACATGAAGTTGAACGTGCCCGTGCCCTTCGCTCCGTCAGCTGCTACTGCGCGCCAAGTCACCGTATAGGTGCCCTTGTTGAGCGGTCCGGTGATCTTGGCAACTGCCACTTTCGTCGAGTCCGGAACTGCGCGCAGAGTATCCAGCGCAACGCGCTTACCATCAGGGGCGGCAAGCTCAACGCCTGCGGTAGCCACGTTGATAACACCCGTAAACGTGAGTCGCAGTTCCCGAGGCGCGGCCATCACGTGGGCATCTTTTGCAGGAACTGAGCTGGCGAGACCAATGTGAAAACGCGCACCCAAAGTCGACGCTTCGCCCGGCGATTGCGAAGTAATGGCGAGTGCTGCGACTATTGCGCCGGCACCAGCCAGCGAAATCAGACGCCGCGACGAGGAATTTGAAAGGCGAAATATGGAATGATTCATGCCTACTCCGATGTCGGGGGTGCACGTCGCACGATTCAGAAGGAGCACAAGTGCCGGCGTGATCGGTTCACTGTATCGCCGCCTTCTGAAACCAGGGTGAGTTGTTCCTGAGAATGGGCTGAGGCGCCGCCACGAGGAAGGTGTCGGGGTTCCACTTACAGATGTGTCCAGATTCCCTGCTTGGTGAGGGGGCGCACTGGTGGCATGCTCCACTCAACGTGAACTACTATCGCTGCCGTGGTTAACCGCGGCGACTGGGCGTTGCACGGTTTTATCGCGCGCGGCTATCGCCGCGAGCTGGCAGCTCTGGCTTTGGCGGTGTGCGACATGAGACGTTCAAGATCGCCTCGATGTGCTCTGCATCTCGCTGTTGTTGCGCTCCTCCTATGGCCGATGAACGCATCGGCTCAGGCTACACCCGCGACAACATCGCCGATCAGCCTCGCAGACGTCATTCGAGTCGCCAGTGAGCGGAGAGACGAGATACAGGTCGCACGCGCGCGCACGCTCGCGGGAGAAGCGCGGCCGGTTATCGCATCTGCGCTCGAAGATCCGATGATCTCTCCCTCGCTCGACCATGCGCCGTTCATGATGCGCGGCGCTGATGTGAGTCTCGCGTTCGAACAACGAATCCCTTTGTCGGGAATCCGCGGACATCGTCGGGCTTCCGCACTGGCTGACCTCGAGCGCCTTCGCGCGGACGCGCTCCGGGCCACTCTCGACCTTGGAGTTCAAGCCGCCACCGCCTTTTTGATGCTGCAGGAGCGTCGCCGCACATCAGCGCTGATCACCGAACAGATCGTTTTCGCGCGCGATGTCGTGACCGCTGCAAATGCGCGGTACGCGAGTGGCACGGCGCCGCAATCTGACGTGTTGCGCGCTGAGGTCGAACTTGCGCGCCTGGGTGCGTCCGCACGGGCGCTCGTCAGTGAGATTCGAGGCGCCGAGGCAATGTTGAACACCAGCCTTGCACAGGACGCCGACCTGCCCGTGCCCGAACTCGTGCCGCTTGCGTTCTCGCAGCCGCTGCCTTCCTGGTCGGTTATCAAGACCGCACTAACCACGCGGCCCGAACTCGTTGCGGGACGCGCCGAGATTGCGCGCGCCGAGGCGGAAGTGAACGTGATGCGCGACATGTACTGGCCCATGGCGACCATTCGCACCGGACCAGCATACACGATGGCTGAGGGACGCGGGTGGATGGCAATGGTTGGTATCAGCGTACCGATCTGGCGCGGCAAGCTGCGCGCAGGAGTCGCGGAGGCGCAGGCGATGCGCGCGATGTCAGAAGCAGACCTGAAGGCGATGACCCGAATGATTGAGGGCGACGCTGCTGTTGCGGTCAGTCAGCTCCAGGCCGCGAGCGATCGACAGCTGGCGTTTCGCGACGATGTCTTGCCCCGCGCACGGATGGCAATCGAGCCAGCGGTCGCTGACTATGCGGCGGGGCGATTGCCACTGGTGAGCGTGATCGGAGCCGTTCAGGCGCTCTGGTCGGTGCAGGCTGAACTGATCGACGCAGAGACCGAGCTGGGCATGGCGTGGGTGCGCCTCGGCCGCGCGATCGGATCGTACGCGAGGCTGGGGCAATGATTTCCTCCTTCCGCCTGCATCGAATCGCGTTCCCAGTTATCGCCGCGCTCTTGACCGCGACTCTGTTTATCAGTGTGTTGTGGGTGCAGCGCGCGCGTGAGGCGTGGCCGTTCTCGCAGAGCGCGCAGACGCTGATGGTTGATCGCGCCCCGAGTGCCGCGCCCGCGACAGGTTCGGCATCTACCAGTGACCGAGTCCCTATCGAAGTCTCAACCGCTGCACTCCGGGCACTGGATATCAGGCTCGAAGTGGTCCGCCGCGAAGCGATGACACAATCGGTGCGCGCGGTAGCCACCGTTGCCCCAGACGAATCGAGGATCTCGCATGTGCACACGCGAGTGTCGGGCTGGATTGAGAAACTGGATGTCAACACCACCGGCGAAACGGTCCAAGCTGGTCAACCGCTCGCAAGCATCTTCTCGCAGGAACTGCTTTCGTCCCAAACAGAGTACCTGGCCGCTCGCAAGATGACCACGGCGTCAGGGATCGCGAGCGTCGTGGTGGCAAGCGGTCGCACGCGACTGATTGTGCTCGGGATGGCGCCTGCGGAAATAGACTCGATCGAGATCACGGGCGAACCTAAGCGATTGGTCACTGTCGTCGCGCCAAGGAGTGGCGTCGTCGTGTACCGAGGCGTCACTGTCGGCACCTCCGTCGATCCGTCGACAACGCTGCTCACGATTGCAGACCTGTCGCGTGTGTGGATTGTTGCCGAAGTGCCGGAGGCGAACATTCCGTCTGCGCGCACTGGGACGCGCGCGCAACTCGACTTTCCGGGCTCCGGCCGGCCGGTGTTCGCAGCCCAAATCGATTTCGTGTATCCGACGCTCACGGAGCGCACACGCACGCTGCGCGTTCGCTTCGCGGTAGCCAATGCAAGCGGTGCGCTGAGGCCGGGCCTCTATGGCACGGCCACCATCGAATCGACCGGACCGGAAGTCATCACGGTACCGCGTGATGCCATCGTCAACACCGGCGTGCAGCAGCACGTCTTCGTCGCCACTGGCGAAATGTTCGAGCCGCGCGTGGTCACGCTCGGCGTGCAACTCGCCGACCGGGTTGAGATTCGCAGCGGTTTGACGGAAGGAGAACAGATAGTTGCAGCAGGTGTGTTTCTGCTCGATTCGGAGAGCCGGCTGCGCGCCACCGGAGGCGCGGGTGGGCATGCCCACGTCGCAACCCCGCCGCCCCAGGCGAAACCCGACACCAATAAAACACATCCGAACGCTGCGCATCGGAAGTAAACGGGCATGATCGAACGCATCATCGAGCTTTCGGTTCGACGCAAATGGCTGGTGTTCGGTGCGGTGTTGGCGCTCGCGGTCTGGGCCGTGGATTCCGTCCGCAAAACGCCGCTTGACGCGTTGCCGGATCTCTCCGATCCGCAGGTGATCATTTATACCGAGTGGATGGGGCGCAGCCCCGACTTGATCGAAGACCAGATTACGTATCCGCTCGTCCGCGCTCTGCAAAGTACGCCGGGCATCAAAACGGTACGTGGCTACTCGATGTTCGGCATGAGTTTCAGCTACGCAATCTTCGAGGACGGCACTGATATCTACTGGGCGCGGACGCGTGTGCTCGAGCAGCTTGGGCGCGTGCAGCAACTGCTGCCACCTGATGTGTCCCCGACACTTGGCCCCGACGCGAGCGGATTGGGGTGGGTCTACCAGTACGTCCTGAAGGACAGCAGTGGGCGCCTGGATCTCGCCGAACTTCGAGCGCTGCAGGATTTCACTGTGCGTCCCGCGCTCCAGGCGGTCACAGGTGTGGCGGAGGTCGCCTCGCTGGGCGGATTCGAACGCCAATACCAGATCTTGATCGACCCCGACAAACTGGTGGGCTTCGGGCTCACGGTGGGTGACATCACCAGATCGGTGCGCGATGCCAACGCTGAAGTTGGTGCACGCGTTCTTGAAATGGCCGGTCGCGAGTATGTCCTGCGCGGGCGCGGCTACGTCAAGGACCTGGCGGATCTCGAGCAGAGCGTCGTGACGGTCGGTGCGGGCGGCACTCCCATCCGGCTTGGTGACGTGGCGAGCGTGGGGTATGGCCCGGAGATTCGTCGCGGTGCCGCCGATTGGAACGGGACTGGAGAAGCTGCGGGCGGCATCGTTGTGATGCGGATTGGCTCCAACGCGCTACGGGTGATTCAGGCGCTCGAGGCCGAGATCGCGATTCTGCAGCTACCGGACGGCGTCCGTCTCATTCCCACGTACGACCGATCGGAACTGATACTCGGATCCGTAAACACGTTGAAGAGGACGCTGATCCAGCAGGCGATCGTCGTCACGATCATCTGTCTCGTTTTCCTGTTTCACGCGCGATCGGCAGTGGTCGTGCTGATCGTTCTGCCGCTGTCAGTGCTATTGTCGTTCATTGCGATTCGGTACATGGGCCTGTCGTCCAACATCATGTCGCTCGGCGGCATTGCAATCGCCATTGGTGAGCTGGCAGATGCGGTCATCGTGCTGATCGAGAATGCGCATGTGCGGCTCGCCGCAGCGCCGCCGGGAACGGATCGTCAACGAGTCATCGTTGAGGCGTGCAAGGAGGTAGGACGGCCAATCTTTTTCTCACTGTTGCTCATCACCATCAGCTTCCTTCCCATTTTCACCCTGGCCGGTCAGGCGGGACGCTTGTTCATGCCGCTCGCGTACACGAAGACGTTTGCGATGTTTGCGGCCGCGATGTTGTCCATCACTCTTGCACCACCACTGATGGTGCTCCTGCTGCGGGGACGTTTTCGTACGCAGGCGACAAACCCCGTCAGCCGGATTCTCAGCGCATTCTATCGTCCGATTGCGGTGTTCGTCGTGCGATTTCGGATCACGGTGGTCGCTGCGGCAGCGGTTCTCATGATTGCGACTGTGCCGATGTTTCAGCGACTCGGTTCTGAGTTCATGCCACCGCTCGATGAGGGCTCGTTGCTGTTGATGCCCACCACGTTTCCGGGGATATCTATTGAGGAGGCGCGGCGGGCGATGGTTGCGCAGGATCGCATCATCATGGAATTCGCTGAGGTCGCATCTGTGCATGGGAAAGTGGGTCGCGCCGAGACGGCCACTGACCCCGCGCAGCTGGACATGATCGAATCGGTCATTACACTGCGCCCGCGCGCGGCGTGGCCGAAGCGCTACTCACCGCGCTGGTACAGTGCGCGCGCACCCGAATGGTCAAAAGGCGCGCTGCGCCGCGTGTGGCCTGAGCAGCGCTCGCGCACACTTGTCGAATTGTCGCGCGACCTCGATGCCGCGCTGCGCATGCCCGGCTACCAAATGGCTATCGCGCCTCCGATCCGCACGCGAATCGACATGCTGTCGACTGGCGTGCGCACGCCAGTGGGTATCAAAGTGTTCGGCAACGATTTGAACGAGATTGAGCGCATCAGCGTGCAGCTCGAAGGTATGCTGCGTCAGGTACCCGGCACGCGCAGCACGTTCGCTGAGCGGCAGACTGGTCGCGAGTATATCGATATTGTCCCAAACCGCGAAGCGATTGCGCGCTACGGTCTCACGGTGCGCGACGTCCAGGACGTCGTTGAAGCAGCCGTTGGAGGCATGCCAGTGTCGACTGCGATCGCAGGGCGCTCACGCTTTTCCATCAACGTTCGCTACGCAGCCGATCAGCGCTCCGACCCTGAGGCGCTGCGTCGCATTCTCGTGCCGGTTCAGTCGACAGGTAGTGTCATTGATTACGGCAGCAGCAATGCGGGAGCCGGTGCGAGTGCCGCGGGCGGTGCCATGGGTGCGGCAGGTGCAGGCGGTGCAGGCGGCGGAATGGGCTCGATGGGCGGCGGATCAAAGGCTGCGCTTCCGCCATCGAGTGGCGTGTCGAGCGGGACCGGAGCTCCTCTGATGAGTGGTCTCCCAACATCCCCGGATTTCATGGAGCGGTGGCGCCAACCTGGCGCAGCAATTCCGCTCGGTCAACTCGCTGACGTGCGGGTGACCACCGGCCCGCCGATGATCAAGGACGAGAACGGCGTGCTCGTCGGGTACGTCTTCGCCGACTTTGACCAGGCCGAACGCGACCTCGGAGGATGGGTGGACGACGCCAAGACACTCGTGGCGTCTCAACTCACTCTGCCTGCGGGGTACCGAATTCAGTGGACCGGCCAGTATGAGTTCCTCGCCGAGATGGAGGAGCGCCTTCGCTACGTCATCCCACTCACGCTGGCCCTGGTCGTAGCGTTGCTGTATATGGCCGTGCGCGGATGGCCGCAGACGTTTTTGGTGTTGGCCAGTTTGCCATTTGCCGTCGCCGGCAGCGTATGGTTGTTGACGCTCATGAACTACAATCTGTCCACCGCGGTTTGGGTGGGGATGATCGCGGTGGCAGGCGTCGCGGCGGGGACGGGCATCGTGATGGTGGTGTACCTCGACGAAGCATTCACGCGGTACATGCGCGAGGGCCGCATTCAGAAACCCGACGACGTGGATGCCGCGGTAGTTGAGGGCGCTGCCGCTCGCGTGCGCCCGCTGGTCATGACAGTCGCGACAACCGTGTTCGGGCTTCTGCCGCTGCTCTGGGAGTCGGGCGTTGGCGCAGACGTGTCGGCGCGGACTGCCGCACCAGTTGTCGGCGGACTGTGGTCGTGCATGGTGCTTACGTTGCTCGTCCTCCCAGCCGCGTACGCCATGTGGCGCCGCCATCAAGTGCGTGCGTCGGCTGCGGCGTTGGTGTGACGCCACCAGCAACCGGCCTCTCGTCCGCGGAAGCGCAGCGGCGACTGGCCGAATCCGGTCCGAACGAACTGCGTCGCGAACAAAAGACCTCGCGGCTAACGCTTCTGTCCCGCCAGTTCGCGAGCCCAGTCATTTGGCTGTTACTCGGTGCGAGCGCTCTGTCGGCATCGGTCGGCGAGTTACTCGACGCGATCGTGATCGGGGCGATTGTGATCGTCAACGCGGGGATTGGGTTCTTTCAGGAACACCGGGCAGAGCGTGCGGTGATGGCGCTGCGCTCGATGACGGCACCACGCGCGCGGGTCATGCGTGACGGCCAGAGCGCAATGCTGGCGGCCAACACCATTGTTCCGGGTGATCTGCTCGTACTCGAAGCAGGCGACGTCGCCGCGGCCGACGCACGTCTGCTGAGCGCGCACGCACTGACGACGAATGAAGCATCCCTGACGGGCGAAAGCACGCCCGTCGACAAGGCAACGTTGCCGACGGCTGCGGATACACCGCTCGCTGAGCGTCATGACTTCGTATTCATGGGCACGTCTGTCTCGACGGGCACGGGCCTCGCCGAAGTCGTCGCGACGGGGATGCAAACCGAACTTGGCAAAATCGCGCACCTCCTTGCGACGGCAGAAGAGAGTGCGACGCCGTTGCAGCAACGTCTTGCGCGCGTCAGTCGGACCCTTTTGTACATCTGCGGCGGAATCGTGGCGGTGGTCGCGGTGGCGGGACTGCTGCGCGGCTGGCCGCTCATGCAGGTCTTGATGGCTGCCGTGTCGCTTGCAGTCGCGGCGGTGCCAGAAGGACTTCCGGCGGTGGTCACGATCGCGCTTGCGGTTGGAGTGCAGCGCATGGCGGCGCGCAACGTCCTCGTCCGGCGACTGCCGGCGGTCGAGACGCTGGGATGCGCAACTGTGATCTGCACCGACAAAACGGGCACGCTCACGACGGGCGCCATGCGAGTGCGCGACCTCTGGGGTCGCGACCACACCAAGCTGCTATCCGCTGGAGCAGCCTGTTCCGATGCTGAGATAGGGCGCGATGGGAGCGGCGGAGTTGGCGATCCGACCGAGCTCGCGATCCTGCTCGCGGCTGCCGAGCGCGGGATTCATCGCCACGAAATTGAAACATCCAATCCTCGCGTCGCGGTCGTCCCGTTCGACTCCGTGCAGAAGCGCATGTCGATTGAGCGCGCCGACGGCCGCGTATTCATCAAAGGCGCTGTTGAGAGTGTCGTGCCGCACTGCGTGGCGGGCGTCGATGAAGCCGCGGAGGCGAACACGCAAATGGCTGAGCGCGGGCTGCGTATACTGGCGGTCGCCGTTGCGCCGGCCGGACCGGAGCTTAAAGCGACGCTCCTCGGGCTGATCGGGATCGCGGACCCGCCGCGCACCGAGGCCATCGAGGCAGTCGCGGCAGCTCGCGCCGCCGGCATCACCACGGTGATGATAACTGGTGACCATCCGGTGACCGCGCGCGCGATCGCGCGCGAGCTGGGCATCGTGTTGAGCGGCGACACCGCAGACAACCTTGTGCACGCGCGAGCAACGCCTGAGGACAAGATCAGGATCGTGCGCGAGTGGAAAGCGCGGGGCGCTGTCGTGGCGATGACGGGAGACGGCGTGAACGATGCGCCCGCACTTCGTGAAGCGCACGTCGGAATCGCCATGGGCCTCGCAGGAACGGAAGTCACACGCGAGGCATCGGACATCGTGCTCGCCGACGATAACTTCGCGAGCATCGTCGCGGCTGTGCGTGAGGGTCGCGGGATCTTCGATAACATCCGCAAGACGCTCGTCTACCTGCTCTCGGGCAACGCTGCCGAGCTCACGGTGATGCTCGTGGCTGCGCTGTGGGGACTGCCGTTGCCACTGTTGCCGTTGCACCTGCTCTGGATCAACGTCGTCACCGATGGCCTGCCAGCGCTGGCGCTCGTCGTCGATCCACCAGAGGAGGATGTGCTCAAGCGGCCGCCGCGTAGTCCCGACGAGCCAATGCTCGGCCGCGCGCAGTGGAGCTTCATTATTGCAACTGGATTACTCCAAGCTGCCGTGACGTTGAGTGTGTTTGTCTGGGCGTTGAAGACGCGCGACCTGTCACAAGCGCGCAACCTCGCGTTTTCGGTGCTCGTCTTCGGCGAGTTATTCCGCGCGTTCGCCGCCCGCAGTACTACGCGCGTGTTCTGGGAAGTGGGCGCGTTCACCAATGTGCGGCTGCTTGGCGTGGTGCTGTTTTCGGTTGTGATGCAGCTCGGAATTCACTACATCCCGGCTGCCCAGGCGGTGTTTGAGGTCGGGCCGCTCTCGGCGGCCGACTGTGCCCTCACCCTGTTGGTAGCGCTCGTGCCGGTCACCGTGATCGAAGTGACGAAGCTTGTCCGACGCTGGCATTCGCATGGTTAGCTCGATTGCGAAAACCGACGCGTCGCTCGGGATCACGAAAGCGTTTCTTCCTCGGAGATAGTCTTATGGTCGCTGCGCTTGATGTCACTCGGGTCGCCATCATCGGCGCCGGACATGTTGGAGCGACATTCGCTTACTCGTTGCTAATGAGTGGCCTTGCGACTGAGATCGTCCTCATTGACGCGGATCGTCGCCGAGCCGAGGGCGAGGCCATGGACCTCGCTCACGCCGCAGCTCTCACGCGCGCTACGCGCATTATTGCCGGGGACTACGACGACTGCGTCACGGCCGACGTGACCGTAATCACCGCTGGCGCTGGACAACGACCTGGGGAAATGCGGCTCGCGCTGGCCGAGCGCAACGCCGTTGTTGTCCGTGAAATCGCCGAGCGCGTTGGACGTCTGGCGCCCGAAGGGATTCTTCTCATCGCCACGAACCCGGTCGATGCTCTTACGTACGTCGCGCAGCGTGCATCCGGTCTCCCAGCGCAGCGCGTTATCGGCTCCGGTACCATCCTCGACTCGGCGCGCTTCCGTTTCCTCCTTGGCCAGCACTACGGCATCGATCCGGGCAGTGTGCACGCCTACATCCTTGGGGAGCACGGGGACAGCGAAGTTCCGGCGTGGTCGCTGGCCAACATTGCTGGTGCGCGGCTTCCCGAGTACTGCGCGGCGAGCGGTCATATCTATGACAAGCAGGCGCTGGACGAGATCTTCATTCACACACGCGATGCGGCGTATGCCATTATCGAGCGTAAGGGGGCGACGTATTACGCAATCGCCGCCGGTCTCCTCCGGATTGTGCGGGCGATTGTTCGCGACGAGCGGAGCGTGCTCACGGTCTCGAGCGTCAGCGACGGCGCGTATGGTATCCGCGACGTGAGCTTGAGTCTGCCTTCGGTTGTGGGACGCGGGGGTATCGGACGCGTTCTCGAGCTGGAGCTCGCCGCAGAGGAGGCGATTCTGCTTCGACGCTCAGGCGAGGTCATTCGGAGCACGATCGATCGCCTACCGTTGCGCTGACGATTCACTTGAACACAATCCCAAGGCGAATCCACACCACACGCAAACATTCGTGGACTCTTCAGCATACGTTCAGCCGACTCTCACATGGACAACATAAACTTTGCCGTTTGTTGCTGTACGACGAGGAGCGACCGAAGTAAAACATTCAAACTCGGGGAGCGAGCAGTTTTGCGAAGCTGGTGGCAAATGCGCCGTCTCAATTAGACCGGTAGCGAAGGGCGCAGTTCCACTGGGCATACCAATTGCAAACTGGTCTCACGCCCACCGCACGCGACCATAACCGGTCGCCTGCATCATTCAAACTCATGCGGCGATGCGCTCGCCCGCGAGGAGTTCAACCCATGAAATCCATTTCTCGTCAGTCGTTGGTTGGTGCAGTGCTCATGTTCTCCGCGGTTACGGCTTGTGACGACAACGACGGCCCGACGGCCCCGTCCGGAAGTTTGTTGTGCGCTTCAGATAATGGTGGCATTACTCTTCCGGCCGGCTTCTGTGCAATAGTGGTGGCTGATCTTGTCAGTGGTGGCACTGCATCTCGCGCGCGCCACATGGCGGTAACACCCAACGGCGATGTTTTCGTCGCGATCAACAGCCCCAATAATGTGCAGCCTGCGTTCGGAATCATTGGCCTGCGCGACACAGATGGAGACGGAGCCGCGGACGTGCAGACGCAGTTCAGCCCCGACCTCGGCGGCAGCGGGCTCGCGTGGCGGAATGGAGAGCTCTTCTTCGGCGCGAATGACCAGGTGCTTCGCTTTCCACTTGCTTCGGGTCAATTGACGCCGACAGGCGCGCCTGCTGTTGTTGTATCCGGGCTGCCATCCACAGGTGATCACATCAGCAAGACAATCGTGTTGGGCAGTTCCGAAACGATATACGTGAATATTGGTTCGGCGTCGAATTCATGCCAGGTGGCGAACCGCGTGGCGCAGTCGCCGGGAGTACTGCCCTGCGGAGATTTGCCCACGCGTGCGGGGATTTGGGTGTTTGATGCCGATGGCACCAACCAGACACAGGCGAGCGGAACGCGCCATGCAACCGGCTACCGCAATATGGTTGCCCTCGCTATAAACCCGCAGAACAATGAATTGTACGGAGTCCAGCACGGACGGGACATGTTGTTTGAAAACTGGCCGCAATTCTTCACCGTGGATGAAGATGCCGTTCTGCCCGCGGAGGAATTTGTGCGCATCGGAGTCAACAGCGACAACGGCTGGCCATACTGCTACCATGATGCGGTGTTCGAGAATAAGAAAGTTCTCGCACCGGAGTATGGCGGAAATGGTCAGACTGTCAGCAGCGGAACAATCAATTGCGCCACAAAGAATCAGCCCCTCGCCACTTTTGGCGGGCACTGGGCACCCAACGGATTGCATTTCTACAGCGGCGCACAATTCCCCCTACGCTATCGCAGCGGAGCGTTCATAGCATTCCACGGTGGGTTCGACAGAGCACCACTTCCGAATGAAGGATTCAAGTTGATGTTTGTTCCGATGGGCGTCGATGGGAGCCCATCGGGACCAGCTGAGGTATTCGCCGATGGTTTCGCGGGATCAGCCGGCCCGCTGCCCGCGAATGCAGTGCACCGCCCTGTTGGCGTTACACAGGGACCGGATGGCTCGCTCTACATCTCCGACGACAGGGGCGGGCGCATCTGGCGCGTGATCTACAGACCGTAGCGATTGATCGTGTATGATCGCCGTCTTGCCGTGAGCGGTGGAGTGACTGCCTCTGGAATGGACCTCTCCTCCACCGTCTGAACGTTGTAGCTCAGCTCACGGTGATGCTGGTTTGCTGGGACGCTTTCGTGCCAAACTTGTCCGTCACGGTCAAGGTGAACGTGAACGTTCCGGCCGTTGTTGGAGTTCCTTCAACCCTGTTTCCGTTCGACGCCTTGATCAATGTGAGGCCCGGAGGCAATTGTCCTGCCGTAATGGACCAGGTGTACGGGGTTGCTCCACCACTGGCGAAGAGATTCTGGAAGTAGGCCGTCCCGACCGTCGCCGCCTGGGACGTTGCGCCAGGCATCGTGATCACCAGCGTGGACGGCGAGTTGATCGTGATGCTGAATGTTCTGGTTGCGGAGCCGCTCTGATCCTGCACTCTCACTGTGAACGTGCTGGTTTGCTCCGTGGTTGGCTTGCCGGAAATAAGGGTCGATTGTACGCCGAAGGACTCCGCCATTACCAGTCCGTTAGGGAGCGAACCCGAAACAATACTGTATTTGTCCGGACTTCCCTGGCCCCCGCTCGAAGTCAGGAAGGCTGAATACTCCGCGCCTCGGTTGCCGTCGGGAAGGGACGTGGTGGTGATGGTCAGCGGTGTAGTCGCGAACGTCGCCGTCACCGTTGTGTTCGCGCTCAGGGTGAGCGTACAACTCGGTGCGGTGCCCGAGCATCCGCCGCCACTCCAGCCCGCGAAACGGCCGCTCGACAACGAGACATCCAAGGTGATGCTCGAAGCGGCGGGAAAATTCGCCGAGCACGTCGGGTCGCAACTGATGCCCGCCGGCGTGCTCGACACGGTCCCCGACCCAGTGCCGGTTTGTATCTTGTTCACCGCGAGCGTGAACGTTCCACTGCCGCCGGACGTGTTGAATGTCGCCGTGACTGTGGTGTTCGAGTTCAACGTCAGTGTGCAGCTCCCCGTGCCCGAGCAGCCCCCGCTCCAGCCCGCGAATGAGGAACCGGAGGACGGCGTCGCAATCAAGGTGACGACGGTCCCGGAGGAGAATGATTTGGAACAGCTCGAGCCGCAGTTGATGCCCGAGGGATTGCTCGTCACCGTCCCCGTTCCGGTCCCGGACTTGTTCACCTGGAGCTGCCTGCCGCCGCGCGCGAACGCTGGAGTTTCGTTCACCGATATGGTGGTCGGTACGTCGACCCCCGTTCCGCAAGCGGACGCAAATATCAACGGAACGATTATCCCTGAACACAGACATTTCTTGATCAATGTGTCCTCCTCATTCGTATGCTGTGAACCATGATCGGAAGCTCGAAGCTTGTGCCGCCCACGAGACAAGTGGAACTACAACCGCGTCCAACTGAGTATGCGGCGGTCTCGCGGCGTCCGCAACCGCGGCGAGGTGAGCTGTCAAAGTTCATTGGAAATGTCGTGATGAGTGACGGGACATAAGCGTTCTTAGCCACAGGTCACGTCACGCTGGATATCGCTGTCCTCCTCAAAACGTCAGAAGATCCAGGCAAGACCCACCACGAAAAAAGCACAGAGAATTGTTCCCGCTGCCAGCAGCGCCGCCCCGATCCAGCGCTTTTCAATGCGCTGCCAGTTCATGTACAGCCCGCTCAGCACGAGGAAAATCAATCCGACGCACAACGCATCGATCAGAATGCTCCAAATGGTGGTGACCATCCAGTCGCGCCGCAATGCCGGCTCGTTCATGCGGACGCCGGTGAATGTGTGAAGCATTGATGCCACTCCAAATGCGTTCAGCCGTGTCTCCGTGATTTTGGCGCGGCCCTCCGCGAGGTCCGCTTTGACATTCGTGATCAGCCCCGGCTTCGCGATGCTGATCTCAATCGCTGAAGCATTCGGTCCCACCTTTGTTCTCTCGAACTCCCCATCGAGATTGAGCTGCCGAATCAGTTCCTTCGCTCGCTCCATGTCATCCGTTGCTACAGGGGGCCGAATAATTCGATCGGCCGTCGATTCTTCGCGCTTCGTCCAGTACTGGGATATCTCCCATTTGGGATGGTTAAGGAGAAGTCCGGAGAGCGAGAAGAACCAGATGATGATGAGGAAATAGAGTCCAGCGTACGTGTGGACCCTGCGATTCCAGAATTCAATCCGCGGCATCAGCTGCGCTCCTGTCGGGTGAGGGCATCAGAGTACCGCGACGAGTATGAGGGCGAGGGAGAGCGAGCCGAGTCCTATCATTACGAGTCCGGTTCGCCGCTCCGCTTTCGCCCCTGTCCACAGGAGAATTCCGCTCGCCGAAAGGAAGAGGATGAGGTACACGGCGCCATCCGCGACGAATCCCCAAAGGCGCGTGTAGATCCAGTTGCCGCGTATGTTCGCGTTGTGCTGCCCGGGGGACGCATGCAGATACAGCAGCGCGCCTCCGATTCCCGTGCCGCGTTCCGTGATGTCCGCGGTTGAATCGCGGAGGTTTACGCGAACCTCGATTTGTTTTCCCGGCAGCATCACCGGAATTGTGAGCGCCGTCCTGCTGCGCGTTACGAAGTTGATCTCGCCCTCAACTCCGAGTTGCCGCAGGATGTCTCTCGCCTGAACCAGTCCCTGCTGATTCTCCCTGACCTGCACGCGCAGGCCGCGCGTACGCACCGGCTCCCTCTGTCCGGCGCCCAGAGGATTCCAGGCGTGATTGAAGAAAATCCCTGTGATCGCGAAAAGCACAACGAGGGGACTTAGCAATACTCCGGTGTACAGGTGAAGGTTGCGGGTCAGCCGGAGCGTTCCCAGAGAGGAAAAAACTGGTCTCCTCATTTGTCGCGACGCCTGCAGGCCTTACGAGGATTCATAGCTACGTCGTCCTGGTATCTGGAGGTTGCATCACATCTGCTGTAGTGTTCAGGAAGCCAGGAGCCCTTCCAACCCACAATCTTCAGGTAGTCGAAAATGACATCCCTTTTCGCACTCTTGTTCACTCTTTGTGTTCTGAACGCGCCTATGCCGGATCGAATCGTCTTGCAATCACGCGCGCCCGCGTTTGCAACCAATGATGCACCAGTCACTGTTCAGACGCGAGCCGCCGACAGCGCGGCGGTAATGGCTGTAGCGAAGGGCTTCAAGAGCGCGCTGGCAGCGGGCGATTCCACGAAGGTGATCAGCTTTCTTCACACCGATCTCATTGTCTTCGAGAGCAGGCAGGCTGAGAACCTCACCCAGTACCGTAGTGGGCATCTCGCGGCCGATATGAGTTACCTGAAGACGGTGACGCAGGCCACCACGAAAGAAACACTGAATATCTCGGGCGATCTGGCGGTGTATACGTCACTGTACACGTCCACCGGCACATCGCGCGGCCGAGCCGTCAATTCGAACGGAACGGAGACCATGGTGCTCGCGCGTACACCGGCGGGCTGGAAGATCTTGCATGTTCACTGGTAGACTGCAAGGAATGCTGCGGCCCCACCATCTCATTCTGCTCGTTCTTGCGACGGCCACCCAGCCGCAGGGTGCAATGCAGCTGCGCGAAGGATCATCGCCTCAGCTGGCCATGGACACTCGTGGCACCATACGCATGATCTTCGGCCGCGGCGACACAGTCTTCAGCGCGACCTCTCGTGATCAGGGCGCTAGCTTTGGTCCGGGCGAGATCGTCGGCATTGTGCGCGGCATGCATCTGGGCAACACCCGAGGTCCGGTGCTCGCCTCGTCTCGCACTCGTTCCCTGGTCGCCGCGACCGACAAAGATGGCAACACGCACCTGTTCCAGCTCGACCACCGCACCAATGCGTGGACAAGGCAGGCATGGACCCTCAACACCGTGGCAGCTTCGGCGCCTGAGGGACTTGGTACCCTGGCGGCCGATACCACCGATACCTTCTACGCCACATGGCTGGATTACCGCGAGTCTAAGCAGACGCACATTTACTTTGCCAAAGTGGAAGCAGCGTCTGCTACTGCGCCCGTGAACCAGCGAATCTACGCGTCTCCGGACGGCCACGTGTGCGAATGCTGTCGACCCAGCGTGGTAGCGTCCGGACGCTACGTCGCGGTGATGTTCCGCAATTGGCTCGGCGGGAATCGCGACATGTATCTATTGATGTCGAACGACAACGGAAAAACGTTCGGGTCTGCCGAGAAACTTGGCGTGGGCAGCTGGAAGTTGGATGCTTGCCCAATGGACGGAGGTGCCGTGGCGCTAGCCGCTTCAGGACGCGCCACGAGCGTGTGGCGGCGTGAGTTGGACGTCTACTACACCAGCGCAGGATCCAGAGAGATGCGTGTAGGCACGGGGAGGAACCCAATGCTCAGCCAAAGTGCGGGCGTTACTCATATCGTGTGGCAGGACGGAACCCAAATAAAACTGAAGACGTTGCCGCGATCGATTGAAACCGTTGTCGGCGAAGGAAGATTGCCGCAGATACTCGCCACCCCGAATGGCGGAGCGGTGGTAGCATGGGAAAGGGACGGGCGAGTGTACTACAGAAAGATGTGAACGCATCCGTCATTCCCGCGACAGCGGGAATCCAGTGTCGTCTCTGAATTCTTATTTCGCCAGAATGACGGCCAATTGAACTGCAGCATCGAGGCCTGACAATGAATCGATCATCGCTAGCAGTAGTGATCTCTGCGGGTGCGCTCATCATGCTCGCCGCACACGCCGCGCTCGACGTCCGCGATGTGCGGCATGCCGACGCCGCTCCTCTGTTCAGGCTCGATTCTATCATGAGCCCTGCCGGTCCTAGGAGCGCGCAACCAAACCTCACGGTCGCTGACAATGGACGCGTGTACATGTCCTGGCTGGAGCCCGCAGATTCAGGACATACCCTTCGATTCTCCATCTACGATGGTTCAAAGTGGTCCGCGCCGAGTGTGATCGTGGCGCGTCGCGATTTCTTTGTGAACTGGGCCGATTTCCCATCGCTACAGGTTCTCGACGGCGGACGGATTGCGGCGCATTGGCTGCAGCGAAACGGCAGCGGCACATACGCGTACGGTGTGCGCGTTTCGCAATCGAATGACGCCGGCCGCACGTGGGGCGCCGCCGTGACGCCGCATCGCGATTCCTCCCAGAACGAACACGGATTTGTCGCGATGTGGCGCGAAACCGGCCGTCTTGGTGTGGTCTGGCTCGACGCCCGCAAGTTCAGCAGTGCAGCGAACGGCGCGCCGAAGGAGATGATGCTTGTTTCCACGACCATCCTGCCCAACGGAACACTCGGGCCGGAGTCGCGGTTGGATGAGCGGACGTGTGACTGTTGTCAGAATTCGGCAGCCATGACGGCGCAAGGTCCGATTGTCGCGTATCGCGACCGATCTTCTGAGGAAATCCGCGACATCTACGTTACCAGACGCGTGGCAGGAAGCTGGACAAAGGGAGTACCGGTGCATGCCGACAACTGGAAAATCAGTGCGTGTCCGGTGAACGGACCTTCGGTCGCAGCGCGCGAGAACCGCGTTGCGCTGGCATGGTTCAGCGCGGCGAATGATTCGTCCCGCGTGAAGGTCGCCTTCTCCGACGACGCCGGTGCGAAGTTCGGCGAGCCGGTGCGTGTGGACGGAGGTAATCCGGTTGGACGGGTCGAGGTCGCGCTGCTGCCCGATGGTGCGGCCCTGGTAACCTGGATCGAGCGCGCGGGCGGCGACAGTGCAGCAGTTCGCGCCCGTCGTATCACGCGCGAAGGACGTGCGGGCGTGCCCTTCACAATAGCCGCCTCGTCTGCGGCGCGAGCCAGCGGTTTTCCCCGCATGGCGTTGACGTCGGACTTCGCGTTGTTTGCGTGGACGCAGCCAGGGCGCCCGTCCGGTGTGCGTGTTGCTCGAGTCTCTCTGTCTGCATTTCGATGAGGTCAGGACTGCTTAGCCAGGAAACGTGTGTCCTTTCTGGCGATCTGGCTGTTTACACATCGCTCTATACATCGAGTAGTACGTCGCGAGGGAGGACCGTGAACTCGAACGGGACAGAAACGATGGTGCTCGCTCGAACGCCGGCAGGTAGGAGGATTCTGCACGTCCACTGGCAGACGGTGCTTCCCGATGTGCTACGATTCATCCTGGGTATCGGCTAGTTTTCGGACCGTCCTCCATTGGAGGGAACGAGCAATGACACTTGTGCAAGCGATCGCAATCATCCTCTGTCTCACTGCCGTTTGCAGCGTTGCTGTCGACGCCCAGGGGCGCGGTGGAGCAATGGTTCTCTCTACAACTGCGTGGGCCGATGGTGCGCAGATTCCCGCGCGCTACACTCAGGCGGGAGAGCAAGTCTCTCCTGAGCTCAAGTGGACTAACGTCCCCGCTGGAACTGTGACCTTCGTTGTTCACATGCTGGATCCAGATGTCGCCATTGCGCGGGGAACCGAGTCGCAGGTGCACTGGCTCATGTGGAATATTCCCGGCACTGCGACGGGCTTGCCCGAGGGTGTGAAGACAGGTGCGGAATTGCCCGATGGCTCGCGACAGATAAGTGCGACTGGTCCCGTGTACCGAGGGCCGGGCGCACCGGCGACGGGGCCGATGCATCACTACACAGTCGAAGTGTACGCGCTCGACACCAAGATCGACGTGACGCCGTCGACGAATGCGACGCCCGCGACGGCCGCGGTGGAAACGCGAACCCTTGTCATGAAGCAGATGCAGGGACATGTGCTGGGCAAGGCAGTGTACGTGGGACTGTTCCGTCGCCCGCCTTGATTGAGTTGTGCTCCCGGGCGTGCGCCTGAGGAGGGAAGTACTTGACGTCATCGAATCTCCGCTGGTGCGCATTGCAACACTGGCGGAGTCAATGCCTGGTGCGATCAAGTTGTGCTACGGCGAGTCGGATTCTCCCACTCCTGAGTTCATCTGCCGAGCGGCGAATGAGGCGGCGCTCGCGGGTCACACTTTCTATACGAATCCCGCTGGTTGTCCCGAGTTGCGCGAAGCCATCGCCGGCAAAGTGCTGGAGCTGCACGGAGTAGCGCACTCGCCAGCCGAAATCATGTGCACCGTCGGCGCGTCGATGGCAATCTATGCGGCAATTCGCGCGCAAATGGGAGCGGGTGACAACGCGGTCATCATCTCACCGGCATATGCGATCTATGCAAATGGTGTGACAATGTGCGGCGGCGAGGCGCGCGAGGTGCCATTGACCCGCGCCGGCCGGCGCTTTTGTCTCGACATCGATCAGGTACGGCGCGCGATCGATTCCAATACGCGAATGATCATTGTGAATAGCCCATCCAATCCGACGGGATGGATCATCACAGCGGAGGAGCAACGCGAGCTTTATGAGCTTGCTGAGCGCAACGATATCGTGCTGCTAGCCGACGAAGTCTACGAACGGCTGGTTTTCAACGGTGAAATCGCAGCATCGTTTGCGCGGGTTGCGGCTGACAAGGACCATCTGATAGTGGTCAACAGTTTTTCCAAGACCTACCACATGACAGGGTGGAGACTCGGCTGGGCGCAGGCGAGCGAGCGCGTTGTTCGCGAAATGGCCAAGGCAGTGGAGTTCATGACATCAAATCCCGCGGCGCCTGTGCAGCAAGCCGGTATCGTTGCGCTGCGCGACGGTGAGTCGCACGTCCGCACGCTGCGTGAGCAGAATGCCAGCCGGCGCGCGATGGTTGCGGCAGCACTGAGCGCCATTCCAGGACTTGAACTTGTCGAGCCGCAGGGCGCGTTCTTCGCGTTTTTCTCGGTGAAAGGGCTTACTAACTCCACGGCGTTCACAATGAAGCTCCTGCAGGAAGCCGGCGTTGCCCTCGCACCTGGCGCTGCATTCGGTGCCGGAGGCGAGGGCCACGTTCGCCTCTGCTTCGCTGCGAGCAGCGAAACCCTGACACTCGCGCTCGAACGGATGCGCCTCCAACTATCGGATGTGTAGGACCGCGTCAGCACAACGCGAAGACGTTAGCCCGTTCCCGCCGACAACTGCCACATTGCGCGTGGGCTGAATCACAAACGCCGCGCTTCGCCCTTCTCCCTCCTGTGGGCTGATCACAACAGCATTTCTCTGCGAACGATTCCGCTCGTTGTTCTCTTAGCTTGATCAACGAGCTACGCAGCTCACTCGGGTGTACTTCCCAGTTACACGCCTCACTACAATCTGAGGTTGCAATGAAATCGTTCGTCGCAGGACTATCGCTGTTGCTTTCAGTTGCAGCTGTGAATGGATGCGTCGACCCAACCGGCACTACCAGCCCCGTTCCCTCTGGTCCCGCGTTCACCCTTGCGGACGCAGCCAGTGGGCACGGGGCCGGCTTTTATTGGCGGCCGCCGATGGCACACCAGAATAGGGGGAATGGGGAGTTCGATCCAGATGCCAATCCCACAGTGGAAGTCTGTCGACTGGACGGGGAAAAGTGCGGCGACATTATCGCGATCTTCACCACGCTGTCGGGACCAGGCTCCGAAACAGTACGCATAGATGGAGAGCAATACATAGTGAATTGGCACACTGGCCCATTCAATCTGCGCGGTGGTTCGTTCTACCGGATCTCTGTTTTGGCAGGGGAACATGTCGTGCTCGGCTTTGCCGATGTGCAGGTGGTGAACACCGCCAGAGAACTCAGGAACGTGGATGAGTCTGAATTCGTCGGAATGCCGAATGGCCGAACACTGCCCATCAAATTCCGGATTGAAACGGGGATTTCGGGCGGCATCAGTGTCGATCCGCCTTCGCCAAGCATTGCGCCCGGCGAGACAGCACAACTGTCCGCCAAGGTGAGCGATCTGCATGGCAACGCGCTCAACATGCCGGTGACCTGGTCAAGCTCCAACACTGCTGTTGCTACTGTGGATTCGGATGGTCTCGTGACCGCCGTTGCCGCGGGCGACGCAATCATCACCGCATCAGCTGGAAACATTAGTGGGAGCGCCAAGGTGGAAGTCATCGCACCTCCGCCGCCGCCTGGCGGTGAGCCTGGTGTATCTGCCGGCGGAACGCACAGCTGTGCGGTCCGTGGTAGTGGCGCTGCGTTCTGCTGGGGAAGTGGTTCCTTCGGTCGTCTTGGAAATGGTTTGTTCAACGATAGTCCAGTTCCGGTCGCCGTAGCGGGTGGCCTCGTTTTCTCGATGCTGAGCGCGGGGAATTTTCACACCTGCGCAGTGACTGTTAGCGATCAAGCGTATTGTTGGGGCTCTGGCGCTGCCGGCCGGCTCGGAAACGGCGGTAGCGTCAGTAGCTCGGTTCCAGTTGCAGTTTCTGGCGGGCTCACGTTTGGCTCGGTGAGTGCCGGTTCCAACGTGTCCTGCGGAGTGACCACAGCGGGCCAGGGCTATTGCTGGGGACTCGGCATGAACGGAGAACTCGGCAACGGCACGTTTTCATTCAGCGAAGTTCCCGTAGCGGTGTCCGGTGGTCTCATTTTTTCCTCTGTAAGTGCGGGTTCACAACACGTCTGTGGAATCGCGGGTGGCTCACTCGCGTATTGCTGGGGGAATGGCGGAATCGGTCGACTGGGAGACGGATTGTTCACCAGCAGCAGCGTGCCCGTTCCGGTTTCAGGCGGAATTCAGTTCGCATCGCTGAGTGCCGGAGATGCGCATAGTTGCGGTGTGACATTGACCGGTGCCGTGCACTGCTGGGGAGCTGGAGGAAGTGGACAGCTTGGCAATGGTGCGTCCTCGACGAGCCCGATTCCAGTCGTGGTGTCAGCCGGGTTCGCGTTCGCATCGGTGAGCGTTGGAAGTGTTCACAGCTGCGGCGTGACACCCGACGGCCAGGGATTCTGCTGGGGCAACGGTGGTGGCGGACGACTCGGTGATGGTTCGGGATTCAACAGCAACGTTCCTGTTCCCGTCGCAGGAGGACTCAGCTTCGCTGCAATCGATGCAGGCGGCACGCACACCTGCGGCCGGACAACGGATGATCGCGTGTTCTGCTGGGGCACAGGGATGATAGGCCAGCTGGGCAACGGCCTGTTGATGAATCAACTGACGCCGGTGGAGGTAGCGATCTTCCCTTAGCAGGCACCTTTGGCGCACTTCTGAAAACTGACCACAGTTAACGACCCACTGATGGCATCCGACCGGAATCCCGGACGGATGCCATCAGATTGAAGTGGACAGTGAACGGTGTTCAGAAGTTGCAGACCTGCGCAAGAAGCACCGGCAAGTTCGCCGGCTGCGCTGGCATGCAACGACCGGTCATGAGATTCTCGAACCAGAGGAACAGCGGCACCGGCAACGCGTCGAGAGAAAACCAACCAACCTCCGCGATTTCTGCGGAGTCTCCCACCATCGCTACGGAATCATCAGCATGGGCGCGCATCCAAATTGCGACGTAGTGTATTCCTGACTCGGCAATTACGTCGTTTGTGATCGCGACGAATTCAACATTCGTAACGCGGACGCCGGTCTCCTCTTCCGTTTCGCGTACGGCGCACTGCTCCGGGGATTCGCCGAAATCCAGATGCCCACCGGGAGTTGACCAATACCCGCTGTGACTCTTCACCATGAGAAGGTTGCCGTCACGCAATACGATGCACCCCACGCCGACTTGCGGAATTCTGGTCCCGTCTGCCTGTGGCATTGTGGACATCAGGGAGCCACAGACGCCACACGTTTGCCACCAACCGCGTTCCAATCCACGCGCCGCGTAGCGTACATGATTGCCGCGAGCATCGCGAAGAGACCGATCGATCCGATGAGGAGCGCATAATCTTCGTTCATCAGAAGTAGATACAGATACGCATACAGTGTGGCCACGCCAGCTGCAACGCCCACTCCGCGTGGCGCACTGCGCAAAACGACCTTGCCGTAGCCGCCCACCAATGTGACGACCGCGGCGCTCGCGACGATGTATGCCAGCGGAAAGCCAAAATGTTCCGACATGGAAAGCTCGAGGAGATAGAAAACGCACAGAGCACCGCCCAGCATGAGGTACTGAATGGAATGGACGCGCACGCCGGCGAGAACTTCAATGAGCCAGACGGCGGCGAAGGTAAGAAGAATGAATAGTGCCGCGTATTTCACACTCCGGGCTGCCATTCTGTAGTGGTCCACAGGATTCGCGAGCTCCACACCAAAGCGCGAAGCGTTAATCGCTTTTTGCATTTCGGTGACGACGCCAGGTGCCGATGCTTCGCTCGTCCACGACTGCGGATAGCCGCGGCCGAGGAAGGGAATGTTCCACTTCGCCTGGAAGGAATCGCGCGTGACCGTTCTATCCATGGGAAGCCAATTCCCCTGGAAGCTGGGATGACCGTAGTTGCCGGATAGTTCCACCGTCGTGTTTTGCGCGAACGGAACCATGTTCACGGCCGTGCTTCCATTGAGAGAAAGAGGGAATGAGAAGGTGATGCGCTCGGCCGCGTCGGGAACGCCGACCACGGCATGGATGCCCGTGCCGCCTTCCTTGAAATCCCTGGTGCCGGGGAGGAAAGGAACGCGCTTGTCGTTCCAGGTCACCGCTGTTTCTTCCTGAATCGCGCGCGTGTCCGAAATGCCGACGGCAAGATGCACATGATCCCAGTCAATCGAAGCGGTCCCAGTGCCCAGATCCGGGATGCTGGGTCGCGCGAACTCTCCTTCGACCGTGAGACCCAGTTTGTAAACCGGCACGGAGAAAATTCCGCGTTTCAGGGTGTTCGAGCTGACAGTTCCTTTTAGCTGGAGCCGGTCAGGAAGGATGATCTGATTGCGCTTGTCGCTGTGCAGAAGCTGTTTCCCGTCGGGCAGCGTCTCGGTCCACTGATGTGTGAAGGGAACAACAAGTGCAGGACCGGTGATCGACTGCACCGCACCCGATTTGGACGAGACCTCCACGACAGCGGCGTCGCGCCGTGATCTCCGTTCCGAGACGAGGTGGTCGATCATCAAAATCGGAATCTGGAGGAGCAGCACGAGGAATCCGACGAAAAAGAGTCGCAGCATTTGCGAGCTGCGAATGGACGTAACAACCTTGTCGAGTGAATCCTGCATGTGTTAGCCGGTTTAGGGTGCAGAGGACGAATAGTAAAGTCCTTTGCAACATAAAGTCCGGGGACGTTTCCCGCAAGAGGTAGGTGCCAGAGTGACCGGAGAGGACGACCCTGGATTCCCGCTTGCGCGGGAATGACGACATCAGAGGACGACCCTGGATTCCCGCCCCCGCTTAATGTTTGCGGGGGTGACGTTCTTTCGCGGGAATGACAAGCAAGAATGGGTTCCGGCTTTCGCCGGAATGACAAGCAAGAATTGTCATTCCGGCGAACAAACGTCACCCCGGCGAAGGCCGGGGCGGAACCCATTCTGCTATTTCACTACTTCTCCGCTAACAACGCCTCGATGTACTTCTTGAACCTCTCCGTATTACCCTGATCCCACCCCGTCACGATCTGTCGAATCATCCCCTTCTTGTCGACAATCATGATCTGCGGAATTCCACCCACCCTATATGCCGCGTCAAGGTTCTCCTGACCAGCGGATCGCGCAGCGGACGACAGTGACGCGTTGATCGCCACTGGGAACGGGACCTTGTGCTCCGTCGAGTAATAGATGCGATCAGCGGCTACCTCCTGCTCCGGCGTCAATGGCCTTTGAGCGCCCAGGTATCCATAAAGATTCGTTACCATTACTCCCTCGAACGGCTTGCCCTGGAAATGCTTCGAAAGTTCGGTCAGTCCGGGATAACTGTTCCTGCAGGGCGCGCACCAGTGCGCAGTGAATTCGACAAGGGTGACCTTGCCATTTCCAGGTTGCATTGACGCCGGCGGCGTGTCGGTATTCACCCACCACTGTCCCGTGACAGGCGTTGCGCGGGTACCGAGCAACGCATATCGGTTGCGGAAACCTCCGAATGACCTTGCTGCGCTCGCGCCCAGCTCCTTTTCTGCGTCGTCCAGAATCTTGAGAGCTGCCGCGGGCTGCAGCATGTCTGCCGATGCTCGCGCCAGACTTTGATATGCCCCCACCAGAATGTTCGTGTTATTGGTGCGCTTGCCCAGCGCAATGAGCGCGGTGGAATGTTTCTGGAGCCCGCTGGCAACATCGAGATACTCATAGTTCCCAAGCATACGCTGATGCGCAGCTATCTTGATGTCGTTCACCTCATCCGGCAGCGCCGCCAGCTGGTCCATGTATCGTTCCGCACCCTCGATGACGCCGAAGTACCCCGAAGCCGCGGTGATTTCGCTCTGCACAGCTGCCTGGAGCATCGTCGCCCTGTCCCGCACGGAGAGATCGGTCGCACTCACTGCTCGAGCAAGCGTTCTTCGTGCAGCCGCGGTATCACCAACGAAGGTGTAGTAACCCACCAGGTCTACCAGCTCCCTGTTCGGCAACTTATCCAGAGACAACTTCGCGCCGCAGTCCTTTGCGATGCGCCGTGCTTCGGCAAGCATTGCCGTGTTGAGCGCGGTAGTTCTGGTTGCGGCTGGTATCGCGCTCCACTCCTTCGTTTGCCAGTCGCTGGCCCCCTTTACGCACTCCTTCGGAGTGCCCGCCGTAATGGTGGGTCCCTTGACCGCAGTTGCGGTTTGCGCGCCGGCCGTAGCGGTCAGCGTCACACCAATGAACGCGAAGAACAAGAAACTCCTTTGCATAATCCCTCCTGCGCGATTACCTGCCATTGCTACGGCGCCGTGCGCCGCGCATCCACCAGAAATCTGAGAAACTCCCCGGCGTCCCGCGTCATTCCCAGAAATGTCGCTCGTGGAACGCCATCGCCATCTACAACCGCATACAATGGCAAAGCTACTGTATTGAACCTGTCCTGCTCGAAGCGCTGCTGCAAACGATGCTTATCGCTGGACCCGTCGGTGAACAGCCGCACTCGCACAAACTTCTCCAGTTCATCCTGCACCGCTTGTCGCGGAAACATGTTCGCTTCCATCCACCTGCAATTGGTGCAGGTGAACCCGGTGAAGTCGATCAGCACAAGCTTGCTCTCGGACCTGGCGCGCGCAACCGCCGCGTCGAAATCGTCCGTCATCCACTCGAGCTCATTGGTCGAGTAGCCGCCCTGCGCGGCACCGGCAGGTGGAAGAAAGGATTCCAGTTCTCCCATGCGTTTGCCGGCGAGACCGGTTGCCAGCCAAACAACGGTTAGCAGCACGGCGGTAGTCGCGACAGGGTGCACCGCGACAGGGTGTTCCAACGCACCATGTCGTACATACCAACGTCCTGCGCGAACGCCGAGCAGATACAGGGCCAACAGCACAGCAAGAACAACCCAGACTCCCAGCACGACCTGACGGGGAAGTATGCCCCAGCCCTCAACAAGATCCGCATTCGAAAAGAACTTCATTGCGGCCGCAAGTTCGATGAATGCAAGCGCGACCTTCAGCGTCACCAACCACTCGCCACTGCGCGGCAGTCGGGTGAGCGCCCGTGGTACCAGGGCGAGAACAAAGAACGGCAACGCGAAGGCGCTCGAAAAGAAGAGAAGCCCCAGTGCCGGCAAGCGCCAATCACCCGCGGCCGCGGACACAAGTAGCGTTCCAACGAATGGCGCGGTGCAGGTGAACGTGGTCAGTGCAAATGTGCCACCCATGAGAAGTGTTGTTCCAGCGCGACCGAATCTGCTTCTGCGAGCAGCGCTATCCAGTGCAGTAAGCAAGCGACTCGGCACCGCAATCTGAACAACGCCGAAAAGGCTGAGTGCAAAAACCACGAACAACATTCCAATGCCCACATTGAGCCAGGCATTCGCGGCAAGACGACTGAGTCCCGCCACACCGAACAGCAACGATGCACCAACGCCGAGTAATGTGAACGCGCCCACAATCCCGAACGAATACAATGCCGCCTCGGCGATCGCACTACCGCGCTTGCCCTGTCGCCGGCCGAAGTAGGAGATTGTGATAGGGACCATTGGAAACACACACGGCGTCAGCAGCGCCAGCGCACCCATCCAGAGCGCCGCCCACAAAAAGAGCAACACGGATTGCGATCCTGCAGCGGTGCGTGTCGTAGCGGAACCAGCAATGGAATCAGGGTTCGTTACGGACGTTGCCGATTCGACCGGAATCGCTGTGCCCAACGGTATCAGCGGAAACGCGTTCGCCGCCGGGAGCATTCTTTGCCCGGCGACTGGTTCGCCCGAGATTGTTACGGAAAGACTCAGCGTGTCTTCGCGCGGCGGAAGGCAGTAGCGCGTTGTGCACGTCTGGTAGGTCACGCGCGCGATGAGCTTCTGCTTTCCACGGGCTTCTACAGCTACAAGGATTGGAAGGCGAAAAATTGCGGAGTCTTCATGCCATGCGCTGGTGAGTCCAAAGTTGGGATCCGTCACGTAACGCGGTACCGGAGCATCGATATCCGCGCCCAGTTGGAATAGCTTCTCCGGGTCGAAAGCAAAACTTGTGGCGATGGGACCACCCGGTGGCTGAGTAACGCCATACAAATGCCACCCGCTGGGGATGGACGCCTGGAGCCGTAGCCACAGCACTCCGCCTGGCCGGATCGGTCCCGAGTCCGCGCGCGCGATCCTCAGCGTGATTGGGTGTTCCTGGGCGCTCACCCGGGCATTCGCCTGAGCGAATACTGGATTACAAGCTGCCGCACCCAGAAGCAGCAGGGTAGCAAAAACGACGCGCGTTGACCTGAAAATGCCCGGGAAACCGCGAGGCGGACGCAGAGGGGGATGGGGATGAGTGAATAACCCCAGCGGATTCATCACTGGTGCAAGTGGGCCAGTTGCGCAGTTTTTGTCAAGTGCAGGGGGCGCGCACCACTGGCCCAAATCCCCGAAACCTTGCATAATTGCATTCAGCCGAACCCCGCACACTGATCAAGGAGTTCTCCCATGGGTCTGCTGAACCGAAAGAGGCACATCGCTGCCCCCTTCATGCTCTCGCTGCTCGCATTCATTAGCATCAGCGCACAACTGACCGCGCAGGCACAGGCGGCGGCGCAGGTCAAACGCCCCATCCCGTACGACATGTACGATTCCTGGAAATCGATTGGGGGCACGCGGCTCTCCAACGATGGACAGTGGCTCGTATACACCATCACGTCGCGCGCCGACGATGGTGAGATGATCCTCCGCAATATTGCGACGGCACGCGAGACGAAAATTGCGCGTGGCAGCGCGCCGGTTTTCACGAACGACAACAAGCTCCTGATCTACACGATCGTTCCACCTCGTGCGGATTCAGCAAATGATTCATCGGCCACTGGCGCAGGAGCTCGCGCAGGCGGAGCAGCAGCTGGCGGCGGCGGTGGTGGTCGTGGCGGCGGTGAACCGGGCGAAGGTGCCGCGGGCGCGCAGGGCGGCGCTGGTGGTTCGCGCAATGTGATGGCAATCATGACACTCGCAACTGGTGCGATAACTACCATAGAACAGGTGAGCAGCTTCCGTCTGCCGACAGAATCGTCGACATGGGTCGCCATTCAGAAGCCGCGTCCCACAGGTGGACGTGGCGGCAACCGTGAGGGAGGAGCTGGTGGTGGTGCAGGCGGTGGCGGTGGTGGTGGCGGTGGTCGAGGAGGAGCTGGTGGTGCGGGAGGAGGCGCTGGCGCTGCAGGTGGAGCGCAGCAAGGTGGACGCGGCAACGCACCGGCGACTCCTCAGACGAAGCGCATTGATCCAGGCGCGGAAGTTATTCTCCGCAATCTTGCAACAGGTGAACAGGTCAGCATCCCCGAGGTTTCTGAATTCGCATGGGACACCAAGGGCACATGGGTCGTGTATGCGATTCAGTCAACCGACACTCTCAAGGATGGCGCCTTCGCGCGCCGCATGAGTGATGGCAAAGTCGTCACACTTCACACCGGACTGGGACACTACAAGAGCATTGCCTTCGACTCGGCAAACACACAGCTCTCCTTTTTGAGCGATGAAGCCGAATGGGAGAAGGCTCAGCCGGGTTGGCGCGTGTATCACTGGAAGGTTGGTGATTCACCTGCCACGGAAGTCATATCGAATACGATTGCGGGAATGCCGCAGGGAATGGTTCTGAGCGATGCGTTCGCGCCGCGCTTTACCAATGACGGCAAGCGCATGCACATCGCGACGGCTCGTCCGCCAGCTCCGCCTGCGCCGACACCTGCCCCCGGCGTACCAGTCACTCCCGCACCTCCTGCACCGTTGCGTGTAGACCTCTGGCACTTCGAAGATTCGCAGCTGCAGCCGATGCAGCAGGTGCGCGCAACGCAGGAACGCAATCGCACCTTCCGAGCTATCTGGCACGTGGGTGAGAAGAAGATCGTGCAACTCGCAACGCCCGATCTCCCCACGGTAAACGTGGGCAACGAAGGTACAGTTGCTATCGGAACGTCAGATCTCAAGTACCAGAGGGAGATTTCCTGGGATCAGACATACAACGACGTCTTCCTCGTTGACGTCAAGAACGGCACGCGCAAGCTTGTGCTCGAGCACTGGGGAGCCTCAGCATCACTTTCCCTCGCGGGCAAATACATTGTCTTCTACGATGAGGCGCAAGGCAACTGGTTCACCCAGCGCGTTTCCGACGGTACCCGCGTCAACCTGACCGCAAAGCTTCCCGTCAAGTTCCAGCAGGAGAATCACGACACACCCGATGCCGCTGGCGCATATGGCACCGCCGGATGGACGGCAGACGATGCCGCGATCATTCTGTATGATGCGTATGATATCTGGGAAGTGAAGCCCGACGGATCGTCCGCGCGCAATCTCACGAGCGGCGAAGGACGCAAGCAGAAGATTGTTTTCCGTTACCGTTCCATTGGTGACGCGCCACCCAGTTTCCCGACGAGCGGCAGCATTTATCTCTCGGCGACTGATGAAACAACGAAGGCCACGGGCAACTATCGCCTGCGCCTTGGTCCAACGGCTTTTGTTCCCGAGAAGCTGATCATGGTTGATAAGGCACTCGGTGCGCCCACGAAAGCGAAGAATGCAGACGTTGTCGTGTTAACACAGAGCCGCTTCAACGAGTTCCCCGATCTCTGGATCACCAATACGACTTTCACCACGCCAACGAAGGTGACGAACGCCAATCCACAGCAGAGCAATTATGTGTGGGGGAACGCAGAGTTGATCGACTATGTAAACTCGGATGGCAAGAAGTTGCGTGCCATGCTCATCAAGCCGGACAACTTCGACCCCACGAAGAAGTATCCGATGATGGTTTACATCTACGAGGAGCTGACCCAGGGACTGCACGGTTATCGCGCCCCGGGAGTCGGCACCAGCATCAACCTCACACGATACGTGAGTAACGGCTATGTGGTACTGCAGCCCGACATCGTTTACGACACCGGCTTCCCTGGTGAAAGCGCCGAGAAGTGTGTGATCCCAGCGGTGAATACGGTGGTGGGGATGGGATTCATCGATCCCAAACGGATCGGCATTCAGGGGCATTCATGGGGCGGTTACCAGATAACGCATCTGATTACTCGCACCAATCTTTTTGCGGCCGTGCAGGCGGGCGCGTCGGTGAGCAACATGGTCAGCGCCTACGGCGGAATTCGCTGGGGAACGGGCATGTCGCGCGCTTTCCAATACGAGAAAACGCAGAGCCGTATCGGCGCGCCGCCCTGGGATGCGCCGCTCGAGTTCATCGAGAACTCCCCGATTTTCTGGGTGGAGAAGGTACAGACGCCTTATTTGACGATTCACAATGACGCCGACGATGCGGTACCGTGGTATCAGGGAATCGAATTCTTCAGCGCGCTGCGCCGGCTTGGTAAGGAAGCGTACTTCTTCAATTACAACGGAGAGCGCCACGGCCTGAGCAATCGCGACAACATGATGCACTGGACCGTTCATCAGGACGAGTTCTTCGATCACTATCTGCTTGGCAAGCCAAAGCCAAGCTGGATGGAGAATGGAGTACCGTTCCTGGAGCGTGGCACTCGGGATGTGCGGGACATGTTCAAGAAAAAACCGGTGATTTTCCCGAACCCCTGATAAAGGGACAGGACGGAGACTTCTGGTTAGCACAGAACAAATGAACAAATGAACAAGTGATCAATTGATCAATTGATCAATTGTTCATTTGTTCATTTGTTCATTTGTTCATTTGTTCTGTGGTAAAAAAGAGTCCCCGACCCGTCCCCGTTATCGCGGTGCGGTTTCCAGCCATGAGACTGCGAGATTCGCAAGAGCCTTCACTCCCACTGGCAGTGCCCCTTCATCGGCGAAAAAATAGGGCGAGTGATTGCGCGGCGCGGTCAGAGCGTTCTGCGTTGCGGGCACAATTCCGAGGAAGAAATACAAACCCGGAATGCGCCTCTGAAAATGCGCGAAGTCCTCGGCCGGAGTTGAGAGCGGACCGATACGGACCTTGTCGTTGCCCGCGACACGCCGCAGAACGGGCAGCATCTTTTCCACGAGCGCGGGATCATTGTACGTCACCGGATTGCCATCATCCCCGAACGAAACGCTGGCAGTTGCTCCGGACGCCTCGGCGATTTTTTCCGCAGTGCGTGCAACGCGGTGCTTCACATCCGCGCGAACTGCCTCGTCGAACGTGCGAACGGTGCCTTCGAGAATGACCGAGTCCGGAATAATGTTGAAGCGCGTGCCACCCTGAAAAAGTCCCACGGTCACGATAGCAGGCGTCGCCGTGAGATCCACCTGGCGGCTGGGAATCGTCTGCAGCCCCAGCACGATCGACGACGCGATTACTATCGGATCAATTCCGCCCCAGGGTTGTGCACCATGCGTTTGTTTGCCGCGCACGATTATCCTGAGCCGGTCCGAGGCGGCCATCATTGGACCTGAACGGTACGTAATTACTCCCACCGGTTCGGGCCACACGTGCAAACCGAATATCGCGCCCGGCGCAGGGTTCTGCAGCACCCCTTCCTCTATCATCATGGCGGCGCCGCCACGTTCGCCGCTGGGCGCGCCCTCTTCCGCGGGCTGGAAGATGAACTTCACCGTTCCCGGTATTTGCGCGCGCATTCCCGAGAGAACCTCTGCAACTCCCATGAGAATTGCTACGTGATTGTCGTGGCCGCATGCATGCATCACGCCAACTTCATTGCCGTTGTATTGCGAGCGCACGGTTGACTTGAAGGGCAGATCGACCAGCTCGGTTACGGGCAGCGCATCCATGTCGGCGCGCAATGCCACCACTGCGCCGGGGCGCCCACCGCGCAGCACGCCGACAACACCGTTATGCGCAACGCCAGTTTTGATTTCGATGCCAAGTGCGGCAAGATGATCCGCGACGAGTTTGGCAGTTCGGGTCTCGCGATTGGACAGCTCAGGGTGCTGATGGATGTCGCGCCGCCACGCCACGACTTTGGGCATCACCGCTGCCATCCTGCGATCTATTTCGGCTGACAGAGATCCGGCAGCCTGTGCAGCGCTCGTCGATGGCCGGGCCAACATTAAAGCAGCAAAAACCAGCGCGAAAACAAATCGGTTCATCAATCCCCCAACAATGCTGTTTCGGTCTCAGAGCATGCTTTGCACCACCATGCAAGGTAGCGGCTCGGCAACCGAAGTGGCATCTTCCTGTGTATCAGTTTACACTGACAGCACGAGCCACAGCTCGAACGTTTCAATGAATACAAACCCATTTTTCCGGAGACTGCACGTGAAACTCGCCAGTCAATTTGCCGTCGTCCTGGCGGTCACCGTTGGACTCACCGCGTGTGGAGGCGACAGCGCCAATCCAGGCGACGATGTTCCGCAGGTCGCTACGCTCGCGATCGCGACCGCTCCAGAGCTGCCCGCTGGTCGGACCCTCGTGTGTCCTATCGACGGCAACTCCACCACAAGCGGTCCAACCTGCCCTGTGATCATATGGAATGACATCACTTTCTGGCCGCTCAACTATGAAGACGGCCACCCTGCGGTGCAGGTAGTCGGTTTCGACGCGGACAAGGAGGTGGTCAAAACGTTGGCGGAGAAAATCGGCGCGAAAAACATCTGGCAGATCACAGTGAATGAATCCCAGGAAACCGTGATACTGCGCGGCCAATCCGATAATACAGTGACAATCAACTGGAGCGAGCTGCTGCCTCCTGGATAGTCAGGCGAAGCCAGGGAGCGCACCTACTGCTCCCTGGCACCCGTCACAAAGGCCTCCATCGCGTAGTACTCGGCGAGCCCCAGCCGGTCGAGCAACTCAGCTGTTCCCTTGTTGCGATCTTCGACTCTCTGCCAGAACTCGCGGTCGTCCTGTCCGGGGAAGGGAGCGGAGTCTTTCTGTGACTGGTGCTTGAAGATCGCCTGGATCTTGCGCCGCAATTCTTCCTGTGATAGCGGCACAAGCCAGGTTGCCTCGGTCACGGGCCACTCCTGCCACGCGCCGCGATAGAGCCAGATTTCCGGATTTTCGCGCGACATGAGGAGCGCCGCGTCAATCGCCTCTTTGCACATGCGATGCGTTCCGTGCGGATCCGACAAATCGCCTGCGACAAAAATGATGTCGGGCAAAATTTCATCGAGAAGTGTCTTCACAATCGCTACGTCATCACTCCCGATGGGATCCTTGGCAACCTTACCGGTCTGGTAGAAGGGCAGGTTGAGGAATCTCGCGTTGGCTCGCGACAGTCCCATGACCTCGAGCCCACTGACAGCTTCCGCTTCGCGAATCATTCTCTTGAGATCCTGAACTTCGGGGATGTCCACGTCGCCAACTCTCTTGCTCTCGAGGAATGAACGCACCTTGGATGCGAGCTCCGTGACAGCGACGCGCTCGGTGCCATGTTCGCCGGCGAGTCGCTCGAGAAAATCCACATACCTGCGCACATCGTGATCAAATACCGCGATGTTGCCGCTCGTCATGTACGCAACCGTTATGCTGTTGTCGTTTTCAACGAGCTTGCGCAAAACGCCGCCCATCGAGATGACATCATCGTCCGGATGTGGAGAAAAGCAGAGCACCTGCTGGCCGCGCGGCAGCTTTGATTTGCCCCTGATTTTGGTGCCGAGTGCATTGAATACGAGCCCGTTCACTGCACCTGGAGTTCCATGAAGGGCCACGAGCGATGACAACTTGTTGTCGGCGTAGTCGCGCTGCGTGAGTTTGAGAATCCCTTTGCCGGTCTGTAGTGAAAGCCAGACAACCGCTCGCACTGCGAGGTCCTGTTGCCACTCCACTTCGTCGAGCAGCCAGGGTGTCGCAACGCTGGTCAGTTCCGCGGACGCCGCGCCGTCGACATAGAACGTCGTGTTGCGGTGCGATTGCAGAAAGGTCGCCGCGACCTCGAGATCGATTTCGCCTTCGACCGCGCGCCGGACAATACTCGCCTTGTGCTCACCCGTCGCGAGAATCACAATTTCCCGCGCATCGAGAATCGTCGCAACGCCCATCGTGAGTGCCTGCCGCGGCACGTAGTCCTCGCCGAAGAAATCAGAAGCAGCGTCGCGACGCGTTACTGTGTCGAGGTAGACAAGTCGGGTGCGGCTGTCAGAGCCCGAACCTGGTTCGTTGAACCCGATGTGCCCCGTCTTGCCGATGCCAAGTATCTGAAAGTCGATTCCACCGGCCGCGCGGATGGCATCTTCGTAGCGCCGCGCCTCGTCGTCTACTTTCAGAGCCGGCGCCAGACCGTCGAGTATGTGAACGTTCCCGCGCTCAATATCGATATGCGCGAAGAGATTCTCCCACATGAAGCGGTGGTACGAATGAATGCTGTCCGGCTGCATCGGCCAGTATTCATCGAGATTGAAGGTGACCACTTCGGCAAAGCTGAGACCCTCCTCGCGGTGCATGCGCACCAGTTCGCGATAAACGCCTATCGGCGTGGAGCCAGTCGCAAGGCCGAGCACAGCGCGTTCGCCGCGGGCACCCCTGGCGCGAATGAGCTCCGCGATTCGGCGCGCGACAAGTCGTGCGATCTCGGTATGATCGTCGACGACGAGAGTTTTTATTCGTTCCGGTGAGAGCACCCGTCAGCGTGTAAGGCCGTACGGCGCGAAATCGTTGATGATCGTCTGGATCAACGCCGGCTCGAGTGCAATCCGGAATTGCTTGCCACGAGATGGATCAACTATCAGCACTTCGAATTTGGAAATGCCGCCGGTGGTTCGCGGTGCGAATTCGCGGGCTCGATACATCGCGATGCCCTGCGACGACACCGGCTTTTTCCGCGCCAGATAGTCCGGTGGATTGAGCACAGCTGGAATGATTGCTATCTCAATTGGTTCGACCGCAACGCCATCGCGAAGGAGAGTGAGGTTTCCGACGCTGCTGTTGAAGTCCACAACGTCCAGTTTGTGAAACAGAAATGGCGTCCTCTCCGGCACTGCGTTGAGCACCACAACGGCGCAGCGTTCCTTCACGCAGCCATCCCAGCTCTTCCACCCCTGAATCGGATCTGCCTTGTCCTTCGTCGCGGGGGCAGTCGTGCCGCGCCTTGCTGCAACAGCCGCCTGGGCGCGAGCTTCGCGCCACGCCATCATCTGCGGTGTCATCACGAACAGCTGGACGTTGTCACGATCGGCTCGGTACTTCTTCATGACGTCAAGGCTCGCTGTCGCCGCCAGCGCGGTCGCGTGCTCGACAGGGAAGGGAGCCACCGGTCGCACCGGCAGCAGCGAATCACTCGCTGCAGTGAATCCCGGTTGCGCCACCAACTTCCGTGCAGCTGCGAGCGCGGTTTGCAGATCGGCAAAATGAACTTCTGCCGCTCTGCCGAACGGGAAAATGCTCAGTCCAACCACCTCGCCGGCGAGCGTCACAATTGGCGCGCCGCCTTCCGTTACGGTGGGCTTCGCCGTTGTGCGAATGACCCGTGCATCGAAAGTGCTGATATTGCCTTTCAGCATTCGAGGCCTGCCGGGCCGCGTAGCACCTATGGCAATCACGGGCGCACTGTCATTGGAACTCAGTCCGGTATCACTCATGGCGACTGTGAGCGGTGTGCAGCGACTGCAGCGGTTTCGCGCGATCGCGAGCACTGCAACGCCGTGCAACGTATCGTTCACAACGACACGCGCGCGGATCTTGGTCGTGTCGTTTATCGTGACAACCGGTGCGCCGTTCCGGGGCAGCAGATGTGACGCTGTAACCACCAGCCCCGATGCGTCAGCAAGGAATCCGACGCCGGTTGTGTCGCCGGACGACACGGAAACAACGCCAGTGCGCAGGCGATTGAAGACGTCCAGTTCTGTTGGAATTGCAGCCGCCGGCCCCGGCGCGGCGGTCGATTCCGGCGCCGTGACAGGAGGGGGAGTCAATACATTTGATTGCGCCGTGTCACCGCCGGCGACAGCGTTGACCTGCGGCTTCTTCAGCGATTGCACTAAGATGAAGCCGAGGATCACCGCGGCTGCGACTCCCGCCAAAGCGAGCATGCGAGAGGATGGTTTTCGCGACAGCGTCGGCGGAGCCGACGCAATGTCTTCAACAGTTGCCACACTTCCGCTTTGCGAAGGGGTGGCTGTCAGTGGCGCCTGCGACCGTGTGGGCGTGGCCGAAGCCCTTGCGGCCAGAGCAGCCGACAGAGCGCTAAGATAGATCTCTCCTGTTTGCGACGCGGGCATGGAGGCGATGGCGGCCGTCATGTCGCGCGAGAAGTCCAGTACACTCGCGTAACGGTCCGCCGGATTACTTGCCAGGGCTTTGTCGAATGTGTTCTGCAGTGCTTCGGGCCAGGGAAGGTCCTTTACCTCGTGCAGTCTGCGCGGTGGCTTTGTGAGACGGACAATCAGATTGTCCTTGGACGTTCCCGAGGGATATGCCGATGCGCCGGTCAGCATGTTGAAGGCCACGAGTGCCAATGAATAGATGTCCGTTCGCGCGTCCAACTCATCGCCTGCAAACTGCTCGGGGCTCATGTATTCAGGAGTTCCGACCATACTGCCGGTGCGCGTTACCCGCTGTGAGTCGGATGTCATCGCCCGCGCGATACCGAAGTCGACAATCTTGACGAGATCCAGTCGCTCTCGGGTGCGCGTGATCATGATGTTTTCAGGCTTGAGATCGCGGTGCAGGATCCCGAGTCCATGTGCCACATCGAGTGCGTCGGCAGCCTGCTTGATTATTTCCGCTGCACGAACAGGATGCACGGCGCGTTCGCGTTCCACGAGCTTGGCCAGCGATTCGCCATCCACGTACTCCATGGCGAGGTAGATCATCCCATCGTTAGTCTCGCCAAAGTCATATACAGCCGCGACGTTAGTATGGAATACCTGGCTGGCGTTTTCCGCTTCGCGATTGAAGCGACTGATAGCGTCGGGATCACTCATCAGTCCGGGGCGCATGACCTTGACGGCGCATTTGCGCTTCATGCGCACATGTTCGGCGAGATAAACCTGTCCCATGCCGCCGTCGCCGAGCTTTGCGGTAACGAGATAGCGATCGGCAATAACGCTACCGATCAAATCTCCGCGAGGCGCGATCGAAACGAGGGTAGCGCCGTCGAGCGTGCAGAACCTGTGCTGGGTCTCGTAGCGGGTGCCGCACTGGGGGCAAAGCTTGGTGTCGCTCACGACTAATAGTATGTGATTCTTATGGGGTAGGGGAAGTTTTTAACAGCACCGGGACTGCGCGTGGGAACTACGACTTTAACAGCCCCGGGACTGCGCGTGGGGAACTACGACTTTAACAGCCCCGGGACGGCGCGTGGGGAACTACGGCTGGGGAACTGCGCCGAGGGGACGGCGCCGGGGGAACGGCGGCATGGCAATGGCGCTAGCAGCCACGACGCGCAAGGAACGGCGCTACTTCGCTTCAACGTCGTCGCAGCGCAGTTCCCTGTGCGCAGTATCATCTAGCGCAATTCCCTCCGCGCAGTCCCCTCATCGCCGTTCCCCAGGCGCAGTTCCCGAGTCGTAGTTCCCCTCGCGCAGTCCCGGTGCTCTTAAAAGCGTTTTTCATCCTTCACCGGTCGCAATATGAAATAGCTAACAATCATCATGATCAACAGCATTAGTGATGCGATCCCCTGGCCAACACGCGGTATCATTCCGCCCACCGTGATTGTCACGTATGTAACACCAGCCCAAAGCAGCGGCCCGGTGATCGCCGCGAATCGGCCAACCATACCGTACAAACCGTAGAACTCGCCGATTCGAGCTGGTGGTGTGAGGCGCAGCATGAGCGGCCGGTCGGCTGCCCAGATTCCACCCAGTGCGAACCCTGCCGTGCTGGCGACGATGTACAGCGTTGCAATGGGAAGGCCCACGATTCCTATCGATGCGAAGGCGATGAATATGAGCATCCACAAGCGCAACACGTGGTCGAGTGTTTTCTTTGGTCCCAGGCGATCTGCAAGCCATCCCCACGCGAAACCGCCCAGCACTGCGAAGGTGATTGCGCACAGCAGGATCAGCTTGGCCTGTTCCTCACCCTGTTCAGTTGTGAGTCCGGTGCCGATTGCAACGTTCACCGTGTATAGCGCCATGACCGAAATCACGGTGTTGATCGCGTCAGCGTAAAACACGCGTCCGACAAGAAATCTTATCAGCCCCGGATATTCGGCCCCGCCGCGCAATGTGCGCAAGGTTTCAGCGGTGGACTCGCGAACCATCTGCAGATTGAAAACCGGACGCGGGTTGGGATTGGGGCGCTGCTTGACGAACAGAAAGCAGGGAATGGCGAAGAGCAGGAAGCAAACGGCGATCATCAGGAAAAGGCGAGATTTGTCCTCGGTTCCAAAGACCGCTGCGAGACCCAGTCCAACGGCAATGTACGAGCCGAGGTAGCCAACGCCTACTCCGATGCCACCGATTTTTCCGCGGTTCTCCTCGGTGCTCACCTCGGGAAGCATGGCATCGTAGAACTGCAGACCTGCCTGGTACGCGATGTTCGCCAGTATGAAAAGCACGACAGTCAACATGAAACTGCCGCGGCCCAGTAGCGCCGTAAGCACAACGCAAATAACTGTGCTGGCGATAAGAAAGGGCATGCGGCGCCGCGCGCGATCGGTCATCGCACCCAACAACGGCGACACGATGAAGATGAATCCCATCGACACCGCGGTGATGAGGCCGTACACGCTGTCCACACGCTCTTCGCCTACGTTTTCACGCACATAAAGCGAGAAATACAGCGATACAACTCCCATCGAGAAAATTGTGTTCGCCAGATCGTACAGAACCCAGCTGACCACCGCCCGGCGCGGAATTACCCGAGGCACTTCGTCAGTCATTTGATCTCGCAATTCGGGACTCAGGAAGGTAGTTGCGCATGAATTCCCTGCACAGTTGACGTGAGCGGCCGGCTGATCGACTATCCGGTGATGCTGTCCACCAGCCAGTTGCCCCTCCAATAATGCGACGCGCGCTCGTTACAGGAGCGACTGGTTTGCTGGGATATCATCTTATCAGTCGTCTGCGTGCACTCGGCTGCGAGGTGCGCACACTGGTGCGCGATCCGGGCGCGGCAAGCTGGCTCGCTGATGAGGGAGCCACACTGGTTGCCGGTGATGTGCGCAACAGTGATTCACTCCTAAGCGCGGCTGCGCAGGTCGACGTGATTTTCCATTGTGCTGCGCTGATCAAGGCGGCGGGCGGATGGGACTCATACTGCCAAACCAATGTTGACGGAACGGCGAACGTAGTTGCAGCCGCGCGCGAGAATGGGGCACGGGTCGTTCACGCAAGTTCGGTGGCTGTGTACGGTTCATTCGCGAGACACAGAAGCGATGGATTGCCGACCACTGAAGACACTCCATTCGCGGAACTGGAGACTCACGAATACTACGCCCGTTCCAAGAGAGCAGCCGAAGAGGTGGTGCTGGACTCACACAAGCGCGGTGAAGTGTGGGCCTGCGCACTGCGACCCGATGTGATGTACGGAGCCCACGACCGCCAGTTCACTCCGCGTGCAGGACGAATCATGTTGGGTCCCCTGGTGCCTGTAGTTGGCGCCGGAAAAACGCTGCTGCCGATTGTGTATGCGGGAAATGTCGCGGATGCCATGATCCTCGCCGCGACAAGGGATGCTGCCGGTGGTCGCGTGTTCAATGTTGCGAACGACTTCGACATCACGTACCTGAATTTCGTGAGACTCGCGGCGCAGGGCCTCGGCCGCAAACCGCGCATTGTTCATGTTCCTGTATCCGTAGCGCGTGTGGTCGCGCGTTCGCTGGAATTGCTGGCGCGCACGCCACTCGCGGCAGGTTTTCCGATTCCGGCCAACAACTCCATCGATTTCGTCACAAGGGACAATCCCTTCTCATCGGAGCGAGCACGACGTGAGTTGGGTTGGAATCCGCAGCAGCGTCCCGAGCAATCGGTGCCTGCGTCATTCAGATGGTGGATGGAACAGGGAGAGTGACGTGAATACGCTTTCCCCCCGTCATTCCGGCTTTCGCGGGAACGACGAAATCAAAGTCCGCTAGTGGCTGAGGCTGCAGGAAAAACTGGCCTGCGATTTGCCTTCTGATCAGTGCGTGAAACCAGTCACATCACTATCGGAGGAACAATGCGATTTCAACTGATCATTGCAACTGCGGCAGCGCTGTTACTAGCCGCAAGCAGGCCGTTGCCTGCCGCGACACAAGAAGCAGCCGCGGCCGCTCCAGCGGTTGTCGCAGTGGCACCTGCTGCTCAGGATGCCCCACAGCCGCCGCGCAATGTGGACGTGAACATCGGCCTTGATGATGGCACAACTGTCTGGTACGCGAATCCCGTGTGGATAGCGATTGGATTGCTGACCGTTGTCATTGTCGCGTTGCTCATTGGAATGGTAGCGCGCGGTGGTAGTGGCGGGGGCGACACAATAGTGAAGTAGCCCGATTTGGAACGCAACCGATTCCGAATTCCGACGATCCGGGGGACAGGCTTCCCCGGATCGTACAGCAATGTGGCGCGCGAATTGCCCTTCAGACTGGTACATGGCACCAGCCACACCTTTGTCGGAGACAAAATGCGACTAACCCTGATTACATCCTGCGCTGCTGCGTTACTCATTGCTATTGGCACACCCCATCCCGCGGACGCGCAAGTTGCCGGAGTGATGCCAGCGGTAGCGGTCGCTGCCGTTGTTACGCAAAGCCAGCCACCGACCCCCGTCAATGTCGACATCAAACTGGGCGATGGCAGAACCGTCTGGTACGCAAATCCTGTCTGGATTGTGGTTGGACTGCTGGCAGTTGTTGTTCTTGGGCTTGTCATCGGAATGGCAGCGCGGGGTGGCGGTGGAGAGGGCACAACTATCGTTAAGTAGTGCTGGTGCCGGTAGCTTGCGAGTGAGTAATCACTAGTCAGCAACCGCCACTGGCCTCGGTCGCAATGCTTCTGCATGTTCCAGCAACCGAGTGACTGGAGGACATTTGCGAGTGAGAATCATGCTGGGGAGAGCAGCTGCGATGCTGTGGCTGCTCTCACTTTGCGTATCGGGCGGTTGCAGCAGCACACCACGCGCGCCCAGCAGCTCGAGCGCAGTCCCGAGAACCGCACGAGTCCACTTCCTGCCCGCGGGTCCGGGCACTATTGCATACGGGTACTACTGGTCTGAGGCCAAGCCTGTTGTGCACATCGCATCGGGCGACATCATAGATGTCGAAACGCTTCTTACCAACTCGCCGAACGGGCTGGCAATGGCGGGCATTCCGGCCGCCGAAGTTCAGCAGTCGCTTCGCAATGTGTTTGACTCGGTTCCGCCGACCGCGCGCGGGCCAGGTGGACATATTCTCACCGGCCCAGTGTACGTCGAGGGTGCTGACTCGGGCGATGTACTCGAGGTCAAGATTCTTTCAGTCGACCTCGACTTGCCGTACGGTTACAATGGCTGCAGTGGATTCGTGCGGTCATTCTGCAACGGCACGGCGCCACGCACGCGAATCATCCGTCTCGACAAGGAGCGCATGTTGGGGCACTTTGCGCCCGGCATCGAAATCCCGCTCGCCCCATTTTTCGGAAGCATGGGTGTCGCGCCATCACGGTCAAAGGGGCGAGTGTCCAGCGGGCCGCCGAGTACGCACGCAGGCAATCTCGACAACAAAGACCTCGTTGCGGGCACCACACTTTACATCCCGATTTTTGTGAAGGGAGCTCTCTTCGAAGTCGGCGATGGCCACGCTGCTCAAGGTGATGGGGAGGTGGATCAGACCGCTATCGAGACGAGCTTGCGCGGCAAGCTGCAGCTCACTGTGCGCAAGGACATGAAGCTCGATTGGCCCCGCGGAGAAACTCCCGAGCACTGGATCAGCATGGGCACCGATACATCGCTGACCGTTGCCACGCGCATCGCCGTCGAGCAAATGGTGAAGCTCATCCACGAGAAAACCGGGTTGACCTTGCTCGAGAGTTATCAGCTGGCCAGCGTTGCAGCAGATTTGCGCATCACGCAGCTGGTTGATGGCAATGTGGGGACACATATGATGATGCGGAAGTCGCTGCTGAAGATGGTGCCGAAGGGGCCGAACTGATCAATCGATCAATCGATCAATCGATCAAGAGATCATTTAATCGCGATCCCAGATCGCAATCATTTGATCACTTGCTCGATTGATCGATTGATCATTTGATCGCCGCGTCGACGCTAGTCGACCAGGCGCTTGGTCTCTTTTCGATATCTCCACTTTGCCACACGCATCCTGACGAAGTCAAACAACGGAATCACCAGCGACACAAGCACGACCAGCAGTATTGCAACACCAACATTTCGCTCCAAATTGGGAATCGCACGGCCGAGGAAGTATCCGGCGAGCACCATACTCACTACCCATAGAAACGCGCCGATGAGATTGTAGATGACGAACTGCCTGTACTTCATCTTCGCGGCACCGGCGACTATCGGCGCGAAAGTGCGCACAAAGGGAACGAAGCGCGCCAGTATGATTGTCTTGCCGCCGTACTTCTCGTAGAACTTGTTGGCCCTGAGCAGGTACTCCGGACGGAAAAACAGCGATTTGTTGCGCGTGAAGATGCGAGGGCCCAAGCGCGATCCAACCGCGAACCCCATTGCGTCTCCCACGACCGCCGCCACAAAAATGCAGGGAATGAGAATCTCCAGCCTCAGGTGGCCTGCCGCAGCGAGCATTCCCGCAACGAGAACCAGCGACTCGCCCGGGAAAATGATTCCGAAGGCAAGGCCCGTTTCCGCGCACACGACCAGCGAGATGACCAGGTATCCGCCTGTAGCGATCGCCGTCGGATCGAGCCAGTCCTGTAGCTGTCTGAAAAAAGCGGCCAGGGAGTCAAACATTCAGTTGGGTCGTCCTACGCGCTCTGGCATGAATCGTTTCAAGTAGGTCATTTTCGTGAGTCCCTTCAAGGGTAATCATGATCCTTACTGAAAATCTGTCGCGCAGCTACGGCGCGAAGGTCGCGCTCTCCGATCTCAACCTGCGCGTGGATCCCGGAGAAATACTCGGCTTCCTCGGTCCCAATGGCGCCGGAAAATCCACTACTGTCAAGATACTGACCGGCATGATAAAACCGACTGCCGGTCGCGCCATGGTCGCGGGTTTCGACGTTGTGGAGAATGCGCTCGAAGCCAAGGGCAGGATCGGTTATGTGCCTGAGACCGGAGCGCTCTACGAAAGTCTCACTCCGCTGGAATACCTGGAACTCATCGGCTGTCTCTATCATCTGGACACCAAGTCCGCGCGAACGCGGCGCGAGGAGCTGCTCGATCTGTTTGGTTTGTCCGGTGTGAGTCATCAGAGAATGTCGGAGTTCTCGAAAGGAATGAAGCAGAAAGTTGTGATCGCCGCTGCCCTCATCCACAAACCTGATGTGCTCTTTCTGGATGAACCGCTCGATGGGCTCGATGCCAACGCCGCGATGATCGTCAAGGAGCTGCTGAAAAAGCTCGCCGCGCAGGGGAAGACCATTCTTTTCTGCTCTCACATTCTTGAAGTGGTAGAGCGCATTTGCACCCGGATTGTCATCATCAATGACGGCCGGCAGATCGCCGAAGGTACATCGGCTGCGATTGCTCAGCAGGTAGGGGCGACGTCGCTCGAGGATGCGTTCAGTCGCCTGACCGGGGTGCGCGATGTCGGGCAGGTTACCACGGATTTCCTGGCCGCGCTGGAACGGGTATGAATCGCATTTTCGCAGCTGCGGGGATCGACTACAACCAGTGGAAGGCGCTGGTACTCGTTGCGCTGAAGATGGACGTGCGTGGCACTGCCATCGGCAGCGGAATGAACGCCGGACACGAGAGGCGAGGGTCAACGCTCGTCTTCGTGGTTCTCTTCTACATGTTGATGGGCGCCTTTGCATCCGGGCTTGTTGTGTTCATCCGCGATCCACTGCTGAGCGGCACGCTCCTCACAACCTTCCTGATGTTCATGGTTGGGATGATGGTACTGGTGGACCACCAGTCCGTAATTACGTCGCCGGACGACTATGTGGTTCTCGGATTCCGACCCGTGTCGTCGCGAACGTACTTTGCCGTTCGGCTCACCAACGTCCTCGTCTACACGATGGCGCTTACGACTGCCTTCGGTCTCGGGCCGATGCTGGCGTACACATTCGCGCACGGCTTTCGCCCAGTAATGGGGCTGGCCGCGGCATTCACCTTCTACATGTCGACATTCTTCGCCACCCTTCTTCTGGTGCTGGCGTACGCTTGGCTCCTGCGCATTGTGGGGCCCAGCCGACTCAAACGTGCGCTCTCGTATCTGCAACTCGTCATGGGATTCGTGGTTTATGGCGGCTACTTCGCCATGTCGCGTTCCTTCAATCGTCGGGCGATGGCGCAGCTTGCGCTTCCCGATTCACCGTGGTTGCTGCTGTATCCCCCGACCTGGTTCGCGAGCATTCTCGCGGTCGCCGGTGGCGATTTTCGAACGGACGTCGTCATCCGGGCTGCCCTTGCCGTATTGGCCGTCGCAGTTCTGGTTGCCAAGATCGGAGGCCGGCTCACGCTGCGATATGCAGAGCAGCTGGGTGCTCTGAGCAGTGCCAGCGACACCCGCAGGCGCCCCCGGGTGGTGCGACGCCCCATTTGGTTCAAACTCGGTGAAGCCAGAGCGATTGCACTTCTCATTCGCGGGCAACTCCGCAACGATCAGAAATTCCGAATGGGAGTGTTGGGGATAATGCCCCTTACAGTACTCTACATCTTCATGTCGTTACAGAATGGGCCGCTTCCTGACCCGTTCACCGTGGAGGTGGACCGCATTGCGGACACAATGCTCATCAACGTCGCGATCATGATTTTCCCTGTGATGTTGCGACAGAATCTGACGCGCAGCGACTCCTACCGCGCCTCGTGGATCTATTTCGCCTCGCCGATCGACCACACCAGGGTGATTGCCGCCACACGCAATGTGTTGACCGTGGTGTTCCTGCTCCCGTACATGGTTTTCGTAAGCGCGGTGTTGATCTACTTCACCGGAAACCCCGGCCACATCCTCACCCACATGCTCATGCTCGGCCTCATCAGTCGACTGTTGTTGCAGTTGATCTTTCTGATTGACCCCGAGTTGCCCTTTTCGAAGCCGATGGTAAAGGGAGAGCGTTCAGCTCAGATGTTCGTTACCATGTTCGCGACAATGATCATTGCCTTCGGCGTAGGGCCGCTGCTCTCGCTGTTTGTGTATCCCAATCCGCTGCGGATTGTCGTCGCTGTGGCGTTGTTGCTGGGTGCCAGTCGAGTGATAGACATTCTTACGCGGGTAAGGCTGGCGGGGGTTACGGCACGGCTGGAGTTTGCGGCGTAGGGAGACTGAAAAACCGATCAATCGATCAATCGAACATATGAACAAGTGATCATTTGATCGCGATCGAGGATCGCAATCAGTTGTTCGATTGATCGATTGATCGATTGATCGCCGCCTAAGGCGTAACCAATCCCTGCATAAGCACCACTTCAAAATCACTACCACGCAACTGTAAAATTGTGGGCGCTACGTCTGTGGATGCGCGCACTGCGGAGCGGGAACTGCGTTCACGGGAACAGCGGGTCCGGGGAAGGCGGATCCGAGAACGGCGGCTGCCGGAACTGCGATTCAAAGCGCTGCTAGCCGCAGTCCGCGCCACCGCAGTCCGCGCTTACGCGGTTCCCGAACCCGCAGTTCCCGTGAACGCCTTCCCCGCTCCGCAGTTCGACCTCACCGCGGTTTGCGGTAGTTAACGTCAAGCGCATCAAGCCGCCGCAAATGAGTAGTGAGCCGCGAAGTAAAGTCGGGGAAGTTGCGCAGCTCCTTGGGCGACCAGACGACTTCCGCCAGCGCGCACATGCGCGGATAGGCCATGTACTCAACATGCTTTGCATTGGGCATGTATTCTGTCCATAACTGCGCCTGAGCGCCGAGTACGTGCTTCACGAACTGCGGTTCCAGTTGCGCGGGAATCGGTTCGTACGCATAGACGGAATCGATCGGCAGAAACCCGCCTATCGACAATGGCTCCCCGGGATCGCGCGACTGTAAGTGGTCGAAGTAGGTGTGGCTGTTGGGCGCCATGATTACATCGTGTCCCTCGCGCGCGGCCGCAATTCCGCCTGCCACTCCGCGCCATGACATCACGAGTGCATTCTCCGCAAGCCCGCCCTCGAGAATCTCATCCCATCCCACGAGGCGGCGACCTTTCGAAGTGAGGTACTGATCGAACTGGCGGATGAACCAGCTTTGCAGCTGCGCCTCCGTGGTCAAACCCTCCTTCTGCATCCGTGCGCGCGCAATCGGATGTACACGCCATTCGTTCTTGACCGCTTCGTCCCCACCGACGTGAATGAAAGGCCCGGGAAAAAGTGTGAGCACTTCATCCAGCACATCCTTCATGAATGCGATGGTTGAGTCGGACGGGTTGAGCAGGTTCTGACTGACGCCCCATACCTTGCGCACTTCCACGACGGAATCGGTACTCGCCAGCCTGGGATATGCTGCGATCACTGCCTGCGCGTGCCCCGGCATTTCGATTTCCGGTACCACATTGATGAAGCGCGCCTTCGCGTATGCAACAATCTCACGGATATCATCCTGCGTGTAGAAACCGCCGTGCACCTTTCCGTCGTACGTCGCGGCAGGTCCACTGCGCATACGACCGATGAGTGTTTCCTTGCGCCAGCCGCCAACCTCGGTGAGCAGCGGGTATTTCAAGATCTGGATGCGCCACCCCTGATCGTCCGTCAGATGCCAATGAAAGGAATTCATCTTGTGCATCGCCAGCAGGTCGATGTGCTTCTTCACGAACTCCTTGGGCATGAAATGCCGCGAGACATCGAGGTGCGAACCGCGCCAGCGAAAGCGCGGAGAATCTTCGATCACAAGGGCGGGTGCACTCCACGACACCCCCTCCACTTTCGCCTCGCGATAGATCTGCGCGGGAAGCAATTGTCGAATGCTCTGCACTCCGTAGAACGCGCCGGCAGGCGCTGCCGCCTCAATCAGAATGGACTTCGGAGTGACGCTGAGCCGGTACCCCTCTGAGCCGAACGTACCCGCGAGCGCTCCGTTGTGGCGGATCGTGATGGAGCCATCTGTGGTTTTTTCGTCGGCCAGCAAGGGAAGCGAAAGTCCAGTTGGCGGTCTCAGATAATTGGCGAGAGCCAGTCCCACAGCGGCGTAGTCACCGCCAGCGTGGATCCTGGTCGTGGCGTTGAGAACAAATCTTCCGCCCCGCATCTCAATCCGTTGTGGTTTGGGAATGATCGTCACGGTCGTTGGAATGTTGACCCCAAGGTCGGGTGGCTGCGTTGCTGTGCACGCAGCAACTACCAGGAGCGCGGCCAGCGACGTGAATCTGCGAGAGATTGAGCGAGTCATGATTGTCGGTGCCGATTGTGAATGTGGAACAGTGCCAAATGCTAGTGACTAGAGCTAGTGCTGGCCGTACGGCGAGCTCGATATTACTTTAGCTGCTGGCTACTAATACCATATCGTACAATGTGTTGCAGCAGTCAAGCGCAACTAGATTCGAGCATTCCTGGTGCCAGTGCCTGATGAGCGCCGTGGTGCACTCGCACTAGTCACTAGCACTAGTCACTGCACTACCCCTATCTAAATCGCCGCACTGCAATATATTCCCCCTTGGCGACGCTCACGCGTTCGTTGCGTGGCACGTTCCGTAAACAAGGGGCCAGCACAAAATGCCGGTCCCTTATTTGCATCTCGCTCTATCGCCGAGCGAAGCCCTTCGTGAGGGTAGTGATCACGAGCTAGTGCAGTCGGTTCGTACGGCAGTTTCGTCCTCCGACCCACAGCACAACACACATCAGGAGTACAAGCATGCGTACGACCGGAAAGGTCAAGTGGTTCAACGATTCGAAGGGATTTGGCTTTATCACGCGCGATGATGGGAAGAAGGATTGCTTCGTCCATCATTCGGCCATTCAGGGGAGCGGATTCAAATCCCTCGCCGAAGGTGACAGCGTGGAGTTCGACGAAGTGCAGGGTCAGAAAGGACCTGCAGCAGAGAACGTGGTAAAGATCGGATAGTTGTACCGAGACTTACTGGACTAAGGGAGGGCACCACGAAAGGGGTGCCCTCTTCTTTTTTGGTTCATTGCGCAGGTACGGGACCACGCACACAGAACTGCGGAGCGGGGACGGCGTGCGCGGGAACAGCGGGTGCGGGGACGGCGGTGCGGGGACAACGCTTGACGGAACGGCGATCAAGGGCGCTGCTATCCGCAGTCCTCGCAACCGCCGTCCCCCACACGCCGTTCCCGGACCCGCAGTCCCCGTGAACGCCGTCCCCGCTCCGCAGTTCG
>CAZKXZ010000002.1:0-163664 GCA_964556695.1 uncultured Gemmatimonadales bacterium
CCACCGCCGCGTCCACCACCGGCGCCAGCACCACCAGCACCACCGCCGCCGGCGCCACCGCGGCCACCAGCACCGCCGCGACCAGCTGCACCAGCGCCGCGACCACCAGCCGTTGTATCAGGAGCTGCTGGGGGTCCTGCCGGAACTGGATCCACCCGCATGTCCCAACACACAGTCTGAATACCAGCGACGTTACGACCTGCCGGTATCGCGAGATCGCGGATCTGCCGTCCGGCCGCGTCGGTAATTCTGAGACTGAGTGCGCCGACTGGCCGCTTCAGGTGGAACGAAATCACTGCGTCGAGAGGCGGATTCTCGCCGATGAAGTACTGGTGCCCCCAGAACCCCTCGTTCGTGTTATTCCAGTTCTTCCACATTAGCGTGGTCGGAATTGAGAACAGTCTTGCATCGCCAGTGGTGCCCTGCTGCGCTGCTGCATATTCCTGGATTGGCTCGAGGTGGTCCATAATCCAGAGCGCGCGGCCGTGCGTGGCCACCAACATTGCGTTCTCGCGCGGATGCAGTGTGATCTCGTCAACGCGAACGGTTGGAAGATTGGCCTTCAGTCTGCGCCATGTTGTGCCGCGATTCAGCGTGACGAATATTCCGGTTTCCGTTCCGATGTAAAGAACGTCAGGATTCTTCAAGTCTTCGGTCAGCGTCCTTACAACTTCGCCAGTCAGATTGCCATTAAGCGAAGTGAAAGTCGCGCCGAAATCCTTGCTGACCCAAATGTGCGGCGTGTAGTCATTCTCGCGGTGATTCTCAACGGTGACATAAACCGTTCCCGCGTTGAACCTCGACGGAACAACTTCGGACACGTACGAGCCAGCAGGGAATCCGGGCATCTTGCTGGTGAGGTTCGACCATGTCTTGCCGTTGTCGCGAGACATGCTCACAGTGCCATCATCGCTGCCGGTGTAGTACAGCCCTGGCTGAGCGGGCGACTCCGCGATCGACACCAGCGTTGGCCAACTCCCCACGCCGTCGTTGGTTGCAATCGTTATCTCGTTGCCGCGCAGACCCATCGTGACGATTTCATTGCGACTCTGGTTCTTGGTGAGGTCAGGGCTGATCACTTCCCATGAATCACCGCGGTTGTTGGACCTGAAGAGCCGGTTCGCCGCAACGAGCAGAATCGCCGGGTCGTTCGGCGATATCATCATCGGAGAATCCCAGTGGAACCGCAGAGGTCCGAGGCCGCCTGCAGGTAACGGTACAACGTTGCCCGGGCCGGGTTTTATGCTCTTCGACTCACCCGTCAACTTGTTGCGACGGGTCATGCCACCGTCCTGGTTCTCCGTGTAAACGATGCGTGAGTCGCGCAGGTCGGGGATTGCGTGGAATCCGTCGCCACCCTGCACAGTTCCCCAGTCGGCGTTAACAGGCCCGCGACCGGTCCGCGTCGCGCTCGGTCCGCACCAGTTGTAATTGTCCTGCATTCCGCCGCAAACGTTGTACGGATACTCCAAGTCGTAAGCGACATGATAAAAGAGGCCGACAGGAAGATTGGGGATGAACGTCCACGTCTTGCTCATGTCCCACGAGAAGGCGACTCCACCATCGTTGCCCATGATGACATGATCGGGATTGTTGGGGTTGATCCAGATGGCGTGCACGTCGTCGTGAATCGCCTGGGCAATATCCTGCTGGAAACTGACTCCGCCGTCAGTGCTCATCCACAGACCGACGCCGCCCATATAGATCCGGTCGGGGCTACTGGGGTCGATGCGAATCTGGCTGAAATACATCGGTCTGGCGTTGCCGGTGCTCATCTGTCGCCAGGTGGTTCCACCATCATCCGATCGGTACACGCCGGTTCCGCCGCCGCCACCACCAGCTGGAGGCGCGGCCTGCGCAGCTCCTCCCGCTCCACCGGCACGTCCTGCAGCGCCCGCTCCCGCCGCGGCTGCACGACCTGCTGCGGCTGTATCAGCCCCACCACGTCCTGCTCTTCCGCCGGCGCCGCCGCCTCCACCGCCTCGTCCACCACCGCCACCCTCAATGTTGGCGAAAACGATGTTCGCGCTCTTGGCATAGACGTCCAAGCCAATGCGGCCCAATGAACCGCCAGGCAGTCCACCACCACTCAGCTTGGTCCACGTCTCACCAGCATCGACGGACTTCCAGATTCCACTGCCAGGTCCGCCGCCGTTCATGCAACAGGTCGAGCGTCGTCGCTGATAGCTGGAGGCAAACATGATGCGTGGATCGGTTTTGGCTTGCACCAGGTCATTGATGCCGGTGTCGTCGTCGATAAAGAGCACCCGGCGCCAATTGCGGCCACCGTCTGTTGTCTTGAATACGCCACGATCGCCACCGGAGCCGTAGAGCGGTCCGGTTGCGGCAACCAGCACGGTTTCATTGTTATTGGGATCGATGACGATGCGATTGATGTGCTTTGAGTTCGCCAGGCCCATGAACTGGAAGGTGCGGCCGCCATCGGTCGTCTTCCACACTCCGCTGCCCCAGGATGTGCTCTGCCGGTTGTTCGATTCACCCGTGCCTACCCAGAGCAAATCAGGATTCGTCTGCGAAACGGTGACGTCGCCGATCGACATGAGCCCGTGGTCCTGGAACAGCGGCGTGTACAGCGCGCCGGCGCTCGTCGTTTTCCAGACGCCGCCGTGGGCGGTTCCCACATAGTAAATCGCGGGATTTGCTTCGTACACAGCCAGGTCGGCAATGCGACCCGACATGATCGCGGGACCGATCGAGCGGAAATGGAGTCCTTCGAACTCCTGTGCGATGGTGCTCGGCCCTGGTACCTGGGCGCTGAGGACTTGGCTGTTTGATGCAAACAACAGCGCGAGTAAAAGTGGAATGAAGCGAAGATGCCTTACCATGATTCTGAGCCTCCGGACCCACGGGAAACGAATGCTTGACAGCGGGATTATAGCTCTTAAAAGCTGCGGGCGGAATGAGGGGGGTTTTGGCCTTCGGCCCGGGTCATTTTCATCGGCCCCAGGACGTTGAGGGCACCCAGATGGCAGTCTCCCCGCACTGGCGAAGTGCTGTGCATCTTGACATAGTGAAGTAGCGGATTTTTCACGCATTTTGCCGCCACATTTCTGGAGATTGGACATGCGTTTCCAACCTGCTTTGCGCTTCGCACCACTCGCCTTCGCCATTGTTGTTTCAGGCTGCGCAGCCTCAGCCCTCGGCAACGAAACCGCCGCGAAGTTCGAACACGTGTTCGAACTGCAACCCAGGGAAGGCGTCTTTGCCTATTCGCGCATTTCACCCGACGGGCGCTTGCTCGCTTATGCGTCTGAGTCGCAGGCGAATGGTGGGATGTCGCGCACGGTCACGGTCGTCGAACTGGCCAGCAAGAAAGTTGTCTTTACGGAGCCGGGAATCGACGCCTATTTCTCCAATGACAACAAGAGCATGATTTTCCTGAGCAGTCTGCGCACCGGCAGTGGAGTAGTCATGTGGCATCCGGAGACGGGCGCAATAACCCGCGCGGTCGCGCCGAGTTCAGAGGGCGATTATTTCAGCTGGGCTGTTCGCGATGGCAGGAACATGATCATGACCATCGAGAGCAACTACTACTATCTCGACGGCGACAAGGGTGTGATGCCGAGCGCACATGTGACGTCGTGTCCCAGCATTGGAACTGGTGATCGGCCGCTCGTTTCCAAGGACGGCCGCAAGGTCTCGACATTTGTTCGCGGGACTGTGGTGGTGCGCGGTGTCGATAATTGCAACGACATCTTCGACACAGGAATCGAGGGAGGGAAGTCGGACTTTTCCTTCGACGGCCGGTACCTTGCAATGCACGCACCGAAGACGCGGGCGGGAATAGGCTACGATGTGTTGGTTGTCGATCTTCGCGATCGCACGGTGAGAAATGTTACGGCGAGTCTGACTGGCTCGAGTCTTTTTCCGAGTTGGACAGTGGACGGTCGCTTGTCATTCAGATACGACTCACCGGAGTATCGCGGCTTCATGTTCGCGAGTGATGTGTTGAGCGAGCCCGCTAAGCCCTTACCGAAGGCGGGGCAGCAGCTATCGTCAACTCGGCGCTGGTCGGATGTATTTCCCGAGACCGCGTTGCCAGGGCACAAGCTCAATATGGTAATGGTGTGGGGGACGTGGAGTGCGCACATGCCCGAGGCGCTGCGCGATATGGAGCAGGCTCGCGAATACTTTGCAGCACACTCGGTTGATGTGGGTGTGATGACAGCGACAGATCCCGTGAGTCAGGAGACGGATATTGCGCGCATGCTCACGCTCAATGGCGCGAAAATGGCTCGCATTCCGTTGGCGCCAGAGCGACTGAGGCTGACTGAAATGCACAATCAGAATCCGACGACGTTGCTGTTTCGTGATGGGAAACTTGTTGATCGTCGAATGGGCGCTCAGACGTATGAGCAGCTGAAGGAATGGGTAGGCGGGAAGTAGTAGTCCATCGTTGTCATTTGTTGTCATTCCGGCGAAAGCCGGAACCCAAGTTAGAAGTTGCGGAACCACCAATTGCCTTCGGGGTTGCACGCGGGGACTTCAACAATCAGCTGCCAAACCTGAACACTCGATCCTTACGGACGAGGGCGGGCCAGCGTGAAAGTGGGCTATCGGGTTTCAGTACTCTTCTTTTTGGCGCTTGTTGTTGCAGCGCCGGCCGGTGCGCAGACATTTCGCGGAACAGTGCTGGACGACTCGACCAAGCGTCCCCTCGAGGCCGCAACGCTCGCACTGCTCGATGCGAGCGGCAAAGACCTCGGCCGTCCCCCCGTGCGCAGCGATTCCCTTGGACGGTTTGTGCTTCACGCCGGAACAACCGGGCGCTATGCGGTGCGCGTGAGTCGTATCGGGTATGCACCGCTAACCAGTGCCACGATTGAGCTGGTTGGTGGCGGGGTTGCAGTTCTGAATCTGACAATGAGCGCCGTTCAGCAGAAGCTGGGTGCGATTGTTGTAACGGAGCGGCGGCGGCTCACCAGGTTCGAGTTGTATTCGGACCTTGGATTTCAGCTTAGACGAAGTGGCAACGTGGGCAAGTTTCTCGACACTCTTGATTTGCAGCCGTACAAGAAGGGCTCAATGATTGATCTCCTCGCGAACCATGGGGTAGGCGTTCAGTTCGTACCTTCCTCTGGGGGCCGACGGCCCGGCAATCCAGACTCGCTCGTGATGATCAATGGCATGAACCCAAATGCCACGATTCGAACATGCGCACCCGAACTTTGGATTGACGGGTTCCAAGAGCTGCGTGGACAGCACCGGCTGATGGGAATGAGCGCCGATGCGATATACGGAGTTGAAGTTTTCGGCCCAGCCCAACTTCCATCGACGAGTACAGGTGCGGATTTGGGAGCGGAGCAGGCGAGTCTCCCACGTGCATCAAGGTGCGGGGTGATTGCGATCTGGACCAAGGGGTACATCAACGAAATGAAGGCTAAGGAAGCGAAGCGAGCGGCGCCGCCGAGCGCCTTTCCCGAACGCCTGTCAAGGGAGTAGGGAAAGCATTCCAGCAGCGGGGAGAACAGGTGCTGACGCAGCGCTGACGACGCCCCGCATTTTGGGGCATGGTCGAATGCCTCCCGCTCCGATGTTCCAGACGCATCGCGCCACAGTTCGCGCTGCCTCAAGTCGCCGCGCGCCCAACCTACGGTGGCCAGTCAATTGACAGGCTGTATATACAGCGGTATATTGCCAGTTGAGGTTCACATGGGATCCCGCCAAGAATCAATGGAACATCCGCGAACGCGGTCTCGCATTTGGCGATGCCATCGCGATGTGGGACGCGCCCATGCTCGTTTGGATCGACACTCGCAAGCAGCATGGCGAGAATCGCGAAATTGGCCTTGGCGTGGTTGATGGACGCGTGATTGTCGCCGGTTGGGTCAGTCATAGTGACGATAGCGTGAAGATTTTCACATTCCGGAAGGCAAATGCCAGAGAAACGCAACGCTACAAAGACTTCCTCCAGCGCCAGGACAGGGACGCAGAGAAAGAAGAGCGGCCATGAGCGTTACGGGACTGATTGGGCGCGGGTCGATAGGACCAGCGACGCTCGAATCGCGGCCCAAATCAGGCGAAACCCCGATGACATCGAATTCACCGACGCAATGCTCGCCGAAGCCTGCTGGATCATGCCCGAAAAGAAGATCCCCATTTCATTTCGAGTAGATCCAGAAGTGCTCGCGTTCTTTAAAGCTGACGGCGAGGGATATCAGTCACGGATGAATGCGGTGCTACGTGGATACGTGCGCGGCCAGTCGCGCGCACGCCGGAAGTCGCGCACGAAGTAAGGCAGTGCCCGGGCATTTTGGGCGGGGACCCCGAATATCTATCATGAGCAACGAGCGCCCGTGCACTTAAGCGTCCTGGACGCCAGTGCACCGCTGCCGTTGTCGTCACGCACGGTCAGCACGATTGTGGGCGATGATCCCTTTGTGAACGTGTGCACCGTGCTAACCCCAGTGCCTGTTGTGCCGTCGCTAAATCTCCAGGAGTAGCTCGTCGCATTCTGTGAGGCACTCGCGTTGAATGTGCAACTGAAGCCGGAGCAGGATACAGTGAAGCTCGCCGTCGGTGGCACTGGCTGAGGAACAGGTGGGGGCAGGCCGTCAAGGCCACCGGTGAAGAGCAGCAGATTGGGTGTGCCGGCTGGGATCGATACCTCACTCTGGCCGCCGGCACCGTCGCCCATAAAGAAGATAGCTTGCGTCGCATTGCCTACCAGCGCGGCGCGAACGCTCGCCGGTGATGCACCCGCATTGGTGGACAGATAGAGCGCAGCTGCGCCCGTGAGGTGTGCGGCTGCCGGAGAGGTTCCAGATCCGGTGCGAGTGTCGTTGTCACCCGTGAACGCAGCTGACAGGATTGCGTTGCCGGGCGCGTTCATGTCGACGCACGTTCCCCAGTTTGAATAGGTGGCAAAGCCATCGCCCGGATTTGTCGCACCCACGGTGATCGCAGAGGGCGCGCTGGCAGGTGAAACGCCGCACGCATCGACAGCGGCGTTCCCGGCGGAAATCGAATACACGACTCCGGCTGCGATCGATGCCTGCACCGCCTGGTTGCTGGCGTAGGAGTAACCGCCACCAAGGCTCATGTTGGCAACAGCCGGTAGCTCGCGGTTAATTGTTACCCAGTCGATGCCGGCAATCACGCCGGACGTGCTGCCACTTCCACTGCAGCCGAGCACGCGAACTGCAACGAGCTGCACCTTTTTCGCGACTCCAAAGGTTTTACCGCCAACCACGCTGGCCATTGATGTGCCGTGGCCATTACAGTCCTCTCCCGTGCCTCTGCGCGTGTCGATCTGGTCTGATCCGAAGGATGCGCGTCCTTCGAAATCCGAGTGCGTGTATCGAATTCCGGTGTCCAGGATATAAGCCGTTACTCCCGTGCCGTCACTCGCCCACGAGTAGGAGTTGTCGTCGGGTAACAGTGGCCCCTGGTCGATGCGATCGAGATTCCAGGAGGGATCCAGCTGCGTTCCACTCTCGCTTCTCGTTGCTGTGACAACCTGATCTGCTTCGATCCACTCGACGTCAGGATCGTTGGCGAGCGCGGCGACTGCTGCCTCTGGGAGGTTGAGTGCTGCTCCGCGGAGCGCTGCTGAATAGACATGTCGCACTGAACCGCGGTGTCGGGCGGCGAGGCGGTTTGCCCCTTGCTCAACATCAGTGACGGAACTCCTGAACGAGACGATGTACTGTCCCGGGATTCTTGCCAGTGCGCGGGACAGCGACATCGGAGCGGCTTGCGGGGAACGTGACGCGTTTGGTGCTGTGGGTGCATGATCGCACGCTGCCAGAATGATCACGACTGCTGCCAACGATAACCTTCGCATCCTGAGATTCTCCGGGTAAGGTTTTTCCATCATTATTCAGCAACGAAAGAATCGACTGGTCGGCGATCGTAAAGTCAATGATCGTGCCGAAAGAGTCCGATTGGCTAACGCACAATGGGCAACCGTCTTACCAGTTTGTCTGCATCCTGCCGGGCAGTTGCGATGGAACGATTTGTGTCAGCGTAGTAACGAAATGCACAACTGTAGCGCGTGCGCGAAGCGCGCGGTCGCCCGCTATGTACTGCTTTCCGAGACATAGCTGACATGATTCACTGCACTATCAGGTGCGAACATTCGCGACCGCCAGCACTAAATTGCGCATACCAAAGGAGTTGACGAAATCGGTCCGCGCGCATGCCAATTGCTTCCGGAGAAACTATGATGATGCCCTTTTCAGTAGCCTTCCGGCACGCGATGCTCGTCGGCGCCATTGCACTTCTGGTGACTTCAAGCGCGGACTCCCAGCAGCTCCCGATACGACCGCTGGGTCCTGTCGTTGCGAGATCATCGACCACGTTGCTGAATCCTGTGCTTGCGATTGAAATGAGCGATGGGCGTGTCGTTGTCAGTGATTTCGGCAGAAGCCAGATCTCGGTTTTTGACGGGGCCCTCGGCGGCTCGAAGGTAATACTCGACTATTCGGGCAGTGCTGGCGCCGCTCGCCAATTAATTCCATATCGTGGTGATTCGATTCTTGTCCTCGACCGGGTGGAGAAACGCGTTTCAGTGTTGACGGGGTCCGGAGCCGAGGTTCGCATCATAGCAATCCCCACAGCAGCTGATTTGATGAGGGTGCGGCGAGCGGGATGGTCGGACGTTTTCGGTCTGATTTATAGCGGTAGCCTTCCCATATCGAGGCTCAGGGATTTGAGGCCGGCGAGAGGTGCCCCTGACGTGATCTTCAAGGTGAATGATTCCATCCCAATCGTCGCCCAGAGGCTCGCGATGACATCCATCGACACGCTAGCGTGGTACTTCACGGGCCGCTCGCAAGTGCACTTGACGCCAAACGCGTATGCCAGCGTAGGCCTGAATTTCTATCCCACGAGCGATAACTGGACGGTTACCAGCGATGGTGAGCTCGCAATACTTCGAACGCGCGAATATCGCGTTGATCGGATCACGTCCGTGCGTTCCAACTTGGTTGGTCCACCGATTCCATTTGAGTGGACAGTGCTCACACCGACGGCACGGTCTCACCTCGTTGACTCGGCTAATACTGATCCGGCGCGCACCTCGGCGGTGAGAACGGCGACTTCAAACGCGCGGCCGTTCGTTGACCTATCCGATGTGCCGGAGAGAGTGCCGGCGGTCAGCTCCAACAATGAGACGACTCCATTGGCCGACCGAAGCAACAACGTCTGGATCCCCATCGAGAATTGGCATGGTGTGACACCTGAATCCCGCTACCCCCTCGAGCGCCGCCCAACGCTCTACCACGTGGTTAACCGCACAGGCGAACTTGTGGATCGTGTTCTGGTTCCAGCTGGGCGAACGATAATCGGCTTTGGTGCTGGCGAAACCGTCTTCCTTCAAGCGGCGGAAGGCAGTGAGTTTAGAATCGAAAAGAGTCGTATCAGATAGACCGTTGTGATTCGTCGTGTCGTGCTTTGTGAGACATCGCTGAATTAATTCACTGCACATTCGGGTGCGAGATTCGCGAAGGACAACACTAAGTCGCGAGTGCCGAACGAGTTGGGAAAGTGGCGCGTGCCCGCATGCTTGTTGCTTTCCGTGGCGCCATACCCTCCCACGGAGATCTCCATAATGCGACCGCTGCTGCTCCTCGCCCTCCTTATTCTTGCGCCTGCATGCGACAAGCTGCCGACGACACCCATTGAAAAAGAGTCGGACCGCGGCTTAACCCTTCCCTCTGCAGACGCGAGCAGTAGGAGGATTCCGGGGCAGTACATTGTGGTGTTCCACGAAACGTCGAACACCGCGCAAGTCGCGGCGCGTCTCGCGGCGAAGCACGGCGCCACGGTGAGACAGACGTACACGTCTGCCCTCAATGGAATGTCACTGTCGCTCAGCGCAAGTGCGGCCGCGGCTCTCGCCCACGAGCCGGAAGTCGCCTCCGTCGAACAGGACGAGATCGTAACAGAATCGGCCGTCTCCAGCACATCAATGTTCGACGGCATTGCGGCGGCCGCGGACATGCAAGCAAGCGCACCGTGGCACCTCGATCGCGTTGATCAAACAGCATTGCCTCTCGACGGTTCGTACAGCTACGCGACCGATGGTTCTGGAGTGAGGATCTACGTAATCGGCGCTGGCATTCGCTATTCGCATTCCGAATTTGGTGGGCGCGCTGTTCCGGGCATCGATCTGGTCGCCCCCAATCCCTCTGATTGCGACGCAAGCACATTCGGAGCTGGAGTCGCAGGCGGCAATACATTCGGCGTGGCGAAGGGGGCGAGCCTTGTCTCAGTGCGCGCCAGCAATTGCAACGGGTCGGTTACAGTTTCGACCCTGATTGCGGCGGTCGACTGGGTGACCGCAAACCGCGTACTCCCAGCAGTCGCCAGTCTCACCACTGGTTTCAGTACTGTGGTCACTGCGCTCAATAGCGCCGTCGAGAATTCCATCGCTTCAGGCATCACCTGGGTCGTGCCTGCTGGCGGCGTCCCCACAAACGCCTGCACTTTTTCACCGCCAAGTGCTCCCGATGCCATTACCGTGGGAACCAGTCGTGCTGATGACAGCTTCGGCGTGATGTCGAACTATGGACCGTGTATTACGCTCAACGCGCCGGGCCATCTTGTCACTTCGTCCGACTACGCGAGTGACGTGGCCACGACTACGCTGAGCGGAACCGCCGTGTCCTCGGCAATGGTCGCGGGCGCCGCGGCGCTGTACCTGTCCGCATATCCAACGGCGACGCCAGGTACAGTTCGCGCGGCGCTCCTCAATGGCGCAACATCCGGAGTTCTCACCGCTCTTCCGGCCGGTACCGCGAACCTCTTGCTCTACACAGGCGGAAACTCCGTTCTTCCGCAGCCCGCAACCGCCGCAAAATTCACGTACACCTGCTCCGGTCTCACCTGCACCTTCTACGCTTCCAGCTCGGTGAACGCGATCAGCTCATCATGGAACTTCGGTGACGCGACGTCCGGCTCAGGGGTGGCGATTTCGCACAAGTTCCCGAAGCCGAAAGGAAAGAGTGGCTCATATACAGTGACGTTGACGATCGTAGACGGCGTGGGGATCACTGCGACGCTGTCAAAGACCATCACCTGCACCGCGAACAGTTGCTCATAGTACCGCGTCTTGCACTCTTGTCCGGAGATCTCTTTCATGGCAAGGCAATCGTTGTTAGCGCGCACGGTCAGCGCGCCCCGATTTGATTCTTCGGCATTCATGTCGTATCTAAATGGTATGCGCCTGACAATCCTACCAACCGTGTCCAAAATGAGACTCATCAATCGACGTGTTCCATGGTTAGCGCTTATTGTGTTCTCGATCGTTTGGGCGACGCCCGCCCCTGCGCAGCGGATAGCGGCCGCGCGCGCGCCGGCATCGGCAGCCCAGGACACGGCTAGACTCCGCGCGATCTTTTTCAGCGACACAATGAACATCGGGGTCGCGAGTCTGTCTCCCGATAACAAGTGGATTGTTTTTGCGAATAAGCATCCCGGTGATCCGGCGGGCACCAGCATCTGGCTCGCACGCGCCGGCTCAACAACCGCCACGCGGCTCACGTCAGATGGCTACCTTGATGTCGGACCACGCTGGTTCCCGAATGGGAAGCAGATCGTCTTTCTTTCCACGCGACCGGCGCGTGGCCCTGGTGCGGCGCTTTCAGAGCGGGGGATTCGCTACGCCATGGTTCTTTCCGTCGATACAGCGGCTCGCGCGCCAATCGGCGTTCCCCGACAAGTTACGACCGAGAGCACGGGCGGAATGTTGCCCGTCTCGTACGACGGAGCATGGCTCGCGTACATCGACAGCGCTTATGCCCTCAAGATCGTCCCAACCGCGGGCGGGCCAGCGCGCACCCTCGTGAACACGGCCGAACGCCTGCAACCCGATGCATGGTCTCCCGACGGGAAACTTCTTTACTTCGAGGCAAAAATACAGAACCCGACTGAGCCGTGGGTTTTGAAATCTGTTTCTATCGCAACGGGTGAGATCAAGAACATCGCCACTGGAAACGCGCTCAATCCGGTCCCATATCTGGCTGATCTCTCCAAGGTGGCTTTCCTATCCCCCTCTGGGTCCGCCGGCAATTTTCCATCGAACCAGCCATCGCGAGCGGAGTTGCGCGACACCGCTGGCAACTATGTTGCGTCACTCGATCTCCCGGCGAGCGACGACCAGCAGCTGTCACTTGGACCAGGCTGGCATAGTGCGCGACTGGATGGGCGTGGAGTTGTGTTCACGATCAACAATTCGAGACGGGTCATCCGCACCCACGCCATTGACGGCAGCACTGTGCGGGATATCGCAATCGACAGCACATTCAACCCCGTCGCATTCGATGCGGAAGGGAATCTCGTCGGCACAATCATGGGACCAGATAACCGCGCTCCAGCGCGGCTAGCCGATGGGCTTCCGCATCTGTTTGTGCGCACGCCGGATGGTCGAACAGTCCGTGATGTGAAGCTGCCGGTTGATGCGATACAGATCGCGACCGATGGAGTTGCAGGGGATCTGGTCACATTTCGTCGCAGCAACGAGTTGCCGGAAACGCGGAAGGCTGTACACGCAATCAACGTGCGAACTGGCGTTACTCAACGGCTCAGCGGCAATGCCTACGGAGCTGGTTATGGCCCGCGAATTTTGAACCTCCCTGAATGGATCGACGCCAGCAGCGGGCTCCCATCGGTTTCGGGGCCGGGCGGACGTGAGCAGCGTGAGAGCCGCGACGCGTTCTATCTTCTGGAGCCGCGCGAGGACGGCGTGGATGTCCGCGTCGTCTCCGCAACTGGTGCATCGCGCGTGCTTCGCAACATCCCAAAACTGAGCCCGCAAGCGCGGCCAGTTCCAACGGCGGCCGCGGCGAGCCTGAACATGGCGTCAATCTGGATCGAGGATGACAGCGTGGCGTGGGTCTACTCGCAGCCTCTATGGGACGTCGCCGCGAGCGGCGATCGCGTCGCGTGGATTCTGTCGGCACCACATGACAGCATTACGCTGATGTATTCCTCCAGTCGATCAGCGAGTCCAATACTACTTGGGACCTTCTCGGACTCGGCACAAAGCATCGCGTTCTCTGACGATGGCCGCCACCTCGCCCTCGCTGCCAACGATCGCATCGCTGTGTTCGATCTCGATGGTCCGGGTTCCGCGCGTCCTCGTTTCCTCTCAATGAAACCGGCGGTCAATTGCTGGCGGCTGCGCTGGGCCGGACCGCGCAATATTCTCGCGGCCTGCTCCGGGCGCGTCGTCTATGCTGGCCCATTGCGGCAGAACATCTACGTGCGGCCTCTGGATCCTTCAGGTCAAGCCGAACCAATTACAGGGCCAGAGAGCGCCAGCGCCGATGAACGTGATTCCGACCTGGCTAACTATCGACTGTCCAGTGATGGACGAACAATAAATTACCGGGTACGCGTTGGAGCGGGAGCAACGATCTGGACCGGGGAGTATTTGCCGTCACGTTCACCAGTGGCTTCCGTCGCTGGCGCCAGGTTGCCACCGATGCCAGCGAAGGCACCGTTTGAGGAGATCGCGACTCTCCCGGTCAAGGCGACAAATGTCGCCGTCTCTCCCAACGGACAATTCCTTCATTTGACAACCGACACTGCGCTGCTCGTCTACGATCGCGCTCGAAAAACTACAGCTGTTGTCTCGCGGGCCGAGTATACCGAGGTGTCTGCGTCCACGACTGGTGACCGGATCGCGCTTTTGCGCACCGATGCAAACATCAAAGCTGACGATCGAGACTTCGTCTGGACCATGCCGATCAACCCGGCGACCGGACTGCGATCGGGGGTCGAAAGACGCGTCAGCATGTCGCCCGCGCGCACCATGCGGTATTCGCCAGATGGCAAACAAATCGCGTACATCTCCGCGGGCGACTCGTCAAAGTTAATTATCGTTCCTGAGCGAGGTGGTGCGGAACGAGTCATCGCCAGCGGCCCGTTTTGGGGACCATTGCGGTGGTCCGCTGATGGAAAATGGATTTACGTGAGTGAATCGCAGCCAACCGGCATGGTTGTGGCACGGGTTCCCGCTGTAGGCGGTAGCGTGCAGGTGCTGACGCCGCCCGTGTACAACGCGAACCCCGGACTCTCTCCTGATCAGCAATTCATCGTCACAATTGGGGGGGCGGTGGGACGGTGGAGTGCGCCAATCACCGTATACGATCATGGAATGCATGCGCTCAGTACTCTAACGCTTTCCCTTCCATATCGAGCGGTGGATCATGCGTGGGCGTTCCGCGATCTTCATCTTGTGATGGCGCTTCAAGCGCCGTCAGGAACGCTGCTTATTGACGTGGACCTCGGCGCTGGGTTGAGGCAAAGGACAGCGACAAGTCGCAGATGAAGCTGCCGAAGGTCGGCACAATCCCGGCGCTGCGTGTGGCGCTACCGCGATCACTCCGCGGGCGCTTGCTCCTGCTCTTCGGGTTGCTGGCGCTCGCGCCGTTGTTGCTCGTTGGTGGGATCGATGTAATCCGATCGCGCCGCTATTTCGAGCGCATGGTTGCGGCACAGACTGACAGTGTCGCCCGTCGGGTTGCGCAGATGATCGCCAGGCACGCGGATCAAGTCGAGTCGGATCGCAATCTCCTCTCAGGAAACACGGAAACACAGCGCCTTCTGCGCGCTGCCGCCTCCGGTGACTCTGCAGATGATGTCCGCGCCGTCGTGCCGGATTCATCGTACTTCGCCGACATGTGGCTGCCTCAGATGAGTACGACTTATACGCGGATCGAAATCCGCGGCACCGCGTCGGGTGATGGGGAAGCTGTTCTGGCGCTGCCCGACTTGGTCAAGGGCAAAGAGTACAAGCCGGACGATCCCCCAACCGAGGATGACTCGCTGCAGCGGGCTTCGAACGTCTTGCGGCTGCGCTATGACATCAGGGATGCTCAGGACACAGCTGTTCGAATCGGTGAGCTGCTGCTCTTCCCCAACTTGTCGGTGATGATTCCTTCCGAACTGCTCACGACTGGATTCGGCGAAACGGCGCAAACACTCGTGATCGACACCGATGCCGAACGAGTGATCGCCCCACGGCTGAGCCGCGCGCGTGATTCGCTCTCGAGGCAACTGGCTTTGCGTGCTCTCTTGCTGTCGACTAATCGTCGCACGGTCACCTTTGGCAGCGGCGACTCGCTTCGCCTAGCGAGCGTGGTTCCCGTTGACGGCGTGCCGTGGGTGGTGGTGTCGTCCACCGCTCTGTCTGAGTTCACCAACATGTTTGCGGCCCAGCGGGCTTCAGACGTTCTCTTTCTCATCGTTCTGAGTGTCGCAGTAGGACTTGCCTTCCTGGTACTTGTACGACGCGCGACGCGTTCGTTCGAGGACCTCACCGCTGCCGCTCGTGCGGTCGGTCGCGGCGATCTCACGCCAAAGTTGCCTCCAACGGGGGATGACGAGGTAAGCGACCTGGGAGCGACATTCTCGGAGATGACGCAACGGCTGCGCGTCATGGTACGCGATCTCGAAGTGAGCCGCCAGCTCGCCGTACTTGGCGAATACTCGGCGCAACTCTCGCACGAAATCCGCAATCCTCTTACATCGCTCCAGCTCGAGTTGCAGGGACTGATTCGCGATGTGCGGCGCGGAACACTTGGAGATGATGCGGAGCGATCGTTGCAGACGTGCCTGCGCGAGGTGCGACGCCTCGACCGCGTTGCGCATGGAGCCGTTGCGCTGGGTAGGCCGCGCGAGAGTGAGCGCGTGCCGGCCAACGTGATACTGATTATCTCACAGGCGCGTGCGGCGATGCTACCGGAGCTGGAGCAGCGAGGGATCGCCTTTGAGGAGCGCATCGAGGCTTTGTCCACAGCCGTGACTGCAGATGCTGAAGCGCTACAGGGCGCGATCATCAACCTGCTGCGCAACTCCGCCGATGCGCAACCGCAGGGAGGCCGCATTCTCGTCAGCGTACGCAATGCATATGATGCCGACGGGTTCGGATGGATACACATCGTTGTAGCGGATGATGGACCTGGAATCCCCGCACATGTGGCCGACAGGATATTCCGTCCGTTCGTTACGTCGAAGCCCGAGGGGACGGGACTCGGACTGCCGATGGCGATGCGCGTTGCGCACGAGCACGGCGGCAATCTCACGCTCACGTCTGCAGATCCTTCGTGGAACATGCGCGGTGCCGCGTTCTGCCTGGCGCTGCCACTGGCATCAAGTGCCGCCGCAGCCGCTCCGATCCAAACCGAAGTGTTCGCATGAAGCCTACACGCCTCCTTGTTGTCGATGACGATGACTCCATCCGCGAAGTCTTTCAGCGACAGCTCGGGAAATCTGGCTTTGATGTTTCTGTAGCGAGCAGCGCGGAGGAAGCCATGCGCATGATCGGACGCGTGCAGCCCGCTGTTGTGATCACCGACGTCCGAATGGCCGGTGCGTCAGGCCTCGAACTACTCGGCTGGCTTCGCGAGAGTGTTCCCGAGAGCGATGTGCTGGTGATGACCGCGCACGAAGATATGCAGATGGCACTCACGGCAATGCAGGGGGGAGCGTACGACTTCCTGGCGAAGCCCATCGATCTCGATGAAATAGAGCGTGTAATAGATCGCTGCCTGCGCGACCGGGCGATGCGTGTACACGCGCAGCCGGTGACCGGCGCGGCGGCGCCACTGCCGGATCAACTCATCGGGCGCGATCCTGCGATGATCGAAATCTCGAAACTCATCGCTGCAGTGGCGCCGACGCGAATGCCCGTGCTCATTCGCGGCGAGACCGGCACAGGCAAGGAAGTAATCGCGCGTGCAATTCACGCGAATTCGCTAGGCGCGGCGCAACCTTTCATTGCGGTGAACTGCACCGCGATCCCCGAAACACTTCTGGAATCGGAGTTGTTCGGCCATACGCGAGGTTCATTCAGCGGCGCGACATCGGACCGAAAGGGTCGCTTTGAAGTAGCGGGAAGCGGTACGATTTTCCTCGACGAGATCGGCGACGTGACTCCGGCGTTTCAGGCGAAGGTTCTGCGAATCCTTCAGAGCGGCGAGTACTTCCCGGTGGGAGCGGAGCAACCGCGCCGCACCACAGCGCGTGTGCTCGCGGCCACGCACCGTCCACTCGAGCGCATGCTAAGAGATGGAACGTTTCGCGAGGATCTCTACTTTCGGCTGCGCGTAGTTGAGATCCAGCTGCCCCCGTTGCGTGAGCGCCGCGTTGACATCCGCATGATCGCGGAGCGTCTCGTGGACCGACTGGCGCGGGAGATGGGAAGGCCTGCTGCGTTCATTCCGGACGAAGTGATGCGTGTTCTCGAACAATACGACTGGCCGGGCAATGTTCGGGAACTGGAGAACGCTTTGGCGCGCGCTCTCGTGTTAACACGTACTCCGGCACTGTCACTTGAGCACTTCGAACTCAAAGCACCGCGCGACGTGCAGCGTACGGTACGTGATGCGCGGCAGTCAGGAGATCTTGCTCTTAGTGCTTCGGAGCGGGATCACGTGCTGCGAGTGCTGGCAGCAGCGGATGGCAAGAAAAGCAAGGCAGCCAAATTGTTGCGCATATCGCGGCAGCGTCTAGACCGGATTCTGGATCGGCATGGTTTGGCACGAGGCAGCGATTCAGCTGATGAAGCAGCAATTGAGTGATTATCGCCAGCCCACGGGCGGAGTGAATTATCCTCAACCGGATAGCCGAACGAGCAGCCTTATGTCATTGTCCCGATTTTCACCATCCCTTTTTTGGATTTGCGCAGCATTTCTGCTGCTGCCATTTGCTCTTAACGCCCAGTTGGGACCTGACAGCCTGCGTTTCGCCATCATCGCTGATCCGCAATACGCCGACAAGGCCTCCACCACCGATCGGTGCTATCGTAACAGCATCGCCAAGATGGAGTCGGCTATCACTTTCCTCAACTCCAAGTCACCGGCTTTCCTGCTGATCCTCGGCGATTACGTCGACGGTTACACCGCCGCCGATTCCGCCAGGACAGTCACCGATATCAATGCCTTGAACGCCGAAGTCTCCAAATTTCGGGGGCCGGTATACCAGGTGATGGGCAACCACGACGAAGCCTCGTTGAACAAGAGCGAGTGGCTGCACTACAGCTATGGTGCCGTCAAGAAGAACTATTACTCCTTCGACGTCGGCCCCATTCATTTCATCGTGCTGGACGGGAACTACTCCGCGAATGGGCGTGATTACGGGAGGATGGAACCGTGGGTCTGGACCGAAACCCAGATTCCCGTGGCGCAAAAGGCCTGGTTGATCGCCAACCTCGACAGCGCGGGACAGAAGCCCACGATCGTGGCCATCCATCAGAACATCAACGATCAGTCGAACTATTCGCTGGACAACTCGGCCGAAATCCGGCAGATCTTGGAGACACACGGCAACGTGACGCACGTGCTGCAGGGACACCGTCACGAGGGCGGATACGCGAAGGTCGGCCCCATCCACTATCTGACCCAGCATGCCATGGTGAACTGCCCCGCGTCGGTCAGCGGAACAGGAAACAATTTCGCGCTTGTGACGCTCAGGGATTCCGCCATATACGTCGACGGCTACGGCGGAACCCCGGATCGAACCTTGATTGCGCCGGGTCTGAAAAAGGCGGCGTGGAGCAAGGCTTTTCTGCTATCCGGTTCGGCCAACGTTGATCACGCTCAACTGACGGAATCGCGCCGCGGGACAAAGGGCCACGCGGCCCTCCCCAGGCTTGCCGGGCGCATACCCAGCGGGTCTCACGGTGCTCGCACCGCCAATCGCATCCATTGCTTTCCAGAAATCAACCGTTCGCACCTGAACGGCTGCGTCCCCCAGCGACTGACCCAGCTTGCCATCTCTTATTTCGACGGCGCTTGCAGCATGAATCTCAATGTGCAGAAGCGATGGATCGACAATGACGCCGCTCGGACCGGATATGAAGATTCCCCTCCTCACTCCGGCAATCAGCGCATCGACAGTCACCTGACTGTCTGCAGGCTCCATTAAAAGTGTAGGATCTTTAACAACGGGAGCGACAGCCGCATTCGCTGCGGTCGAACATCCATTCGACCTCGTTGCGACATTGCGCTGCTTGTACCACCAATCGAGCCTGGCCGCGAATTCACGCGATGTCATGTAGTCTTCCACAACTCCTTTGCGCACGAATACGTGGCCGTCAATCGGCTCTACTCCCTCCTCGTCCCACTTCACAAGTCCCGGAGTTTGCGTTCGTGTCCTCGTACCAGATACCGTGAGCAACGGACTTCCGTACGAGAACTTGCCGAGAATCTTGTCGGGCGGCGACAGGTAGCTGCCTCCGGATTGGTTCACCGGTCCGGTCATCTGATAACCCAGCGCCCGGTCCATTTGAAGTGCGCGACCGATTGAAACACCAAGCGGAGCCGCCATTGCTCTGCCGTCGAAGACAATGTCGTATCGCCCCGGGTCGGTCGGCGAGGATGAAGACGCCGATGACGTCAAGAGTGCCAGCGCCACGGACTCCTCGGCAGCGGTGCGAACACTCTCCATAAACCCGGGATGAGTCAGAACCTCCCAGCCATAGTGGCCCGTGCGGAATAACTCCGGCTGTGTTTCGCCCCAACCATCCTTGTCGGTCCACGAATCAATGTAGAAGTCCCCGAAAAGAGACCAGTAGCGCTGAACATTGTACGCTCCCTCGCTGGATGCGAAATGCCTGTCGATCCGGGAAAAGCCGAACGTCGAGTAGACATTCATTTCGATGCCCGTACGCTTAAGGCTGAGCGCCATCTCGTGAGCGCGCGTTTGCACAAGGAGCTGATCCTCAATTGTCTTTGTGAACGGATCAATCTCAATGGGAGTTTCCCATGCGCCATCCTTTGCAATAGCGCAGGGCGCGAGGTCAATTCTGCGCGCGCGGCCAAAGGGATTGGTCCGCGCCTGATTCACCGCAACATTTGCGATGCGAGCCAGTTCATCGGCATTTACAGTTGTGCTGGCGGTGAAACCCCACGCGCCATCGACCATCACCCGTACGGACGCCTGCAGCTGCGTGCTCACAGACATGGAGGGGTTTGTTAAATCGTCCATGTAGCTGTCGCGCGACCTGCCGGATGTGATCCGAACCTCGGCAAATGAAGCACCAGCGTTCGTCGCGGCCGCCACGGCACCAACGCAGAGCGCCCGAAAAGGATTGTTCTGTGGCAGCAGCATTGGCCGCAGAGGGACCGATGAACCCATCGCTGCGAACAGTTCGCTGCCAGCAATGTGTTGCAGCATTCCGACAGCTGTCGCGGTCGAAGTGGTTCTGAGAAAGTCACGGCGTGTGTATGTCATTTGTTCGCTCTGTGCGGAGTTATTGTTCGGAAGTTTCTGCAGATTGGATTCGGGGCATCAGATGGCGTCGGCGAGTGCTGTGAAACTGAAATCGCGCACTCGCAGCGGAGGCAGGACTATGGGAATCGGCGGCGGTGAGGGCACCAGCACGGGCGCGCCAATTGCCTCAATGTTATTAAGAAAGAACATTGGAGAATCCAGAAACCGCATGTTCTTAATGGGACGTGTGATCTTTCCTTTCTCCACCAGCCAGGTACCATCTCTGGTGACTCCGGAAAATGTGCCAGCCGGAACACCTCCGCCCCGCCCACCCGCTCTCGCTCCACCAAGGCGCGCTCCAGTCCCGGCCGCCGTCAGGCGGCTGACGTAGATCCCTTTCTCGCACGTTGCCACCATCTCCTCCAGTGTCATCAGTTTGACTCCGGCGGCTGGCTGGATGCGTACACCGACAACCTGAGCACCCGTGGCGGCCAGCCCGAATTCGCGACCGCGTCGCAGCCCCTCGACGTCGTTATAAGCAAGTTCTCTGAGGATGCCATTCTCGATCCACAAGGTGCGCTCGTACGGCGCGCCTCGAGTGTCGAATGGCCGGTAAGGCCCGTCAACGTCCAGTGGATCGCTTATCCAGGAGATGCGTTCGTCGAAAACCTTCTGGCCAATCCGGTTGCCGCCGTTTCCATCGGAGAACACAGTGAGGCCGTTGTTGGAAGGCGCCAATTGCAAGTGCGCGTTGGCTAACGCCTGAATCATTGGGGCGTACGCCGCCGGCTCGAGGATTACTGTCCAACGCCCCGGTTCCACAGCAGAGGGGTTGCGCATGCGCGCTGCTTTGTCGACAGCTCTCGCCGCGGTTTCTGCCGGTTGCAAATTGCCGATGTCATAGACGCGCTGCCCGGCCCAACCGGACGCCGAGTTGTCCTGGGTGCGCGCCGAAACAGTAACGTTGCCGCGGCAGTCGCGCGAATATGCGGTCAGACCCCGGGAATTCATCACGAGGATCGATTGCGATACAACTTCAACTACGCCCGCGGCAATGAAGCCGCGGCTGCGATTGATGGCGGCTACCGCTGCCTTGACACGCTCATCGATTTCCACCGCTCCGGTGCTGTCATACCACAGCCCCTGGGGTTGTGTGTAGCTCCGAGGGGTAAGCAGCGGCGGCGAAGCCGCGGCTGCAGCTCCGCCTCCCCGCGCTGCGCGCGCTGCGCTTGCGGCCAGCGCGAGTGAGCGCTTTGCCTCAGCCACAGCGTCCGCTATTCCCTCATCGTCCGTGCGTTGCGTGCCTGAAGACGCACTGCGCGTCTCATCTCTGACGGTGATCGAGATGTTTCCCAGAAAAGCATCCCGCTGTGTGCTGATTTCGTTTCCTGCAAAGTCGGTGGAACGGTTGTATGTCTTGATTACTGACACAACCATGTCTTTGCCTTCAGCAAGTGCGAGGGCCTTTCGGGCAATTGCCTCCGCCTGTGCCTGCGTATGGATCGGATCCAACGGCGTTACCATCCCATTGTTCGCGTTCATCAATACCTCGGTATTTGAGACATGGTCATCAGGTATGACATTTCCGTCAGATACCCATCGCTACAACGCGTCATGCAGTTCCCCGCGTTCGCCGTGAGACCCACTCCGCAAAAAGACAACACAGAAGAATTCCGAAGAGAATTGGCGTCAGCGAATTGGCACGGAATGTTGTGAGGAGACTGGCGCTCGATCGTGCAGAAGGACCGAGCGAGGCTACCAGCGTCGCAAGCGGAGTCGGTTCAACGCCTTCGTGCACGCTGATTGGAAGCAGAGGTGCGTATGCAACGCTACTCAGCAGCGCGGACCACCATATGCGGTGTGCGGCAACGGGGTCGCTTTCAACGCCCGACATGCGCCAGCGCCATGTGTCGCGATAGCCCACCTGCAGCGCACGGCCGTTGCCAGCGCGCCATCCGGCAATGGAGACGCCACTCTTCTGTCGCTCCAGAACAACGGCATCACTCCTGAGCTGCGCGAGCGGCGTCATTGCCAGCATTTCACGCGGCGCTGCCGAATCCGGCGGTTGCGACAACGCTGTCTTTGACCGATCGGCCACAGCAGGCAGGATGGGCGCGAGCGCGGAAAGCCCCGCCCCTTCACCGACTGCTACGAGGCCGCCACCTGATTCTACATATGCAATGATCTGTGCCGCGTAGCGCAGCGCGACCGTATCAATGGCGATCACCGCCGAGTAGCGGGACGTATCAATGGTGAGCGGATGTGATGGTTGAACCGTGCGCGCGCGCAGCGCGGCGACACGCGCGGTTCGCGCAGCCGCGGCCGCGCGCAACCTGGCGATGTTGGGATTCACAACGGGGGTGTCGCGGGGAACGGCCGCTGTGTCTGCGCCGCGTGCGACGGGAGTTGGTGCGACACGCGCGGCATCCACTATAGACTGCGCGACATCGCCATTCGGCGAAACCGCAAGACGTGCCTCCACTTTCCATCCATGCTCTTCCAGGGCAGCGACGACAAACTTTGCCTCCCATCCTGCGGTGCCAAGAACCAGCACGGGACGCAACAGAACCGAGTCACGGATGATTGCAGTGGCAGCCGACGAGCCCGTTATCACTCGCGCAACGCCACTGAGATGTGGAACTGTTATCGTGGCTCCGCCTGCGTGTATCAGCACACTGTCGACCATGCCGAGATCGTCGCTGAGTCTTGCCATGGAAGCAGGCGGCGCCGCAACCAGTATGCGCGCAGGATTCCTCGGATCAGCAACGGGAATGATCTGAATAGCGGAGGTGGTCAAGGCATCTCCTTCCCAGGTTACGCGCGCGGATGTCTTGCGCATTGCAACAAGCCAGTCGCGGGTTTCGGGAGAAGGCACCGAATCGAGCACAACGTGCACTCTCTCTGGAGTGGCAGCGGCGCTCCATCTGATCAGTGCGGGACCGATATCGGAACCAGATGCAATTGCGGCTGGCTGTTCCGTGGATGGCCGCGCCGCAAGAGCGATCATGATGACCAGGACCAGAAGCGCGCAAACACGGAGCGCGCGTTCCGCGTCCAAACGCCAGGCCGCGCGGGCGTCGTCCGCAGCAGACACCGCGCTAACGTGTGAGCGCATAAACAATCAGATTCACACCAAAGCGTGTCGGGTCGTTTGACAGGAAACGCTTGCTGTCAGGGTGGAAATTCCACTCGGAACTGTAATCCTTGCTGCTGTAGATAAGGCCGATGCGCCCGCTGACGGTGATGCCATGGAGAAGGGGATGCAGCAGGTTGTCTCCCCACCCGTTCAGTTCATGTGTCGTGGCCGGAGCACCATCGTCGAAGGGGAAGAAGATGGAATACAGTTCATGCTTCGCCGGTATTGCGACCAGCGCACCCTTCCCGAAAACGCGTGTGATTTCTTCGTTGGCCGTCTTGTGAAAAACACCATCGATGTCATGGTTGTGGTCATCAATGACAATGAAACCGCCGCGCTTGACATACTTCTCCAGGTTGCTGCGCTCCGCGCTGGTGAAGCGAACGGGAAGGTGCCCCGTCAACCAGAGGAATGGGTATTCCAGTACTTCCGGCGCGGCGAGCGGCACAAAGACACCCTTGGGGGCTACAGGAAGCGTGGTGTAGCGCGCAAGCGAGTCGATCAGGTTGGCGGGGAGCAGTGATGCGCTCTCCCAGTCACCCGATTCGTACGCGGCGGTGGCGAAAACGAACTCGTGTATCGGGGTCGCAGTGCCCGTGCCTGACGGCGGCGGGAGCAGGCGCCTGGGGGCTCCTGGATCACGCTCCCAGGGATGACCGGCGGTGGGATAGCGAGGTGAATTGCGGCTTACCATCTGATTATCCATGACGGAAGAGAGTCGATAACCATCGCTCCGCCGTCGATTGCATTGCGTGCTCGTGCAATCTCAATTACTGGAACGCGGCCGGCGCGGAGCGCACCGATGAGATCACCGATTGCCGGGGCCGCGGACGAATGCGAGCGCACGGCGGCCACATGAATTCCGGCGAGCAACTCAAGCGCGTGTTCAGGCGCGTTGCGATGTGAAAGCAGCGCCTCCTCAAGAACGCGGCTCCAGCCTTTGCGCGCGGTGTCGGTCACAGCTCCGGGACTCCTGCGCGTGGCGTACCCGGTGTCTTTACCCGCCATACGTGATCTGTTGAGATCGACAAGGATGTCGGGTGCTTTGCCACGTATGTAATACTTGTTGGCCGCAGAGAATTTCTTCAGCGCATCCAGCGCTGAATACATGAGCCTTATTGCTTCCGCTGTTTCAATGAGATAGAGCGATCGTCGGGCGTCGTCCAGCGATTCCTGCGCGGACCGTAGCAAGGGGTTGGGTTCGAAACCGTCCACGGACAGCTCCGCCTGGAGTAGGGCTACGGCGGTCCCCACCCGCCCTACCTGAACTCCCAGCCTGTTCGCGCGCGCTACCAGAGTGTCGCGCCGCAGCCGGCCCCTTTCCGCATGGAGTGACTCGGCGCGCTGAATGAGAATGCGCAGCGTCGTAGTGGTGGTGTCAATTGGCGGGGCACTGCCCTCAACAGCCAGCGAATCATATTCGCCGGCGCGCGCGAAGCGGATTGTACGAGTCTCGGAGAAACCGCTGTCCGGACCAGACAGCGTGTTATTGTCGACGGCGATCGCGCGAACGTGCAGCTTCTCGCCGGGCTTGAGGCCGAACTTGTCGAGATCCATTGTGGCGTCCAGCGTTCCCGACTCCTCCAATTTGAGATCGCGCGCCGCGATGACTCCCTGTCGGAATTTGTATTGACCCTCATCGTCACCGGACGTCACGATGTATTCGAACCATGCGTTACCCAGTCCGTAGTCGTCGGTAAGCTCCGCGCGCAAGCCGACCTTGCCGCTCGCAGTGCGTACCGTGGTGTCACTCGCGGGGAGCAGCAAGCGGACACCGGGCGATTGATCGCTAAGAGGATCGATGACTATCAGTCGTCGCCGTAGCCCATCACTCAGGCTGAGTACTTGCGCCGAATCGGGAATGGAAAACCCGATTGTCCAGCCTGCGCCGCGAGTTGCAACCACCAGGATGCTGTCACCAACGGCGGCGTTCAAACCCTCAACCGGTCCAGGACCAACGATCGTTACATGGCTGCCCGTGAGACTTTGAATCGATGCCGGATCAGTGAGCTCCAGCGTCTTCACGGTCGAGACCGCGTATCCCGGTGGTGTTATCACAACGTGCAGGCCTTCAAGACGATTGCTGCTGGGAGATAACAGAGTTGTTGGCGACGAAATGATGAATCGCGCGCGGGCGCGCCAGTCCGCGGGAAGCGCGACATGCGCTGCGGTCGCGAGCGCCAGTGTCGCGATCGCGGGAACCAGTGACCGTCTCGCGGCTCGCGCTACATGAGGGCGCGGATCACACAGCTCCACCGCGGATGGCGGAAGTCTATCTGCCCAGCTGCTGCAAAATGGGTCCACTGCGGTGACCAACAGATAGCGTAGCTCCGGGATGCGTTCTTCAAGCCAAAGCGCCACACGCTGAGTTGAATGCACAAAGCGATTGCGCCAGCTGACGAAACTCATCACCACAAGAGCGGCAAGAATCACGATAGCAGGAAGCAGAGGCGCAGCACCTGGTGGCATGGCGACAACCGCGTTCAGAAGAGTCGCGAGTGTGTACGCAACGACCATCGCTGCAATCGCCCATAGTAGCGACATGCCGGCAGCCAGCGCCTGAAGTTGACGTTGCGTCCGCCGCACCCTCGCAATTGCTGTCATGCGGCCCGTCGCACTCTGTGAGCCGAGTGCCCGCTTGCTTCGCCGGTCTTCGCGCGCAGCGTCTGGCGTCGCGCTGCAACTTCCAGCAGAAGAATGAGGAGCGCCGCAGCCAGTAACCATATCGTCAGCGGAGACCACGACACTTCTCGTCGCGGTAGCGCGGCGGCCGGAGCCAGAGGCCCGGCAGCGACAAGGTTGCTCAATTCCACACCCGATAGCGGGGTGAAATCCGTGACTTCACCGCACGGTCCGCGCATCTCTTCAATCAGGCGCTGGAGGTCCGTTCGCAGCAGCAGATCGCGACTCCGCGGGAGCGTGATGCCTATCGACCGCACACATTGAGATCCCTGAAGCTGGTCCACCGCGGCCGGCTCGCCATCGGGCCAGCGCGCAATCACGCGCGCGCCCGTGCGCGACACCTCTTCATCAGGAAGCTCCCACTCGCGAGCAAGCGGAAGTACCACCACCGTGTTCCCCATGCGTACCGCACCGATCGTATCGACGGTGGATCGCCGCATCCACCCTGACGCTTGTCCTGAGTCGGCCCAGACAATCCGCTCCGGTGCAACCGGTGTCACCACTGCACTGGATGCGGCGGCGACGCGCACCACATCAATCCGTCCGGGCCACAAGGCGCGCAACGACATGGTCGCCGCATCACGCTCCTCCGCCACGAGCGGCGATACCAGTACCAGCCTTAGGGAATCGGCTTGATCGCGCAGGCGAGATGCTGCCCGGAGCGCCACCAGCATGGCTGCGGAGAGCGAGCCGCTGCCTGTGTTTGCGAGCGAACCTCTCCGCCCAAGTGCCTCAAGCGAATCACGAGTGCCAACCAACAACTCCCGCGCCACTGAGTCGAAGATCACAACCGCCGCCGCGTCGGCAATGTACGACATGGCACTGTCTGCTACTTCTGCCGGTCGTTCTACCGCGCGCGACGCATCAACAACCACAATCGTCGCGACAGCACGCGCTGGCTGGCGGAAACGAGGCTGTGCGAGGGCCATGCCAATCAACAATACAGCGAGCACGCGCAACATGAGCAGCAACAAATCCGAGGGGCGCAACACCAGCGCGGTTGCGCGGAGTGAATCCTCCGGCACGAAGCGCGCCGTTGGCAGCGGCTCGCTGCGCGAATCGCGCGTGGAGAGAAAGTGCAGCGCAACAACGCCCGTCGCGACCGCAGCGGCAACCATTAGATACAGCGGAGCGAGAAGAGTCATCTACGCTCCGGAGCTGCCAGCCGTGTTCTCACCGGTCACCACCCGGCGCACGGCAAGCGCGGCGTCGCCCGAAGTCACCACCTCATGGTAGTGGGCTCCCGACATGCGAATGCTGCGCGCGATGTCGGCGCGCCACGTAGCGAACGCACTCTGATAACGCTCTCGTGCCGGTTCCGCCAGCGATCTTCTTACTTCGCTGCGTTCGGGGTCAACGAACGAGGTGGCATCCCTCGGGGGATCAAGTTCATTCGGGTGCACTATGTGAATCGCATGTACTTCGCGATTGCCCGCGGACAATCTTGCAGCGGCCTTGAGCAGCGCCTCGGTATCGCCCAGAAAATCGCTGATGATTGCGACGCGACCGGGAATGCGCGCGAACGTGAGCGCTGGCGCCAGCCCCTCGTTGCCGGACGGCTCGATGGCTCCCAGCATGCGAGCGATATCCTGCGCAGTTCCCACACGCGCACGCGGCGCAATCCGGTGCAGACCTGTCGACGCGGCAACAACAAGGCCCACGGGATCACCACCGCGCAGCGCCGCCGCGGCCAGACCGATTGTAACCTGTCGTGCGAAGCGCCATTTCTCCAGCGACGCGACGGGATAAGCGAGCGACGCCGATGCATCGACGACAAGCACGGTATGAAGAACGCTGCGGTCGTTCGAAAGACGAACGTAGGTACGGTCGCTTCGCGCGGCGAGCTTCCAGTCAATGCGCGATGGATCGTCACCCTGCCTGTACAAACGATATTCGGTGAACTCGGACCGGCTGCCCCTTACGCGGGAGAGGTGATCGCCCGCAATTCCACCCGATACACGACGACGCGCGGGCCAGCGCAATGTCCGCACCTGCTCGAGCAGCGATCCGTCTGCTGCGTCGAATACACTGGCCGCAGCGCGATTCATTAGAGCTTGATGCCGCTCTTCGGCGCCGGGATCAGCCTGATCAACTCATCGACCACAGATTCGACCGATACCCCTTCCGCCTCGGCCGCAAAGTTGAGCAGGATACGATGTCGCAACACGGGATGCACTATTCGCTGAATGTCTTCCGGTGCAACAGCAAGGCGGCCATGAAGGAGCGACCGCGCCTTGGCACCGAGTATGAGGGCCTGACCAGCACGCGGCCCGGCACCCCATCGCACATACTTCTTCACGAGTGGCGGTGCGTCCGGCTGATCAGGCCGCGTGGCTCGCACCAGTGTCGCTGCGTAACGCAACGCCAGATCGGATGCCGGTACTTCGCGCGTCATGCGCTGGAGCGCGAGCATCTGTTCACCATCCAGCACTGCGTTCACGGAAGAGTCGGCAACGGCGGTGGTCGCGCGAAGAATCCCTACCTCATCGTCCGCCGACGGATATCCCACTCGTATCTCGAACAGGAATCGATCCAGCTGTGCCTCTGGAAGTGGATAGGTGCCTTCCTGCTCGATGGGATTCTGCGTAGCAAGTACAAAGAACGGTTCGGGCAGAGGCATCGTCTCGCCAGCGGCGGTAACGCAGTGCTCCTGCATTGCTTCGAGGAGAGCTGCCTGGGTGCGCGGCGGCGCGCGGTTGATTTCGTCAGCCAGGACGATGTTGGCGAATATTGGCCCCCGAACAAAACGGAAGGTGCGATGGCCGCTCGTCCTGTCCTCTTCGATTATTTCGGTACCGGTAATGTCGCTCGGCATCAGGTCCGGCGTGAACTGCACCCGGCGAAACGCGAGCTGCATCGAATCAGCCACGGCGCGAATCATGAGTGTTTTGGCCAGTCCCGGAACACCGACGAGAAGCGCGTGACCTCCGGCGAGAATTGCCAGGATTATCTGCTCGACAACGTCCTCCTGTCCCACAATCCGCTTGCCAACTTCTGCGCGCAATTGAATCACGGACGCAAGGATATCGCTGTGATTCACGGGTTGTATCGCATGCAACGAGGCTCGTGTCGGCGCGAGAGAATTGAGCGGCATGTTTTTCTCAGTGGCTGGGTTCTCTGGTAACAGCGCATGGCAATGGCAGTGCCAATCGGCCTAATGATCGCAAGGTGATCAACTGTAAAGGATTAGCGTCCGGAGGGGTCGGAAAGTCGAGAGCGCCGTGGCGCGTTTTGAAACGCACGCTACACATTTCGTTACATCATTGCGCGCGAACAAACACCAAGCGGTATTCTCGTATGCCGAGAATACGGCAAAAAATCCAGCGGGGCAAGAAGGGGTTAGTACTAGCTCTGGTTCGGGGCCGCGGCCAGAAAACCGGTCTCGCTACTCCTCAACTCTCTATTCTGGTCGGTCCTGGATTGTCGGGGAACAAGCTCGGGAAGAGATAATTGTTCGCGTGCGCTGGAAAGGAAATCCGTACCGGTCCCTTGGGACTGGCTGATACGAGGAGTTTCTCGCGCAACAGCGTGCCAAGCATTTTGCGCGACCAGGCCGGGCTCGCGCCGGTTATGCGGGCGGCGTCACCGCGCCGGATTTCGCCGCGCAGAAACACCTCTCGCAACAGCAACCCGCTCGCGGCTCGAAACGGTTCGTCCTCTCCGTCCTCGGGCGGGGGGGCAATGTGCTTCTCCCTCAGTTCCGCGTAGGCGACTAGCCGCTCGCCGAGCTTCTCGAGACTCAGCAGCTCACGCATGAATATCACTTGATCGAGCGCGATCTCGATGAAGAAGCTGCAGAACGCGTTCAGCGCTTCCAGTGACAGAGTGCCCCGGCCGTCGCTGTCGTAACGGCGAACCGAGTCAGCGGCAGAGAGAAGCGCGTAATACTCACCGCGCCGCCGTGCCAACCCTCGCGCAATGCTCCACATCCCTTCGCCCCTTAGGCCGGCCCGTCTTGCATACGCCAGGGAAAAGAGTCTCGTAACTCTACCGTTGCCGTCACCGAACGGATGAATCCAGAGCAGGCGATGATGACTCGCCGGCAGGGCCACAAGTTTCTCGAGGGGTGAGAGCTTTTCCGTTGCATAGCGCGCTGCGAACGCGTCGAGCAATGTCGAGACTTCGGAATGCGGGGGCGCAACGTGCATTCCGACGCTCACGTCAAACTTTCGAAGCTCTCCCGGGTTCACTCGTTCAATTCTGTCCGCGCGATCAGGATGTCGCACAATCCGCAGCTCTTCAGGAACGCGCCTGTAGAATTCCCGGTGTATTCCGGCGATGAATTCCGCGGAGCAAGTTTCGCGGCCGCTGGCAAGTGTGGACTCCACCTCTGTCTGGACCTCGATGTGCGCACGCGCCTCCCTTTGCAGCGCGCGCACAGAGGCATCCTCGACGTAGACCGCTCGCATGGCGCGCTCAATGTCGGCGGGATGAGTGTTGTGGCCCTCGATAAGGTTGGAGTAGTAGCAGTTGGTGACCCGAAGCATCGCGCTGACGGCTGAGGCAGACGCGGATGGCAGAGCGTTACTGAGCGCGGCTGTCTCCCCTAGCAACTCGATTGCAATTGGCGCGAGCAGATCTGAGTCAGGGAACGCGGGTTCGAAACTGGAGGGGTAGTTCACTACTAATAATAGCGATCCTACTAGCGATACACAATACTAGTTAACTATTGTAAATACACATAGTTAACGGAGTAGTATCTGTATTCTACGCTACAACAGTATCGTTTATTCTGGACGGCCCTTTGGTTGAGTGACTATCACCAACCCGAGGTAGCGAGATGTGATACAGTGTTTGTTCACAATGCAACATCCTGCGCCGCTGTAGAGTGGGCTAGATCAGGTAACGCTCGGCGAATGCGCCAGTTAGCACCAATGCATCCACAGGCGCGGGGGTTGCTGTCGCATGCCATGCGACTCACATGGAACTTAGCTTCTGACGCGCGCACCCCTGCGTCTGTCGCAGCCACCACACACACACGGGAGAGCTGTCATGCGCTATCTAGCGTTGTTCGCAAGTGGTACTGCCTTCGCTCTTGTCACCGCGCACGCGTTTCCGCAGGCAAAGCCGAACTTTGCGGGGCGATGGGTTATGGCGTCGGGTGCACAACCCGGGACACCCGCTGTTGCAGGGGCGGCGGAGTTTTGCGGCGGAGGATTATCCGGGTCGTTCGGGCCGTTCTCTAACGGTCTCAGTTGGGGAACAACGATCCTGCAGGACAACAGGACTTTTACAATCACCGGTAAGACAAGCACCGGCGAGCTGAAAAGGTTGTATAACCTCGACGGCTCCCCCAGCACGAACTTGATGGTTGTCGGAGCAGATTCAATTCGCCAAACAGCGACAGCGAGGTGGGACGGCAGCAAGCTGGTTATCGCGACGTCATACACGTTCAGCGGAATCGCAGTCGCACGAACCATGGCGCTGTCGCTCGATAACGGAGTGCTGATTGTGGATATGTCTGGCACAGGTGGGCGCGCTGGTTTGTCCGATATGCCAGCAGTGCGATCGACATACAAGAAGTGCGAGGCGCAAGCAGCGGAGCTAACGGTACCTGCTCGCAACAGCGCCGCCACGCAATCGGCGACCTTACCGTCAGTGACATCGCTGGGTAACAACGTCGATTCCACAAGCGGCATAGCGTCGACTTTGACTTTGAGTCAACCAGTGAGTGTCGGCAGCCTCGTCATCGTCATGGTTGCGGGCCGCCAGGCAACTCCTATTTCCGTGACGGATTCGAAGGGCAACGCCTGGACGTCAGCGGTCCAGGCGGTGAACTCAACCCAAGCGTGCGCAGCCGGCATCTTCTATAGCATTTTGGCTACAACCCTCGCGCCGGGCGACAGAGTGACTGCGAGGTGGACACTCAATCCCGCCGACAGCGGCCGTGTAGCCCGGGGCGTGTCACCGATGACCAGCTCCCGCGCACTCGGCGCCATTAAGGCGACTAATGTCCGCGCGCTTGACCAAACCGGGACAGCGCAGAACTCAAGCACGGACACCGTCGCGGTCACGACATCTTCGTCTGTCACCGCGTCGTCCGAGCTGCTTGTCGGAGTAACCTGCACCGGCAAGAATGTGGCGACGACCTTTTCCAATACGAATAATTTTACCAGGGCATTCGAATACAGCACGGAGTTTGCGAGCGGCTCGTTCAATTACCGGGTGGCCAGCGGTCTCACAGGTGTGCAGGCGTTCATGGCCACCGCCGCGCCTTTCGCTGCCGCGAATTTTGCCACGGTCATCGCGACCTTCAAATGAGCGCGACCTCGCGGCTTGCGTAAGGCAAGGATCGGGTTTGAAGGACTTGTCGGTTTGTGGTGGCCGCCCTTCCTGGCGCCCTGGGCGCTCCACTCGGTGACGCAATCGGATCCGTTTCAGTATTGACTTGGCGTTGGCGCCCGCCGAGCTATACATTCGCGCCGTGGATCCGATCAGCCCCTTCCTGCCGTAGATGGTCACAGACGACGCATCGGACGTACTTACCTCGAAACGCGGAACGGCCGCGAGCCGTTCGGCGCAGAGCGCGGCTTCTGACGACTTCGCGCTCATCCGGCGCATGTGCGACGGAGATCACGAGGCTATGGGTGCTCTCTATGATCGTTGGTCGCAACGCGTGTACGCGCTCGCTCAGATGTTGTTGCGCGAGCCCGGCGACGCGGAGGACGTTGTGCAGGAAACATTCTGGCAGGCCTGGCGCGACGCTCGCAAGTACGACGGCACGCGCGGATCTGTTGGTGCGTGGCTGCTTACCATTGCGCGTAGTCGTGCACTGGACCGGCGGCGCGCGCAGGGGAGAAAGCGCGAACATGCTGACAGCGATGTGCTCGATTCTTTTGCGGGATCATCTGATCCTATTGGGGATGCGAGTTCTAATGAAACGAGACGGTTGGTGCGCTCCGCGCTGCAGGAGCTTCCACGTGAGCAGCGGACTGCACTTGAATTGGCGTATTTCGGAGGTTTGAGTCAGACCGAGATTTCTGAAAGGACGGGAGAACCGTTGGGTACAGTGAAGACCCGAATGCGACTGGCGATGGCGAAGATGCGCGAGCGGCTGGAGGTATTGCGATGACGTCTGGCGGCAAGCGCGTATTTTCGCATGAAGAAGCATTCCCGGAGCTGGGAGCATTGGCGCTGGGAGCGTTGTCCCAGAGTGAGACTGATGCCGTTGAAGGGCACGTGGCTCAGTGCAGCATTTGCACGGCTGAACTCGCGGTCATGTGCGATGCGGCTGGTTCGCTTGCGTCAGCCGTTTCTGGATCGGAGAAGCTGTTGGACAGCACCCGTTCGGCGCGACTGCGCGCGGAACTGGTTGCGCGCGCGCGACTGGATGCAGCAGCTCGCACTTCGCAGCCGATTACCAGGGAAGCCATCGAGTCGCGCGCCGTACCCGGTAAGGATGCACGGTCGCCGATTGTCGTGGAGAAACGCATTTTCCTCGGCCCCATTCTCGCGACTGCACTGGCAGCGTCTATTGTGTTTGGCTTCGTCGCTGTGCAGCAGGCTCGCAAGACGAGCGCCCTGCAGCAAGCCAATGCGCGTCTGTTCGCGCGTGTGGATTCGCTGGAGTCGGAGATTGCCGCGGCGAGCAGAATGATTGTTTCGCTGGCGGGAAGAGAGGTGAAAGTGTTCGACCTTACCGCGACCGGAATCACTGCGCCGAGCGCGCGAATGTTCTGGGATGTTTCCACCGACCGTTGGACGCTGTTCGCGCACGATCTGCCCGCTCTTGCAGCTGGGAAGACCTATCAGCTCTGGTTGGTTACCGGCACCAAGGGGAAGGTCAGCGCCGGAGCGTTCACGCCGTCTGCAACCGGAGGGGCGCTTGTCCAAGCCGAGTATGCGCTCTCTCCCTCTGATCTTCAGGCGATAGCGGTCACCGAAGAGCCAGCTCCGGGCGTGGCGCAGCCGACCGGTCCTACTATCATCTCCGGCGGAGCTAGATAGCGGATACCGGATATGCGCCTTCGGCGATCAAATGAACAAATGATTGAGAACAATTGACCAATTGATCGCGATCCTGGATCTCGATCTCTTGCTCACTTGTTCACTTAATCATTTGTTCACTTGATCGCCTCCGGCGCGAACTGTCCCGTCTACTGGACCGTGATCGTCCCCACCATCATGCGCATCAGGTGCGGCCGGCAGTAGAACTTATAGACTCCCTTCGGCAGTCCCGCGAAGGACATGGTGAAGCCGGTGCCGGCTGTGGGATATCGCTTCGTCTGCAGAACAAACGCGGTATCGGCCTCTGCTCCGATTGCCTTCAAAAGAAGGGCCTCCGCGCCGGCCGGAATGCTGTCCTTCCAGAAAGAGATATTGTGGTTGCCCGTCATCGCGACCCACTTCACAGTGTCGCCGACCGCAATAGTGATACTCGCCGGCTCAAAGCGGAACGTCATGGGGGTACCACCGGCATTATTGACCATCTTCACTTCGACGACCTTGGGAACGCGTAGCTCTACCACGGGGCGCGCGTCCGCACCCTGCCTCGACCCAATTACGAGTGCTGCCACGAGCACGCCCGCGCAGACCGAGATTGTCACATTGGAACGTCTGATCACTTTCTTTCCTCCCATGCTGGATTGGTAAGTACCTCGGGATAATAACCGTCAAATTGGAATAGCGGGAGAGCCATAGCCCGAGCGCTGGGTCTGTGTCGCGGATCACGACCCGTCCCCGCACCCTTTAAGTTCCCGTAACGCATACCCTCAACCCTTCATAATGGATCGCAGGCGTTTTTTCGGCCACGTCGCACAGCTCTTGGGCGGCGGGGCAGTGCTCTCGACCATTGGCTGCGATGTGCGCGAATTCGCGCGCGCGCATGGGGCCAAGCTGCGCCTTTCGGTAGCTACCGGCAACACCGGCGGGGTCTTTTATCCCTACGGGGGCGGGATCGCCAAGATCATCAGCGCCTACGTCCCCAATGTCGAAGCGACGGCGGAAGTGAGTGGTGGTTCGGTAGACAACCTCAATTTCATCTTCCGCAGCACAGCCGACATCGGCCTCACAACTGCCGACGCGCTCGATGAGGCGTATCGCGGCAGCGGTCCCTTTGCCAAGGTGGGACGGGTGCCGGTGCGCGCGCTTGCGGTCCTCTACGACAGCTATCTCCACGTCGTCACCATGCGCGGGAGCGGCATCGAAAGGATCTCCGACATGCGCGGCAAGGTTGTCTCGGTGGGCGCAGCGGGCAGTTCCACCGAGGGAGTAGCGCTGCGCGCACTCGATGCGGCAGGACTCGGGGATCCCAACGCCACTCGACGGCAGGGACTATCCGTGCAGGGAGCAGTCGACGCGATGAAGGACGGCAAGCTCGATGCGTTTTTCTGGGTAGGTGGTGTGCCTACTGGATCAGTGCTCGATCTTGCGAGCACCCCTGGTCGCACGATGCGCCTCCTCTCGAGTGAGGATGTGATTCCCGAGATGCAGCGGAAATTTGGAGCGCAGCTCTATCGTCCACTCAAGATTGCGAAGACATCATATCCCAACATGCCCGCGGATGTCATCGCGGTCGGTCTTGCGAATGTGATCGTTGTGGATGAGAAGATGAGTGAGCCGCTTACCTATGACATCACGCGGGTGCTGTTCGATCACCGTGATGAACTCGTCGCGATTCATGATGTAGCGAAAGAACTCACCTTGCAGACCGCGCCCGTGGGTTCGCCGGTTCCCTTTCATCCCGGCTCCATCCGTTACTATCGGGAGAAGGGAGTATGGAAGGACGAGGGAGAGGGCGCGCGTGGCTGAACCGGCCGGCGAACTACGAGACGAATCCGACGAAATAGTTGAAGCGCGCCAGCTTGGTGGCGGCGTGCGCCGGATGGTCACTGTTCTCGCGGTCGGACTTTCGCTCTACGCACTCTACTGGGTTGCGGCGATCGTCGAACCGATGGTGTACCGCGTGAGCTTCCTGCTCGTGTCACTGGTACTCACGTTCATTCTCTATCCGTTCTCTCGCGCCAGCCGAAAGCGCGTTGGTGTTGTCGACTGGCTCCTGATCGTCGCGGCAATTGCTGCACTCGTCTGGCCGCTCATTGATTTCGCCAGCTTCCCTTACCGATCAGCCACACTTCTTCCCGTTGACATTGCGTTAGGAACGGTCGTCGTGTTGCTGGTGCTCGAAGCAACGCGGCGCACCGTTGGCTGGGTTCTGCCCGCAACCGCTGCGGCATTCATTGTCTACGCCTACCTCGGCCCGCTTCTCGATCTGGTCGGCCTGGGACTGTTCGCACACAGAGGCTATCACCTCGATCGCATCATCGGCTCACTCTACATGACTGCCGACGGAATCTTCGGCACGCCGCTCGATGTGGCTTCCACGTACATCATCCTCTTTTCCATCTATGGTGCTGTGCTGGAATTCTCCGGCGCGGGGAAGTTCTTTATCGACTGGGCAATGGCTGCGATGCGCAGTGGTAACAGCGGCGCTGCACCAGGTCGCGCAGTTACACTCGCCGGATTTCTGCTCGGCACTGTGTCGGGCAGTGGTGTTGCAACAACTGTGACGCTCGGGTCGATATCATGGCCCTTGCTGCGCCGGTCTGGTTATCCGCCGGACACCGCGGGCGCGTTGCTCTCTGCAGCGGGAATCGGCGCGATCATTTCACCTCCAACACTCGGCGCGGCTGCGTTTCTCATTGCCGAGTTTCTGAATATTCCGTTTTTGGAAGTACTGGTGATGGCGATTATTCCGACAGGACTCTACTACTTGTCGGCGTCACTGATGATAGAAGCCGATGCGCGCCGGATGAAAACACAGGCGGTGGAGATTGAAGTACAGTCGATCGGAGTGCTGACGCGGCGCTATTGGTACCACTTTTCGTCGCTGATCCTGATCGTCGTTTTCATGGCGCTGGGGATGACAGCATTTCGGGCTGTGCTGTGGGCGCTGATTCTCGCCGTCGCGCTGAGCTTCTTGCATTCGGAGACAGCGCTCAAGCCACGACGTCTGATTGGAGCTCTCGAGTCAGGGGCCAAGGGAACACTTTCTGTTGTGGCGACGACTGCAACAGCTGGAATCATCGTCGGCATGGTGACACTCACGGGTCTGGGACTCAAGATTGCCGGACTCATTGTGCAAGTGGCTCAGGGAAATCTTTTCTTCACCGTTTTCCTTGCGGCGATTGCAGTGTGGATACTGGGTCTCGCCGTTCCAGTCACAGCATCGTACATCATTTCCGCTGTGATGGTGGCTCCTGCGTTGACACAGGTAGGAGTCGCACCGGTTGCCGCGCACATGTTCATTTTCTACTACGCCGTCTTGTCGGAGGTGAGTCCTCCTACCGCGCTGTCGCCCTTTGCTGCCGCGGCAATTACTGGTGGCAATCCCTTCCGCACGATGATGCTGACGTGGAAATACACGCTACCCGCATTTCTCGTCCCATTTGTTTTCACACTGAGCCCTCAGGGCCTAGGCACGCTTCTTCGTGCACCACTGAGTGACGTGCTGCTGTCGACCGGTGCGACTGCTCTGGGAATTGTTGCGCTGGCGATTGCATTTGGAGGGTGGATCCGTCGCGCGGCGAACATTCCGGAGCGGGTTTTCGCCGGGATCGCGGGTGGTCTGCTATTCTGGCCGGGGATTGCGACGACTATCGCGGGGCTTGCCCTTCTTGCTGGCGTCGTGATGGTACATGTCCTTCGCGTTCAAAGCTTTTACAGGAGCTGAACAAACCCCTTCATAACACCCTGAAACGCTGCCTCGTGGCCTGCGACGTTTCGGACCATCTGAAAGTCTGAGAACTCAAATCCTGGCGCCACCGTGCATCCCATCAGACTCACACCCATCGATGCGACTGCGGCTTGCCAGTGACCCGCTGGCACCACGTGCACGAACGTAGGCGGAACAGCAGCGCTGCCGAGTAGCAGCTGCTTGAGCGAGCCGCTCGCAGGATCGTAGTCCAGCAGGAAAAGGGTACTTCCTGCGTAGAAATGCCACACCTCGTCAGACTGAACAACGTGCCATCGGCTGATTTCCTGTCTATCGAGGAGATAATAGATAGTGGTGACCGCTGAGCGATCTCTTTCTCCCTCGTATACGCGCAGCCCGGATCGGAAAATCTCCCGATAGTGGCCTCCTTCACGATGCGGCGCCAGGTTGAGGCTGGCAACGGTGAATCCATGATCAAGATTCCCACGATGCCTGGCGTAAGTCTCGTAAGGACCTGGGGTGATCAGTTTTTCGCCAGCCGGTGGCTGCGTGTCGCCGTGCAACAAACGCAACGTTTCGGTGCGGGTGTTTTCCAGCGTCAAGCCGGCCTCACGCAGCACGTTGGCGGCGATGCCTTGTTCCTCTCGTATTAGGCCAAGCAGCAGGTGCTCGGTGCCAACGTAAGTGTGGTTGAGCTCCCGCGCTTCAGCCATGGCGAATTCCAGCGTCTTCTTTGCGCGTGTCGTATAGGGAAGGTCGCCCGCCGGGTGCGCCGCACTGCCCGACTTTACCACAGCCTGGATGCGTCTCCGAATAGCGTCGCAGTCGGCGTTCAGATTCTGGATTACCGCGAGCGCAACCCCATCGTCGTCGCTGACGATGCCGAGCAGCAAGTGCTCGGTGCCCACATACTCGTGGCCCATGTGGAAGGCTTCCTCGCGGGCTCGCGCCAAGCCTTTTCTGACTCGTTCTGTGAAGTTGTATCCGTGCATGGTCCCCTCCCGCCTCAAAAGGTGCCGCAGGGTGCTGTCGTACAGTCTGGCCCAAAGCCGGCTCATGAGGCATAATACTGTGGTGGCGCGGGCAGCGAAAACCGCATCCTCAGTAGCGCCAGAAATCGCACCACGTCAGCTACGCACATACCCCTTCGCGAGGAGAAGAACCGTGAAGAGTTTCCCCAGGCAACACCTCCGCATTGTCCCCACTTTTGTCACGCTCGCGCTCACCTTTTTCTGCACACTGGCGAACGCTCAGGCACCCGCCACCGCGCAGACTTCGTCGGCCCCCGCGACGACAACGGGTGGCAAGAAGGTTTTGGCCGAAGCTGACTACGCGCGCTGGCGCAGCATCAGCGGGGCGCAGCTCTCGGGCGACGGCAAATGGGTGGCGTACGGACTGCAGTTCACCAATGTGCCGACTGCAGATACGAAACCGGTTCTTCACATCGTCGGGCTCGACAATGGAACGGACACTGAAATCCCGAATGCTTCGGGCGCATCGTTTTCATCTGATTCGCGCTGGGTCATGTATAACGTTGATCCTCCGGCGGGTCGCGGTGGCGCAGCTGGTCGCGGTGGACGGGGTGCTGGTGGAGCAGGTGCTGCGGCTGGTGCGCCTGCAGGTGCTGGTGTTCCAGCTGGTGGTGGTGGAGCGGGAGGTGCCCAGCCGGCTGCTCAGGGGCGCGGTGGCGATTCCACCGCTGCACCAGCACAACGCAGACTGGAACTCCGCAATCTCACTACCGGAGTAATTCGCTCGTGGCAGGATATGCAGAGCGCGCAATTCTCTCCGACTGCAAGTCATCTTCTTCTTCGTATTCGCGCGGCTGGTAGTGGAGGAGCGGCAGGTGGAGCAGCAGGTGGAGCAGCGGGTGGCGGAGCAGGAGGGGGTGCGGGAGGAGGTGGGCGAGCCGGTGGCGCTGCGCCAGCTGCCAACGCGGCGCGCGGCGCTGACTATCTCCTGCACGATCTCGCAGATGGAAGGAGCCGGCTCCTCGGCGCCGTTGGTGAGATCTCGTTCAACGATGCGGGCGATCTCCTTGCATACACCGTCGACGCCGCCGCGCGCGACGGAAATGGATTGTTCGTTTACGATCTCAAGACCGACCGCATTCACGTGCTGGACAACGATGCGCGCAACTATACACGCATGACATGGAATGAAAACGGCACCGCTATCGCCGCGCTCAAGGGAGTGGAAGTCACCAGAATGCGTGAACGAAACAACGTTCTGATCGCTTTCACCGATGTGCGAGCCGCGATGAACGATGACGCGGAACTCGCACCCGCCAAGCTTGATCCAGCAAAGGCCACGGGATTCCCGTCGGGATGGGTTGTCAGCGATCGCGCCGGTCTCTCCTGGAGCGACGACAAGAAGCGAATCTTCCTCGGCATCATCAAACAAACGCCGGTGCCGGATAGTGCGGGCGGGCGCGGCGGAGCGGATGCTGTAGCCGATGTCGATGTGTGGCGCACGCAGGACGAACGAATCCAGTCCGTGCAGATGACGAGAGCGGACGCAGAGAGGAATTCTACTTTCCGACAGGCGTTTGATGTTGGTCAGTCGAAGTTCATTCAGCTGACCGATTCCACGATGCGCGACATAGATATTTCGCTCGACGGCGGCTGGGCCGTTGGACGCGACACGCGTGGCTACATCTCCGATTACAAGCGCCCGATGGCGGACATCTATCGCGTCAATACATCGACCGGTGAGCGCAAGCTGATGCTGAAGGGGCATTTGACCGGCAGCGGCGTCCTCGGGATTTCGACCGACGGTCACTACTATCTCTACTGGAAGGACAACAAGTTCCAGGCGTACAACCTCGACTCGGCGACATCGAAGACGCTGGGCTCGGGGAGCCCTGTGAGTTTCGTCGACATGCAGTACGACCACCCGGGACCGAAACCTTCTTATGGCGTGGCAGGATATACCTCAGATGGCAAGGGCGTTGTGGTGCAGAACAGATACGACCTGTTCGTGCTTCCGCTCGACGGAGTTTCGCCGCCCCGCAACATCACGAACGGTACCGGAACAAAGGGTGAGATCCGTTTCCGTCATGTGCGAACCGAACCAGCTGAGGGAGCGGGTGCCGGCGGTGGTGGTGGTGGCGGCGGTCGCGGTGGTGGCGCGGGCGGAGCGAGGCGCACCATCGACCTCTCCAAACCCGTGACGCTTTCTGCGTACGGTGAGTACACCAAGAAAGCTGGCTTCTATGAATTGGCCAACGGTCAGCTCAGGGAAATCATCTATGAGGATGCATCGTTCAGTACGCCCATGAGAGCTGCGAAGGCGGACAAGTACATGTTCACGCGCCAGACTTTTGTGGAGTTCCCCGATCTTGTCATCTCGGGTGCTGATTTCAAGGCGTCGAAGAAGATCACCAACGCCAATCCGCAGCAATCGGAATATGCGTGGGGCCGGCGCGTACTTTTCGACTACAAGAACAAGGATGGCCTCAGGCTGCAAGGAATTCTTGCGCTCCCCGAGGATTACAAGCCGGGCGAGAAGCGTCCCATGATCGTGACTTTCTACGAGGACAACTCGCAGAACATGCATCGGTATAGCGCGCCCTCGTTCCTTAGCGGGATGGGTTCCTCGCCGATGGAGGCTGTGAGCAAAGGGTATATCACGATGATGCCCGACGTGCATTTCAGAACTGGAAGTTCGCACACCGACATGCTGGAGTGCGTGGAAGCGGCGACGAAGAAAGTGATAGAGTTGGGTTACGTCGATCCCAAGCGCATCGGTCTCAATGGACACAGTTATGGTGGTGAAGGAGCCGCGTTCATTGGCACGCGCTCGAAGATGTTTGCCGCGGTCGGAATGGGTGCCGGCGTCACGGATCTCTTTACCGATTTCAGTCAGAGCTGGGGATGGTCCTATCAGGTGAGCGGCGGCAGCGGCGCGAATGGCAACGATTACTATTTGTTCGGCCAGGGTCGCTGGGGCTTTTCGCCATGGGATGATCCTGACCGGTACCACTTCGAGTCCGCGCTCACTCACGTGCCTCTGACGGTTGCTCCATTCCTGATAATGCACGGGACGGCCGATCCGACGGTTTCATTCAGCGAAGGAATGAACTTCTACAACGCTTTGCGTTTCAATGGGAAGAACGCGACGCTTCTCGCGTATCCGGGCGAAGGACACGGATTGCGCGGGCTTGCGAACAGAAAGGACCTAACCATCAGATTCTTTCAGTTCTTCGATCACCATCTGAAAGGCTCGCCAGCGCCGAAGTGGATGACCGATGGAGTGCCGTTCATCGCGAAGGATGTGTTAAAGGATCCGCGCGGAGGGCATTAGTAGCTCGGAGATCGGGTGGCACATCGGGGACAGTCGGGACGTGGGTCGGGGACAGCCGGGACGTGCACTTTGGGGATCATACTTCTGGGGACACTTAGGCTACATCGAGTGTCCCCAAAGTGCACGCCCCGACTGTCCCCGGCTTTCTCCCGGCAGGCCCCTATCGGCCGGACTGTCCCCTATTCAGCTCTGATTAGCGATCCAGCGATCAATCTGCCGCTCGAGCACACCCAGTGGTAACGGCCCATTGTCGAGCACCGCATTGTGGAACTTGCCAAGATCAAACTTCGCACCCAGCGCTGTCTGCGCGCGCGCGCGCAACTCCTTGATCTTCAACTCGCCCAATTTGTACGCGAGCGCCTGACCCGGCCACACAATGTATCGGTCCACCTCAACCGCGATGTCCTGTTCAGTCTTGGCAGTGTTATCGGTCATGAAATCGATCGCCTGCTGCCGCGCCCAGTTTTTCGAATGGATTCCCGTGTCCACAACCAGCCGGCACGCGCGCCACATTTCGTATGTCAGCTGACCGAATTTCGAGTAAGGATCAGTGTAGAATCCCATTTCGGTTCCAAGGCTCTCGGCGTACAACGCCCATCCCTCTACGAAGGCTGTGTAGCCAGCATTGCGTCGGAATGCCGGGAGATTTTTCTGCTCCTGCGCGCGCGTGATCTGGATGTGATGGCCCGGTACTGCTTCGTGCAGAGTGAGCGCTTCCATTTCGTATTTGGGACGCATGTCCAGCTTGTACAGATTCACCATGAAAAAGCCCTGTCGGCTACCGTCTTCCGCGCCCGGGTAATAACGTGCCGTCGTCTGGCTGGGTGCTTCGTAGTCAGGAAATGCTTTCACACCAAACGTGTTCTTCGGAAGTTCAGCGAAGAGACGCGGCATTTGTTCGTTCGCCCGCCTGGCAATTGCCTCATATCCGTGCAGCAAGTCGTCGGCGCGTGTGAAATAGAATTGCTTGTCCTTGCGCAGGAACGTGAGGAATTCCCTGAACGTTCCCTTGAATCCGGTGCTCTTCATCACCGAATCCATTAGCGCACGGATGCGCGTGACCTCGGCGAGTCCGATGTTGTGTACCGAATCGGCGGAGAGCGGCAAGGTTGTGTTGATGCGGATCTGGTGCTCGTAGTACGCCTTCCCGTCCGGCAATGCCGCCGCCGCTATGGGACGAGTGCCGGCCGGCAGGTAGGTGTCGCGAAGATAAATGCGCAGCTGCGCGAGTGCCGGAACAATCACGGCCTGAATTGCTGCCTGCGCCGAGTCGGCAAGTGCCATGCGCGTCGGGCTGTCTATCGAATCCGGAAATGCTTCGAAGGGATCGAACAGGTTGCTCGTTTTGGGATCACTTACCAATTGGCCCATGATCTGTTCTGGTACTCCGCGCAGCGGACCATTTGGCTGTATCCATCCGGTGGCAGCTCCGGCTATGAGCAATCCCTGCACCTGGCGCAGGTACGGTCCATATGCATTGAGTCTGCTGATGTACGCACCATACTGATCGGGCGTGTGCACTGGTGTGATACTGGCGAGTTGCGGAAAGCTGAGTTGCGGACCATCGAGTTGGTCGAGCACCAGGTATTCAGTCGGAAACCTCTGGCCGTCTACGGAAAGTTGCAGCTCGTACTCCAGTAGTTCACGCGACAGCGCGTCCTGCCCATCGAGTCCGGTCGAATCGATACGCTTGACCCGTTCGAGCATCTCCTTTACCGCTGTTCTGCGCTTTTCGATTGCTGGGACGGAGAGGTCGGTGAGGCGATCGTTGTAGCGATTGTCACCGAGCCAGGTGGCCTGCTCCGGGAATTCCTTCAGCTTCCATTCCCAATAGTCGCTTTCGAGTTGGTGCAGCGCAGCGGCGCGACCGCCGGCGCTCATTGGTCCGCAACCCGCCTGAGCGACAAGCGATAGTAAGGCGACGAGTGAGACTACTCTCATGAACTGTTTCCCCTGCGTGTAAGTGTCACGTTGGAGGAAAATATCTCCTGATCTGCAAAATGGGGACGTGTCCCTCGTGTACCATTGGGGACAGGTCGGGCGTGTACCGGATTGCATTCGTAAGTGGCGACGTAGTCGCGTGTTCCAATAGGGACGTGTCCCTCGTGCACCTTTGGTACACGCCCGACCTGTCCCCGGCGGACCTGTCCCCGTTAGCCAATCAGCGGGTGAAGCGGGAGACGAAGGCCCAGACTTCTTCGGCGGCTACTATGATGTTGGTCTGCTGGCCTACCAGCGCTTCGCCGCCGCCGGGGGCGGCGTTGCCGGGCCAGCCGTGGCCGGAGCCAGTCAGTTTCCAGTGCATCACTTCGGCGCCGCCGCGGCACTGCCGCCAGACGAGTTTCGTCGCAGTGATCCCGGCATTGCGCGTCCCGGCTGCGCCAACCTTTCTGTCCAACGTATCGGGACTGGTGCCGCAGCCATTTGCCGCGATCCAGCGGTCCAGTCCTGACTTTACACTCTGGTGCTGCACACGCGAATTCGTTCCCGGGAATGTGGGGCCGAGTCCACCCTCGTAGAGCGCGCGCGGATCGTCAACGCTGTGGATTTGCAGGAGTGGGACCGGCGCGGTCGGCGCAAAACGCGTCAGATCGAGCGCGCCCGCAACAGGCGCAACAGCCGCGAAATAGTCCGACCGTTCTGCCGCCACACGATGCGACATCATTGCACCGTTGGAATGTCCCGTTGCGTAAATGCGCCTGCGGTTGATCGGCGTCCGCCGCGCGAGGTCTTCAACGACCGCGACTGCGAAACCAACATCGTCAACATTGTTGTTGCGCGCGTAGCCACAACAACCAGCACCCGCGTTGAATGTAAGGAGCGTGTTGGCGAGGGGACCACTGCCGTTGGGATACACGACAACAAATCCTTCACGATCAGAAACTGCATCAAGACCGGATGAACGCTGGAAACCTGGAGCGTTGCCGCCGCCGCCGTGAAATGCGACAAGCACCGGTATCGGCCCAGTCGTACGCGGCGGCATATGGACGATGAACTCGCGTGCCCGCCTGCCATGCCGCAATGTGAACGTGTGATTGCCCGCGCCGAGTTGTGCGATGGCAGGCGCGCCCGGTGTGTCAACCTTGTGCGCGCGCGAACAGCCGGTTGCGCTCAATGCGACGAGCGCCATCGCACGAATCAAACTGCGACTACTCGTTCTTCCCTCGGGGCAAACGAACTTGAAATGTCGTTCCATCGCTGGCTGATGACGTCACCGTAATCGACCCGCCATGAGCATGCACGATCTGCTTCGCGATGAAAAGTCCCAGTCCCAGGCCGTGCGCGCGCACTGAATAACCGGTCCTGCCCTGACGGTACGCATCGAATATGAACGGCAACATGGCGGGCGGAATGGGCTCGCCTCGATTGGAGACCTCAATGACAACTTCTCTCTCGTCATCCTGGATGCGGATATCCACTGGCGATCGCTGCTCGCCATGCTGCATTGCGTTGCCCACGAGATTGGCGAGCAATTGGTACAGGCGATCGCGATCCCACACTCCGTTCAAATCGCCACGCATTTCAACGCGCAGCGGCCGGTCTGGATGAATCAACTCCATCTCCCCGACCACCTGCCGTACAATGTCCTTCATCAGAACGGGCGCCGGATTAAGCGGGATCCCGCCACCGAGCCGGCTCTGGGTCAAATCGAGCAGCTGATCTATCAACCGCATTGCCAGAGAAGCACTGCGCGAGATTCTCCGAGCGATCTCTGTTTCGTATGCTCCCACACCTTGCCGCTCGAGCAGCAGTTGCGCGGCCATGCTGACGGTACTCAGCGGATTGCGCAAGTCGTGACCAACAATCCCTATGAGCTGCTCCCGAAACTCGGCGACTTCGTCAAGCCGGGTTTTTTCCAGAGCCAGGGCGGCTTGATCCGCGAGCGCGGACAAGAACCATTCATCCTGCTCCTCTCCTATAGCAGCGCCGGTGCGAATGACGACAAGAATTCCCTTGATCGCTCCGGCCACAACGAGAGGCACACCCAGAAAGCGCTCCGGTTCGGCGCCCAGCAATGCTGCGATGCGCGGAACGATCGTCTCGCTCATCGGCTCGCTGAAACCCTCTGCCAATGCAGGGTCGACACCATGTGACGCGCGCAGCGTAAGCAGGCTGTCGCCGTCAGCAATCATGAGGAGCGATTTGTCCGCGTCGAGAAGGTCGGTTGCATGGTCGACCGTAAGCTGGAACACCTCTTCAACGGAAGCCGCATACGTGAGCACCCGGCTCACCTCAGTGAGCTTCCGAATCTGCTGCAGCTGCGATGTGTCAGCTCGAATCAGGTTTTTCACCCTCTGGTCTCATCAACGTGCAGCCCGCTGTCATCGATCTGAAAGTCGCGTGACTGCAGATCGTGTGCGACACCGCGCGCCTTGGCAATTCGAATTGTCCGTCCTACTACTCCGTCGCGCGACTGAATGTCAAGGAAGACGATATTGTCCGCCATGTGGCTCAGCTTTCCGTGTCCCTCGGCGCTGGCCATCGCGAGACGGTCGGTCTCCAGCGTGAGCACACTGGTCACACCCATGACTGCGAAATGCTGCACCAGCGCATAGAGATAGTCGTGCATGCGCGTCGAATCCGACGCCGCCACGCCAAGATCACCGAGCGCGTCGATAACGACGCGGTGAATCGCGCTTCCCTGAAGCGACTTGAAGATGCTGACGATGATCCTGTCGATGGATAGCTCGACGGCGGAATAGTACAGGAGCTCCAGCCGGTTGCGGGTATCGGCGTCGAGCTTTCCGCCGATTTCCTCCATTTGGTAAGCGAGTTGCGTGGGGTTCTCCTGGAAGTTTACAAGCAAACAGCGTTCACCCAGGCGCAGCCCCTCGAGTATGAATTGAATCGCCATCGTCGTCTTTCCAGATCCTGTGGGGCCGGCAAGGAGCGTAGAGCTCCCCGTCCAGAATCCGCCTCTCAGCATGGGGTCGAGCCCGGGCACGCCTGACGTGGTACGCGATGCATCTCGCTTGTAAGAAGCCGCTTCGACCGGGCTGACAAGGCGTGGATACACCTGCACACCCCCCGCATCGATCTCGAACGCATGCGATCCCTGCCGGTAGGCGCTGCCACGAAGCTTGAACACTCGCAGGTAGCGTTCGTCGCGCGCCCCAAGGGCGTTCCTGGCAAGCTCGATTATCCCGTCTGCTACAGTGAACTCGGGAAGCGTCGCAATGTCCTCATGCCGGTACTCGCCGACCAGAAGTACCGTCGTACTGTATGCAGCGAGCAGCCCCGCCACTTCGTGCAGCATCAGCCGCATTTCGCGCGCCGACTTTGCCATGTCGTGGATCGACTTGAATGAGTCGATCACGATGATCTTCGGAGAGGTCGTCTTTATGGAGTCCTTGATTTTCGCAAAGAGCGCGCCGACACCGCCCGCCGCCAGCTCGTCGCCGAATGACTCGTACTGCACAGCTCCACCCATTTTCTCGGCATCGAAAAAGTGGAATTGCTGCAGATACCTGATCACCTTTTCATACGGCTCGGAGAGCGTAGTGAGATAGAGGATCGGCCGGTCACCATCCGCATTCGCGAACACAAACCCTTCGGCGAGCGCCGTCTTTCCCGATCCAGGCTCACCCATGATGATGGTGAGCGAGTTCTCGGGAATTCCGCCACCGAGGATGACATCCAATTCGCGGTTGCCGGTGGCCAGGCGCTTCATCCGTTGCTCTTCCGTTGCGTGAAGCACTTTTTCGGCCTCAGCTGCTTTATCGTGCATCTTGAGTTGTCCCAGTTCGTGTGCCTCGGGCCTCCAGTATTTGCTGCACCATTGCAACCAACGCGCCTTCTGCAAGTGGCTTCATCAGGAAGCCATCCGCTCCTGCCTCTCTGGCGCGGCTCGCTGCGGCCAGAATGCTGAATACCACCACGGAGATCTCGCGCGTCAGGGAGTCGGCCTTGAGCTGACGGCAGAGTGACAGCCCGTCGAGCACCGGGACCAGAATCTCGGTGATGATCAGGTCTGGAAGAATCTTGCGAGCTTGCTGCAGGGCAGCGGCACCGTCGCGCTCGAATTCGACTGCGAATCCGGCCCGATTGAGGAAGTGTTCTTCGAGCTCGCGCACATGTGGATCTCGCTCGACGACCAGGATGATCGCCCTACCACTCTTTGCTGACTCAGGCTCACTGGCCATTTCCGCCCTCTCCGGGGTCGATGACACGCGCAGGAGCGCTGTCGTTCTGGAGCGCGGATGCGCTAGCGCTCAATTTACGGATTGCAAGGCTCGAAGTCCAACCGGCGTTCGTTGAGTCTTGGCAGATTGTCAATCACAGCTGCGCGACGGCATGATCCGCGTACGTCCTCTCTCTCTCTCCGTCATTCCCGCGAAGGCGGGAATCCAGAGAACACGACACTGGATTCCCGCGTTCGCGGGAATGACAGGATTCGGGGACAACAACGATGGATTTCGCGGGAATGACAAGAATGCTGTTCAATTGCTCGCTTTTACGAAAATCATCGGCGGTTTGGAACGGCCGCCGATAGGTTGCAGGCGCAGCTGTCCATTGGTTACGGAAGAGAGATAGCGTCCGCTCAGTTTTCCGCTTTGCACAACAACCGTGTCGCCGAGCATGCGGTAGGTGCCAGTCTCTGTCTGGAAGGGAACCCAAAGTTTGAAGTTGCCATCCGCGTAATAGCTGACGAATGAATCGTTCCCGGTGGGGCCAGTGTTCACCCAGCTACCGACGGTGGACGTTGAACCTTCTGTGGAACGACGACGGACAAGGCTAACCGAATCGATGCGGTTGGCGGAATACTGGATCATGGTGTCCGCGTGGAAAGCGATACGAACGGTGACTGTTTCGGGCGGCGCCGCAGCGGCTTGAACGAGATTTGCGCCGTCAACGCGGTATGTCCCTCGCACAAGTGAGCCAGGAGTCAACAGGACACTACCGGTCGACGTGAACTCGACCATCTGACCGATCCCCTCCGTCGTTGTTGGTGACACTTCCCAACGACCCACCACCGTGGCAGTGCTTTGGGCATTTGCCGACTCCACGGTGACAGCAGCGCAAACAAATAGCGACGATGTAAAGAGTCCTAACAGTCTACGGTGAAGCGACATGAGACCTCCGAACTGCAGGGATAAACGCTGGGCGAGACGACTGGTCGCTCTGCGGCGCGCCAGTTCCCTCACAGCATTTTCGCAATGAGTCGAGAGGTCGACACGATAGAGTGCAGAAGAGGATGCCTCAATTAACGCGCCACAGCTACGAGGAGGCCAGAAATCATCTCGCGTGAAGGTGTGAACTCAGAACGAGCTCTTCCCACCGTTAGGTGTCTCCAGCCTCACTCGCCTCCGGACCAGCCCGCTTGGGCACAACAAGTGCACTGACGTCCTATGTAACGATCGAGTCATCGCGGCCGGCCTCGCCTTCAGTACGTATTAGCTCGCCTCCTTAATCCGCTCGTAAACATCTACGACGAGAGGTGGGTTATGACGTTTTTCTCAGGAATGGTGAACGTGCTCGCATTGCGTTCCGAGCGGCCCATCATGAGGCTGGTGGCGTACTACATCCCGGTTACAATCGTCATCATTGCCCTTGCCCAGTTTTTCCCCGTCGTAGATCGAACGTTTCTGGGTGAGCGGACCGACCAGCTTCTCACCACGCCACAGCTCCTACGAGACGGTCTTGCCACGGGTCAGGCGGCCTCGGTTGCGCCGACTGCGCAGTTGGTTCCTCGGCTGGAGTTCGCGTTCGCCAACCTCCTGATCTTTCTCGGCACGCTGATATTCATGCTCCCGGTGTCATGGGTATACATGTCAGCGCGCAAGGATCGCACTCATAATCAGTCACTGGCTCAAACTCTGATCATTCTGCCGCTCGTTGTAGCCGGCATTGTGCTTGTGGTTCAAAACAGCCTTGCTCTCGCCTTCAGTCTTGCGGGCGTCGTCGCGGCAGTACGTTTTCGCACCACACTCACCGACGTACGCGATACGGTTTTCATTTTCCTTGCGATCGCTGTCGGCTTCGCCGCGGGAGTGCATATGCTGAGCGTAGCGGCGCAGCTGTCGATTGTGTTCAATCTGGTTGTGCTGATGATATGGCGTTCCGACTACGGCCGGAGTGCTCTGGAGGCCAACGCATCGACGCGATGGCAGGAACCGCTCAGGGTCCTCGCCGCGAAAGACGAGGTCGGCGACAAGGTACCGGATCGCGATCTAATGCTCGCGCTCACGCCCAAGAAGGCAGAGATGCTGGCGAAACGCTTCGGACGGATCAGCAACGTGATCGGTTCCAATGGCGATAAGCCCAAGTACAGCGCGGTCCTCACCGTCACCACCAATGTTTTGAGCGAAGCGCAGCAACACGTGGAAGACGTGCTCGAAACCAGCACCAAACGCTGGAAGCTGGATGAAGTCATCACCAACTCCGGCAAGCCTTCGGTGCTCTATTACCTCGTGCGCTTTCGCAAATCGTTTCCGAGCGACGCGCTTTTGACGGAGATTCGCGCCAGCTCAAATGGTTCGTTGCTGGGGGTCGATATCGAAGTCGGCAACGCGGTTGCTATCGAACGCGTGGAGAACAAGGAGTTCCAGAAAGAAACTGGCAAGAAATGATGCGGGCTTCGCGCGCTGGACTCAGGATTGTCGCCCTGCTGGCGTGCGTCTCGTGCCGGCCGAGTGAAGAGGCCGCGGCCGCCTTCATGCAGAACCCCGAGGTCGCGGCCCGCGCGTCGCGCTTTGACCAGGCGCTGTCGCAGCCGAAGCCGGCAGGCGAAGAATCGCAAGAAGGCAGTGCACCGATCGCCCGCTGGATTTTACCCGCTTCGTTGCGCGAAATCTCCGGAATCGCGCTGTCTCCGGATGGTCGCCTTTTCGCTCACGGCGATGAACGAGGCGTGGTTACTGTCCTCGACTATCGCACCGGCGTGCTCATGAAGGAGTTCGTTGTTGGCAAGCGCTCCAACACGGTGGACTTCGAAGGGATAACCTTCGCGAACGAAACGATATTCATGATCGCCAGTGACGGCGACCTGTATGAATTTCGTGAAGGGTCAGGCGGTTCGGCCGTGCCTTTCGCGATTCACAAGACCAAACTGGAGAAGGAATGCGAGTTCGAAGGTGTCGCATACGACCGAGCGATAGAATCGCTGTTGCTTGCGTGCAAGAATGTCCGGCTTGATGGCCTCAAGGACTCGCTGGTGATTTTCCGCTGGAAGCTCAAGGAGTCGTCAAATGATGAGAGACTTACACGACTGACGCTGCCCCTCGCGAGCGTGGCCGCGCCAATTCAATCGAAGACTATGCGCCCAACGGATATTGCCGTCGACCCGGTAAGCGGCAACTATCTGCTCGTCGCGGCGCAGGAGAGAGCGCTCATTGAGATCACTCCCACCGGAGTGGTGCTGTTCGTCCGCCAGCTATCGGCCGAACATGAACAGGCGGAAGGACTCGCGATCACGAAGGATGGTGTGATCATCATCAGCGACGAGGCGGCGCGCACAAGCGCGATGATCACACTGTACCGGAAGCAATAGTGCAGCGCGCCACGACCACACTCACTGCCGCGCTACTTCTCGCCATGCTGGCGCTGCCGGCAATTGCGCAGCGCGATACCGCGCGAATAGAAAGCAACGACAGCGTTCTCGTCGCAACTGGCGCACGCTACAGGGCAAGCGCAGCGGCGCGCTTTCTACTTGGCGAAACCTATCGCGAGCTGTGGGTCACTCCCATCAAGGTGCCGGTACTCGATATGAGCACATTCGGCGGCGGAGTGAAGCCATTAAAGCTCGGAGGTGGACTTCAGACGCTCACGCTGCGTTTGCAGGGGGAGGACGGACGCGAATATGTGTTCAGACTCGCGGACAAATCCAGAGTCTCTACTCCACCGGCTCTGAAGGGGACCATTGTCGACAGAATTTTTCGCGACCAGGTGAGCGCGTTGCATCCTGCCGGAGCGATGATCTCCGCACCGATCCTTGAAGCCGGTGGCACGTTGCATCCTACTGCGGTGTTCATGTTCATGCCGGATGACCCGCTACTGGGTGAATTCCGCGCCGACTTCGGCGGAAAACTTGGAATGGTTGAGGAGTATCCCAGCGTTCCAGCCGACATGCCGGGATTTGGCGGAGCTCTGGAGATCATCGACAGCGAAGACCTCCTCAAGTTGCTGAACAAAGATCCAATGCAGCGCGTCGACGCGCGGGCGATGCTCAAGGCGCGCCTCATCGACATTCTGCTCAGCGATAATGACCGGCATGCGGGCCAGTGGAAATGGGCGCGGATGAATGACAGGAAACCGACTTATTGGGTTGCCATACCACGCGATCGGGACCACGCATTCATCCACTTCGATGGCAGACTGATACAGTTTGCGCGCGCAGTTTCCGCTCCCAATCTGATCCTGTTCGAGGGTTCGAACATGAACCTCGCGGGACTCACCGAGCACCGCGGCTTTGATGGGCGAGTGTTGGCGGAGTTGGACAGGCAGCAGTGGGACTCGGTGGCAACTTCTCTGGTACGCGACATCAGTGACTCTGTGATTGATGCTGCGGTTTTGATGCAGCCGGCCGAGTACCGGGCTTCGGGTCCTCAGCTCGCGGCCAGCATCAAGGATCGTCGTAACCGTTTGCAATCCACGGCGACGGATTGGTATCTCAGCCTCGCAGTGGCGCCCGACGTCCATGCGACCGATGCATCGGACAGGGCGATCGTGACGCGAGTGGATCAGCGCTTTGTCGACGTGCGTCTCGTGTCGGCAAATGGCACGGAGTACTTCGCGCGTCGCTTCGATTCGCGGGAGACCGAAGAGGTTCGTGTGTTCCTGCACGGAGGGGATGACAGCGCCATCGTAACAGGAAATGTCCGTCGCAGTATTCTGGTGCGCCTTGTCGGCGGGAACGGCAACAACAGTCTGAGAGACTCCTCCTCGGTCAACGGCGCTCGCGAACCCACGCGGATTTATGATCAGGGTGAGGCGAGCGGAGTGAGCTACGGAGCTGACACACTCTTCAACCGCAAACAGATGGTGGAAAGGAACGGTAAACTGAATCCACCGGGCCAGGACCGGGGCATTCGATGGGTTCCCAGGATCGGATACGGTTCACACAGCGGGCTGGGCGCAACGCCGGCACTGGGCGTTACCAGATACGATTACGGTTTCGAGCACCATCCCTATGCATCGCGCATTGACATTGAAGCAGAGTACGCAACACGGTTCCGTGGCTGGCGCATCGGCATCGAAGCTGATCGTCGCACCGAAAACTCGCCTTTGCATTTGGTCAGCGACGCCATGATGTCCGACCTCGAATTGTTCACCTATCGTGGCCTCGGCAATATGCTCACGCGTGAACAGGCACGCGACACCTACTATGAAGCGCGACAGCGTCAGTGGATGCTGCAATCCGCGGTGGCTCTCTCACTGAACTCAGGGAGTGACATCTCGTTGGGCCCGGTAGTTCAATACTCAACCACGGATAGCGTTCCGAACCAGTTTCTGTCCGAAGTAAGACCATACGGCTTTGGCAGCTTTGGTCAGGTAGGCGCGCGGCTCAATCTGCATGTCAGCATGCCTCTGGGCCTGCGGCCGGCGATTGTGCGTGATCGCCTGTGGACCGTATTTCCCAGGCCGTTGCATACGGTGATACTCGACCTCGACGTCACGCACTATCCAGCATTATGGGATGTGAAGAGCCCCTTTGACGCGGTATCGGCGCGCGCGGGCGCCTCGCTCACACTGCCGCTTCCCACGAGTCCCATCCTTGTAATGCGCGGCGGAGGGATGAAGCTCTTTGGTGAGTTTCCATTTCACGACGCGGCATTCATCGGTGGCAGGAATGCCATCAGGGCTGAGGGATTCCAGAACTTTGAGGGCGACGCCTCGTTGTTTGGCAGCGCGGAACTTCAGATACCGCTGGCGAAATTCCTCCTTGTTCTTCCTCTGCAAGCCGGAGTGTTGGGACTTGCTGATGCCGGCAGAGTGTTCGTAAACGGCAGCTCACCCGGCGGATGGCACACGGTAGCGGGAGGCGGATTGTGGGTTGGCCTGCCTGACTCGCCCGTACTCATGACATTCACATTGACGAACGATGGCGGTCGCTCCCGCTTCAGCATGCGTTCGGGACTCAAGATTCACTGAACCACAATGGCAAAAACACGAAAGGCACGTTCTCTCTACATCAATCGCGAACTGAGCTGGCTTGAATTCAACGCCAGGGTTCTGCACGAAGCGCTCGACGGCAGGAATCCGTTACTCGAGCGCCTCAACTTTCTTGCGATCTTCAGCAAGAACATGGACGAGTACTACATGACCAGAGTGGCGGGGCTGCGCCGCCAGGTGTCGGACGACGAGGCAATCGAGGCGCCGGATGAACTCACTCCCATCGAGCAACTCGACGCCATTGCAGAGCGGGAAGCCGCGCTGAGGCGCCTGCAGATGAGCTGCCTGCACCGGGAACTGCTGCCCCTGCTCGCAGAATCGGGAGTTGAACTTATCTCGACCGACGATCTTTCCAGGAAGGAACTGATGGAGGCAACCGACTACTTTGAGCGTGACGTGTTGCCCATTCTCACTCCCCTGGGAATGGATACCACGAATGTGGTGCCGCACATTTCCAGTCTTGCTCTCTCCATTGCAGTGCAGCTCAAGGATGCCCGCGCGGGGAGCGACCATTTCGCAATCCTCGAGGTTCCCAGGACATTGCCGCGATGGGTAAAGTTGGGCAACGCTCACCGCTACCTGCCGCTGGAACGGTTGATTGGCGCCAATCTCGAGATGGTGTTTTCGGGATTCGATATCGTAAACTGGTGCCCCTTTCGTATTACGCGCGACGCGGAGCTCGGAGCCGCCAATGCAGCTAAAGAGAGTGATACACTGACCACGCTCGAGGAAAATGTTTTCCAGCGTCGATTCGGCGAGGTGTCCCGCCTCGAGGTGCCGTCACAAATCCCGGAAGGGATACGCAGCAGGCTCGTGGCGGAAATGAGCGACGAGGAGATGCCATCTGTCGCACCCTTGCGCGAGAAGTATGTGCACGAGGCGGAATCGCTCCTGCAACTCGGCGACCTGATGCAACTCGCGGGAATCGACCTTCCGGAGCTGCGCTATGCGCCACTTACTCCCGTCACACCTCCGGCATTTCAAAGCGAGCGCCGCTCGATCTTCGACATTGTGCGTGAACACGATGTGCTGGTGCATCATCCGTTCGACTCCTTCGCTACGACAGTGGAAGAGTTCATCGCGGAAGCAGCAGAGGACGAAAACGTTCTCGCGATCAAACTCACGCTGTACCGCACCTCTCCTGACACGGAGATTCTGCGGGCGCTCGCAGCCGCGGCCGAACGGGGATTGCAGGTTGTTGTGGTTGTGGAACTCAAAGCCCGCTTCGATGAGACTTTCAATGTCAACTGGGCGCGCATGCTGGAGAATGCCGGAGTGCACGCCGTGTTCGGGATCGGCGACCTCAAGACCCACGCGAAGATCGCGCTCGTTGTGCGCCGCGATCCTGACGGGATACGACGCTACGTGCATATCGGTACCGGTAACTACAACACGCGCACCGCCAGGGTCTATACCGATCTCGGGCTCTTCACATGCGACACGGCCATCGGCGCCGATATCAGCGCGCTGTTCAATCATCTTACAGGGTTTTCGCACCACGCGAACTACAAGTCGCTCCTGGCGCCAGACTCTCTGCGCAACAAGGTTATCGCCTTGATTGACCGCGAAGCCGAGCACGCGGAGTCGGGGCGACCCGCACGCATTGTCGCGAAAATGAATTCGCTCTCCGATCCCGAAACGATCAGAGCGCTGTATCGCGCATCGAAGGCCGGTGTCGAGATCGATCTCATCGTCCGCGGTATCTGCTGCCTCAGACCAGGGATCCAGGGAGTCAGCAGCAACATTCGAGTTGTCAGTGTTGTGGGCCGTTTTCTCGAGCACTCACGCACATGGTCGTTCGCCAACGGTGGCGACGAGGAATTCTTCATGGGATCCGCCGATTGGATGTCACGCAACTTCGACAATCGCATCGAGGCTGTGGTCCCGGTGAAGGATGCCACAATCACTCCGTACCTGCGCGCCCTTCTCGCGACATACCTCGGCGACAATCGCAGCGCGTGGGATCTCAACATCGACGGCACCTACACCCAGCGCATGCCTGCTGGCGATGAAATCCGGTGTGCGCACGATCAGTTTATCGAGCATCAATGGGGCATCCCGATGGAGGATGCGGAGGAGGCTGCCGTACATGCCTAGATGGGCCTCCCCCTTGGGCCCGAACTTGCAATCGCTTGCCTCCACGTAGACAACCGAGGCAACACAAGATGATTCAACGAGGCAAGTGGGCTCTCGCGCCGCAAGAGACTGAGGAAGATGCGCTGCATGCCTCGGAAACACGATACAGGCGACTCTTCGAGACCGCGCAAGACGGCATTCTCATCCTCGACGCCGCCTCCGGCCAGATTGCAGACGCCAACCCGTACATGATGAACATCCTGGGGTACTCTCATTCCGATTTCGTAGGGAAGGAGCTCTGGCAGATCGGACTCTTTGAAGACGTCACGGCATCGAAGGCGGCGTTCCGCGAGTTGCAGGAAAACGGCTACATCCGCTACGATGACCTCCCCCTGCGAACGGCGAGTGGCGGACACATAGATGTTGAATTCGTGAGCAATATCTATCTGGTCGACGACGAGCAGGTAATTCAGTGCAATATCCGCGACATCACTCAGCGCAAACGTGCCGAACAAGCTCTGCGCGAAAGCGAGAGACTCAATCGTAATCTCGTCGAACACCTTCCCCACAGCATCTGCGTCAAAGGCCGCAATTCGAACATTCTGTTCTGCAACGCGAACTACGCCAGGGATCTGGGCGTTCCAGCTGACGAGGTCATTGGCAAGAATGCCTTCGCATTTTATTCGTCAGCTCGTGCCGAGGCGTACCACGCCGACGACCACGCTGTCATGGCCAGCGGGGAGACGAAGGACATGGAGGCCAGGGAGGATACGGAATCGGCCGGGCATCCAGATGGCGAGGAACACTGGGTTCACACGGTGAAGGTGCCCTATCGCAGTGGGAAGGGTGAGATTGTTGGCGTTCTTGAAGTCCGGGAGGACATCACCGAACGAAAGCGACTCGAAAGTCAACTGCGGCAATCGCAGAAACTCGATGCAATTGGCCACCTGGCAGGTGGCGTAGCGCACGACTTCAACAATCTGCTGACCGTCATCATGGTGCATTGCGATCTCATCTCGTCGGAACTGAGAGAGAACGATCCCTTGAAAGGAGACATTGAACAGATCCGTAGATGTGGTGCCAGGGCTACGAACCTTACGCGCCAGCTTCTTGCCTTCAGTCGCAAGCAAGTGCTCGAGGTACGGGTGCTCGATCTGAACGTTCTCGTTTCCGGGCTGGACAGCTTGTTGCAGCGACTGATCGGCGAGGACATCGATCTGCAAACCAGTCTTGCTCCCGACCTGAGCCGGATCAACGCGGACCCGGGACAAATCGAACAGGTAATCATGAACCTGATCCTGAACGCGCGCGATGCGATGCCAACAGGAGGCAAGCTCACGATCCGAACTGCGAACGTCTCGATTGGTGATCCGTCTGCAGAGAGCCAGTCTCTTCGTCAAGTTGAGCCGTGCGTAATGCTTTCCGTCAGCGACAGTGGCAGCGGTATGGACAGCGCAACGGCGATGCGCGTCTTCGAACCCTTCTTCACGACGAAAGACCAGGGCAAGGGGACAGGCCTGGGTCTTTCCACGGTCTACGGCATCGTCAAGCAAAGTGGCGGCAGTATCTGGTGTGACAGCGAGGAGGGTGTCGGCACAACATTCACGATGTATCTGCCTCGCGTCGAGGAAAGAGCGGAGTTGGTGATGACGGAAGTAGTTGCGCCGGCCGCCCGCGGCACCGAGACTGTGCTCGTTGCCGAGGACGACGAGATGGTGCGCGAACTCGTCGTGCAGATGCTGGCCCATGATGGCTACCGCGTTATTTCGGCAAAAAACGGCGCCGAGGCTCTCAGAGAATTCGAGAAACTGGGTGAAAGCATCGATCTCGTCGTCACCGACGTCGTTATGCCCGTCATGAGCGGTACTGAACTTGTGCGTCGAGTCGAGGCAATACGGCCCGGAATCAGAGTGATGTTCATGTCCGGCTACACCGGGGATGCCGTGCTGAGCCACGGTGTCATAGAGGGAGGAGCCGCCTTTCTGCAGAAGCCGTTCACGCGGGACGCACTCAATCGCAAGGTGCGCGCGGCCCTGGACGCCTGAACCAGCCACTCCAGCTCGCTGCGCCGGGCACCCACGACGCGATAGTACTACGTTGCGATAGTAGTACCACCCAAATAGGCAGGACAATGATCACAAAAGGTTCTCCGGACTCGTCCGGCGCCGGACCCCACTTGGAACCATCGTCGCATCCGCGCGACGACTCACGCATGCCTCCCGTATGGTGGCGCGTGACCCTTGCCAGCATCGGTGACGCGGTAATCGCCACCGACGACGAAGCGCATATCACCTTCCTGAACCCGGTGGCTGAGTCGCTGACCGGCTGGACTCATCTGGAGGCAGCGAACCAGCCGCTCGGTTCCGTCTTTCGAATAATCAACGAGGCGAGTCGGTTGCCTGTTGAGAATCACGCTATTCGCGCGCTCCGTGAGGGTGTTCCAGTCGTGCTGTCGAACCACTGCCTTCTTATCGCGAAGGACGGAACCGAGGTTCCGATTGATGACAGCGCCGCCCCGATTCGAAACGACAGCGGCGAATTGCGCGGAGTCGTGCTGGTCTTCCGCGATGTCAGCGAACGCAGAGCAATTGAACGACTCGCCGATGCTGCCCTTGTCTATGCGGACAACATCATTGCGACATTGCGCGAGCCATTCCTTGTTCTGGACGCAGACCTCCGAGTGCGCACCGCGAATGCGTCGTTCTACCGCGCCTTCAAGGTTGCAAAGGGTGCGACAGAGGGGCAGTTCATTTACGACCTGGGCGATCGCCAGTGGGACATTCCTCGCTTGCGAACACTGCTGGAGGAAGTTCTGCCCAAGAACCAATCCATCCGCGACTTCGCAGTGGTGCACGAATTTCCCACGCTCGGCAGAAAGGTGATGCTGCTCAACGCGCAGCGAGTCAGTACGGTGAGCGGGCTTCCGGACATGATCTTGCTTGCCATTGAGGACACCACCATGAAGGCGAATGCGTCAGTGGCATTGGGAATCTCCGAGCTGCGCTACCGTCGCCTGTTCGAGACAGCAAAGGATGGCATCCTGATTCTCGACGCAGTTTCCGGACGAATCATCGATGCCAACCCGTACATGACTGAGCTGCTCGGATACTCGCACGCTGAGTTTCTGGGCCAGGAACTCTGGCAGATTGGGCTGTTCAGCGACAAGGCGCAGAATGAAAGCGCTTATCGCGAATTGCAGACGGTTGGCTACCTGCGCTATGAGCATCTTCCGCTCCAGACGACGCACGGCAAGCGGGTCGAAGTCGAGTTCGTGAGCAATGTGTACTCGGTGGATGATCTGCGGGTGGTGCAGTGTAATATCAGGGACATCAGCGATCGCAGCCGCCTGGAGCGACAGACCCAGGAGCAGGCAGCGGAGCTGTCCGATCTGCATCGCAGGAAGGATGAATTCCTCGCAATGCTCAGTCACGAACTGCGTAATCCCATCGCACCGATAATGAATGCGGTGCAGCTCCTTCGTATGCAGCAGGGGAATGAGAACCTCATCCAGCTCCAGGCGCGCACGATCATCGCGCGCCAGGTGGATCATCTGAAGCATCTCGTGGATGATCTACTGGAAGTTTCGCGTATCAACACCGGCCGCATCGAGCTGCGTCTGGAGCGCGTTGGTGTGAACGGAATCATTGAAGGGGCGATCGAAACCGCGCGTCCCGTGATCGATCAGGCCAGGCACACGCTCTACGTATCGCTCCCAGTTGACATCATCTGGCTGCATGCCGACGCCGCGCGTCTGGAACAGGTGGTTGTGAATCTGCTGACCAATGCGGCCAAATACATGGATCCGGGTGGCGGCATCTGGTTGAGCGCTGTGCAGGAAGGAGATTTTTGCGTACTGCGGGTTCGCGATACGGGTATCGGCATTGGCGCCGACCTGTTGCCGCGCATCTTCGATCTCTTCACACAGGCGGAGCGGTTGCTGGATCGATCGCAAGGTGGACTCGGCATCGGTTTGTCATTGGTGCAGAGGCTCACCGAGCTGCACGGCGGAACGGTGAAGGCGACGAGCGTGTTTGGAGAAGGCAGCGAGTTCGTCGTGCGTTTGCCTGTGGCACCGCTGTCCACGCTCGGGAGGCCAGCGCCGGCTGCAATATTGCAGGCCGAGATTGCGGGCAGCCTTCGCGTGATGGTGGTGGACGACAATCTGGATATGGCAGAGAGTCTGGCGCTGCTGGTAAGAGCACTGGGGCATGAGGCGCGCGCAGTGCACGATGGTGCGACCGCGTTGCAGTTGGCCTCTCAGTTTCTGCCCAATGCAGTACTGCTCGACATTGGCTTGCCGGGATTGAATGGCTATGCGGTGGCGAAGCAGTTGCGAATGCAGGAGGGGATGGAGGATGCAATGCTGGTCGCTGTGACGGGGTACGGACGGGAATCCGATGTGCAGCGCGCGATCGCGGAAGGTTTTGATCGCCACCTGGTGAAGCCACCCGATTTCGAGTCGCTGCAGGCCATTCTCTCGAACGTTTCGGCAAAGCTGGCAGTTCGCTGAGGAGATCGCTGCCGCAAGCAGAGCACGCCGCACACGGTACGGTTCCTGCTTAACTGTACTGTTGGCGCTGCCGGCCTCAATGCCGCCGCCACCTTCAGGACTTCACTCTATCGGGAACGTCAATATGAGTAATCTCATCTCATCCGCTAAATTCGCCCGTTCGATGCGAGGCATTACGCTCCTCGCTGCTGTGCTCGTGTGCACGGACTGTGCATCATCTCGCAAGACCAAGGGCGCTGTTATTGGTGGTGCTACCGGCGCGGTGGTCGGCGGTGTTATCGGGAACCAAACCGGGTCTACAACGCGCGGCGCCATCATCGGCGCTGTGGTTGGCGGCGCGGCCGGTGCGATCATCGGGCATCAGATGGACATTCAGGCGCGGGAAATCGCGATTGCGATACCGGGCGCCACGGTGGAGAGGATTGGGGAAGGGATCGCCGTCACCTTCGCATCGGGACTTCTGTTTGATTTTGATTCTGATGTGGTTCGTTCCGAATCGGCTGTGAATCTGAAGAATCTCGCTGCGAGCCTCAAGAAGTATCCGAATACTGAACTGCTCATCGTGGGCCACACAGACGCGCTCGGGAGCACGACCTACAATCAGGATCTGTCGCAGCGACGAGCGATTTCCTCGCAGAGATACCTCGTGTCCCAGGCTGTCGCCCAGAACCGCATGCGCACGTCGGGCAGGGGCGAACTGGAACCTTTGGGGACGAACGATACGGAAGCCGGACGCCAGAAAAACCGTCGCATCGAAGTGGCAATATTCGCCGCCCCATCGTCGCGCTGAATTGAGTTTTGTCATTCCCGCGAAAGCGGGAACCCAGGGTCGTCTTCTCTGGATTCCCGCCTTCGCGGGAATGACGACGATGGTTGACGACTCAGCCAACGCGGCCTACGTTAACCTCACCATGTCACTCTGCCCCCGCACCCGTTGCTGCGATGTTGAGGTCTGCCTGTGTACACGCACACACGAGCGGGGCGGGGTGCGGCGCACGGTGGTATGAGTACTACGTAACCAATCGCGCTGACAAACTTCCGGCCGCTCTCTTCGAGCGGCCTTTTCGTTTTTGTGGCCACTGCTGCTCGCAATCCCGAACCTCATGGTGCCAGACAAACTCATAAGTCACGCGCGCGGTCTTCGTAATGCATCCAACGGCCGGCGCACGCTCGTGGCTCCGGGAGATCGTATAGACGCGGCGATTGGCGCCACACCAATGGTGCAGCTCACGCGCGTTGTGGAGCCGGGCATGGCCGAGGTTTGGCTCAAGCTCGAAGGGATGCAACCTGCCGGATCTATCAAGGATCGCACCGCGCTCGGCATGATTCTCGACGCCGAGCAGCGCGGGATACTCACTCCCGGGCATACTATAGTGGAGCCCACGTCAGGAAACACCGGCATCGGTCTGGCGCAGGTCGCCGCGGCGCGCGGTTACAAACTCATTCTCTGCCTTCCCGAATCGATGAGCGATGAGCGCAAGCGTACACTGCGCGCGTATGGAGCGGAACTCGTGCTCACCGATCCCGAACGCCGCATGCTTGCTGCTATTGAAGAAGCCGAGCGAATCAGCGAGCGCACGGGAGCGTGGATGCCGAATCAGTTTACCAATCCGGCGAATCCTCGCATTCACTACGAGACAACCGGGCCTGAACTCTTTTCGCAGATGGATGAGCGCATCGATGCCTTCGTCTACGGATCCGGAACAGGCGGAACCATCTCGGGGGTGGGACGATTCCTCAAGGAGCAACGCGCGGATATTCTGATAGTCGCGGTGGAACCAGCGCGATCACCGGTGTTATCTGGCGGCGTGCGCGGACATCACGACTTTCAGGGGATGGGACCAGGATTCGTACCAGCGAACTTCGATCGCACAGTAGTGGATCGTGTAATTCCCGCATGGGAAGAGGACGCGTTCCCCCTCGTGCGAAGACTCGCGCAGGAGGAAGGTCTCTTCCTCGGCATGTCGAGTGGCGCAATCGCCTGGGCAGCGCTGAAAGTCGCACGCGAACTGGGATCCGGGCACCGCGTTGCCGCGATTTCTCCCGATTCCGGATCCCGTTATCTCACCACTGTTCTGTACGACGAATCGCCGTCGCCTAGTTCCCTTCCTGCACCTCAATAATCTCATCAGGCATAAGGCCATGAGCTTCGCGATGCACCGTGAGCGCGGCCTCACGATCGGGAGCCTCGCTCAGACAGAACACTGTGCCAGTGTCTTCATTGAACCAGTACTTGAGATACTTCACGCCATGTTTCGCCTGTTCGTCGAGATCCTTCTTGTGCGCGCCGGCAACTGCGTCAGCTGTCAGACCTTCAACTCCGTGGTGTACATCCATGAACAGTGGCATTGTCTTCCTCCCTCGCATGCGCCGCCATAGCGTTCGCGCGAATCAAAAGTGTCTGATCAAGATCGCACGACGCGTGTTCATGTCAAGGTCGATGCGGGTGCCGTCACCCCGTGGTGACTCGAATGCCAAGAGTTTCTTCGAGGTACTTCTTACTCAGCGCGGCGCACTCTTTGGGCGTGCGTGCAGGCGTTGCCGGCGGTACTCCATCGAGTTCAATCACTGACCAGCCGCGAAAGCCCACGTCATTGAGCGCGGTGATTACAGCTTTGACGTCGACAACCCCGCGACCCAGCTCTACAAAGCGATAGGATGCAGAACCGCGCGCCGCTCCGGGCGCGAGACGCTCTACATCCTTGATATGCAGGAAGAGCAACCTGTCCCTGTGCTTCCTGATTGCATCAGCAGGATTGCCACCGCCCTGATGATAGTGCGCGATGTCCAGCTCGAAGCGCACAAAACGTGGATCCGCAGCATCGAGTATGCGATCGACATCCGCGGGCGCCTCACCGATTGTCCCCATGTGGTTGTGATAACCGAGGGGAACACCAAGATCCGCCGATCGCCTGCCGATTTCCGTCAGCAATTTGCCGAGCCGTGTGTAATCGTCGGCAACAACTGGACGCCCGGTCGGCTTCTGATCCGTGACCTGAAGATACGATCCGCCTACATCATGCACGAAACGGGCGCGCATCACATGATCGTCCATCATCTGCTGCTCGCGCGCCGGGTCCAGCGAGACCGCGCCACTCGACAGTGCCACCAGATGGAGCTTCTTGCTGGCCAGCAGATCGCGTAGTGCTTGCGGCCTGTCACCGAATTGTGTCAGGATGTTGGCGCGCAGTTGAACGCCGGCGAAGCCGAGCGACGCTATGTCGTCGATTGCTTCGAGGTCGCGGCCGCCCCATGTGATCGACGCGTATCCCCATTTCATCTGTGATTGCAGTTGCGGACGACCGAGCGTCACTGCAGAGAGGAATGGTGCGCCGAGCGCTGCGATGAATTCACGTCTGGAAGTCATGTGCGATAACCTCTATTGGTTCACGCCACTTGCATGGATAGCGCCGTTGTAGATGCAAATGAGCGCCTATGTGGAGCATGGAGAACGACGGGAATAGCGGGAACAGCGGGAACAGCACCGGAACGGCGCGTGGGGAACTGCGAATGGGGAACTGCGCCTGGGGGACGGCGCTGTGGGAACGGCGCCAGGGGAAGTGCGAAATCAGCAACTGCGCCCGGGGACATTCGCTGAGGGAACGGCGAACTCGCTGTCGCCGTTTCGCCGTACAGTTTCGCAGTTCCCAGGGCGCAGTCCCCTCGGCGCAATCCCCCAGGCGCAGTTCCCAATTCGCAGCTCCCCACGCGCCGTTCCGGTGCTGTTCCCGCTGTTCCCGCTGTTCCCGCTGTTCCCGCAGTTCCGTTGTCATAACCTACTGGTTCACGCCACTTGCGAGGAAGCCGCCGTCAACGGCCAGGAGGTGCCCCGTGATGTAACGTGCCGACTCCGACGCCAGAAAGACAGCTGGACCGACAATGTCATCGAGGCTGCCGAAACGATTCATAGGAGTGCGCAGCAGAAGTTCGCGCCCGCGGTCGGTGCCGTCGAGGAGTTTCTCGTTCAGCGCCGTGCGAAACACGCCCGGGGCGAGCGCGTTCACGCAAACTCCGTTGCGCGCCCACTCGATTGCCAATGATTTTGTGAGTGCTGCAACCGCGGCTTTGCTTGCTCCGTATGCGGCTACCTCATGGAGTGCAACGAAGGAAGTAAGCGACGCGATATTGATGATGCGGCCGTAACCGCGCTCAAGCATGTGCGCTCCGAATGCTCGGCAGGCGCGCAGGGTGCCCATAAGGTTGGTGTCGATGATCGCGTTCCATTCGTCGTCGGACATCTCGAGTGTGGGCGCACGTTTGGTGCGACCGGCGGCGTTGACGAGGATGTCCACCTTGCCGAACGACTCGGTGCAGGCCCACAGCAACGCATCGACGTCTACATTCTTGCCGACGTCGCAGGTGCGGCGCAGCGAGCGTCTGCCCAGCGTTTCGACCTCAGCCGCGACAGAGTCGATGAGGTCTTCGCGCCGACCGGTAGCCACGACATCGGCGCCAGCCTGGGCGAATCCGAGAGCAATGGCGCGGCCGATTCCGGATGTACCGCCAATCACGACGGCGGTACGTCCAGTGAGATCGAGTGCGGGGTGCGTTTGCGTCACTAAGCGAGAAGTTGGACAGGTTGCTCCGTCATTCCGGCGAAAGCCGGAATCCATTTTGGTCGTCAACATGGATTCCGGCTTTCGCCGGAATGACGAAATCGGGTCACGGCCGAAAGCAGGTGGCACTAGCCGCCCGCTCCCTGTATAATGAGCCCTGTTCCCGATACAAACGCAACCGAAACCGTCGTATCCCGATGACAGACCTGGTGACATTCGGCGAAGCGATGGTGCGCCTCACGCCTCCCGGATTTCAGCGACTCGAGCAAGCGCGCAACTTCGATGTGCACGTCGGCGGCGGTGAACTCAATGTCGCCGTCGGCGCGGCGCGCCTGGGACTCTCCGCCAGCTGGGTGTCGCGGCTCACGGAAAACCCTCTGGGCAGAATGATCGCTAACAGGGCGCGCGAGCAGGGGGTGGACCTTGCACATGTTGCGTGGACGCCGGACGATCGCGCAGGCCTCTACTTCGCCGAACTGGGGGCCGCACCGCGCGCGAGCACCGTGCTTTACGATCGTTCCGCTTCGGCAGTGAGTCGCATCGCGCCGGGGATGATCGACTGGAGTAGCGTGTTCAACGGAGCGCGCTGGTTCCACACGAGCGGGATCACTCCAGCACTGAGCGAATCCGCGGCGGCGACTACCGTTGAGGCGCTGTCCGCAGCGAAGAAGCTGGGCCTCACGGTGAGCTACGACCTGAACTACCGCAGCAGACTATGGAGCGCAGAAAACGCACGCTCCGTTCAGGAACCAATGATGCAGCATGTTGATGTTCTGATCACCACCGAGGAGGACACGCGCGTGGTGTTCGGAATTGGCGGCCGCTCCGCCGACGACAACTTTTCCAGTGTGGATGCTGAGGCGTACGCCGGCGTTGCACGCAGGCTTCAGGAACGCTTCGGTTCGCGCGCTGTCGCGATCACATTGCGCGAGAATCCCCGCGTGTGGCAGAACACATGGAGCGCGCTTGTCTTTGCCGACGGCCAATTGCATTGCGCACCGCGCTACGAGGTGGAAATTGTGGATCGCATCGGGGCCGGTGATGCATTCAGCGCGGGGCTCATCTTTGCGTTTCTGCGCGACAATGACTGGAACAGCGCGGTGCGGTTCGGTACGGCTCTTTCAGCGCTCAAGCACACGGTTCCCGGTGATTTCAGCCAGGCAACTCTGGCAGAAGTTGAGCAGGTTCTCGCGGGCGGCAGTCTGAGAGTGAAGCGATGAGCATCAAGCGACGGTCGAGAAGCGAGGCCGCAGCCATGATACGGGAGATTGGAATCATTCCCGTCATTCGCGCCGATTCCAAGGAAGATGCCATCCGCGTCGCTGATACACTCTTTGAATCGGGACTTTCAATCGCGGAGATCACGATGACGGTTCCCAATGCGCTGGATGCGATAAGCGCGGTGTCGCGCCGCCTTGGAGCGGGAATGCTCCTTGGTGCGGGCACTGTAACCGATTCCGACACTGCATGCCTGGCTGCAGCCTCGGGGGCGAGCTTCATCGTCTCGCCCTGTCTTGTGCCCGATGTGACCGAACAGGCGGCCAGTGATGAAGTGCTAATGATTGCCGGAGCGCTGACACCTACGGAGGTTTTCACCGCGTCGCAAAGCGGGGCGGCCTTTGTGAAAGTCTTTCCGGCGAATAGTGTCGGCGGCGCTGCGTACCTGCGCGCGCTCAAGGGTCCTTTTCCCAACATTCCATTGATCCCCACCGGTGGTGTGTCACTGGAGACAATTCCCGGCCTGTTCGCCGCGGGCGCGGCTGCGGTTGGAGTGGGAGGCGAGTTGATCTCTCGCGAGGCGCTGAAGCGCGCCGACTTCAATGCGATCGGTGCGCTAGCGAGGGAATTCCTGCGTGCAGTCAGTGTTGCTCGAGGCCAGGACAATGGTTAGAAGGTCGTCATTCCGGCGAAAGCCGGAATCCATTGTAGTCGTCAACATGGATTCCGCCCCGGCTTTCGCCGGGGTGACGTTTGTGCGCCGGAATGACGAGTGAGGGTGATGATGTCATGCAGATGACTTTCCGGTGGTTCGGGCACGACGACCCCGTGTCCCTTACCAACATTGGGCAGATACCGGGCGTCGAAGGAATCGTGTCCGCTCTTTACGACATCCCTGTTGGCGATGTCTGGCCGCGCGAGCGAGTGGATGCTCTGAGTGCGACGGTCGACAAGGCCGGTCTCCGGCTCGGCGTGGTCGAAAGCATCCCTGTGCACGAGGACATCAAGCTCGGCTTGCCCACGCGCGATCGTCTCATCGACAACTACGCCAAAAGCATCCGGAATCTGGGTTCGGCAGGCATTCCTGTTCTCTGCTACAACTTCATGCCCGTGTTCGATTGGATGCGCACGGATCTCGCACGCGCGCTGCCGGATGGATCAACCGCGCTTGCGTATGACGACGATGCGCTCGCAGCAATAGATCTGTCGCGCGGTACCGGCGACCTTCCCGGCTGGGGGGCGGCGTACAAACCAGAAGAACTCGCGCGACTGCTCGCGGCCTATCGCGATGTAAACGATGAACGCATGTGGGAACATCTCGCATACTTTCTCGAACGCGTCGTTCCTGTCGCCGAAGAAAGCAATGTGCGCATGGCGCTGCACCCCGACGATCCACCCTGGTCCATCTTTGGTCTGCCGCGCATCATGACGAATAGCGCGGCACTCGAAAGGCTCGTCGATCTGGTCGACAGTCCCGCGAATGGAATCACCTTTTGCACGGGTTCACTCGGTGCCGCGGCAGAAAACGATCTGCCATCGATGGCGGGCCGCTTCGCAACGATGGGACGGATACATTTCGCGCACTGTCGCAATGTGCAGCGTGACGCCGGGGGGGGGCGCAACTTTCACGAGGTCCCACATCCTTCGCGCTTTGGTGATGTGGATATGGCCGGCGTGTTATCCGCGCTCCATGATGCAGGGTTCGCCGGTCCGATGCGCCCCGACCACGGCCGGATGATCTGGGGCGAGCGCGGACGCCCTGGTTATGGACTGTACGATCGCGCACTCGGCGCGATGTACCTGCAAGGTTTGTGGGAAGGATTGAGCGCGAGCGAGGTGCGATGACTGAACGCCGCTTCGGATATCGCTGGACGGTGTTGGCGCTGCTGTTCGTTGCCACAACCATCAACTACATCGACCGTCTGGTGCTGGGCATTCTCGCGCCGACGCTCACCACCGAGTTGGGTTGGAGCGAGACCGACTACGGCGACATCGTTTCGTATTTCACCATTGTGTACGGTTGCGGCTTTCTCATTTCCGGATGGTTGCTCGACCGGATTGGTGTCAAGCGCGGACTGGCCGCCGCAGTGGTGGCGTGGTCGCTCGCGGCGATGGCGCATGCATTCGCGCGTACAGCCGCAGGCTTTTCAATTGCACGCGCTTTTTTGGGGTTGGGCGAATCGGCGATCTTTCCAGGCTCAATCAAGACGGTCGCGGAGTGGTTTCCCAAGCGGGAACGCGCGCTCGCGGCGGGTCTCTTCAACGCCGGCACCAATACTGGAGCGATACTCACTCCAATCATCGTCCCCTTTATTGTTGTACGGTGGGGATGGCAGGCGGCGTTCGTTGTTACAGGTGCGCTGGGGTTCCTCTGGCTGCTTCTATGGATTCCCTTGTACCGGAGTGTGGACGTTCACCCATCTGTCACGCCGGCGGAGCTCGCCCACATTCGTAGCGACCCCCCTGATGCCAGGTTGACCCCGGTACCATGGCTGCAACTGCTCCGCTACCGGCAAACATGGGCATTCGTCGTCGGGAAGTTGTTCGCCGACCCCATCTGGTGGTTCTATCTCTACTGGCTTCCCAAGTTCCTCGATGCAAATTATGGGGTGAAGCTCTCCGGTGTGGCGCTTCCGCTTATTGCTATTTACCTCGTGGCTGATGTAGGATCGATAGGTGGTGGTTGGCTTTCGAGCACATTCATCAAGCGCGGCTGGACGGTCAATCGGGCGCGCAAAACCACCATGCTGGCGATGGCGCTGTTGATCGTGCCAACGGCGCTGGCGCCTTATGCGGGTAGCATGTGGACGGCGGTCATGGTGGTGGCGGTTGCCGCAGCGGCGCACCAGGCATGGTCGGCGAATGTATATACGCTGGCAAGCGATATGTTTCCCAATGCGGCGGTGGGGTCGGTCGTTGGCATTGGCGCCTTCGCTGGCGCGATGGGCGGCTTCGCATTCCAGCGCATCATCGGTCGCGTGCTCGATGCAAATGGTGGTAATTATGCACCTGTGTTTCTGATTTGTGGATCTGCATATGTCACCGGATGGGTGCTGATCCACTTGATAGTTCCAAGGCTTCAACCGGCGGAGATTGCCGCCGATGTGAAGCTCGCGTCAACATGAACAGCAACATGGACCCGCCCCGGCTTTCGCCGGGGTGACGTTTTGTCGCCGGGGTGACGAACACTCGTCTGTCATTCCGGCGAAAGCCGGAATCCATGTTTCTTGAACCGAGAGAGACTAATGATCATCAGAAACGCACTCACACCCGCACTCGCACTCGCACTACTCGTTCCTTCTGTCCTCCTCGCGCAAGCCAAACCGAATGAGTTGACCGCCGCGGAAAAAGCCGCTGGCTGGAAACTTCTCTTCGACGGAACCACAATGAAGGGATGGCATGGACTTGGTTTCAAGGAGGTGCCACCCGGGCTGTGGATTGTGGAAGACGGTTCCATCAGACATCTGCTCGGTGGCAAAGGTCCTGTACAGGCCGACGGTCAGCCGCTCACCGGAATGGATCTGATCTCCGATGCAGCGTTCATGAACTTCGAGCTTTCCTGGGAATGGAAAGTGGCGGAGACCGGGAACAGTGGGCTCAAGTACAATGTGTCCGAGGAGCTGTCGACGCAGATGGCACCGCGCCATGCCGCGAAGGGTTGGGAGTATCAGATGCTCGACGACGCGAAAGCCGCCGATAATAAACTCGCGACCCATCGCGCCGGAGCGCTATACGATATTTTCCCCGCACCTGACAACAAGAAATACAATCCCGCAGGTCAGTGGAACAGATCAAAGATCCTGTTCGTCGGCAATCATGGAGAGCACTGGCTCAATGGCGTGAAGGTGGTGGACTTTGATCTTGGCACCGCGCGATTCGATTCCGCATTTGCGCTGAGCAAGTACAAGACGTATCCGGCGTGGTTTCCGGTGCGCCGTGCGGGGCAAATCGTGCTTCAGGACCACGATGGCGGTGTATGGTTCCGCGACATCAAGATTCGCGAGATTAAGTAACATGGACCCCGGCTTTCGCCGGGGTGACAACGTTCGTCATTCCGGCGAAAGCCGGAATCCATGTTGAAGAGAACTCAGGACAACTCGAACACTTGAGGCTCCCATGGAAGAGAACGATCGAGATGTAGGCCGACGGGATTTCATCAAGACCTCAGCTGCGGCGGGTCTGGGACTCGTCGCGTCGTCAACCGCCGCGGGGCCGCTATTCGCATTCAACGGCTCGCCGCAGGAGAAAGTTGTTGTCGCCGTGTTCGGAGTGAACAGCAGGGGAGTGGTGCACGCGCAGAACTTCGGCAGGTTGGCGAACTCGGAGGTCGCATACATCGTTGACGTCGATGCCAACGTAATCGCGAGGTCGGTAACAGCAGCCGCGCGCGGGCAGAATAACAAACAGCCCAAGGGGATCGGCGATTTCCGCAGAGCTCTCGAGGACCCGGCGGTCGATGCGGTCAGCATTGCAACGCCCGATCACTGGCACGCACCCATGGCGTTGCTCGCGATGAAGGCTGGCAAACATGTCTATCTCGAAAAACCGAGCGGACACAATCCCCGCGAGGATGAACTGCTCATCGAAGCGTCGAAGAAATACAATGTGCGCGTGCAAATGGGCGCACAGCGGCGCTCCGGACCGCGATTCTTTGAAGCATTGGCTGCCGTCAAGGAAGGTGCGATCGGCACTCCATACCTCGCGCGTACCTGGTATGCGAACACGCGCGTTGGAATCGGAAAAGGGAAGGTTGTGCCGGTGCCGCCGAATCTCGACTACACCCTCTGGCAGGGCCCCGCGCCCAAGAGTGACTACCGCGACAACATCATCCACTACAACTGGCACTGGTTCACCCGGTGGGGCACGGGCGAGATCTGCAACAATGGAACGCACGAAATTGATGTCGCGCGCTGGTTCCTCGGCGTCGATTATCCCACCAGTGTTGTTTCCAACGGTGGGCGTTTTCACTTCGCCGACGACTGGGAATTCCCCGACACGCAGGAAGCCACGTGGGAGTTCGAGGGTGGCAAGTCGATCATCTGGCACGGCCAGAGCTGCAATGGCACCAAGATGTATGGACGCGCTCGCGGCACGACAATACTCGGCAGCGGCGGGAGTCTGATCATCGACCAGGATGGCTGGGTGATTAACGACCTCCGGGAGAGAGTGGTGAAGCAATCGATCGCAGCGCAGGCGGGCGATGCGCTTAACACCACGGGCGACGATGCTCTGACAGGATTACACATGCAGAACTTCCTCGACTCGATTCGCACCGGTGTGAAATTGAATCTGCCGATTGAGGATGGAGCAAAGACGGGAATGCTCTGCCACCTGGGGACAATTGCACAGCAGACGGGGCGGAAGCTCAAGATCGATCCGAAGACCGGAAGGATTTTGGGTGACGCGGGTGCCATGAAGTCCTGGTCGCGAACTTATGAGCCGGGGTGGGCGCCTTCTGCATAACCACAACAGGGAATCCGGCACCAATACCGTCATTCCCGCGAAGTGGGAATCCAGCACCACTACCGTCATTCCCGCGAAAGCGGGAATCCAGTGTCGTCCTCCCTGGATTCCCGCTTTCGCGGGAATGACGGCGTCGATGCGTGATCACAGTGTTCGCCGGCACGACCGATGACGGTGGGCAGGCCTGACCCCCTCGTCCTTCACGAGGATCGGTTCTTCGATTCCGATCCCGCTGTTCGCAGCATCGCACGTGAACTGTATGCCGGAACGCGATCGCTTCCGATAATTGCGCCGCACGGTCATGTGGACGCGCGACTGCTTGCGGAGAATGAGCCGTTCCCCGAGCCAACGGCGCTCTTTATCTGGCCCGACCACTACATTCTGCGACTGCTTTATTCGCAGGGTGTTTCACTCGACGCAATCGGCATTCCCAGGCGCGATGGTGTGGCGAGCGAAGCCGATCCGCGCCGAGTGTGGCAGATTCTCGCCGATAACATTCATTTGTTTCGTGGGACGCCGACTGGTCTGTGGCTCGACCATCAGTTTGCGGAATTGTTCGGTGTAAGCGTGCGCCTGAACGGGGCTAGCGCGCTGCGCATCTATGATGAGATCGCGGAAAAACTCCGCTCGCCTGAATTCCGGCCGCGCGCGTTGTACGAGCGGTTCAACATCGAAGTGCTCGCGACAACGGATGCGGCTTCCGATTCCCTCGAACATCACGCGGCTATCCGACATTCAGCGTGGGGCAGCGGGAGGCGCATCATTCCCTGTTTTCGACCTGACGCAGTGTTGCGCATTGCTTCGCCGGATTGGGCGGGTGCGATCGCTGCTCTCTCACGCGCCTGCGGTTCTGATATCGACACGTTCGAGGAGCTGATTAGTGGCCTCGAATCACGCCGCGCGTTCTTCAAGTCGATGGGTGCGACAGCAACCGACCACGCGGTTGTTGAACCATACACGCAACAGCTCAATTCCGATGAAGCAGAGGATCTCTTTCAGAGGGCCGTAGATGGTGCCGCGACGCCTGCGGATCAGCGCTGTTTCGAAGGCGGCATGTTGATGGAGATGGCGCGCATGTCGCTTGCGGACGGACTTGTCATGCAGCTGCACGCCGGTTCTATGCGCAATCACAATCAACCGCTGCATGAGCTCTACGGCGCTGATCGCGGTGGCGATATTCCCATCGCCACGGAATTCACCCGGAATTTACGCCCATTGCTCAATGCGTACGGCAATGATCCACGTTTCACGCTCATACTGTTCACACTGGATGAATCGACGTACAGCCGCGAGCTGGCGCCGCTCGCCAGCCACTATCCGGCCGTTCGGCTTGGTCCGCCATGGTGGTTTCACGATTCCATCGAAGGGATGACACGTTTTCGTGAGCGCACCACGGAGACTGCAGGTATTTACAACACGGTTGGCTTCAACGACGATACGCGCGCGTTCTGCTCGATACCCGCGAGACATGATCTATCGCGCCGCGTGGATGCCAACTGGCTGGCGCGGCTCGTTGCCAGGCACATACTCTCCAGGACTGACGCGCTTGAGATGGCCCGTGCGCTGGCGTACGATCTGGCACGAGAGGCGTACCGGTTCGCATAGATTGACGATTGGAGTGTTGATTCCTGCTTGTGTGTTGCGTAACAAAGCTCAGGGGAGGTCCATGCGCCGCATCCTGTCGGTTCTTGCTGTCATTCCGGCGATTTTCTTCGCAACTGCGTGCGGAGATGCTCCCAAGGCATCATCTGGCGCGGACATCACCCTCACCTCCGTCGATTGCAGTTCGTGCGCGATTGTTCTCGACACGATCGCTAGCATCACGGACTCGCCGAGCGATGCGATTTCTTTCATCGCAACTCCTGTCGTTGATTCGCGCGGCCGAATAGTTGTCGCCAATGCGAAGGAGAATGGTTTGCTGGTGTTCGATTCCACCGGAGCTCAGATTGCCACGTGGGGTAAGGCCGGAGGCGGGCCAGGTGAACTGGAATCAGTCAACATTGTCGCGTTGCTTCCCGGCGACACGATTGCGGTCTTCGACCAGAGCAGGGAAACGATCCTCTACTTTGCTGGCGACTACAAATTCGCTCATGAAAAGAAGACTGGAGATTTCGAGTGTTGCCTTCCTCCGCTGGTGCTTCCTGGAGGTCGCTTCCTGATTGGGCAGGACGGAGGAACCGCTGTAACGATTGCATCCGACGGTACTGTGTCACAGCTCATCCGCCTCATTCCCATCGACACGAGCGGAGGGAAAGGCAACTGCGAGGCCTGCGGGCCGACCGTCCTTGGAGCCAGCAGCGCTGGCGGCGCGTACTGGGCAGCAAGGGTCAATGAATACAAGGTTCGACTGGTCGACACCGCCGGTGTCGTCATCCGTTCCATCTCGCGGGCTGCGCCTTGGTTCGTGACGTGGACAGCCGATTCGCAAAACCTCATGAGCGGAGTAATGCCGCCGCGACTCGTCGCGGTGCACGAAGTACCGGACAGCATTCTCTGGATCGTTGTAATAGTAGCGAAGGAAGTGAAGCAGGCTGCGGCGCCAAGCCAGTTGATGCATGACGGCGAGCTTTCCGGCAAAGCGATCGGTCAAATGCTCAGCCGGCACGAAACGCGTGTTGAAGCAATCGACCTTACCACGGGCAAGCTCGTGGCCTCGCAGGCGTTCCCGGCAATATTCATGATCCTGCGCAGCGGTCACACGGCGATTATCAGGATTGATTCGTCGGGCGATCCGCATTGGAGCATCGGCAAGCTGCGCCTGAATGGTTTGAATCGATCAAAAAACTGAGGATCCGGACACGCGTGACCGCACTGGATCGAGGTAAAACAGCGTACTCGCAGCGGAGCTGGGATGCCGCGTTTCAGCAGTTGTCCGCTGCGGACGAAGAAGTGCAACTTGTCGCCGAAGACATCGAGCGTCTGGCAATCGCCGCGCACCTGACCGGCAGGGATGCAGTCGGCATCGAACTTTTGACTCGAGCGCACCAGGCGTTTCTGAGTAATGGCGATGTTGAACGCGCCGTCCGATCCGCTTTCTGGATCGGTTTTGAGATGCTCACCAAGGGAGAGCCATCGCGTGCCAGCGGTTGGCTGTCGCGCGCGCGACGACTTCTGGATGATGCTCAACTCGATTGTGTGGAGCGCGGCTACCTGATGCTTCCCGACTCCATGCGACTCATCTTCGCCGGTGACTACTCCGCGGCGTCCGCCGGTTTCAGTCGTGCCGCCGAAATCGGCAGGCAATACGGCGACTCAGATCTCACGGCGTTCGCGCGACACGGACAGGGACGCGCATTGATCGCCGCGGGCGAAACAGCCGACGGCGTCGCTCTGCTGGATGAAGCGATGGTCGCGGTGACTACGGAAGAGGTATCGCCCATCGTTGCGGGCTATGTGTACTGCAGTGTGATCGAAGCATGCTCCGAAATCTTTGACCTGCGACGCGCGCAGGAATGGACCTCAGCGTTGAGCGCGTGGTGCGAAGCTCAGCCGGAGCTTGTTCCATTTCGGGGCCAGTGTCTGGTGCGGCGTGCCGAGTTGATGCAGCTGCGCGGCGCATGGCCGGGTGCAATGCATGAGGCGCAGCGCGCCTGCGAGTATCTGAGTCAACCGACGGCACAACGCGCCGCCGGCGCGGCGTATTATCAGTGCGCTGAGTTGCACCGTTTGCGCGGCGAATTCGACGAGGCGGAGGAGGCTTATCGGCAGGCGCATCAACTGGGCCGCGTGCCTCAGCCGGGCCTTGCGTTACTACGTCTGGCGCAGGGGCAGGTGGATGCTGCGAAGTCCGCAATCGCTCATGCGCTGAGTGAACCGCAGGAAACAAGCAGGAAGGCCAAACTGCTGGCGGCACAGGTAGAGACTCTGCTGGCTGCGAACGATTTGGACGGGGCGCGGCTGGCGGCGGATGAATTGTCAGCAATCGCAGCCGCAGTTGATGCAACATACCTGCGCGCACTTTCTGCGCATTGCATCGGGTCGCTGTTGCTGGCGTCTGGCGATGCGAAAGGAGCGGTCGCTGCGTTGCGGCAGGCGTGGAGCGCGTGGCAGGAGGTTGAGGCGCCGTACGAAGCCGCTCGCGCACGTGTACTGGTTGGTCTCGCCAGTCGCAAACTTGGCGAGAACGATGCGTGCGCAATGGAACTGGAAGCAGCCAGCCAGGTTTTCGCACAGTTGGGTGCCGCGCACGATCTGGCTTACGTGCGCGAGCTTTCGCGCGCGCGTTCATCAGCGGCGGGCGGACTTACGGAGCGTGAGGTAGAAGTGCTGCGTCTCGTTGCCGCCGGAAAGACGAATCGCGCAATTGCTCAACACCTTGGAATCGCCGACAAGACCGTGGCACGGCATGTCAGCAATATCTTCATGAAGCTGGGCCTTTCCAGTCGTGCGGCGGCTACGGCTTATGCGTTTCAGCACGAGGTGGTTTGAAAGACTCTCGCTCGTCGATTGGGTAGCTGTGTGGTCGAGTTGAGTGGTTGTTTCACGCGGAGGCGCGGGGAAAGCGGAGAGCGACAAGGCCCAGTGCAGTTCTCCGCTCCCTCGGCGGCTCCGCGTGAGACAACAAACCAACTAGTCAACACAGCGTCATTTGGGCGTCAGCGTTCGACCAAACGGGGAAAAAAGGCAGCCCTACATATAATTACCCATGCAGGCCCTCCCTCTTAGGCTGCACCATTCTCCCGACGCGCAATTGGATCGATCTCCCTAACTTCGCGATAGTCATCGAACCTCAGGAGAAAGGATGCAAATCGCGTTGCAGGACGGGGTGAACGAAACTCGCTCGCGAGGCAGAGGTTTCCGCGATCGGATGCTTGCGGGCACGAATGTCGTGGAGCGGTGCCTCATGCTTGCGGGAACCGCCACTGAGCTGTTTGAAGTGGGCGAGGGGCCACCGCTGATCTTGATGCACGGAGGCGTGGAGACTGGTGGTGCTTACTGGGCACCAGTGCTCTCGCAGCTCGCTCGCGATTACCGGGTCATCGTACCCGATGTTCCAGGTCTGGGAGAAACTCAGCAGGCCGAAACGCTGGATGATGCATTTTTTGCTGAGTGGTTCGCAGCATTCATTCGCGAGACCTGCGACGAGAAGCCGATTCTGGTGGTGCATTCGCTGCTTGGTACGCTCGCTGCACGCTTCGCGGCGAACGACGGCGCGCTGCTGCGGCGACTGGTGCTCTACGGAGTGCCGGGCGTGAGCAGATATCGCATGCCGCTGGGATTGATGATCACGGCCATGCTTTTCGATCTGAAACCGAACCAGCGGAATCAGGAGCGTTTCGTCCGCTGGGCCCTGCTCGATGCGGAGCGCGCGTACGAGCAGGAGCCGGAGTGGTTCGAGGCGTTTGATGCCTACAGCCTTGAACGCGGCAGACAGTCACATGTGAAACGGACGATGAGGCAACTCGTTGGCATTTGCACCAAACAGCTTTCCGCTAACGAACTGTCCCGGATAGACATCCCCACGGCGCTACTATGGGGACGGCAGGACCGGATGACACCACTGACTCTCGCCACTCAAGCCAGTGCGACGCTTGGCTGGCCGCTTTACATCGTGGACGACGCCGGTCACGCCTGTCATCTCGAGCAGCCGCTCTCATTCGTGCAGCAATTGCGCCTCGCCATCGGCGAGAAAATGAATTCTACAGTTGATTTCGGAGGAGGATCGCGATGAATACCGTCACCGAACCCACAAAGGTTGCAGCAACGATGAAGCATTCAGAAAAGGCTGAATATTTCGAAACAGTCATCATAGGTGGTGGCCAGGCCGGGTTGTCGGCCGGATACCATTTGTCGCGCCAGAAAAAGTCCTTCGTGATACTCGACGCCAACGAACGGGTTGGTGGTGCGTGGCGCACGCGCTGGGACTCTCTGCGGGTGTTCACTCCAGCGAAATACGACGGCCTCGATGGCTGGCGTTTCCCGGCAAAAGGATGGTCGTTCCCGACCAAGGACGAAATGGCCGACTACATGGCCGCGTACGCACAGCGCTTCAATCTGGATGTAAGAACAGGCGTTCGCGTGCGGCAACTCTCACTTGCAAATGACCGATACATTATTGACGCCGGTGATCGTCGTTTCGAGGCCGATCAGGTAATAGTCGCGACCGGGTCCTGCAATACGCCGCGAGTACCGCCATTCGCGAATGAGCTGAGTGCGGAAATCCGGCAATTGCATTCGCAAGACTACAAGAGTCCGGCGCAGTTGCTCGATGGACGCGTGCTGATCGTGGGCACAGGCAACTCGGGAGCAGAGATCGCGTACGAAGTGGTGCGCACACATCGTACCTGGATGTCGGGCAGCAATCCGCCGGAGATTCCAGTACGTCACGGGAGCATCCCATCGCGATTTGTGTTGCCGGTTGTCCGTTTCCTGGGCCACCATGTGCTGAACCTTGGCACACCCATAGGCCGCAAGTTGCGTCCCAAACTCATCGTGGATCACACGCCGCTCATCCGTACCAAGATGCACGACCTCCTCGCCGCGGGTGTGGAACGCGTTGAGAGGGTAGCCGGGGTCAGGGATGGCCTTCCCGTATTGCAGGATCAGCGTGTAATGAACGTGGAGAATGTCATCTGGTGCACAGGGTATCGAGAGGACTTTTCCTGGATTCAGCTTCCCATATTCGCGCAGAATGGGTCGCTGCTTCATGACCGCGGCGTTGCAACTGGTTCACCGGGACTCTTTTTTGTCGGACTCAGGTTCCAGTATGCCGCGAGTTCTGACGTCCTGCCGGGAGTGGGCAGGGACGCGCGTTACATTGCAGCACAAATTGCGTCCCGTTCGCGGAGCGCGGCGTAGCGACCTACAATTCACGCGGTGACGACCAAGGAAATCAGACAGGTCACAAGCCTCACTGTGCTCGAGCGGCAGGAACTGCACGATTGGGGCGAGGACATTTTTGGGATGGCGCGCTTTGGCCTGACGTTCAGGCCGGAAATGGTGCATCTACTGCTATACACGGATTCAGGTGTAGCGAGTCACCTGGGGCTTGTGAAGGATGTCATTCACGTGAACGATCAGCGCGTCACGGTTGGTGGTGCGTGTGGAGTCGTGACGGTTCCTCATGCGCAACGGCGGGGATACGCGCGTGCGCTTCTCGAGCATGCGGTTACCCTGATGCAGGAATGGAAGGTCGACGGTGGTTTGCTTTTCTGCGTTGACGGAATGGTGCGTTACTACGAAGCGCTGGGTTGGAGCGTGGTGAATGCACCAGTGCTCATCGAACAGCCCGCGGGCACGATTGCATCGCCGATCCCCGTCATGGTCCTTCCATTCAACGACGGGCTGCGGTCCATCAATCGCATCGAGCTGCGTGGTCTTCCCTGGTGAGTGCCGGCGGAGTTAATATGGCCCCGTGCATCTTACTCGAGGGATATCCAAATGCGAAGCGGCCTTCCTATTTCAGCAGTGACGATTTGCGCAGTGCTTGCCTTCGGTTGTGCTGACAACATCAAGGAAGAATCCGGCGCCGACGAGGCTGTGGCGAGCGCCGCGGCGCAGGTCGCGGTCGCGAAACGGATGGATGACTATGTGGCCGCGATTCGCGCCGATAAGCTAGACTCACTCGCCGATTACTTCACTGAGGACGTGGTTTGCTTCGAACCGGAAGTGGAGTACCGCGGCCGTGCAGCGTTTATAGCGGGTTTCACCGCGATGATGAAGGCCATGAAGGTCACCGAAGTCTCGCTGAATACCAGTGAGATGTTCGTTCATGATCACGGTGCAGTGGTCTACCAGTTCGCGAACGTCGACTACACACTGGCATCACGCGATGGCAAAGGAACTCCGCAGCGCGCACGCGTCAACCTTGTTGCTCGCTGGGAAAAGGAGCCGGACGGCACGTGGCGTATCGATCGCCTGATGGAAACGCCAATGCCGCCGCTACCTGCCGCGGGAAAGGCGGGAGGGTGAGCGAAGCGCAGCCAGTGTGCACGATACCTGGTAGCTCGGCGTCACAGGGATAGGAAATAGTCGCAGCGGACTGCGGCTACCCCGGATCGCTGAGCGACATCACGCAACCCTTGCCGCTGGTCGGGTGGTCGCACTCATCGTCGGGCCGCGTTCGGCCGTATTGTTGATATACCTTGAGGAGCAACCACATGCAGCGCACCAGCAGACAGCCACAATCGCGATTGACACTTCTTGCAGTTGTTTGGATTGCAACAGTGGCTGTCGCGTGCCAGGACGGGGATTACCGGCCGACCGCTTCCACTCCCGGGCCCACGGCAGCCGCGGAACGCGCGATAATGATGCGCTCCGAGGCTCGCATGGCGGAAGCACCGATGAAGAAGGAGGGGGACGGACGAGCTGCGCCCGAGTATCGATCAAGTAGGACTACCGCGCTCCCTGACTTTGCTGCGTCCGCTCCGCGCGATTCAATCAGCACCCAAAGCGCTCCAATCATACCTGACATGATTATTCGCAACGGGTCTGCATCAATCAAAGTCGACTCCCTGGAACTTGCCATTGCCAACGTGAACGAACTTGTCGCGCGGCTGAACGGCTATGTCGGCAACGTTGCAGTCACTTCTGGAGAGAATGAGGTCAGAAGTGCCACTCTCGAACTGAAGGTTCCGGCAGCGCGTTTTAACGACGCCATGGCGGGAATGCAACCGATCGGCAAAGTGGAGAGCAGCATGTCCACTGCCGCTGACGTGGGAGAGGAGTTTGTCGACGTTTCGGCACGCATGGCCAACGGCAAGCGGCTCGAAGATCGCCTCGTTTCGCTCCTCGCCGCCCGCACCGGCACGCTGGAAGATGTGCTCTCGGTAGAACGTGAACTGGCACGCGTGCGCCAGGAAATCGAGCGCTACGAGGGAAGAATCCGTTTCCTCAAGAGTCGCGTCGCCACGAGTACCATCACAGTCAATGTGCACGAAGCTGTCCCTCTTGTCAGCGGCGTTCCCGGCACCAACGTAATCGGCGAAGCTGTCGCGGACATGTGGCGCAATTTCGTGCACTTCATTGCGGCATCCATTTCCGCCCTTGGGTATCTGATCCCGCTGGCGCTGATCTGTGCCGCGACCTGGCTTCTCCTCAGGCGCTACGCGTGGTGGATGAAACCTGTGGCGAAATAGCGCACAGCGCCATCGTATTGCCGTGTCCCGGATTTGGCCGTATTGTTGACGCACATTCCCTAACCTCCGAGCGCGCCTGAGCAGCACAGAGTCTCACATGAAATCGGCGCTCTCCGCGTCCTATCGCATCGACCGCGAGATCGGCGCAGGTGGAATGGCGACTGTCTATCTCGCGCACGACGTGAGACACGATCGCAAAGTCGCGCTCAAGGTGCTCAAGCCCGAACTCGGCGCGGTACTCGGTCCGGAACGATTCCTCGCCGAGATCCGCGTTACTGCCAATCTGCAGCATCCAAACCTGTTGCCGCTTTTCGATTCTGGTGAGGCGGATGGACTGCTCTACTATGTAATGCCGTTTGTCGACGGAGAGTCGCTGCGCGCGCGACTGGACCGGGAGAAGCAACTTCCTGTCGATGAAGCGGTACGCATCGCGAGCGCAGTCGCGGCGGCACTCGACTACGCCCACCAGCGCGGCGTCATCCACCGGGATCTCAAGCCAGAGAACATTCTCATGCAGGCAGGCCAACCGGTGGTGGCCGATTTCGGCATCGCGCTCGCCGTTAGCAACGCAGGTGGTGCGCGCGTGACACAAACGGGACTCTCGCTCGGCACGCCGCTCTATATGAGTCCCGAGTAGGCGACAGGGGATCGCGTGATTGATGGCCGCAGCGACATCTATTCACTCGCTGCACTCACTTACGAAATGCTCACCGGCGAGCCGCCTCACACGGGCAACACGGCGCAGGCGATCATCGCGCGTGTTCTCACAGAAACGCCGCGCCCGATTCGCACATCGCGCTCCAGCGTGCCGGAACATGTTGAGTTCGCAGTCGCACGCGCATTGGAGAAACTTCCTGCTGACCGCTGGTCAACTGCGGCGCAATTCGCGGAAGTCTTGCAAGGACGATCGACGAGCGCACTCGCAGAGCCCGCGATGTTGCGTCTCGCCTCGAGTGGAGCTCGCGGCGGACGAGCCCACACCACGCGTGAGCGACTTGTCGCGATGGCACCCTGGCTGGTCGCACTTTCATTGGCCATCGTCGCAACAGTCGGATTGTTGAAACTGATGGCGCGCAGTGAGCCGACGACAACGCGCTTCACGCTTTCGATTCCTGTGAGCCAGCGGTTTGTTCCAATTCCCGGACGGCAGATACTGTTCTCGCCCGACGGCCGCTCCGTGATCTACGGCGGTCGCTCCGAGAGCGGAGGGCTGGCCCTGTACGAATATCCGCTGGACCAGTTGAGTCCCCGCGTGACTCCTGGTGCGGAGGTCGGGGCCGATCTCTTCATCTCTCCCGATGGCCGGCGCGTCGGTGGATCGTACGGGCCCGACGTCAAGACCTTTCCGATGACGGGCGGCGGTGCGACGACGCTCGCAAGCGTAGAGTTGCCGCGAGGAAATGCGTGGTCCAGGAATGGCCAGATCATCGTGGCCAGCATCAGTGGCCTTGTGGGAGTGTCGGCCACGGGCGGACCTGTGGAGCAACTCACCGAGGCGACCTCCCCAGGAGAGCGGCCGCGATATCCATTGGCACTCGCCGACGGCAAGACCATTCTCTTCCAGATTGATACCCGGGCGGACACCAGCATCCTGGGTGTGCTGCGGCTCGACACAAAGAAAATGCGGCGAGTGGAAGGGAGCATTGCGAACGCAATTGGTATGGTGGATGGGTGGCTCATCTTCGGACGTTCCGACGGCAGCATCATGGCGGCTCCATTCGACCCTGCTACGACAAGCAGTTTGCCGGAGGCAGTTCAGCTCCTCGATGGCGTGCGCGTCGGCGACGCAGGCGTTTCGGCATCGCTATCGAACGATGGCTCTCTGGTTTACCTGAGCGCGGGATCCAGGACGGGTCTTGCCATTGTCGACGAGCATGGTGCGATCGTGACGCGATTCGGCGAACGTCGCATGGGAGTGCCTGTGTTTTCGCCGGATGGACAAGAAATCGCGTTTGTGCTTCGCGACCCGGAAGGCGACAACCAGGATATCTGGGTCTACAACATTTCTTCGAGGGTGACGCGCCGCATCACCACTTGGGGTCGTCCGCGAAGCGACTGCTGTTCAACGTACGGGCCTTCCTGGACGGCTGATGGGAAGCGCATTGCATTCGTTGCCGAGGACTCTTTGCACAAGCGCTCACTCATGTGGGTTCCGGCTGACAAGAGTGGCCCGGAGGAATTGTTTCTCTCACATGCGACAGCGTTTGTCGAGGCCGTGTTTTCTCCCGACGGCAAGTATGCGGTGTTGCGATCAGGTGGGTTTCAGGCGATGCGCAACCGTTCCGACCTCTGGCTGCTGCCGCTCGCAGGAGGGCGAAAGCCGGTCCCGCTACTCAACAGCGCAGCGGCCGATGAGTTCCAACCTGCAATTTCCCATGACAGCCGCTGGCTCGCGTATGTGTCCAACGAGAGTGGTGAGAACCAGGTGTACGTGCGTCCGCTGCTGGGAGGGGCAAGTGTGCCGATTTCGCCCACGGGCGGCGCCGAACCGCAGTGGGCGAATGACGGACGTCTCCTGTATCGCGTGAGGGACTCTCTCGTCGCGGCGACGCTTTCGTTTGCGCCATCGGTGACCGTGCAGCGGCAGCAGCCGCTCATCGCGATGGGTTCTCTGCCTGGAATAGTCTGGCCCGGGTACAGCATACATCCGAACGGAAAGCAGTTCGTATTCTATCGCGCGGAATCTGATCTTCAGGTAGTGGTAGTGATGAACTGGGCGACAGAGCTGCGCGAGAAGTTGCGTAAGGCTGGGAAACAATGATAAACAGGTTGGTTGTCGCCACCGGGTTGCTGATTCTGATTGCCTGCGGTCGTTCGGCCCCGAGCAGGCAGCGTCCGCGACGCCGACGGGGCGCGAAAATGAGGTCGAGGGACCGCCGAGTCAATCGTTGTCCCGCGCCGGAACGCTGCCGTTAATGCTTCGGGCTGTCCCGTGCAGCCAAGTCGCCGAAGGTGATCGGGAGCCAAACGTCGACGACGGTTCCGACGTCGGGCGTACTTCGAATGCTCACATCGCCACCATGCGCGAGTGCTATCTGCCGCGCGATAGGCAACCCGAGTCCAGTGCCCTTCTCTCGAGTCGTGTAGTATGGATCGAACGCGCGAGCGAGTTGCTCGCTGTTCATCCCTGAACCGCTGTCGCTGATGGAAACGACAAGATGGTCAGTGAAATGCGTGAGCGCGACGATCGTGTCGCCTTTCAGCGAGGCCTGCTGGGCGTTCAGAAGCAGATTCAGGAACAGCTGATGCAGCGCATCGGGATCACCCTTCACCACATGATTCGCATCCAGTCCCTCGCCAATCACGCGCGCGCCAGACGAGGAAAAACTTGGTTCGGCAATCGTGATCGCCTCCCGAATCACAGTTCCAAGATTCACATCCTTTGCAGAGACAGTGCCGCTTCGCGCAATTCGCAACGAACCCGTCACCGCGGCGTCAAGCCGCCGCACATGGGTGAGCGTGCGTGCCACAAGCGTGCGGTTTTTGGCGTCTTCCGTGCGCTCATCAACCCGTTCGAGATCGATCTGCACCGATGTGAGCGCGTTGCGGATTTCATGCGAGAGCGAAGCCGCGAACTCCCCCACCGCAGCCAGCGCACGTCGCTCGGAAAGCTGCCCTACCAATCCGCGAATACTGTCCGTCATCGCGTTGAACGAACCAGCGAGCTGATGAAACTCGGCAGGGCCCTTTGGCTCCACCTTGCGGGAAAGATCGCCGCCGGCGACTGCTCCTGCCGCTTGAGTCATGGCGCTGAAGGAACGCGCGATGCGCGCGGTGAAAATGCTGCTCAGTGCCAGCGCGAGCAACGCAACCGCGCCCAATGCCACGAGACCAAATCGGCCCGTTCGTTCGAACGGCCGGATGTAGGGCGCGACCGGGGCTGCGACGGCGAGGTCGAAGGGAGGATCGGCGAGGCTGTCCATCCGCACCATCCACTGTGCGCCGTTGAGTGCGATGCTTCGCCCGATCGGGAATTCCATGCGGCCATTCAAGGGAACAAGGGCAACGCCGGATGCGCGATCGCGTAGCGCCAATGATGATCCGGGAGGAAGCAGGCGCGCCGAATCAGCCGGTACGATTGCGTCCACGTAGACATCAACATCAACCCTTCCTACAAGTGAATCTGCAGAGTGTACCGGATAACTCACTCGCATCGTCCGTCGGGGCGGCCTCGTGGGAACGTCAGGCGCGCTTCCCCCTCGCGACGCGGCATCCGACGCCGGAGATGGCCGGGGAGTTGATGTGTAGACTTCCCGTCCCGCAATGTCATAGTAAGTGAACGCCGCAATTCCGCGAGCAACCGAGCCATCGGCCAGCGATAAAAACGCTGAGTCACGGGGCGTGACAATACCACTGGAAAGCACCAGGCGAGCAGATTCATTGCCCGCCAGAAACAACATGTCGCCGCGGCGGTACTCCCAGCTCGCGGCAATCGATTGTTCGATTATCTGCAGTGATCTTGTGAGCTGCTCGTCGAGCAGATCCTCACCCGATCCCATTCCACTCCGGGTCAGCCAGAAACCGATTATCGCCATCGGGAAAATGGCTCCGAGGAGTACGATGCCGAGCAGGTGCGATCGAATGGAAATGGGATGCCCGTGCGCGGTTGTCACCTATTCGATCCGGTACTTCTCGAGCAGTCGATTGAGTCGCGGACGCGACACGCCGAGTATCTCGGCTGCACGCCCCTTCTGCCCCTCGGTTGCCTTGAGCACCCGAAGAACATGTTCGCGCTCCATTTGTTCGAGCGACGTCAGAGCGGCTTGCTGCTCCTGACGCGGGCTGGCAATCGACAGGTGCTCCGCGCGCACGACATTGCCTGACGCGATCACCACTGCTCGCATCACGCAGTTCTCCAGCTCGCGCACGTTGCCTGGCCACGAGTGTGCGATCAACCGGTCGAGAGCGTCCTGAGACAGGACCACGTCTTCAGTTCCGAGCGAGCGACTGGCGCGCTGCACCATGTGACGCGCCAGTAACGGAATGTCCTCCGGCCGGTCGCGCAAGGGAGGAATGACAATCTCCACTACGCGCATGCGATAGTACAGATCCTCGCGAAAGCGGTGGTCGACCAGCATCTGCTCCAGATCCTGATGCGTCGCGGCGATAACACGCGCCTCGGTGCGTTCCGATCGCTCGGCGCCCACCGGCTGAAACTCACGGTCCTGAATGACGCGCAGCAGTTTGCTCTGGAAATCGATGCTTGTGTCGCCGATCTCGTCGAGAAAGATTGTCCCCTTGCCGGCGAGTGCGAACCTGCCACGTCGCGATTCGTGCGCGCCGGTGAATGCTCCCCGTACATGTCCGAACAACTCGGACTCGAGCAGTGTGTTGGGCAACGCGGCGCAGTTCACGGGGACGAATGGTTCGGCGGCCACAAGCGAGTTCGCATGAATCGCCCGTGCCACAAGTTCCTTTCCCGTTCCGCTCTCTCCGCGGATGAGTACCGTCGCTCGAGTGCTGGCCGCTTGCCCAACGAGTTTGTATACGTCAATCATGTGCGGGTCGCGCCCGACAAGATCGCCGAGGTGGTCGTCGGCAATGGGGTCGGCATGTTCTGCGTTGCGCCGCGAACGGCGGTCATCGAACACACGATCGACAACGCGGCGCAGCTGGCGCAGGTTGAGCGGCTTGACCAGGAATTCAACGGCGCCACCGCGCATGGCTGCAACCACAGTGGGCATGTCATCAAACGCGGTCATCAGTATGACGTCCACAGACGGCGCGCGTTCGCGCAACATGCTGAGAAGCGCCAGCCCATCGAGATCAGGCATGCGCATGTCAGTGAGCACAACGTCCGGTGCGGCCTGCTCGAAAAGCGCGAGCGCTCGCGCGCCGCTCTCGGCGACGGTGACTGTGATACCGTCGTCCGAGAGCGTTTCAGCGAGCGTGGTGCGGATTGCCGGATCGTCGTCGACAATCAATACACGTCTGGCCACGCGGCTCCCATGTCAGTTCTCCCGTTCCCCCCGGCTCGCATAGCGAGTGGTGCTGTCGACAACGGAGTATACCTGAACAGTACCGCATTCACGTCAGTTCCTTCCGCTGGCGCTCAGCAGGCGGGAGACATTCAGTGACCAGACGTGCACCACCGAAATCGCGCCAGCCGGAGCAAAAAGCAGTGTCTTGCTGTCTGGCGACAAAGCGGAAGACAGAACGGGGGCGGATTTCGCAATCGTTCGCACCGGCCCGCCGTCAGTTGGAGCCATATACAACGAACAGCACCCGCTGTCATCCTCATACCGTCCCCACGTAATCAGATTCTTGCCGTCGGGCGTGAACATGGGGCGCCTTCCAGCGCCGCCGCCCGGAAATGTCACAGTTCCAGCACGAACTCCGGCAACGGTGACAATGTCGGCAGTCGGACCCCGACCTGCACCTCCAGCACGACCTGCCCGGCCAATACGAGCGCCCGGTGGCGCCAGCGCCAGAAGATCACCACGCGGTGACACGCTGAGTCCACGGCTCGGTCCCGACATGCGAACCAATCGGTTGCTCGTCAGAGAGCGCAGGTATGTCATCGTATCATTCGAGACCAGCACCGTCGTATCGGAAATGAATGTCAGCCCGCGCTCGTCATTCGCCAGCGTACGCACGGGGATGTCCGTCCCATCGAGTCCAACCTGACGGATGACTATGCGAGAAACTCTCGTTGCGCTGTCCCACGGCGAAGCCGCGTATCTCACGTACTTCGAGTCGCGAGTCCAGCGGGCTGTTGCCACCGAGGCATCAGACTGAGTACGCAACCGCTGTGTCTTGCCACTGCCGACATTCAGCACGGTGATTGCGTCACCATACCAACCATACAAGGCGATCAGGCTTCCGTCCGGCGACCAGAGGATATTCGTCCGATTAGGAAGCGAGATCACGCGAGGACTGCTTCCATCTGCGTTGGCAATATGCAGCCTGGTGCTATCGCGAGACGAAGCGCCGCGCTGCCCATAGCTCAGAACGGCGAAACGTTTGCCGTCCGGGGACCATACAAGATCTCCATAATTTGCGTATGTGGCAGGAAGCACCTGGCGCACTTTTCCATCAGCGAGCGTAACTGAATTAATTGGACCGAAGCGGAGGACGTTGTACTGCATCAGCTCCGATGACGAGAGCCAATCATCTGCTTCGGGTATCATTGCAATCCGATTTCCGGTCGCAGTCATGATTGCAAAGTCCGCGTCGGCGGTGTACGCGCCGAGGAACTTTCCATCGGTGCTGATGCCCATGAGATTTCCGTGGTCCTTACCGAGGAGCACCGGATTCCCCCCTGCGACGGGAATCCGCTGGAGAGTCCTTCCTGAAGTAGCGCTGCCTGCAACGTTGAAGTAGAGTGATTGCTGATCCTGCGACCAGAAGATTTTTGCAATCTCCGCGCTGGCTGTCAGCAACACTCGCTCTGTACCTCCCTCTGCTGGAATGACCACTAGCTTGAGCTGGCCAGCCTGGGTGGCACATGCGATCCATTTGCCGTCGGGTGAGACCGAGGGAATCGACGCCGGACCGACACTCGCTCTCCTCGCCGGGGCCGTTGCCAATCCGGTTCTGGGGTCAAGCGGAATCGTCCAGATGCTGTTGCCAACGCCGCCTTCGTCAGGACGCTCGAATGCGATGCGGTTCCCCTGAGCTGAAGCCGACAGATTGCTCATCGGGCCGGTAGCTATCCTTGTGGAGCGTTTCGACGCAACGTCGTACAGCCAGAGACTGTCCGTACCGACTCTGTAGTACAACCGTCGCCCATTGAGCGTCGGCTCCACTCCGCTGACACCGCCCGGTAGTTCGGCGACGAATTTGGTGGGGGGGTAAACAAGACGATTGGCGCCCTGTGCCGCGATAGACTGTTGCGCGACAGTCAGCACGATGAGGACCTGCACGAGCCTTTGCATTGTCAGATTTCTCCGAACGCGAGTATCGCTACCACGGACGAGTTGCGCATCGTTGCGCATCACGCCAGGGCGGCTGCACGCTCTACATTACAACTCGCACGCCAGACCGTCGCTGCGCACTCATGTCACTACAGCCTAAACTCTTAGCTCGTGCCAACGACTTGTGCGGGCGACTGAAATCCGTATCGCCGCGTAAACTGGTATGAATGGAATGTTACACGACTCGGAGATTCTGATAGCCAGACTGTTTGCGGCCCAATCAACCCAGTACTCCGTAAGGTCGATTGACCTGGTACGGCGCTCGGTCACGATCGACATGATGGGCATCTTCACCGTGAACGCGGCACGGGAACAATTGTGGTTTGTCAAATCCGGAGACCTTGAGCCCCGCGGAATTGCAGCAATTCAGGGACACTGCGGCGAGGTAGCAAATAGCACAAAGCCCGCAGCCGGGTTGGCTGCGGGCCTTGCAATCGGCGAATGGCCGACGAGTGCCTAGGAAGTATTGTAAGAATATCACGGCAACCATCGCCGAGTCAATCGCGGGGATGAGGGCGTGCCCGAAGCGGGATTTGAACCCGCACGCTGTTTCCAGCAAGTATTTCCTAGACACGCGCGTCTACCAGTTCCGCCATTCGGGCACGTTCTCGAAAACGGCGTAGCTTGGCAAACACACCAGGACAATATCTTCTCGGTCCCTCGACGTCATGATAACGCCGATTACGACAGCATCCATCACCGAATCATTGCGCGCGTAAGCATTTTCATGCGAAAGAAAGGGATCGTCCACCAACGCAGTGCTCTTATTGCCTCGCGGTGGATTGCGCCGTAGTGTTGACCTATTCCCAATCCGTGAGGCGCACTGAGCCAACCCCAGTCTGACCTGAAGTCGGCACTCGCGGATCGCTATCGCATTGAGCGCGAGCTCGGCGCGGGTGGAACGGCGACAGTGTACCTCGCGCACGATGTGCGACACGATCGCAGGGCTTGCCACGATGTCACCTGTGTGGGTACATTATGTTCCTACGACATGAGGGAACATCATGAAGGCTGTTAATGTCCGCCAGCTGAAAAACAATCCATCCGATGCGCTCAGAGAGGCGCGAAAAGGCCCCGTCGTGGTCTTGAACCGGCACCAACCGGAGGCGCTCCTGGTTCATCTCGATGATGAGCGTCTGCTCTCCGAGCCGGGTGTGCGAGTCGCGTTGGCCACGGCCCTCTTTCGCGACGAGAGTCTCTCGTTGGGGCAGGCGGCGCGCCTTGCAGACCTGTCCGTTGCCGAGTTCATCCAGCACGTGTCCCGACTTGGCATACCGGTGATTCGCGGATCTGCCGCCAGCATCCGAAACGATGCCAAAGCGATCGCTGAATGGCGGAAAGGCTCGTCGCGGCCGACGCGAGCCCGCTGATCGGACTTGCTGCCGCGGGTGCTTTCCACCTGCTGCGCAAGCTGTTCGGCACAGTGACCGTGACCGCGGCAGTTCGTGACGAGGTCATGGCCGGCGGAGATCTGCCGGGTGCCGGTGAGCTGAGGGTCGCGATCCGCGAGGGCTGGGTCAAGGTTGTGAGAATGACCGCCGGAGAATTGGCGTTTCCCGAACTCGGCGCTGGTGAAGCGAGCACGCTGGCATTGGCACTGAAGCGTGGCGAGACCACTCTCGTGCTAATGGATGAATCACTCGGTCGAGCGCGAGCGCGCGAGCTCGGCATCACCGTAACCGGACTGGTAGGGGTATTGCTGGCGGCAAAACGAGCCCGCCTGGCAGGCAGGATACGACCGTACCTTGACGCCCTGGCAGCTACCAACTTCAGGCTTTCAGAGGAAATCGTTCAGGCCGCGCTGGCGCAGGCCGGCGAACGGTGACCATCAGAACCATGTATAGGGGGATGCGATTCGGGAATACGTGGCCGCGGGAGATTCGGTCATGAGCGCGACTGCCCGCGGTGCGCATTTTCTTGACTGCAAGCCGTGGTATTCGTTAGCTTCCCACAGTGGGAAAGTGGGATTCAGGAGGAATAGTGGCGAAGAGAACCAGGACAGTATCGGCAACTGTCGGAGACAAGGGGCGCGTTACGCTGTCGGAGAACGTGCGCAAACACCTCGGCGTTGCTGAGGGTGATGTGGTGCTGATCGAGTTGGGCGAAAATGGCACCGCCGAGATCATCGCCGCGACGCTCGTCCCCAGGGATCAAGTCTGGTTTCTGCACCCAGAGATGCAGCAGCGTATCGCCGAGGCACATGGAGATGTCAAGGCAGGCCGCATCACGGCGGTCAGCGGGAAGGCCGAGGTTCGGGCACACCTCGCGCGCATCAAAAAGCGCCGCCGCTCCGCTTGAGAGCAGGTGACCCGAGCGCGCGCGTTCACCAGACTCGAACTCACGGCCCGATTCGACAAGAGCTTCATGCGCCTGAGCGCTGCGCTGCAGGGTCAGTGCGAGGCGACGCTCGAGGCGCTGGTAGAGGAACCGCTGCGTCCAGGCTTGCACCTGAAGCCAATTCTCCCGAGCAAGAGGTACTGGGAGGCCAGGATCAATCGCGCCGACCGCTTGATCCTCTTGCCGCAAGGGCACGTTGCTTATGTCATGGATGTTCTAACGCACGACGAGATCGACAAGTGGGGAACCTGATCGGCCGGCCGCACCAGCTCATGGCCGAAACACAACTCATGTCGTATTGTTGAACGCTGCAGGCCTACTTCAGTTGGAGATCTGCCATGAAATTCAGTGTAGTGGTGCTGGGAGCGGCCTGTTTGCTGCTCGGTGCAACAGAACTTACGGCGCAGGCGAAGCCGAGCTTCGCCGGCAAATGGACCCTCGTGCCGGATCCCGTCGGGGGGGCGCGTGTAGGAGGGCCGCCCGCAGGTTTCACGATTGTGCAGGACGCCGCGACGATGACATTAACTAATGCTGACGAAACGAAGAGAATCATCAGACTTGATGGCACTGAGTTCAAGAGTGGGCTCCCCGTTCCTGAGGCTGTTTCGAAGGCGAGGTGGGACGCGAACAAACTGGTCATCAGCAGCCGCTGGTTCGTCAACGAGGATGCGAGGCAGAATACGATCTCGCTATCGCTCGATACCTCCGGAAGGCTGGTTCTGGAGTCCACAAATCCCGGGCGCCAAGGCGGAGCTCCGACAACGATGAAGGCGACGTACAGGAAGGGTTAGCGCTGACGATCAGAACCGTGTATCGACGGCTGCGATTCGGGAAGCCTGTCATCGTCGTCTCCGGCCTTCCCCGATCGGGAACGTCAATGGCGATGAAGATGCTCGCCAGTGGCGGGGTGCAACTGTTGACCGATGGCCTGCGAACAGCCGACGACAGCAACCCAGAGGGATACTACGAGTTCGAGCGGGTTAAGGAACTGGACAAGAGTGGCGATCTCTCCTGGCTGAACGACGCGCGCGGAAAAGCCGTCAAGATCATCTCGCATCTTCTGCCGCACCTTCCCGACAATTTCAACTACCGCGTCATATTCATGCGACGAGATCTGACGGAAGTGGTCTCCTCTCAGAACGCAATGTTGACCGTGCGCGGCGCAGCGACAGGCGACGACGACGGGCGCACCACGGCACTACTGCAGGAACATTTGCGCGACGTCGAGCGACTGCTCTCAAACAGAGCTTGTTTTCGCACGATTCAGTTGCAGCATGGCCAGGTATTGCGCGCGCCGCTCGAACAGGCGAAACGTGTTAACGATTTCCTTGGCGGCGAACTCGATGTAGAGCGGATGGCAGCCGCTGTTGACAAGAGGTTATACCGGAATCGCGCCGCGCCGTAATTCCCCTCGGACCGTCATTCCCGCGAAAGCAAGAATCCGGGGAAGACGACACTGGATTCCCGCTTTCGCAGGAATGACGACAACGGCCTGGACGACTCTCTGTGCGGCACCTTTCAGAGCGAAACGTTGAAGCGACGCTGAAGGAGCAGGGCTGTTGCCATCGTGAGAACGAAATAGATCACCAGCCAGTGCATCTCCCAGAACAGAAAGCCGATGGTCCTGCCGCCATAGGTAATCGATATCGCTTCGATCGGGGAGTTGGCCGGCAAGGGGTGCTCGACAGGATTCAGAAGCTGGTCGACAAATCTGCTCGATCCACGAATCGGAGCGATGCGCCGATTGGTCTCGCCTACCAGTAGTTGTTTGGTGAATAGCTGATCGCCGATGCGGATGCGAAGTTCATACTGCCCTGCTTGCGCGGCGGCGATGCGCCAGTCGCCCTCGCGCAGCGAGGGAATGCTGAGTAGCGGAGTTTGCACTTCGATTCCAGCATCTGCTTCGAGCGTCATCGCATTGGGCGCGGGTGCCGGTGCATTCGAGAACTTCACCTTCACCAATACGGGAACTCCGGGCTGGACGCCGGCGTGGCGGTAATAAGCGTCGAGCTGGATGATCAGCAGAGTCAGAGGAACGATCATCCACAACAGTGGCACCAGCGTAAAGCCGACATAGCGGAATGTGTAGCGCAGAATATCCATCTGCGCGCGCACAATTGCACGGGGATCGTCATTGAACAACCGGATCTCGAAAATGCCCGCGGCAATCCGGCGTTTTACTTGCGTCACACGCTCCTGGTTCGATGTCGCACGAACAACGAGCAGGACGATGATGCCTGTCAGAACCGACAACACCGCCAACCCGGCTATCGGCGGCAGCGCGCGAAATGGAAACAGGATCGCATCGACAAGGCTGCCCAGTACGACGTTGAAGATTCGCATCTACTGCTTGTCATTCCCGCGAAGGCGGGAATCCAGAGAAAACGACACTGGATTCCCGCCTTCGCGGGAATGACGGAAGTGGGCGAAACATGGGTTCCGGCTTTCGCCGGAATGACACGTCAGAGCGGAACATGGGTTCCGGCTTTCGCCGGAATGACAGGTCAGAGCAACCCGGTGCTTCATTCATGAGATATATCCGAGACCCTTTAGACGTTTTTTGATCTCGTCCTCGGAATCCGACTCCTCCAGTTTGGCGATTTCCTTTTCCAGTGCGTGAGTGATGAATTCCTGCGGCGATGAGTAGCCTGCCAGCGCAGCGTAACGTTTCACTTTCTCCAGCAGGTGCTTGTCCAACTTCACACTCGAGCCGAACATTCGGCCTCCGATGAGTCAAGGTTTGCGAACGGGACCGCGGCGGTTTGTGTCAGACGGAAATCCCGCGATGTCAAACTCCGCGAGAATTGCTGCAGCAAGGTTTTTGAGTGACGTCACCTCACGCCGCAGCTTAGCGCTGCTGAACAACACGCCGGGAACGGTCTCGTGGTCCATGAGGTGATCACCACTCCACTTTCCCGTGTTATCTGTAATTATCTCGCGACTGAAACGGCCCAGCGCCGAACCTTCTGAACTGCGCACGCCACGCGCGTATCCAATGACAAGATCGGGTCCGATGTTCAGTTGACCGCGGTCGCCGTAAATCTGATCCCGCTGGTACACCTTTGTTATCGCCGGTTTTCCCGTCTTGGGATCGACAAAACGCAGCAACCCGCGCGAAATCTCATCGAGCAGCGACTGGCGCTGGTTTGCGGGTACACTGCCAACTGCCTCTCGTCCGCGAAGATTCACATTCAGACCATTGAGCCCCACCGCATACGCCTGCGTTTGAGTCCAGTCCACGTTCGCAAAAAAACCTGTACTGTCGGGAGGAGAGACACTTCGGACTGAGACGTATCCGTAGTGCTTGAGCCAGCTGTTCAGATTGAAAGCACGTGTCCATGATGCGAAACCGTGGTCGGACATGACAACGAGCATATCATCAGCGCGCATACGCTCGAGAGTTTTTCCAACGACGCTGTCCGCCTGGACATAGAGATTCTCGATCACGTGCGCGTATGGCTTGTCGGCGATGGGATCGTGCGCCGGATGCTCCGGATCCATCGCGCGCCACATCATGTGCGACACCTGGTCCAGATTACCGAAGTACCAGAAGAGAAAGCCGCCGTCGAAGCTCGCGAGGAGATGCTCGTATTGTCTGCGATTCTCGTCAGCCGCCATTGCGGCCTGCCGCAGGAACTCAGCATCGTTGAACACTCCCCCCGCGAGCGCCTTGGTATCCTCCGGCATTCCCTGCGTGTAGAAGCGCCCCGCCGCACGCGCCAGTTCGGCGGCAAATTTCGGCGGTGTTGAAATCGGCATGGCAGGATTCAGCGGATCAATATTGAACGGGGTCACGTAGAGCTCCAGCTCGGGATGCGTTTGCCTCAGAAAGAATCGGCAGGAGCCGCGCAGCGTCTGAAAGCTGCCGAGCAGGTTGAATCGCACCTCGAGCCATTCGCTCCACTCTCCCTCACGCAGAATGGTCTCCTGGTTGCCGAGCACTATCTTCGCAACCGGCGATAGTGGGTCAACGTACACCACGAAAGATTGGGCCAGAGCATCACCCGCGACCGAGAAGGGATTGGGCGGGCCGCGCAGCGTTCCATGAAAAACATTGTCAACCAGTTTGGCCGTGTGCACGGTGCCACCGGCAACGTCGGGTGCGATGCGCCCGGGCACAGTCGTGTAAAACGAAAAGGTGCCAGGAGTGCCGAGGAGATCCGGCGTACCCATTCCGCTCAACTCACGGGTGGCGGAGCCGGACGGTGGAAAGTTGGCCGGCATCCGAATCACGCTTGTGCGGATGCCATGCCGCTCAAGCACTTCCCAGAATGGAGTACCGTAGCGCAGTGATTCCATCTTTCCCGCTTTCAACGGAATCTGCCAGCGGCCAATCCGGATGAATCGACTCGGCGGCCGCGCCTGACTGGTCGACAAGTAGGGAACCATCGTGAGTGAATCCCGATGCAGAAAGTCGAATATCCCGTGACCGCCGGCGTCCATGCCAGTGATGAAATCGGACCAGGCAACGGGACTTTGCGGAGGAATCGAAGTAGCGAGCGCGGAGAAACTTCCTGATGTAGCGAGTCGCTGGAGGTTGGGGAGTTTCCCTTCGGACATGAGCCGGCTTGTGAGCTGGTAGTCCATTCCATCGAAGCCGAGCACAATCACACGCCGTGAACTAGCGCTCTCACCGGAGCATGCCAGAGTCAACATGACAGTCATGAGCGCAGTGCCAGGCAATCGCAACATGGATTCCCGCTTTCGCGGGAATGACGGCCGGTGTGCAGATTCCCGCTCCCGGCTTACTACCTGCCGGGACAAGCTTCGCGGGATTGACGAGGCCGGACGGAATCGACTATGCTGCCGTGGCACCTGAATCTCGGAAGAGCGGCTTGCCATCCATATGGATTGGTGGTGTCACGCCGAATTGTTGCAGTGCTGTTGGTGCGATGTCGATGAGTGCCGGACCGTCGCGGTCGATTGCGCGGTTGCAGAAGAACACTCCAGGCACAAGGCGCGGGTCGATGCAATGGTCGCCACTCCATGGCTTGACGTTGTCTTCAAACACCGGACGCGCAACTACACCAGTAGCCCCATCCCACGAGGCGCGGTACCCCGCGTTGTATCCGATCAGCAGGTCGGGTGCGTTTTCGAGATAGGGACCAGCATACAACCGCGCTGTGTCGAAGGCCTCGCGAATTCCGATATCTCCTCGCTCCGCATCCAGCAGACCTGTGAGCCGTCCGATTAGTTCGGCCTTGACTGAATTGGCCTCGTCACCCGCGGATACGATGCCTTGTTCCTCTCGTCCCTTCATGTTGAGAAAGAGGCCCGTCAGCCCAACTGCATACGCTTTGGTCTTTGACCAATCCACATCGCGCAGCCATTCGCCCGCGCCGTCCTTGCCTTCTTTCAAAACCAGGTAGCCGTTCGCGTGCAGCCAGCTGTTGAGATTTACACCACGCCTGAATGAGCTGAAGCCGTGATCCGAGATCACCATGAACAGATCACCTTCGCGCAATTTGCTCATCGCACGCCCGACAAGCGCATCGTTGTGCACGTAAAGTTTCTCAATCGCATCACGGTGTTCTGCACTGGCTGTGCCGGCACCCGCTGGGTGGCCGCTCTCGATGTAACGCCAGAACATGTGCTGGATCCGGTCAGTTGCGTCGAACACGCATACGAGTGCGCCGCGTCGCAGCTTGTCGAGGGCAGCGAAGAACATTCCCTCGCGTTCGCGATCGATGTCGTACGTCTGCTTCAAGAATGTACCGTCATCGATCACACCTTCATTCAGTGCCCAAGTATCTTCAGCCAGGCCGAGCGTGGAGTATTTGCCGAGCAACTTGGCAAGGTATATGGAATAGAATGACGGGTGTGAAATCGGCATCGCCGGTCGTTCCGGATCGATGTTGATTGGCGACATGTAGAGCGAGAAGTGTTCTCCCATTTCGGTGATCATCATGCGCGTGATACCGCGCACTTTGATTCCTGGCGCGGCGGCGAATGACAATTCAACCCAGTCGCTCAATTTGTCGGGGCTCAAGGAGATTGTCTTGCCGTTAACCTTGACGTGCGCACGCTGTGCAGAATGATCCAGCGCGATGACCAGGGGAATCCGAAGCAGATTCTTGTCTTTCGCGAATGAGTTCTCGGGTCCCTCAATGTGCGTCTTGATGTTGTTCGTGCCGCGCTCGAGAAGGACGCGCTTGCCACCTTCCTTGAATGCGTTGCCTGCCTCACGCGTTGTGAAGAGAAGGAAGGTCCCCTGGGTACCGAGCAGATCAGGCACCGACATCGCGCTCAGTTGCGCGCCGTAGAACTTGTCGGGAGGGAAGGTGATCGGCACGCGCAGGATTGTGCTCCAGATGTTGTACTCACCCAGGATTGACCAGAACGGTTTCGACTTTCGCAGCAGCCGGATTTCCGGTCGCCGGAGCGGTATTCGCAACCGCCCAAGCTTGAGAGTCCGCTCCACCTTTCCAATCCGCGTCGACGACAACATCGGGAGATATGTACGGCGGTCGCGATCGAGGAAGTCAAAAATATTGTGGCGGGCCGGATGTGTGCCGGTGCTGAATGACGACCAGGCGACTGGTGACACGGATGGAAACGTTGTCAGCAACCTGTGGTAACAACCTTGCTCAGCCAATCGCTGGAAGTTGGGGAGTTTCCCTTCGCTCATGAAGCGGTCTGTGAGTTTGGGATCCTGTCCGTCGAGTCCCAAAACAATCAGTCGCCGGATTTTTGCCTTTGGCTTGCGCGCGTGCCGGAGCAAACGCCACACGACACGAAATGGCCACGCGATGAGGGAGAACAGCGCCAGCACACCGGATGTGAACAGCACCAGGAACGATGAGAGAAATGCAATGCCCGCACCCGGACCGACGTACGCTGCTGCAGTCGCTGGTGTGAGTAGTAGCAGGACTACAACCAGAAGCGCAGTACCCCGATGAGATCGTGTCACCTGTTCCTAACGCAGCATGTCACGACTGTGCGTGTGGTCCGCGCCTGTGCGCATCGCACTCACCGACAGAATCTCGATGCTTCCGGGCTTGCCATCCGTCCCGAGCATGATCCCCAGCTGCCGCAGCGGACCGCGAGAGTTGAGCGCCGCAGCATCGACACGCAACCGATAAGTGCGCACAGTGCCGTCCCGCACGACAGGGGTTGGTTGTCCAGCGAATAACAGAAAGGGAGCCTGGACCGGATCGCTCGCTGATCCTCTACCGTCCCGCACGTTGAACGCGAGTCCGATCAGGCTTACCGTGCTTGTGCTGTCGGCGCGGGCCCGCACTATGACCTCGGCCCAATCTCCCGCGGACCAATCAGGCACATTGACGTGGATCGCGCCGCGCAGCGCGGCACCAACTCGATTCCGCTCAGTCAGGCTGACTCGCAGTCCCCCAGTGGTTCGTGCCAGCGCGGCTGTGCTGTAGGGGGGGGGACCGAAAGGCGTTGCTTTCCAATCTGGTTGCGGCTGATCGAATCGCCATTCGACTGTTTGTTGCGTGGCAGGAATCTGCGACGTGAAGGAGAGCGCGCTCAGGATCAGCGCCAGCGGAATAATTCGTGGAATGTTCATGTGTGCCTCACTGGAGTGCTCATGTGTTCCTCATCGGATGTATCCCAGCGCTCGAAGTCGTTCGAGCTGCGCAGGACTGAGCTCAATCTTCGCGCCGGGCTTGAACAGTGTCGCGAGTGTCTCGTGGTCTTTCCGGATGTCGTCCAGAACTGCGGTGTATTTCTTCACGAGATCGGGGTGCGCTTCATTCACAGGCGCTATGCACATCGGATCGCTCCACATATCGAACAGCAGAACCGGCCATGGTTGCGACACGTAGTTGGCGCTTGTGAGCGGAGGTCCAAACCTCGTTGTGGCCCCCCAGCGTCCGTCGATGACACTGATGGCATGCCGCGTTTCCCCACCGAACGTCACAATCTCGTCCATGATCACGGGGCGCGGCGCCCAGCCAGGCTGACCTCGTAGGAGTGGCGCGAGCGACTGCCCCTGCATGATCTCAGGTGCCGGCAATCCGGCGAATTCGAGCACAGTCGGAAGGAGGTCGATCAACGACACTGGGTCGACGAAGCGCTGCCCGCCCGCAATCTGTCCCGGCCATACGACTACAAGAGGAACGTGGCTCACGGTGCTCCGCAGTGTAGATGATGTCCATCTGGGCGGAGGTGAATCCAGCGCGGCGGTCATGTCACTGCCAAAGAATCCGTCGAGGCTGTGGTCCGCTGTTACGATGAGCAACGTATTCTGCCAGTCACCGGATGCCTTCAGTCGATCGATCAGGCGGCCCAGCTGATAGTCGTTGTGCGCCATCTGCTCGTCGTACAGTCCCTGCAGGAGCGTGAGGTACGCCGCGTGTTTGACGCCACCCCTCCGATACGGCTCTCCGACTGCGCCTCCCTCTGATAGGCGCTGACCCCACGCACGCAGCGTATCGGCATCCTCCGGCGACACGAACAGTCCGGCAAATGGTGGAACCGGTGCGTCGGTAGCGGTGAACCCATAACGTATCGCGTGCACATCCGTCGTTTGGAAATGCGTCCAGTATGGCCCACCTGGATTTGCCCTGCGCCAATCCTCGAAAGCATTGTGTAGCTCCACCGACGACCGTGCCTCACGACTGAATTCGGACTCGCGCAGCACGTCCGCCCCGCGCTGCAGGCCACTCGCGGTTCCAGCGTTGGGGTTCGAGGTGAAGACTCCCGTCTGATATCCAGCGGCGTGAAATCGCTGGGCCATGGTCATCGCCTGATCAGGCAGCGGATCGAAATCGCCACCTGTGAAGCCCAGCACTTCATTGTGCAGCGACGTCATGAAGGACGCTGTTGAAGGCTTGGTCCAGCTCGAGTTGCTGTACGCGCGCTCGAACACTGCACCCTCAGCTGCAAGGCGTTCGAGGTTCGGCGTTGTGCGACGGTTGTAGCCGTACAAGCTCATGAAGTCCGCACCGCCTCCATCGATTACGTAAAGGATCACATTTGGCTTTGCGGAAATGCGCGGACCACTCACTGTGGGCGCACCCCAGAACGCCACGGCACCTTGCGCGCCGGCGGCGTTGAGCGAAAGCGTCACAACCCTGCCTGCGTATTTCGAAAGGTCCACTGATCGCAGAGCCCACCGCTCCGGATCTGCATGTCGTTCCTCCAGCAGAGTATCGACTTTGCCGCCTCCTGCCGCTGCGGTAACGGCAAAGGTCACCGGCGCGTCGGCAGCCAAAACGCCGAGTGCAAGGTCCAACCGTCCCTGTGCCGGAACGCGCAGGCGGTACGCGTGCGAGCTGGGCGCGTGCGTGAAAAGGGTGCGGTGAAAACGCTCGCCGACGTTCACGGTTCGCACACCTTGCCCGGAATCAGCATACGCCGCGCCGCTGGGCACGACGCTCACCGAGAGTAGTTCGATACTTCCGGAATCCCCGCTGGTTCGGAAAATTATCGCCAGCTGCCGCAGAGGGCCGCGGAATTCGGGGCGGCCTTCAGCAACGGGCAGGCGATACGTGTGCACGGCGCCGTCTCGTACAACGGGGCTCTGTTGTCCAAGAACCTGATCTTCGGCGAGTTCGCCCGCATTTCCGCCACCGTCCGGCAGGTTGAACGCAAGTCGGAGGGAGTGGACCGGGCTGGCGCTATCAGCACGAACCTTAACAATTACGTCGGACCAGTCGCCTCTTGCCCAGTTCGGCAAATTGACCGCGACGATGCCCCGCCAGCGGCCCGCTCCAGGCACGCTCACGCGCAATCCATCGCTGGAGCGCGTTAGCCCTGCAACGTCGAAAGGCGGGGGCGGTCTCCACTCCGGTATTGCTTTCCAATCCGGCTGCGGTTGATCGAAGCGCCACTCGACCGACTTGCGCATATCGGCTGGAATTTCGGAGCCGGTGATGATCGCCGCATCAAGATGTTCTTCGAGATGCAACGGCATCTCCACCGATAGCGCTGGTTCGCTGCTGCATCCAATCGACATCGAGCCGATGATCATCGCGAGACGAACCAGTCGTTGCCCGTTCGCTTCTCGCCTCATCGGATGTATCCCAGAGCGCGTAGCGTTGCGAGCTGCTCGGCTGTGAGTTCTGTTTTGCCGCCGGGTGTGAAGCGCTTCGCCAGCAGGCGATGCGCTTCCCACTGTTTCTCCAGGAGCGCGGTGTATTTCGTCACCAGTTCCGGGTATTGGTCGTTCACCGGTTTGAGCGATGTTCATGTTGTGCTCACCTTATGTAGCCGAGAGCGCGTAGCCTTTCGAGTTGCTCAGGCGTGAGCGCGACGGGAGCGCCCGGCGTGAACCGAATCGCAAGTAATTGATGATCCTTCCACTGCTGCTCCAGGAAAGCGGTGTACTTCTTCACGACGTCGGAGTGGTTCTCGTTTACAGGGTGCAGCGCAAATGGGTCGCTCCACAGGTCGTACAACAAAAGCGACCAGGGCCTCCGGCGCGTCGTGTCCGCCGGAGGTTCACCAATTTCGAGTGACGCGCCCCAACGACCATCAACTACCGCGATCTCTCCATCCACTATTCCCGTGAGCGGGTCGCGATTTACTTCGTCAAGAATCACGGGACGCGGCTTCCATCCCGCCTTCCCCAGCAGCAGCGGCGCAAGCGACTGACCCTGTGACACATCCGGTTGCGGCAACTCGGCCAGTTCAAGCACCGTGGGCAGCAGGTCGATCAGAGAAACCGGATCACGAAATCGCTGGCCGCCACGAATGTGCCCAGGCCAGATGATCAACAATGGAACATGAGAAACCGTCGCTCCGACTAAAGTCGAGTTCCACGACGGCGGCATTGTGTCGAGCATTGCTGCGTGCGTGTCCGTGAACGACCCGCCGATACTGTGGTCCGCCGACACAACAAGAATCGTGTTCTCCCATTCTCCGCTGAGTTTGAGCCGCTCCACGAGTTTTCCGATCTGATAATCGTTGTGTGCCATCTGTTCGTCCCATAATCCTTGCAGCAACGCGTGGAAAGCGACTCGATTTACCTGGCCACTTGAGAAAGCGGTCGAAGTGATGCGCGTTCCACCAGCTTGCACCAGCGCACTCCACGCACGCAGCTGACGAGCTTCCTCAGGCGAGACGAACAATCCTGCGAATGGCGGCGCAGGCACTCCAGCAAAAACGCGAAGATGATCGCGGCTGATGGAATGCACATCGGTGGTCTGAAAATGCACCCAATACGGCTGACCCGGAGATGCCTCGCGCCAGTTCCAGAACGCGTTGTGCAGTTTCACCGACGACGTCGCGTCGTTCTGGATCCGGAAAATGGGCGCGAGGTCCACGTGTCGTTCCAGTCCACTCACCCACAATGCGTTGGGATTCGCCGTGAGGGCGGCCGTGCCATAGCCGGAGCGATGAAAGTGCTCGGCCATGGTGGTCGCGTCGAGAGAGAGGGGATCGCTTGAATCGTTGCTGTTGTTATTGCCAAGCACGCTGGTTTGCAGCGACGTCATGAACGTTGCCGTTGACGGCTTCGTCCAACTCGATGTGCTGTACGCGTTTTCAAATAACGCGCCCTCCGCGGCCAGCTTTTCCAGGTTGGGAGTCGTGCGGCGGTTGTAGCCGTAGACACTCATGTAGTCGGCACCGCCACCGTCAATGATGTATAAAATCACGTTCGGCTTTTTCGAACGGCGCATGGAGCCGCTCACTGTCGGCGCACCCAGTAGAGCAACCGAACCTTCCTGAGCGGAATTTGCTTCGATCGTCAGCGTGACATTCTTGCCCGAATACTTCGAGAGGTCGATTGATCGCTGCGCCCACATGTCGGCATCGGAGTGGTGCTCAGCGAGCAGGGTGTCGTCACGTGCACCGCTGCGGACTGTCACGCGGAAGTTCACAGGAATGTGGTGGCCAACTATGCCGAACGCGGCGTCCAATCTACCGCCTGGCGGAACGTTCACACGGTAGTTCAAACGCGCGGGCGTGTGCAGAACGAGAGTTCTGCGCGCCACCTGGTCGATTGTGACAGAGTGGACGCCAAGTCCGGCCGCCGCGTAGGTCGCGCCCGTCGGTACGACACTCACCGAGAGAATCTCGATGCTTCCCGGTTGCTCATTTTCGGAAGTGAATCCCAGAACAAGTTGTTGCCACGGACCTTTGAAGGCCGGCGCGCCCACGGCGACCCGCAGTCGGTATGTGTGGATCGCCCCGTCGCGAACAATCGGCGAACCTTGACCTGCGAATTGAAATGGAACGACGAAACCCGTATCTGTAACTCCCGGCCTCGCGTCCCTGCGATTGAAGAGGAGACGAAGCGTGTTCAGAGGAGTTGTGCTGTCGGCACGCGCACGAACGAGAACGTCGGCCCACTCACTCCGTATCCAGCCAGGCACATCGATGTAAATGCCAGCTATGGGGCGCCCCGCAGGATCAAGCCCCCGGCGAGTGGTTGTCACCAGCAGTCCAGCTGGAGTCTTCGTCAGCAGTGCAACAGCAAAAGGCGGATGCAGCAATGGAAGAGGTTTCCATTCCGGTTGCGGCTGATCGAATTGCCACTCTACCGTTGGAGTCGGATTGGAGGGAATCGCCGAACCTGTGATGGTCGCTGCGTCCAGATGTTCTTCGAGATGCAGCGGCATCTCCGCTGTCAGCACCGGAGAGCTGCCGCAACCGATTGAGAGCGCGCACAGGATGAGCGCGAGCGGACAGATTCGTGGCGTGTTCAAGTGTGCCTCATCGGATGTATCCCAGCGTGCGCAGCCGTTCGAGCTGTTCTGGCGTGAGCGCGACGCGCGCTCCCGGCGTGAAACGTGTTGCCAGAGCCTGATGATCCTTGCGTGCGGCTTCGAGAAAATCACTGTACTTCTTCACGAGATCGGGCCGTTGCTCGTTGATGGGCATCACCGCGAGTGGATCCTTCCAGAGGTCGTAGACAATGACCGGCCAGGGCCAGCGATCTGATTCTCGTTCCGGCGGCGGCCCAATTCGCATCGACGCAGCCCAGCGTCCGTCGATTACCTCGAGCCGTCCTTCGAGTTGTTCATTCTCTTCCGTATCGGAATCGTCGATGATGACGGGCCGTGGCTTCCAGCCACCTTCTCCACGTAGCAGCGGTGCAAGCGACTGCCCTTGAGCAATTTCAAGAGCGGGCAGTCCGGCGAGATCGAGAAGAGTGGGCATGACATCGATCATCGAAACGGCATCAGCAAATCGCTGGCCGCCTTTTATCCCGCGCGGCCACACCACGATAAGCGGCACGCGGCTTGTAGATGGCCGGAAAAAGGGCTGGTTCCACGCTGGAAGACTGTCAGGAAGGGCCGGATTCCCGCCGAAGATTGCGCGCGTGCTGTGGTCGGCCGCGATCACCAGGATTGTATTCTCCCACTCGCCGGAAGCCTTGAGCTGCGCGACCAGCCTCCCGATCTGATAGTCATTGTGTGCCATCAGTTGGTCGTAAATCCCTTGTCGCACCGTCTGAAATTCGCGTACGCTCATTCCGTTCTTCTCGCGTCCCTCGTTCCACACGCGTTCCTGTTCCAGAGGTACGAACATGCCAGCGAAGGGCGCGACGGGCCGGAAGGTCTGGTGCACATCGGTCGTCTGGAAATGCACCCAGTATGGCTCGCCGGAATATGCCTCTCGCCAGTTCCAAAACGCGTCCTGCAGGTTGACTGAGGAAGTAGACGTGTTCGCAATTGCCACTTCCGGCAGGAAATCCACGCCTCGTTCGAGACTGCTCCGTGTACCCGCCCACGGATTTGAAGTGAAAACACCCGTCTGATATCCGGCGTTATGAAAACTCTCCGCCATCGTCACCGCTTCCACCGGAAGTGGATCGAAGTTGGCGATGGAACCCTTTTCGCCCTTTGTGTTTCCCAACACACTCGTGAACAGCGACGTCATGAACGACGTCGTTGAGGGTTTTGTCCAGGCGGCGTTGCTGTAGACTCGCTCGAACAGCGCGCCCTCGGCGGCGAGTTTCTCGAGATTGGGTGTCGTGCGCCTGTTATATCCGTACACACTCATGTAATCGGCGCCCGCGCCATCGATCACATAGAAGATCACGTTGGGCTTCGCGGCGAGAGTCGACCCGCTGACTGTCGGTGATCCCCAAAATGCAACGACGTCCGCAGTTGCAGCAGAACTTTCCAGCGAGAGCGTGATGTTCCTTCCGGCGTATCGCGATAGATCCACAGTGCGTTCGGCCCAGCGCGCGGGATCGGCATATTCTTCGCGCAACAATGTCGCTGTGTCTCCACGATCCGGGCGCGCCACTACGCGGAACTGCACTGGCATATCGCCTCGCTCCACGCCGAGCGCGACTTGCAACCGGCCGCCCTCAGGTACGCGAACACGATAGTTGATACGCTGCGGCACACGGGTGAACACCGTGCGCCTGTAGTTGCCAGCGATGGAAACCGATCGCAGGCCAACCGGCGCGTCCGCGTACGCAGCCCCTGTTGGGACAACCGACACCGACAGGATGTCGATGCTGCCGGGCTCTTCAGTCACAAACCACAGTCCCAGTCGCCGCCAGGGCGCGTGGCGCAAGCTGTCAGTCCACGCCAGCCGAATCTGATACGTCTGCACCGATCCGTTCCGAACAAGAAAGGCGCGCCCTGCGGTTCTATCGACCTGAAACCCCGCCGCATTTTCCGGCACAGCCCGATCTCGCGGCGGGTGATTCACTCCGATGTACATGCTGGTCTCATCGCCCTTTCGTCGGGCACGCACGACGACATCAGCCCACTCATTGGCTCGCCAGTCGGGCAAATCGATGTAGACGCCGCCAGCCAGAGCGCCATTGGTATGCCGCCTGCCCTCGGGCAGTGTTACGCGCAACGCGTCGGGTGTTCGTTCGACAAGCGCTGTGCCGAAAGAACGATTCATTGGAATGGCTGGCTTCCAGTCAGGCTGGGGTTCGCTGAAGCGCCATTCAACGGTCGCTGGAATCGCGGGCGGCGATTGTGCGCCTTCGATGTGCGCTGCCGCGAGATGATCCTCGAGATGCAGCGGCATCTCAACACGGAGTGGTGCTGCACCGCACCCAATGCAATACAGAGCGAGCAGAAGATTGCGTCTCATCGGATGTATCCCAATGCGCGGAGCGTCGCGAGCTGCTCGGGTGTCAGTTCCACCTTCGCACCCGGCGTGAAACGCTTTCCCAGCAGTTGGTGTGCTTCCCACTGCTTCTCAAGCAACGCGGTGTATTTCTTCACCAACTCCGGGCGCGCGTTGTTCAAAGGCGCGAGCGCGAGCGGATCGTTCCAGACATCGAAGAGCAGCAACGGCGTCGGCCGGCGTTCGGTTGTGTCCTGGGGGGGCGGTCCGATCCAAAGCGAGGCGCCCCAGCGGCCATCGACCATTTCGATTCGACCCTGCAGCTCGCCAGTGCGTTGGTCTTTCTCGAACTCATCGAAGATGACAGGTCGCGAACGCCACTCCCCTCGCCCCAGCAGCAGCGGCGCCAACGACTGTCCCTGTAGCACGTCCAGCGCCGGCAGCCCGGCCAGTTCGAGTACGGTGGGCAAGACGTCGATCATGGAAACCGGCTGGCGAAAGCGCACCCCACCGGCAATGTGCCCCGGCCAGATGAACATGAGCGGCACCCGCGAGACGCTTGAGCGGAAGATCGGACCCGTTGCGTACCCCCAAATGCGCCACCCCGGCGGCACCGAATCGGAGAGTGGGACGACGAAGTCCTCGCCCGCGAGGGCGAAGCTGTGATCGGCGGCGATGATGAGCAGTGTGTTCTCCCACTGCCCGGTCTCCTTCAAACGCTCGACAAAGCGACCGAGCTGGTAGTCCTGGTGCGCCATCGCCTCGTCGTAGAGCGAGCGAACGAGGTCGTGGTACTGCTTGCGGTCGATCCCAGCCTCGGCGAACTGCTTGTCGGTTCGAATCGAAACCGCGTTACGTCGTTGCCACTGGTCCACGGTCGAGTCCCACCGCGCCAACAGCCCCGGAGCTCCGGGCGATGCGAATAGGCCGGCGAAAGGCGCCGGCGGCTCAAGGGGATTGTGCACCTCCGTCGTCTGGAAATGGACCCAGAAGGGATCGCCCGGAGACGCTGCTCGCCACTCCCAGAATTCGCGATGCAGTTCAACGCTGGAGCCGGACCGCGGCCCGAAGCCCTGGTCCCGGAAGTAGTCGACGTCCCGTTCGAGGGCGCTCACGGAGCCGGCGTTCGTGTTCGAGGTGAGGACCGCAGTCGGATAGCCGGCGCGATGGAAGCGTTGGGCCATGGTGACGGCCTGCTCCGGCACTGGGTCGCGGTCCTCGATGAGCCCGAGCACACTGGCGTGGAGCGACGTCATGAAGGAGGCCGTTGACGGCTTGGTCCAAGAGGAGTTGCTGTAAGCTTGCTGGAACACGGCCCCTTCGGCTGCCAAACGCTCGAGGTTGGGTGTGGTGCGTCGGTTGTAGCCGTAGAGGCTCATCTGGTCCGCACCACCACCATCAATGACATAGAAAATGACGTTGGGCTTCGCGGAGATGCGGCGTGCGCTTACGGTGGGCGCACCCCAGAGTGCGACGCTGCCCGAGTTCTCAGATTGCGTTTCCAGTGCGAGCGTAATTGTCTGGCCTGCGAACTTCGTAAGGTCCGCCGACCGCGATGCCCAGCTCTCGGGATCGCCGTACAGCTCCGAAAGCAGCGTGTCGACCGCGTCGCCCCCCCTGCTCGCGGTGATCGCGAATCTCACCGGCACCTTGGAGGTCAGCACGCCGAGTCCCACATCAAGGCGCGCCTGTTCAGGCACCCGGACGCGATAGGCGATGCGGCCGGGAGCGTGCGTGAACAGAGTGCGACGAGTGCGATTCCCGACAGCTACCGCTCTCACACCCTGAGCGGAATCGGCGTATTTGGCGCCAACGGGCATCACGCTTACGGAGAGAAGCTCGATGCTTCCAGGCTCCCCCGTCGTCCCGAAGATGATCACTAGTTGTCGCAGCGGACCGCGGAATCCGGGAGCGCCGGCGCCGACACGCAGGCGATAGGTGTGCACCGCGCCGTCCCGCACAATGGGGCTCCGCTGTCCCTGGAAGAGGAAGGGAGGTTGCTGCTGTCCGCTTGCAGTTCCCCTTCCGTCGCGCAGGTTGAACGCGAGCCACACGTTGTCCACGGGACTGGCGCTGTCGGCGCGGGCCTTGATTATGACTTCTTCCCAGTCGCCCCTGTCCGACTGCGGCAAATCCACATGGATCGGCCCCCGCAGCTGGCCGCTACTAACTCGAGAGCGCTCTGTCAGGCTAACGCGTAGTCCCTCGCCAGTTCGTGCTAGCACGGGCGCACCGTAGGGTGGGTTCCAGAGCGGCGTTGCATTCCATTCCGGACGGGGCTGATCGAATCTCCATTCGACCGCGGGGACTTTGGCGGGAATCCCGGACCCTGTGATTGTCGCAGCGTCCAGGTGTTCTTCGAGATGCAGCGGCATGTCGACTGTGAGCGGCGGGGGCCCGCTGCATCCGACGAGGACGACGAACAGCGAGCACGCAAATCGCATTCGGGGCTCACGCGTGAGGAGACGACCCGCAACGGCTTCGGCCGATGCAACGACTAATGGCGTCCGGCAGGAGTGAGTGCAGGCGCGCCCGTAGCTGCGCACTGGATGTATCCCGCATTGGGATAGAGCGCAAGGAAGTTGCAAAACCGCGTGCTTGCGCGACGTTAACTTCATCTTTAAGTTAATACCCATGAAGACCGTCACAATGCTCGAGTTTCGCCGCAATGCCGAGGCCGTTCTGGGCCGCGTTGCCAAGGGGGAACGTGTGCTCCTTTCGCATCGCGGAAAGCCTGCCGCTCGCCTGGAGCCCGTTCATCCTGCGGAGACCGGCGAAGCTGGTGCCGATCTGTTTCTGGAAATCGCCGGTCGCGCCCAGCCCAGCTCCAGGGGAAAGACACGGCATCGCGACATCGACGCCATTCTATATGGCAGCGGCTGACGTCCTCGTCGACACTGCCGGATTTCTCGCCCTCTGGGACGCGGCTGACGAGCATCACGGCGCCGCAACACGGCTGCAGCAACAGCTCCGCAAGAAGCGGCGCCGCTTTCTGACCACAGACTACATCGTGGATGAAACCGCGACGCTGCTTCTCAAGCGCCACAGCCATGCCGCCGCGGCGGACTTCCTGACAACCGTCGAACGGAGTGAAGCCCTCCGGCTGGAATGGATCGGCCCTGATCGCTTTCACGTTGCCAGTGCGTACTTCCGCCGCCACGCCGACAAGGCGTGGTCGTTCACCGACTGCGTAAGCTTCGTGACAATGCGCGAACTGCGTGTGACTGACGCGTTCACGACCGACAACCACTTTCGGCAGGCCGGTTTCGTACCGCTGCTGCGCGCGTAAGCACGAGCGTGTATGCAGCGGTGCTTCATCGGATGTATCCCAGTGCTCGCAGCGTCGCGATCTGCTCTGGCGACAGCTGCACCTGACCGCCCGGTTTGTACAGCGCAGCCATCGCCAAATGCGCCGCCCACTGTTTCTCGAGGAGCGTTGTGTACTTCGTCACCAGATCCGGATAGCGGCTGTTCACGTTCTGCCGCACGAACGGATCGTCCCACAAATCGTAGAGCAGGAGGCGCGGTTGTCCGTCGACATGAAGGCGCGCCTTCGCTTCCCAGCGCGCTGGCTGCACGGGGGGTTCACCCGGTTTGCGCACGGGCCAGATTTCGAGCGACGCGCCCCACTGCCCGTCGATCATTTCGATGTGGCCGGTGAACTCATTGGTGTTAACGTCCCGCTCCAACTGCTCCAGAATGACGGGCCGTTTCTCCCAATTCGGATCGCCACGCATTAGTGGCACCAGGCTCCGGCCCTGGGTCCGTTCCAGTGGCGCCAGACCCGCCAGGTCCAGTACCGTTGGGAGCAGGTCAACCAGCGAAACCGTCTCGCGAATCCGAATTCCGGCAGGGAGCCGACCTGGCGCGAAGATCATCAGCGGCACCCTGGTGCGATACGAGTCGAAGAAAGCGCCCTCCGTGTCGGGCGGGACGGGATCGAACAACTCGCGGCCAAAGCGGGTGTAGCTGCCAGCCGGATGTCCGTGATCGGCCGTAACGATCAGAATGGTGTTGTCCCATTCGCCCGTGGCCTTGAGCCGCTCCACGAACTGACCAATCTGGTGGTCCACATGCGCCATGGACTCGTCATACAGCCCGCGTTGAGTATTGTAATACTCGATCCTGTCGATGCCCAACCTTGCCAGCCCCTCGCGGTGCGCGGCCGCGAGTGACATCTCCCCCCTGTCGGCTTGGCCACTCTCCGGGGGACTCCCGCCGGGGGTCTCCCGCGAATACCAGGAAAGCGCTCCAGCCTCGCGGAACATCCCTGCGAAGGGTGGAACCGGGATCAGAGGCTGGTGCACGTCGGTGACCTGGAAGTGTGCCCAGTACGGGCTGCCAGGAAACGCCTTCCTCCAGTCCCAGAATTCGGCGCTGAGGAATCGCGAGGACTCGTTGCGCGTCTGTCCTGGCCGCGCGCGGTCCTGGAATCGGTCGACGCCGCGATTCAGATCGCTGCCACGGCCGGCGTTCGGGTGGAAGGTGAACACCGCAGTCTGGTACCCTGCCGCGTGGAAGCGCTCACCCATGGTGGGAGCCGTTTTGGGAATAAGGTCCCCGAAGCCGCTGTACCCGCCCAACGCGCTGTGCTGCAGCCCCGTCATGAATGAGGCCGTGGATGGTTTGGTCCAGGCCGAATTCGAGTGCGCCCGGTCGAACACCACGGCTTCGGCCGCTAGTCGTTCGAGATTCGGCGTGGTGTGGCGATTGTATCCATAGAGGCTCATGAGGTCCGCGCCGCCACCATCGATCACGTACACGATGACATTGGGAGGCAGGCTGCGCTTCCCTGTCGTGCGGGGCGTTCCGCTCAGGATGGGCGTGCCCCAGAAACCGATTTGCCCCGCGCGGTTGGATTCGGCCTGCAGCGACAAGTCAATCGTCTGCCCCGCGAACGCCGAAAGATCAATTGTGCGCTCGTGCCACTTCGTTCCGTCGGTAACGACTTCGCGGAAGACCGACGTATCACGAGCGGCCGAGGTAGACACGTTCACGGAAAAGGTGAGCGGGGTGTGAATGGCGAGTGCCACGCCGAGCCGGCCAGCATCAGGTACGCGCACTCGCCAGTGCATTCGCGACGGAGCGTGTGTAAACAGCGCCGGACGCAACACGCCTTCCCGATCGAGGTCCCGCACGCCGTGCGTCGCATCATTATACTCGGCACCAGCGGGCGTCACGCTCACCGAGAGAAGCTCGATGCTTCCTGGCTCACCCGCCGTCGTGAACATGATCCCGAGTTGCCGCCACGGGCCGCTGCGAAACGCAGGCGCGGCCTCTGCAACCCGGAGCCGATAGATATGCACGGCGCCGTCGCGCACTATGGGACTCTGTGCTCCACCCGGATACCGGAAGGGATGCTGAACCTGATCGCTCGCGCCACCCCGTCCGTCGCGCAGGTTGAACCCGAGCCTCATGTTGTTCACCGCGCTCGTGCTGTCGGCGCGCGCACGGACAATGACCTCGGCCCAGTCGTCCCGGACCCAGTCCGGCACATTCACATGGATGCCCCCGCGCAGCACGCCAGAGCCAAGTCGATTGCGCTCGGTTAGGCTAACTCGCTGGCCCTCCACGGTTCGTGCCAACGTGGGAGCGCTGTAGGGTGGGTTCCATTCTGGCGTTGCTTTCCATTCTTCCTGCGTCTGATCGAATCGCCATTCGACCGTCGGCAAGCTGACAGGAATCTCGGACCCCGTGATCGTCGCCGCGTTCAGGTGATCTTCGAGATGCAGCGGCATCTCCACTGTCAGCACCGGAGAGCCGCCGCAGGCGATACAGAGCGCGGCCAGAATCAGGGCGAGCGGAAAGATTCGTTGAGTGTTCACGTGTGCCTCAGGGGATTTTCGTGCGTTCACCGGATGTATCCGAGTGCGCGCAACGTCTGGAGCTGCTCCGGTGTGAGTTCTGTTTTGCCGCCCGGTGTGAAGCGCTTCGCCAGCAGCCGATGCGCTTCCCACTGCTTCTCCAACAGTGCCGTGTATTTCTTCACCAGCTCGGGATACAGATCGTTCACATGCGTGAGTGCCTGCGGATCAGCCCAGACATCGTACAGGATCAGCGGAGTGGGTCTGGGATGCAGGCTGTCCTCCGGTGGCCCGATCCAGAGCGATGCACCCCAGCGCCCATCCAGCATCTCGATCATGCCACGGTCACCGTTGTTGGGGTACGCGCGGAACTCATCGAAGATGACTGGCCTTGCCTTCCACCCCGCCTTCCCTAGCAGAAGAGGAGCGAGCGATTGGCCCTGCGACACTTCCGCAGCGGGCAAGCCGCTCAGTTCCAGGAGCGTTGGTAGGACATCGATCATCGACACTGGCTGACGCAAGCGTTGCCCGCCCGCAATGTGTCCCTTCCAGACGAAGATGAGTGGCACCCTCGAATTGCTGGAGCGGAAGATTGGACTCTGAAAGTTTCCGTTCATGCCCCACTCAGTAGACCATTCCGGGGGCATGGAGTCCGCCAATGGCAGGAGGAAATCCACGCTGCCTCTATTGATGCTGTGGTCGGCGGCGATGACCAGAAGTGTGTTTTCCCACTCTCCACTTTCCTTGAGCCGCTCGACGAAGCGACCAAGTTGGTAGTCCTGGTGCGCCATGGATTCGTCGAACAACGCGCGGTAGAGATTGTAATACTCCTTGCGATCGATGCCGGTCTCCTTGAACCGCTCTCCCCGCCATAGGGGCTGTGTGTCTCCCCTCGCAGGATTGCGCAACTGCCATTGTCGAATAATGGAATCCCAGCGAACCATCTGCGCTCGTCCGCTTGTTGGCGCGAACAGCCCTGCAAAGGGAGCCTGCGGAATATGCGGGCGATGCACATCGGTGGTTTGGAAGTGCACCCAATAGGGTTCCCCTGGCGAAGTCGCTCGCCAATTCCAGAAGTCACGATGTAGTACCGCTGAGGAACCAAACGGCGGCTCGACGCCAGCATCACGGAATACATCAACGCCGCGATTGTGCCCAGCATTCGGGTTTGATGTGAATACCGCAGTCGGGTAGCCGGCATCGTGGAATCGCTCCGCCATGGTGCGCGCCTCCACCGGTGGCGTCGGGCCGTACGCCTGGATGCCAAGCACACTGTTGTGGAGCGCCGTCATGAAGGTGGCGGTGGACGGCCCCGTCCAGAGCGAAGTGCTGTATGCGTGCTCGAAAACCGCACCTTCGATTGCCAGTCTTTCGAGATTCGGAGTTGTGCGACGGTTATAGCCGTAGAGACTCATCATGTCGGCACCACCGCCGTCGATGATGTAGAAAATCACATTTGGTTTTGTTGAATTGCGCCGACCGCTCCAAGTGGGAGCGCCCCATAGCGCCACGGCTCCCGCCTCCTCGCTTGCTGCCGTGAGCGAGAGGGTCACAGTTTGTCCGGCATACTTCGCGAGATCCACCGATCGCTGCGCCCATTCTTCAGCATTCGTGTGGCGCTCTTCAAGGAGCGATTCGGTCTTGCCCCTGCCAAAGGACGCTGTGACCGCAAACGTCACCGGCGCGCGCCCTCCGACTCCGAGCGCGAGATCCAAACGTCCCTTCTCAGGTATGCGCACCCGAAACGAGTGACTGCTCGGGGCGTGTGTGAATAGTGTGCGAAGGATGCGCTCCCCAACTGTTACCGGTTGCACCCCCTGCGCGGAATCACCGAATCCGCCTCCTGATGGTGTCACGCTCACCTTGAGAATCTCGATGCTGCCGGAGTCACCATCTGTCTCGAACATGATGCCCAACTGCTTCCAGGCTCCGCCGCGAAACCTTCCAGCGCCCTGGGCCACGCGCAGCCGATAAGTCTGCACGTTGCCGTCCCTCACGATGGGACTCTGTGCTCCGTTCGGATACATGAAGGGGGGAAGCTGAACCTGATCGCTCGCGCCGCCCCGTCCGTCGCGCAGATTGAACCCGAGCCTCATGTTGTTCACCCCGCTGGAGCTGTCGGCACGCGCACGGATAGTGACCTCGGCCCAATCTTGCCGAGCCCAGTCCGACAAATTGACGTGGATTCCTCCTCGCAGGGCTCCCGCCGCATTGCGATTTCGTTCGGGCAGGCCAACCCGCACGCCGTCGCCAGTTCGCACCAGAGTGGGAGACGCGTGCGGCAAGTTCCACTCCGGCGTCGCCATCCAATCCGGTTGCGGCTGATCGAAGCTCCATTCGACGGTCTTCCGAATCGGTGGAAGATCTGACCCCGTGATTGTGGCGGCGTCCAGATGTTCTTCGAGATGCAGCGGCATGTCGGCTGTCAACACCGGCTGGCTGTTGCAGCCGACTGAAAAGGCGCCGGCAATCAGTGCGAGAGTGATGATTCGTGGAGTGTTCATGAATTCCTCATCGGATGTATCCCAGCGCACGGAGTCGCTCGAGTTGCGCTGGTGAGAGTTCAACATTGCCCCCCGGACCAGACAGGGCGGCCATCGCCAGGTGCGCTTGCCATTGGGCTTCGAGCAGACGCGTGTACTTCTCGACCAACTCGGGATATCGCGCATTTACGTTCTTGCGCACGAAGGGATCGTCCCACAGATCATAGAGAAGAAGAGGCGGTTCGCCGTCCACATGAAAGCGCGCCTTTGCTTCCCAGCGCGACGGTTGCACAGGAGGATCACCAGCTTTCCGCTGCGGCCAGATCTCCAGTGACGCACCCCAGCGGCCATCGATCATTTCGATGTGTCCCGTCCACTCGTCGGTGCGAACGTCGCGCTCCATTTGTTCCAGTATCACAGGGCGTGTTTCCCAATTGGGATCCCCGCGCATCAACGGAACGAGAGATCGTCCCTGACTGCGCACAAGCGGCGGCAGCCCACTGAGTTCCAACACCGTGGGAAGCAGATCAACCAGGGATACCGGCTCGCTGATTCGCACGCCAGTCGGCAGGCGACCTGGCGCGAAGATCATCAGAGGGACTCTTGTGCGATAGGAGTCAAGGAACGCGCCTTCGGTTTCGGCGGGCAGTGGATCGAATAACTCGCGTCCGAACCGCGTATGATCTCCCGCCGGATGTCCGTGATCGGACGTCACAATGAGAATCGTATTCTCCCACTCTCCGCTGGCCTTCAGTCTTTCCACGAAGCGACCGAGTTGATGGTCGGCGTGAACCATTGTTTCGTCGTAAAGCCCGCGCTGAGTGTCGTAGAAATCGATGCGATCGATGCCCAGCATCGCAAAGGCCTCACGGTAGTTGGCGGCAAGCGAGATTTCACCACGCGCGGCGCGACCGTTCCACACTGGTGCGCTCCGCACCTTTCGAAGCCAGCCTTCCACTGCGACCGAGTTGCCAGTGGCAGGTCGGCCGATGAATCGTTCCCGGCGCGCGGCTGTGACAAACAATCCCGCGAACGGCGGCACCGGGACCAGTGGTTCGTGCACGTCTATCGTTTGAAAGTGCACCCAGTAGGGCTGTGCAGGGAACGCTTCTCTCCACTCCCAGAACTCGCGCTCGAGGTGCCGCGACGACTCGTTCTGTTCCTGGCCCTCCTGTGGTACGTCGCGAAACCTGTCAACGCCTCTGTTCAATGCGCTGGAGCGCCCGGCATTGGGATTGAAGGTAAGAACCGCTGTTTGATAACCGGCGGAATGAAAGAGCTGGGCCATTGTGGGCGCCGACTCAGGTATCAAATCGCCCCAGCGTCGATATCCGCCAAGCGCACTGTGCTGAAGCGATGTCATGAAGGATGTGGTTGATGGCTTCGTCCATGAAGAATTCGAATGCGCCCGTTCGAACACAACAGCCTCGGCGGCCAGACCTTCCAGATTCGGCGTTGTGGCGCGATTGTATCCGTAGAGGCTCATGAAGTCGGCACCGCCACCGTCAATCACATAGAGAATGACATTGGGCGCGCGCTTCGCGGCCGCCGCGTCGCGGGTTGTTCGCCCCAATATTGGTGTTCCCCAAAATCCGATCTGACCTTCTCGTGCGGACTCAGTGCGCAAAACCAGATCAACGGTGCGGCCCGCATAGGCGGAGAGATCTACCGAGCGTTCATGCCACTTCGTGTCGTCCACCATGACTTCGCGAAAAACCGATGTGTCGCGACCGCCAACTGATAGTTCGACGGAGAAGGCGACCGAATCGCGTGTGTCATGCGTGGTAATCGCGAACGAGAAGCGCCCATTCTTCGGTATGCGAACGCGCCAGGCGAGCCGTGATGGAGCATGCGTGAACAGAGAGGGACGGCGCACTCCATCGCGATCAATATCTCTGGAACCCGCTGGAGATCCCGCGAAGCTCGCGCCGCGGCGTTCCAGAGCGATCGAGAGGATTTCGACGCTACCATCGGGTTTATCACCAACGTTCGTGCCCGTGCCCACTCCGATTTCCCGGATGGGACCTTCCCAAACTGGATCGGTAGCAACCGGATTCTTTAGTGGGATCGGTAGCCGATACGTATGGAGCGCGCCGTCCCGCACCAAATTGACGCCGTTGTTGGCGCTGAGGAAGACAGCATTGGCCCAACCAGGTCTGGATCGCCCCACGGAATCAACCTTCCTGAGAAGTGGATCCAGCCGGGGTGCAAGCGCGCGAACATTGTAGGAGGGATACAGGAATCGAACGGATCCTTCGGCGCGAGCTCGTATTACGACGGATTCCCACTGGGCGCGATCCAGATTGGGAACCGGCGCGTATAACAACGCGCGCGTGGAGCCATTCGGGTGCACGTTGCGCGCAGATACTGTGACCCGGAGCGCGTCACCAGCGCGATTCATGATCGGTGTCGGCATGAGTGGGCCCGATGCCACCGCTGGTCGCCATGGCGAGTCGTCCGCATCGAAGGTCCACGAGATTTTTTCGAGATCTTCAGGCGGCACCACAGAACCATGTACGGTGGCGTCCGCGAGGCGATCCTCGAGATGCAACGGCATCTCCGCGGTGAGCACCGGGCCGCCAGCGCATCCGACCAAGAGAGCGCTCAGAATCGGAGCGAGAAGGAGAACAAGAAGCGGCGGCGCAGCTCCAGTTGGAGCTGATCGCCCAGCGTTGCCCCGCCGGTCGGATCCATTGTGAGCGACAACTCGCATCACCATGGCCTCCGCCGTGGTATGTGACCTAACGCCCTGCAACCTGGTATCGGATGTATACTGCGACGAACTCAAGCGCAAGGGTTGCACTAATTGCACGCGTTAGTAACGCCTCAACTAATTACGGGCGAGCAACGCCACGCGAGGAACACGCGAGATGACTGAGGAGTTGAACGCACCCCACGGCGGCACGCTCGTCAATCTCATTGTGTCCGCGGCCCGCGCGGAACAACTGACAGCGGCATCAACATCCTTTCCTTCCTGGGATTTGTCTCCGCGCCAACTGTGCGACATCGAGCTGCTCATCAACGGCGCGTTCTCTCCAGCACGCGGTTTCCTTGGCAAGGCTGACTACGATAGCGTGTGCAGCGGCATGCGCCTGGCCGACGGCACTCTCTGGCCCATTCCAATAACGCTCGACGTGAGCAGTGAATTCGCCGCGTCGCTCAGGTCCGAGGCATCAGTGGCGCTTCGTGATGATGAAGGAGTGCTGCTCGCTATTCTGCAGGTTGAAGATGTGTGGTCGCCGGACCGCGACGCGGAGGCGCACGCTGTCCTCGGCACAACAGATCGCTCTCACCCGGGTGTTGTGGATCTTCTTGATCGGCGCGGGCCGGTTTATGTCGGCGGACATCTCGAGGCGCTGCGGCCGCCGCAACACTACGACTACCGCGCATTGCGCCACACTCCCGCGCAGACGCGCTCCGAGTTCACACGCCGCGGCTGGCAGCGCATTGTCGCATTTCAGACGCGCAACCCAATGCATCGCGCACACTACGAAATGACATTGCGCGCCGCTCGGGAAACGGGCGCAGCGCTGCTCATTCATCCGGTGGTCGGTATGACAAAGCCCGGCGACATCGATCATCACACGCGCGTGCGCTGTTACCGCGCATTGATGCCAAGTTATCCGGCCGATACAGCGATGCTTTCACTGCTGCCGCTTGCGATGCGCATGGGCGGCCCGCGCGAAGCTGTCTGGCACGCGATCATTCGCAAGAACTTCGGCGTAACCCACTTTATAGTAGGGCGCGATCACGCGGGTCCGGGAAAGGACTCGAGTGGAAAGCCATTCTACGGACCGTACGACGCGCAGGAATTACTGAAGCGACACGAGAAAGAGCTGGGCATCTCCATGGTTCCATTTCGCGAGATGTGCTTTGTGCCGGCAGAGAACAAGTACTATCCCGACGATAAACTGCCTGCTGACGCAAAGACGGAGGAGGTAAGCGGCACAGAGCAGCGTCGGCGTTTGCAGCAGGGGATCGAACTCCCTGCGTGGTTCACTTTTCCGCTTGTCGAGCAGGAACTGCGACGACGATCACCGCCACGCGCGCAGCAAGGGTTCACAGTTTTCTTCACCGGACTTTCGGGATCCGGCAAAAGCACGATTGCGAACATCCTTCTCGTGAAGCTGCTGGAGCTGGGGCATCGCTCACCGACACTCCTCGATGGCGATGTTGTGCGCAAGTCCTTGTCGAAGGGACTGGGCTTCTCAAAGGAGGATCGCGACACCAACGTGATGCGCATCGGTTATGTCGCGAGCGAAATAACCAGGCATGGCGGTGCGGCTATCTGCGCGCAGATTGCCCCATATGACGCCGCACGGAAGACGGTACGATCAATGATCGAACCCAATGGCGGGTTTATTCAGGTGCACGTGGCGACGCCGCTGGCCATCTGCGAGAGCCGTGATCGCAAAGGACTCTACGCCATGGCGCGTGCGAAGATCGCGAGAGGTGAAACGGCCTCCTTCACCGGCATTGATGATCCGTATGAAACGCCCGACGATGCGGAGATTGCGATCGACGCTGGAGCGCTGAGCGCCGAGGACGCGGCCGACATCATTGTGTCGTATCTGGCGGCGGAGGGATATCTGCTCCCGCGGCTGAGTGATTACTCACCAGCCAAGTCGGAACGAAGCGCGAAGTAGCGTAGCATTCGCGAAGTTGCCGGCGCAACTCCGAGGGATTCGAGTGGATCCGTCGAACGCTGCGAAGGCCAGGAGGTGTCCTACCGGCCCAGCACGACGTCGATGCTCGCCAGTATTTGCTCAAGCCGCTTTGGAGCGAGCTTGCCGATTCGCTGACCGAGGTAGCGGCGATCAACCACGAACACTTGCGTAGCGTTGGCAACCGAATCTTTCGTAAGTCCCGCTACCTTGGCCGAGAGCAACGTGTTTCCTGGCGCGTCCGCCCAGGACAGATTGCTTGTCAGCGGGACGCACACGATGGTCGCGAGTCGGCTGCGATTCAATGGATTCCCTTGCACAATCACCACGGGCCGCCGAAACCCGGCGGACGAATCCGATGGCACCGGCAGATCCGCCCACCAGATCTCCCCCTGCGCGACTTAACCTTACTGGTGGAACTCCCGGCCAACTACATTACTACACATATGCCAGAGCGTACGCCCCCGACGAACGCGCAGAAGCGGCGCTGGATTGAACAGTGGCGGTCGGCTGGAGTTGCGCTTGCGCGAGTACGTGCGGAAGAACTCCAGCGGGTCGACCTGCTCGAGGTGTCTGTGCAACTGGAAGATGCCTCCCGGATGGCGATTGCGCGTCATCCTCCACTGCCCTCGTCCGGTCTCATCGAGCAGCAGCGAATCCTGCATCGCTGACGTTGCGGTGATAGGACTTTTTTCCGCGGGCGCGTCTCTTCAGCAGCAATTGGACGCTCGGGGGTGGCAGTTCTGCTTTATCGGTGGTGTGGCCAACTATCGATGGGGAACGCCGCGGCTCACCAACGATCTGGATCTTACGCTGCTGACAGGGTTTGGAAGCGAGGAGAGTTTCGCGGAGGCGCTGCTTGATCAGTTCGAGAGCAGAGTGCCCGAGCCACGAGCGTTCGCAGTACAGAACCGCGTACTTCTTCTCGTGACAGACGGCGGAATCGGAATTGATATCGCGCTGGGAGCAATGCCCTTCGAGATCATGACCGTCGCACGAGCCTCTGAAGGAATACTGGCACCCGGCATTTCGCTGCGCACCTGTTCAGCGGACGATCTTGTCGTCCACAAGGCTTTTGCGGCGAGGGCACAGGACTGGGTCGACGTCGAGGGAGTTATTCTGCGCCAGCGCGGGAAGCTCGCGTGGGAGAGGATCTGGTCAGATTTGCGCGAGCTTGCCGAGTTGAAGGGAGAGCCCGAGATACTCGACCTGTTGAAAGGTGTGATAGCGCGAGCGGAGCGCACGATCGGTCCCTTCCCGCACTAGTTCTGTAGATGAGGTAGGCCAGGCGCACACCGGCCGGTCATGGTATATATTGGTATATATCATTTCCCGGGAGGTCTGATGTCGAAGTCCGCCAGAGTAAACCGGCCGCGCGCCGAGACGCTGGCGCCGGCTTCAGCCGTGCGCGCGAAAGTGTTTTCCAATGGGCGTTCACAGGCCGTGCGTTTGCCGAAACAGTTTCGCTTCGACGCCGATGAGGTCTCCATCCGGCGCGATGGTGATGCCGTGATCCTCGAACCGGTTCGCGGGCGACGCTGGCCAGCGAAATATTGGGCACAGGTGGACAAGTTGCGCAGAGGTCTCAAGCTGGTCATGCCACAGCCCATTGGCGCACGATTGCTGGACATCGAATCTGAGGATGACCGGTGATCTGGCTGCTGGACACCAACGTTGTGATCCACGCCATTCGAAATAACCCGGCGAGCGTACGGTTGCGCTTGACGGCGCTGGGACCGGATGATGTGTGCGTGTCAGCGATCACAATCGCTGAGTTGTGCTCCGGCGCGCAAAAGGCGCAGAATAGCGTTCGGCGCCGCGCCGTTTTTGAAGCGTTCCTCGCTCCTTACGAGGTACTGTCGTTCGATCGCGGTGCGGCTGTCCGCCACGCCGAGCTTCGGCACACCCTTCGGCATTCGCCGATCGGAGAGCGTGACCTGTTCATTGCCGCCATAGCGCTCGATGCGCACCTTGGCGTCGTGACAAACAACACGCGAGAGTTCCGGCGAATTCCCGGCCTTCGCGTCGAGGATTGGACTCGCGCTGAGTGAACGGTGGGCTCTGGTGCAGGCCAGCGGATCTTTTTCTTGCACACGGATGACACTTTGGTGACATAGTTCCCAAGGGCGATGCCTAAGCTCCGGTCATTCTCCTCGAACCGGAGCACCACGATGACGCCGCAGGACAAAGGCGCAACGTTGAACATTTGGGCATCCCACTTGAGGCACTCATGAGATCTCCACGAGTCTTTCTGCTCGCACTCATACTCGGCGCGATCTCCGTCGGCTGCACCGGCTCTCCGGTGCTTACGGTCGACATGCCGCTGCACCTTGAAGAACATTTGGAAGCCGCGATAGTTACGGGGTCCGATATTCCGGTGAACCCGCCGAAAGTTGTGGAGTGGCGCTTTGATCAGCCACAGCCGGACTGGAAGGCAACGTCGATGCTGAATCCTCCTTTCGCCGCTGCAAGGCTGGAGCCTACCGCCTCTTCACTGCGCGTCACGCTTACTGACCAAACCAGAACGCCGAATGGCCGTGCGGTTGGTTATTTGCACATCGCGCTACCCGACTGGGAGCCAGCAGAGTGGGGGCATGTCGTGATCCAGACCCGTGCCGACAGCGCAACCTCGGTGAATTCCGTCGGTTTCGCCTTCAACATGAGAGAACGCGGTGATCCGGGTTCTGTCAGTTTTCCTTTCAGATTCGGTGGGCAGAACAGCCTCGTCGTGCGCGACGGCGCGGTGCAGACGCACCGCATGCGAGTAGCCAGTGGTACGCCAGGTTTCCAGGGACCATGGCGACACCTGGGACTCTTGTTCGAGACGACCCGCGAGCCGGGGAGCATCGAACTTGTCTCAGTGAGCGTGACGCCAGCGGGGGCGGCATACGCAGACTCCGGTCGGGGAGTGAGAGCAGTAAACATTGGGGAGGGCATCCGCCGGACCCTCTATTCACACGCCCCCAGCAGCCACTCGTATCGGGTGCGCATTCCTGAGAGTGGACGGTTGGATGTTGCGCTTGGCGTTGTCACATCCAGCGCGCCGGTGACGTTTTCGATCACCGCAGCCCCAGGCAACGGCAAAGTCGAGACCCTTCTCGAGGAGCGCTGCGCTAATCCGGAGCAATGGGCACAGCGATCGGTGGACCTTTCGAAGTACGCGGGCCAAACGGTGACGCTGGCGCTGAAAGCTGCCAGCGACGAGCCGGGCGCGGTGGCACTCTGGGGCGCGCCGACGGTAAGTGGTCGTCGCAGGTCTGAAAAGCCAAACGTCATCCTTTATGTGATCGATGGCGGCGGCGCGGACTTCATGAGCCTCTACGGATACAACCGTCGCACGACGCCGAACCTCGAGAAGCTCGCCGCCGAGGGTGCCGTGTTCGAGCATGTGTACAGCAACTATCCCTCGACCAAACAATCCACTGCCTCGTTCATGACGTCACTCTACGCAAACGTGCTCGGGATCACGGGCGGGAACCGGCCCCAGTCGCTGCCGGAGAAGGCGCTCACCATGGCCCAGCGCTTTCATCGTGACGGCTACCAGACGGCGGTGCTGACTGCGAATCCGAACGCATCCACCGTGACTGGGTTGGAACGCGGCGTGGATTTCGTGCCGGGCTTCGGGCTTCAGCGCGATGCGACTAACTCCGTCAAACTGCACCAGGCGTTCTGGGATTGGCGCGAGGCGTCGCCCGCTCAACCATACTGGGTCCACTTCCAGTCGACGGATGTACACGCGGTCGGCTATAACAATCTCCAGCTGCGAAACGGCGTTCCAGTCGCGCCATTCGGCGGGCTGTTCGTATCCCCTCAGGAACTCGACACTCTGCGCGCTTGGAGTGCCCGCGTGGTCGCGGGGGGAGGGTACAGAACCTCGGAGGCGTTCAGGCCGGGCGGCATCAGCTTGGATGCGCACCTGCACCTGCTCCAGGGAATGTACGACCAGCAGATGGCGCACAATGACTACCAGCTCGGACGGTTTGTTGAGCGGCTAAAGGCTGTGGGCGAGTGGGGAAACACGGTGCTCATCGTGACGGCGGACCACAGCGTCAGCGGCGCCTTCACCGATACCCGAAATGGGATGGATTTTTATCCGGAGGGGACCGGGTCGCTGCTCAGGCCCACAGAGACACGCGTCCCACTGCTTGTTGTGTGGCCGGGGCACATTCGTGGCGGCCAGCGCTTCTACGATGCCGTGTCTCTGATAGACTTGCTGCCGACGGTGCTGGAACTCGCCGGCCTTCCTCGGCCGGAAGTGCTGCAGGGACAGTCGCTCGCTCCGCTGTTGCTCGGACAGTCGGGCTGGAAGCCGCGGCCCGTGATTTTGGGGAACGGACAAGCAGTTGCCGATGGGCAATGGGGGGCCTCGCTCAGGGTGGAGGGGTTCCTTCTGTTCGACCTCTGGAATGATCCGCACAGGATTCTCCCCATCAATGAGCAGCGACCAGATCTGGTGAAGCACTACACTGCGTTCCTGGAAAACCAGCGGTTGGCGAATGAGGCGCTAGCCACTCGCTTCACCCCCGGCCCGCCAGTGGTGCTCAGTCCCGCGCAACTCGAACGGCTGCGCGCATTGGGCTATATCCGATGATGTACAACCGGTCGGGTTAAGCACCGCTATACTCAGATCACTACTCCTCGCACCTGGATCAGATGCTGACTCCGCAAGGCCATCGGCGACGAATCCTTCTTTTTGTGGTCGCGATCTTCGTTCCCGCGCTCGGGCTTGTCGCGCTAACGGTTCGCATGAGCCGGCAGGAGAGTGAGCTGCGTCAGACGCGTCGTGCTGAGGAGCTGAAGCAGTCGGTGGCGCAAACGCGCCAGCTCCTCCTTGGACGGCTGGAGAGCATCAAGTCGATTGAAGTTGCCGCGGTTCATGCGCTGGCGCCCGGCGCAGAATTGACAGTGTATCACGATCCCGCGGTGGTCCTGGCGGCCAGAGTGGAGAAGGAAAACATCATCCTGCCATGGGAATCGGGCGGCGCCGCACCGCGCTTTCGCGCCATGCTGGCCGAGGGAGAGTTCGCGCGGAGCATTCGGCAGGGCGAACGCGAGGAGTTCGTGCAGCGTCGCCTGGACAGCGCTGCCGCGCATTATCGCACCGCCTTGCTCGGCGAGCGCAGCGTTGCACAGAAAGGCCACGCGCAACTCTGGCTCGCGCGTGTACTCGCCAATGATGGACGCAAGAGCGAGGCGCTTTCGTTGTATACGGCGGTGTTTGCACTCAGTTCCAGCATCGTGGATCAGGACGGAATGCCCCTCGCATTCTACGCTGCCGGGTCGCTGCTTGAGGAAGCGGACGGCAGGCAGCGCGCGTTGAGCCGGTTGCGCAATGAACTGGATTCGTCAATGCGTCTCTCTCCAGTCGCCTTGTATCGCCTGAGCGATATCGCGCGACAACTGGCGCAGACTGGCGTGGAAACCGAAGCACGCGATGCGGCTGCCGCACTCGAATTCGCATTTCGGGAGCGCGCGCTCCAATCAGAACAAGCGCTCGCACTCGAGAGGGAATTCCCAAGACTCCGGTTTACGGAAGCGTCGCGAGACGCATCGCCGGCGGCTGATTCCGTGTGGATACCATTCGGTGACGAAAAATGGCTGGTTGGTATTTCGCGGCCCTCCGGCAAGTTGTCATCCGTGCTCGTTGCCGTGCGCGCATCAGTGGTGTTATCGTCGCTTGCCAGCGATGGTTCGCGTGCCGCCGCGTCCGGGTTCGCAGCCGGCGATGGCGGCGAGGGAGAACTGCTGGGCCACAACTTTCCGGGATTGCGTCTAAGAATACCAGCGTCCAGCGACAGCGAGAGCTCCACACAGGGGATTATGCAGTTCTGGTTCTATCCCGCTGTGCTGCTTCTGGTGCTCAGCGTCACTCTCTTCGGTTCCTATCTGCTATGGAGGGATGTGCGTCGCGAGGTGCACCTCGCCGACCTGCGTTCGCAATTCGTTGCCAGTGTGTCGCATGAACTCAAGACACCGCTTACGGCTATCAGGATGTTTGCCGAGACGTTGCGAATGGGGCGTCCATCCGATGCCAGGTCGCGGGAAGAGTATCTGGATACGATTGTCACTGAGAGTGAGCGGCTCACGCGTTTGCTCAACAACGTCCTGGAGTTTTCCAAGATCGAGCAGGGAACGGCACGCTACAATCTTGTGCCTACCTCATTGCCGGATGTTGTCTCCAGCGCGGTGCGCGCGGTGGAGCATCCTCTTGCTCAGGATGGTTTCGAATTCCGTGTAGAGGCGGTCGGTGACATTGCCCCCGTGAAGGCGGACCGTGACGCGCTGCAGCAGGCGATCCTCAATCTGCTCAGCAACGCCATGAAGTATTCAGGGCGGAGTCGTGTTATCGAGCTGCGAGTGCGGCAGCAGGACTCGCAGGCGGTAATCCAGGTCGCCGATCATGGCATCGGAATCGCGGCAGAGGAGCACGGCAGGATCTTTGAGAAGTTCTATCGCGCGCCAACATCCGAGAGCAAGCTGATTGCTGGAGCTGGGCTAGGGCTTACGCTCGTGGAGCATGTCGCAAAAGCGCATGGCGGCCATGTCGAAGTAATAAGCGCGCCCGGGCAGGGAAGTACTTTCTCCATTCATCTTCCCCTGATTTCGTGATGCGCATCCTGGTCATCGAAGATGATGCGGCCATACTGCGTGGTCTCACGGATAATCTCAGATGCGAGTCGTATGAGGTATTGAGCGCAACCGACGGCGAGGCGGGATACAAGGCAATTCGGGACAAGGCTCCTGATCTCGTCATACTGGATTTGATGCTGCCGAAGGTGAGCGGATACGAGGTATGTCGCAAAGCGCGGAGCGAGGGGATCAACACACCAATTCTGATGCTTACTGCGCGTGGCGAGGAGGCCGACCGTGTGCTGGGACTCGACCTGGGCGCCGATGACTATCTCGCGAAACCATTTGCTATCCGCGAGTTGCTGGCGCGCGTGCGTGCGTTATTGCGTCGCGCAAATCCGCTTCGCGCGCTCCCCAACGAGCTGCGCTTTCAGGACGTGACGGTGGATTTCGTGCGTTACGAAGCGCGCAAGGGCAACCATGTATTGGAGTTTACTCGAAAAGAGTTTGGGGTCCTGCGACTACTCTGTTCGCGCCCGGGCGAAGTAGTGACTCGTGAAGAAATGCTGGCCGATGTGTGGGGAGATCAAGGGGAGAGAACGACGCGCACGGTGGACAATCACCTCGCAGGGCTGCGCGCCAAACTGGAAGACGATCCCGCTGAGCCGCGCCATCTTCTTACGGTGCATGGCGTCGGTTACAAGTTTGTCCCGTGACGCCTCTATGACAAGAATCGCAGTGCTGGTAGCAGTCGTGTCGCTAGGCACACTGACCACGGCGCTGGCCGCGGCGCAGTCTGCGCCACAATCAGGCTACGAGCTATTTCAGCAGGCACTGGTGATGGAGCGCACCCATGGAAAGATCGAGGATGCACTCAGGATCTATGACCGCATCACGCGAGAGTATCCGTCCGACCGATCGCTTGTTGCGAAGGCGCTATTGGCAATAGGACAGAGTTACGAGAAGCTCAACAATCCGGAAGCGGACAAAGCGTACAAACGTCTGGTGGATGAATATCGGGACCAATCATCACAGGTTGCCGATGCTCGCCTGCGGCTGGCCGCGTTGGCATCGTCGGATGGCGCGCGTATCGGTCTGAGCAACCGACGGCTCTGGAAGGATCTGGGAAGAGGCTATGCGAGAACCGACATTGCTGCTCTCTCCCCAGATGGTCGGTTTCTGAGCTTCACTGGAGGATCGAGCGGCCTCGCTGTCCTTGACATGAAAGCTGGTAAGATCATCTCTCCGCCCAACCTGGGCGATGCGGGCGCCTACGTGCAGAACTCCGTCGTTTCACCCGACGGCCGTCAGGTGGCATACTGCTGGGATTTCGGCGGTGGCCGGGAGGAACTGCGGGTCGTTCCAGTCAGTGACAGCAAATCGACGCAGAGTCGAAGTGTATTCCTGAATGCCGGCTACCTGCGCGTGTACGGCTGGAGTCCCGATGGCAGGAGTGTCTTGGTGTTTCGTGAGGTCGGGCCGCGGTTCACCGGCCAGCTCGCTGTAATCTCGATTGCCGATGGCGTTGTTCGAGCGCTCGTCGATAGCAACGGCATCAACCAGCGAGCGAACCCCACCTTCTCACCGGACGGCAGCTTCGTCGCCTATTCCTCCGCGGGTGACATCTTCACTGTTGCCAGCGACGGCAAAAAAACGCGCGTCGTGGAACATCCTGCTGCTGATACGTCGCCGCTTTGGTCGCCCGATGGTTCGCAAATCGTATTCCTGAGCAACCGTACCGGGCCTCCGTCGCTCTGGATGATTCCTGTCACCGGAGGAGCGCCCAGTGGCGAGGCCAGCCAGGTCACGGCTGTCCCCGAGCGATTCATGCCCTTGTCCATCTCGCGAAGCGGCGCCCTCTTTTACATCTCTGGCGATCCCGGTTCAGACGTTTACACCGCGGAGCTGGATGCGAATGGGAATGCGCTCACTCCCGCGATGGCGACCAGCCTCCTGGTTAACTCGACTCGCGGCGGGGTTTGGTCTCCGGACGGCCAGGCGTTGGCGTACCTCGTTCCATCCCCGCTTGGAACGGTCATTCGTATTCGGTCCGGAATGACTGGTCAGGATCGCCCGGTTCGCACCGAAATACCTATCAGCGGCGGCGTGAAATGGTTTCCTGATGGACAATCTTTGCTTGTCCCGTCGCGCAAAGCCGGCGTCGCGAACAGTCTCCTGGGGTTCTACCGGGTGAATATTTCAAGCGGAAGCGCTGAACTTCTTCACGCGACCCCATCACAGTTCGTGTGGTCCACGCGTCCGGATCTTTCTCGGGACGGTAAGACGATATTGTACCTCGACGCCTCTCGTCAGCCGGTGCTATTCGATATGGACAGTCGAGGTATAACAGAACTACCGAAAGTTCGAATCGGGCCCCGCGGCCTCGGCGAGACCGTTGCAGTGGCATTATCGCCTGACGGTGCCCAGGTTGCCTATTCGACGAACAGCGCGCTTTTCGTTGTGTCGGCGACCGGCGGCCCGCCACGCCAGGTGGTCCGCAATGGGGGTGCGGGAGTTCTCGAGCGAGAAGATGGTATGGGAGTTACGTGGTCCGCGGACCAGCGCCACCTCTTCTATGTACAAGCGACAAGGAATGATATTGGCGGCATAATGCGGGTGCCGCTCATCGGGGGTGAACCCCAGAACATTGGTGTTTCGCTGAACAGGATTCGCCATCTGCAAATGCATCCCGACGGCCGCCGGATAACGTTCGACAGCGTGATCGATGCACCCGATGAAGTCTGGGCGCTGGAGAACTTTCTTCCCAAGCCGGGCGCGCGTCGCTGAAGGGTGCGCATGCGCGCAGGCGGCGACAGCTGGACGCGCTGATCTATTGTAAGTCGCGTTCCCGAGCCGGGGCGTTCGTACACGAAGTACATGGCAGGTACTCCTCCCTCCGTGAACCTCTGCCCCTTGGCCCAGGAGCCCTCCCTCTGAGCCCCGCGCACAACCTCTACGTGTGCCGCGATGACCAGAGATCCCCTCGGCCCGCGGGGTGCGCTCGCGTTCGGAATGCCGTACACGTACTCCGAAACGCCACGCTCGTGTGTCGCCTTATGCGGAAACTGGCCCATGATGGGGTGACCTCCGCTGCCGCGCGGGAATTCTTCAACTGTCGGTGCAACAGCAAGGTGGCTTTCGAAGAGTTGCCACATGTTGGTGGCTTCCAATCGAACGAAAACGGAGTCACTTCGCTCCGATACGCAAACGCGACCCACCGAGGGTCCCGATTCCCCGATCAGATCAACGCACTGCGCCCTGTTGCCAGCTTGCTGTGCGCCCGCAACCACGCTCAATACCATCGCACTCACGTAAATCACGCCGGTCAGCGAATGATTCATCTACCGCCTCCAATTGCGGAAACCGTACCGCGCATTCTAGTCATCCGGCTAACAAACGTCACCCCGGCGAAAGCCGGGGCGGAATCCATGTATTGGTAACATGGGTTGCCGCTTGCGCGGCAATGACAGAGTGACCCGATGCAAATTGAGGAACACCCTTGACAAGGCTAAGCTCGCTCCCGACATTTCGCAATTGGGTCGGAAGGCTTTGCTGGTGCTGGTGACACGCTGCGGAGGCCCGCATGCATACAATGATTCACCTTCGATTCTTGCGGAGCCCTGGGGCTCGCACCGGAAGCTGGTTGGCAACTTTCGCGGCATTGGCGTGTGTTCTCCCGTCCACCGCAATCGCGCAGCGGCCGCTCACAACGGAACAGCGCATCACTCACGTTCTGAATCGATCGGGTTACGGCATCAGGGCGGGTGATATTGCGCGTGTGCGCGCCATGGGTATCAATGCCTATCTGGAACAGCAGCTGCATCCGCAGCGAATTGCCGATCCGGTTGCCGATGCGAAGCTCGCTCCGTACTCGTTCCTCAAGATGACGTTGCATGAGTTGATCAACTACGAGCGACCTGTCGTCGGCGTTGTGGACAGGCGCCTCGATCCCACCGCTCGCCGGGCTTACGCCGCCGAGTTCGGGCAGGGCGCGAGGATTTCGTCCGACACGCTCGACCAGGACACCCCCACATCAATGCGACGCTCGCTGCGCAACAGCGATTTTTCGGCACTCGTGGCGCACGCAAACCGTCCCGAAGAGAGTGAGATTTTCGACACACGGCTGATTCGCGCGATCTACAGTGAGCGGCAGTTGCTTGAGGTGATGGTGGACTTCTGGTTCAATCACTTCAACATCAACGTTGACGACCCATATTATGTAAGTCATTGGACCGAGCAAGTGATACGACCGCACGCCCTCGGCAAGTTCGAGGACATGCTCTTCGCGACCGCGACGCATCCCGCAATGATGCTCTACCTGGATAACTGGCTGAGTGGTGCTCCTGATTCGGTCGTTCGCGCGCGTCTCCTCACCTGGCAGCCACCCAACGGGGAAATCCGCGAGCTGGCCGTGCGGCGCAGAGAGAGCTTCTTCGCCCGCACAAAAGGATTGAACGAGAACTACGGCCGCGAGCTGATGGAGCTGCACACACTCGGCGTCAATGGTGGGTACACCCAGAAAGATGTTCAGGAGGTCGCGAAGGCGTTCACTGGATGGTCACTCAACCCGGTTGGACATGGCGCCGGTGCCGGTTTTTACTATGAGCCCCTTATTCACATAACGGGTGACAAAACGGTTCTCGGTCGTACCATCAAGTCGGGTCAGATGGAGGAAGGGAAGGAGATTCTGCGCATTCTTGCGCGGCATCCCTCCACGGCAAACTATATCTCGTTCAAGCTGGTGCGGCACTTTGTCAGCGATGAGCCGCCCGAAGCGATCGTGAAAGCAGCGGCGCGCACATTCCAGGAGACCGGCGGCGACATTCCGGCGGTTCTCCGCACAATCTTCCAATCGCCGGAGTTTTACTCGCCGAAGTACTACCAGGCGAAGATCAAGAAGCCGCTGGAGTTCGTCGTCAGTGCGTTGCGAGCTACGAAAGCCGACGTCGAGTTCAGTGGTGCACCGGTGCGCCAGGGTACAGTTGCTGCGATGACGCAAGGACGCGGAGCGGCTCTCACGCAAATGGGAGAGCCTCTCGGAGGGCGCGAGACTCCCGACGGGTATCCTGACGTGGCGTCTGCCTGGATGAACACGAGCGCGCTGCAACAGCGGGTGAACTTCTCACTGGCTCTGGCGGGCAATCTAATCGGGGGCATCCAGGTTGACGTGGCAGCGGCCGAACGCGCCTTCAAGGAAGCAGGGTTCGCCGCACCCACCGAGGCGCAGATCACACAGGCTCGGGCCGTCCTTGCACAACGTGCGGCGCGCGGCCGGTCGGCGGGAGCCGGAAGGGGAATGGCGCCCGATATGATGATGGGGGGCGGCACGGATGCAGGTGCAGGGAAGGGTGTTGGGACCGGCCAGCCGAGTTCCTCTGAGCTCCGTACAATCGCGACCGCGATCTACCTCGGATCTCCTCAGTTTCAGAAGCGATAAACCGGAGCGTTCCAAATGGTCTCGAGACGAATTTTCCTCAAGGATGGCGGCGTGGCAGTGCTGGGCTTGAGTATGGTGCCCGGCTTCGTGTATCGAGCCGCGATGGAGTCCCGCCCGAAGTTCGCGGGAAACAAGATCCTTGTCACAATCTTTCAGCGCGGTGGAGTCGACGGACTGAATGTCGTGGTGCCATTCGGAGAAAAGGCCTACTACGAGCATCGGCCCACCATCGGTATCCCCGCGCCCTCGAAAGACCAGCCCTCGGCGCTGGATCTTGATGGGTTCTTTGGACTGCACCCCTCCATGGCCACATTTCATTCACTCTATAAGTCGGGTGAGCTGGCAATCGTTCAAGCCGCCGGGTCGCCGCACGAGACCCGTTCGCACTTCGAGGCACAGGACTTCATGGAGTCAGCCGCTCCAGGCGAGAAGTCGGTGGACGACGGCTGGCTCAATCGCTACATGCAGCAAAACCCGACCGACAAGCCCAACTCCTTTCGTGGCGTCGCGGCCGGACCTGTTATGCCACGCTCGCTCAAGGGTTCGGCTCCAGCCCTCTCATTGGGGGGTATGGTCGCCGCGAGCGAAGAGATGTCTCAGGTCGCGCAGATGTTCGGCGGCATGTATGAGAAGGAGGGCAGCACATTGCTCGGAGGCACTTCGCACGAGATGTTTGAGGCCTCCAAACAGCTCAAGGAACTGAGCGCCAAGCCATATCAGCCGACAGCCGGAGTCGTGTACCCCGTGAACCAGCCATTCGCGCAGAACCTGCGTCAATTGGCTCAGATGATCAAGGCGAATCTCGGAGTTGAGATAGCCTTCGTCGATGTCGGTGGGTGGGACACGCACAACGGGCAGGAAACCGGCGCGGGCAACCTGCCGACAAAACTCCAGCAATTCTCCAACGCAATCTCCCTTTTCCGGCGAGATCTCGGCGACCGCATGGCAGATGTAGTCATCCTTACAATGTCCGAATTCGGCCGAACGGCGCGCGAGAATGGAAACGCCGGAACCGATCACGGAAAAGCAAATGTGATGTTCGTGCTCGGCGGTGGAGTGAAGGGCGGAAAGGTTTACGGAAAGTGGCCGGGCCTCGCCAAAGAAGAGCTAAACGAGGACCGCGATCTGAAAATGACTACCGATTTCCGCGACGTGTACTCCGAGGTACTCGTGCGGCACCTTGGTTGTCGCGATCCGAACAAGGTGTTCCCAGGATTCGCCGTCGATCCGGCGCGATTCCGTGGTGTGCTGGGCTAACTATTTGAAGTGGCAGACGAAGGGGCGGCGCCTCGAAGAGGTTCCGCCCCTTTGCGTCCTCCCAACCCAATCGCAATCGAAAGTGTGAACTGAGCCGTAATGACTGCATACCTGATCGTCGTGCTCACGATCGGAGCCGTGCTCGCCCGCCCAGCCCTTGGGCGCATTCAGATACAGCCGCACACCGCGGCACTCATCGGCGCAGCGCTAATGATCCTCTCGGGGGTGCTGCCGCTTTCCGGCGCGATCGAGGCGCTCGGCTTTCTCGTGCGGCCCATCCTCACGATTGTGAGTCTGATGGCAATCACCCTCGTCGCCGAACACGCGGGGCTATTTCAGCTTGTCGCGTGGTGGGTAGCGCGACTTGCGAAGGGTGATGGTCGCCGGCTCTTCACCTATCTCTTCGTCGCGGGCACCGTAACTGGGGCACTGTTCACCAACGATGCTGCCGTCCTGATCTTCACTCCTCTGGTTTTCCGCCTGGTGGAGGACATCAAAGAGCCGAGTTGGCAACGTGTGAACAAAGTGCCGTACTATTTCGCCGTCCTCTACATCGCCAATGTTGTCGGCGCCTTCGTCACCAGCAACCCGATTAACATCGTGGTCTCGGAGTGGTTCGGCATCGGATTCATGGAGTACGCAAGGTGGATGGCACTTCCGGCGCTTACGAGCGTTGTCGTCAGCTATGTGGGGTTGAGGCTCTTCTTTCGACGTGCAATTCCAGTGCACTTCTCCCCGGTGGGTGTCAAGCCAAGTGTCGGGCGACCGGCTTTTCTGATTGCGAGTGGCGTGATTCTGCTACTAACGCTCGCGGGATTTTTCAGCGAGATGCTCACGGGGATCCCGGCGGCGTACATCGCTGCCGGTGGTGCTCTGCTGCTCTTCCTGGTAAATCATGCTGCAGGGGGTCGCGCCAGTAGTGTTGCGCGCGGCATCGGATGGGACGTGATCGCGTTCGCGATTGGTATGTTCCTCGTGGCCCAGGGACTGCGGACGGCCGGGCTCACCGATCTCGTCGGCGAGGTGATCCTCGCGGCCCTGCGCCAGAGTGAAGCAACCGCAACTCTGGTCACGGGTCTCACGGCCGGGTTTTTCTCGGCAGTGCTCAACAACCACCCTGTCGCCGCAACCATGGCGATGAGCATCAGCGATTTGCGCCTCGATGATTTGACAACGCGCGTGATGGCGCTTTCGGGACTAATCGGCGGCGATCTCGGACCCAGAATGCTCCCCATTGGTTCACTCGCGGCGCTGATGTGGTTTCGTATTCTGCGCGCGAAAGGTGTGAGTATCCCCTACAAGCAATACATAATGATGGGTGTTCCCATCACGCTCGTAGCAATCGTGCTTTCCGTGCTCGTCCTCAATCTGGAATTGGCTGCCGTAGCGACGCGATAGCGCCTTGGGATTCGGGCTGCCGGACTCAGCGATACTTGCGCTACGCCCCCGAGGCTGCAAATTGGTGGCTTGCTTTCGTCCAGCAGCAACTCAGAGTCCGTCCCAGCGATCCCACCACCGATCGTCGTCTGGCGACCATTGTGCACGTGGATATGGATCGCGTTCATCCTGCTCGCACTGAGAGCGCTGCCACACGTCATCGTCGACTACTGGTTTTTCGACAGCGTGGGCCGTGCGGGCATCTTCTGGACCAATTTCAGAAGCCAGTCGCTGCTGTTTGGAACGACAGCCGTCTTGTTCGCGACAGCCGCGATCGTGCCCCTGCGCTACTTCGCCGTCACGCCCGAGCTTCGCAACGCGGCGGTACACGTTGGTCTGTGGGTCGGGCTGTTCGCTGGTTGGCTCCTTTCCAGGCACTACCTCGACTTTCTGCTGGCATTCAGCGGCGGGCGATTTGGCGCGACCGACCCGGTTTTCGGTCGTGACATCGGTTTTTTTGTTTTCGTCCTGCCAGCGATCAAAACCAGTTTGCTCACCCTTGTCCGGTTGGCCGTAGTAGGTGGAATCGCGGCGCTTATCGGCCGCTATGATCAGCTTCGTGCTCGAGGGGAGTTCGACGACGCGGGGCGGCGGCTCTGGCCAAAACTCGCCATGCTGGTAACGCCAGCATTGAACGGCTTCGTCCTCATCTTCGGCGTGTCGCTCGCCATACTCACATTCGTCGGCCGTTACGGCTTGTTGCACTCGGACAATGAAGCATCTGGCGTGCGAGTGGGAGCTGACTACCTCGACATCGAAGGGTTCTTCTCCACCTTGCATTTGATCGAGCTCTCGGCGGTCGTCGAGCTGGGACTGACCCTGGCAATCTGCTACGGGCTATACCAGATAGCGCGGTCTTCGCTTGCGGCGCGGCGCGACGACGATCCCTCAACACCTGTCGTCGCGCGCCGATTGCAATTGCGTTTGCCGGGCACGGTGGCGCTCACACTCGTGGCCGCGGAACTGCTTTTCTTCGTCGCAGTCGTCTTGCGGGATCACCTTTTCGTGGCGCCAAACGAACCATCGATTCAGGTCCCGTACATTCAGCGCCACATGGATGCGACGCTCAAGGGCTATCGCCTTGAAAGCGTCCAGACAGTTCCGTGGACGTTGCCGAAGAGCGCACTTTCCGTGGACCAGTTGCTGGCCAGTGCGACGGTAAAGAACGCTCCCATTCTGCCAAGCTGGGTGAGCAATCTAGAACAGCCCGCGGACAGACATCACTTCGACCGCCTGAGTTTCGCCGGTGAGACGATGGTGTACGGTCCGATGTTGCGAATTTACCAGCAGGAGCAGCAACTGCGTCCCTACTACGACTTCGTGTCGGTCGACGGCGTCCGCTATGAGGTGAACGGCACGAAGCGCATGTATGTGAGTGCGGTGCGCGAGTTGCCGTCGGTTGCTTTCCAGGGAACGAAGGCATGGCTCCGCTATTGGGGAAGCGGCGCGCTGATGTACACGCATGGCATGGGACTCGTGATGAGCCCGGCCAATGAAGTCAGCCCCGATGGAAGCCCGCACTATGAGGTGCGCGACGTGCCGCCGCGATCAGCGAACCCCATGTTTGACGTGGAGCCGCGCATCTACTTCGGCGAGGCGCTCAAGGACGACTACGTCCTCACGAACATTCGCGGGCTCAAGGAATTCGATCACGCCACGAAGCAGTCGCGCGTTGAGAACGTGTTTCCAGACGAAGTGCGCCACGGAATCAGAATCAGCTCATTTTTCCGGCGGCTGATCTTTTCCGCCTACACGCAAGACGTGACGGCGTTTCTCTTTTCCCGGTTCATCGATAGCGATCGCACGCGCATGCACATCTACCGCACCCCGATCAGACGTGTGCAGCGTATCGCGCCATTTCTTTTTCTGGACAGCAATCCTTACGCATTCGCTTCCGATGGCAAGATTGTGTGGATGGTCAACGGCCTTACCACCACCGACAACTATCCCTACTCGTTCCGCGAAGTGCTCGGCGACAAGGCAGATGAGCGCGCCGTCGAGGGATTCCCGGAGCGAATGATCAACTACGCCGAAGACGCCGTGAAGGTCACCATCGACGCGTTCACGGGCGAGACACACTTCTACAAGGTTGCCAACGATCCAATCGTTGAAGCCTGGTCCCGCGTTTATCCGGAATTGTTCGAGCCTCGCGCTTCCATGCCTGTTTCCGTCGAGGCGCAGCTCACCTATCCGCTGCAATGGTTTCACATCCAGTTCGACGACATCTACAAACGCTATCACCAGAGAAACCCGATCGAGTTTTACAATGTGGAGGACCTTTGGGATGATGCCGATGAAGTGCTGGGATCCATCGGGCGAGGGCTCACCGAATACGGCACCACGGACCAGATGACCTTTTCGTACGAAGGCCACAACCTGCTGATCGATCCTGCGGATCTCCCCGCCGGATCGAATGCGGGAGTTGCGGGAGAATCGCAGTTCGCCTTGCTCATGCCCTTCACACCAGAAGGCGCGCGCAATCTGCGGTCGGTGATCGTGGCACTTCAGGACCCGGGTAACTACGGCAGGCTGCTGAGCATGCAGATTCCGCAAGGAGCGTTCGTTCCGGGACCAGAGCAGGTCGACACATATATCGACACGGATGCGCAGGTCAATCAACAGATCACGTTATGGGTGCGGCACGGAGCAGAGGTGGTTCGGGGACATACGCTGCTGCTTCCAGTTCGTGGTGACATCCTCTACGTCGAACCCCTTTGGATCAACTCGCTGCAGAATAATCTGCCGCAGTTGAAGCTGTTCTCAGTCGTGTATCGCGGCCGCACGACAATGGGAACTTCGCTCGATGCGGCCATACGACTGCTGGGTGTTCCCGAGAGCGAGGAACAGGCAGCTAACGCACTGCCCTGGGTAAAGGGAGGAGGCGACGCAACAATGTCAGGCGCACGACGCGGGCGCGGGGGAGGATCGCGATGATGACAATGCAAGAAAAGCGCGCAGCGAATGCGCCGCTCGGCGTTTCCGTAGCATGGGGATACATCTTCGGCTTTCTGCTGATGATCTTCCTCTTCGTAGTTCTCCTGCCCGAAGCCGAAGGACCTTCTCCATGGGATCCCATTGCATTCCGCAAAGCGATCCTCGGTCTCTTCGCGAATTTTCGAATCCTCGACGAACTCGCGGACATGGGAATCGTGAGGCTGGCCGACGTAGGCAGCGGCATGCTCGATGTCGATGCAGGGCCGCTCGCGGTTTCCAATCGCAGCTTCGGGTGGGCGCCTTTCTATTTCGCGGTGGCATTTGTGTCCCTCTCCCTTTTTCTTCGGGGCCTCAGGCAGAGACTTCTGGCAAGCCACTTCGGCTTTCCGCACCCGGGCAAGGGGCAGATCGCAAGTTATTTCTTCGGCAGAGGAATGAACCTCTTCTTCCCTTTCGGCCCCGGGGACCTGGCAGTCGCGCGCTCCCTCGATGGCGGTGACGGTACGAGTGAAGCAGCGACGAACGTGGTCTTTCACAACCGGATGTTCGAACTGCTCGGATTACTCATACCTCTCTTTCTGGGGCTCATCTATGTCGGTTGGGGAGGCGCGATCACAGCCGGGATCTGGACTGTTTTCCTGGTGGCTGCGACGGTCTCGCTCACGCACCCTTTGGGGTGGTCGACTGCTGAATATTCGAAGTGGAACATTTTCCATCAGGTCTGGGCTGCTTTCAACGGCCGTGCAGTGGTAAAGGCCTTGAGTAAACTGCTCTCGAATCCAGGCTTTCTGATCGGCGTGTTGCTTCTCTCGGTTGCTGCGGTGATGGTTGAGGCGCTGGGATATTGGTACATCAAGCAGGCTTTCTCTTCGCCGCTGGAGGACCTCGTGCTCATGAAAGACATGCCCTTCGCGCAATTCAGCATCGTTGTTGGCGTGGCCGGAATCACGAGGATCATTCCATATACATTCGCGAGCTTCGGCGTTTATGAATTCGTTTCGGTGATCATGTTCTGGGTTTTCGGACAGGGGTTCCTGTCCGGAACGTCGGTCACGATTCTCGAGTCCGTATTGCTGAACACCGTCACCTTTGTCTTCTTCGTTGTCGCCACGCGAGTCAACGCGTCTCCCAGCATCCTCGAGACCTGGCGGATGTTCTTCCGGCGATCGGCGCTCGCGGCGCGAGCGCCGGACGCGGCCCTCGCCACAGAGACCGGCGAACAGTGACGGTGCAAGATAGGCTCACACTCGACTCAGGCATCCCCGACCCGCGTGCGCTGTGGCGTTCCATCGCGGCCTGGACGTGGGTTGTGTTTGCAATTCTCATCCTGGCGCAACTGCCGCATCTCATCGTGCAGTACTGGTTCAATCAAAGCCTCGGTTTCCAGACCGTTTTCTGGACCAATGTGCGCATGCAGGCGCTGCTGTTCATGTTGTACGGCGGAGTTCTGTTCATCGCCCTCTGGCTTCCAGTTCGCAAATACGCGAAGAGTGAGACACTGAGATCGGGCGCGACACAGCTCGGTATCTGGCTGGCGACCTTCGGTGGGTGGGTATACGCGGGCGCCTATCAACAGGCGCTTCTCGCGGGTAATGGTGTCCCATTCGGCAGCGTGGATCCGGTATTTGCCAAAGACATCGGCTTCTACGTGTACGTGTTGCCATTCTGGGAGAGTACGCTGCGTGCCTTCGAAGTCGCGATGATCGTTGGCCTCGTCGCAGCCGTGGCGGCCAGGTGCGACCAGCTCGCCTCGTCTGGTGCGCTGCCGTCTCTGAAATCGAGCTTGTCGAAGACAGTTGGCCTCATCGCGACTCCGCTGGCGAATGTTTTTGTATTGCTCCTCGGTGTGGCGATCGCCCTGCAAACATATCTGAGCCGCTACGGATTGCTTCTTCGGGACAACGACGCTTCTGGAGTGCGGACGGGTGCGGAGTACCTTGATCTGACTGGAGTCCTGTCTTCGCTCAACTACATCCAGGTCACGGCGGTGGTCGAAGTTGGTTTGACGATCATCGTTTGCACCGCAATCTACCGGATGCAGCAAATCGGCCCTGACGATTCGCTGGAGATTTCCGGGGACGCGCAACCGGCGCTCGCGACGCGCGGCAAATCGCTGAGAGGGCCAACGCGAATCGCCGGAACGCTCCTGACGTTTGAATTGATCTTCTACCTCGGTCTCGTACTGAGAGATCACGTCTTCGTGTCACCCAACGAACCTGTCATACAGAGGGAGTACATACAGCGGCACATGGATGCCACGCTGCGTGGATACGGGCTCGATAGCGTCGAAGTGCACGAATGGTTGCCGCCAGCAACGCCCCTCTCCGCCGAACAAATACTCGCGAGCAAGACCGTACAGAATGCGCCATACGTTTCGAGCTGGGTCTCGTACCTGGAACAGCCCGCCGATGTCCATCATTTCGCGCGGCTTGCTGTCTCGCAATCAACGCTGGTATACGGCCCCGTTCTGCACGTGTATGAGCAACAGCAACAATTGCGGCCCTACTACAAATTCCTGTCGATCGACGGAGTGCGTTATCAGGTGGATGGCGAGAAAAAAATGTTCGCCAGCGCGGTGCGCGAATTACCATCGGTTGCGTTTGTGGGATCGCAGGAGTGGCTGCGATACTGGGGAAGCGCGGCATTGCAGTTCACCCACGGCATGGGGCTGGTCATGAGCCCCGTAAACCAAATCGATGAGATCGGGAATCCTGTCTTTGCCGTGAAGTCCATTCCGCCCGAGATCGACCATGCGGCGTTCGAACATGAACCGCGCATCTACTTCGGTGAAGGTCTCAAAGACGACTACGTCCTGACGAAGGCGCGCGGCATCCGCGAATTTGATTACGCCACCGAGCAGTCGCGCGAGGAGTTCTCCTATCCGGAGAATATGCGCGATGGAATTCCCGTCAACTCCTGGTTCCGACGTCTGGTTTTCGCGGTCTATACGGGTGACATCACCGCGTTTCTGTTCTCGCGTTACATAGACCATGACAGCACTCGCGTGCACATCCGCCGAACGCCGATAACGCGGGCCGCGAGCATCGCGCCCTTTCTCTATATCGATAGCAACATCAATGCGTTCATTGCCGACAAGAAAGTCCTGTGGATGATAAATGGGTTGACCACCAGCGATCGCTACCCCTACTCCTTCCGCGGCGTGCTCGGCGACAAAGCCGATGAGAGAGCGGTGGAAGAAGTGCCGGAACGAATCGTCAACTACGCCGAAGACGCAATAAAAATCACGGTGGATGCGTACAGTGGTGAGATTCGTTTCTACAACATGACCGGCGAACCTATTGTGAGCACATGGCAGCGCATCTACCCGGATCTCTTTCAGCCGGCGTCATCGATGCCGGCGCCGGTCAGAACACAACTCACTTACCCGCTGCAGTGGTTCCATGTGCAGTTCGATGACATATACAAGCGCTACCACCAGCGCGACGCGATCGAGTTCTACAACGTTGAGGATTTGTGGGACGACGCCGACGAAACCCTCGGCTCCATTGGGCGCGGCCTGAGCGGATTCGGCACCGGCGACCAGATGACTTTTTCGTACGAGGGATACAACGCGCTTATCGATCCCGCTGATTTTCCGTCCGGTGTAAATGCCGGCGCTGCAGGCGATTTGCAGTACGCGTTGTTGAAGCCGTTCACACCAGAAGGAGCAAGGAACCTGCGTTCGCTGATCGTCGCTTTGCAGGACCCGGGAAACTATGGGAGGCTAATGAGCTTGCAGATTCCGCAAGGGTCGTTCGTGGCCGGACCAGAGCAGGTCGATGCATACATCGATAACGACCGCCCTGTGCATCAGCAGGTGACGATGTGGATCCGGCACGCATCAGAGGTGATTCGCGGGAGCACACTGCTGCTGCCGGTGCGCGGTGACCTGCTCTATCTCGAAACGATCTGGGTGAATTCTTTGCAGAACGACCTGCCGCAACTCAAGCTCTTCGCGCTGCGATACAAGGACCAGATCACATCCGGATCCACGCTCGAGGATGCAATTCTCGCGCGACGATTCCTCGACGCCCCAGCTGCGACGGGCCGTTAGTGTCTCTTGTCATTCCCGCTTTCGCGGGAATGACGAACAGTCGCGGACAGCTACGGAAAAATAGTTGTGGGAATGGCCGACGCGCTGCCGCGGCCCAACTCGAACACGGTCACCGCGATTGTGCCGCCGCTCGCTCTCGCCTCGACGCTTCCACGAAAGTTTGCAAGCATGGCTCGAGGGAAAATCCGTTCAATCGGCTGAGCAAGATGTCCATAGATGGGCAGGCTCACGCGAGCGTCGCCACCGTCGATACGCTGTCCGTCCGGCCCGCGCAAAACGAGATCCACCGTCACCGCAGTCTCTTCCCCGCCCAGTGCCACGATTGTCGACAGCTGTTCAGCCTCGTTGCGCCGCACCGCGGCGACGAAGCCGCTCTGGCCGCGGCTCGCGTGGGACTCGACGCTGCGAGACCCCGCAATGCGAACTCCTGAGGTCACGACAACGCCACCCCTCTCGGTGGTTATTACCGCCGAGCCTTCGACGAGAGGACCGCTCCCGCTCGTGGTGATGACAGTGCTGCCATTCGTCGGAGCGAACCCGAACGAAGCCTCGGTTACGCGTCCCTGACCTACAACATCGATAGCGAGAGGGCGCCCCTCGTTGTCAAAGAACAATACGCGGCCATTCAGCACCGTATCCCTTGCGATTCCAAGTCGAAAGATTCTGATTGTCGTCGAGCTGTTTCCGCCGCTCACGACGTGCGCCACCCGCAGCACGCCGATGTTTGCCGAGGTTGTCAGTAAAGTCGGACTAACCGAGACGCGCCCCGAGTCGACCAGCAAGGCGGCGCCGGCTAATGGTCCCCCCTGAATAATTGCCTTCCCGACGAAGCCATCGTACCGGGGGAACAGGTCGTTGATGAACCGGATAACCTGACCCTGAGATGCGATGTCCACGAAGGTCGCCTCGACCTCAGCGCCAGTCGCGTTATGGAGCCACACGTTCATGGCGGTTGTGACGCCGTTGTTGGTTACCGCAAACCCACTCGAAAGACCGCGACTCCGGTCGAGCACCACAGGAATTGCGAACGCATCGGAAAGCGGTTCGGCAGGGAACACGCCGATCGATTGGTCGGGGAGCGCCGTGCGAAGAAACGCGTTGAGCGGCTGATCCGTGTAGATCCAGATTGCGCCACTGGCCGCCGGCCGGATGCTCATTTCAGCGGACCCGCGGCTCGGGAGCTTCACCTCATGCGTGGGCTCGGCCGAATCGCCGGCGACAGTGGCGGACAGCGGCTGACCATTTGCGCCAACGAACTTGAGTATGGCGGAGAGTTCGACGCTCGATGCATTGACGAGCTGCAGTGTGGACTCGCGCGCGCCAGCAACGTGGGCCACGACCTGAAGGAAAACGATCTTCTCGACCCGCGTAACGATATACGTACCGTGCGTGATCGGATCCACGATCTCGATGCGCTCACCGCTGGCCGTCTGGATGCGCCGTACGTCCGCAAGCGTGAAGCCGCTGAGCAGCAGCGAATCTGCTTCCACGAGGGCGCCGGGGTTGGTGCCACCGTCAATCAGTTCCACGCGCGCACTGTCAACATCGCCGGCGCGCAGCAGGATTACGTCGTTCTGCGTGCCTCCATTAATAACGTCGGTGCCCCTGCCGCCGATGAGGAAGTCGAATTGAGCATCGCCGTCGAGCAGGTCATCACCGTCATCGCCGCGCAGGAGATCGTTGCCAGCACCACCGCTCAGACGATCGTTGTTCTCCCCGCCGAGCAGGGTATCCAGCCCCGCGCCGCCGAGGAGCAGGTCGTTCCCCTCGGCGCCATTCAGCACGTCGTTGCCGGCGCCACCATCGAGTTTGTCGTCGCCATCGTTGCCTGCGAGCGCATCGTCTCCGGCACCGCCGTTGATGTTGTCGTTCCCATCATCGCCAAACAGGGCGTCGTTGCCGATTCCGCCATCGAGGCTGGAGCCGTTGTCGCCCGCATAGAGCGTGTCTATACCAGGTCCACCAAGCAATATGTCGAGGCCATCCTCGTCGCCGCCGTCCAGGATATCGTTGCCGTCACCGCCATCCAGGTGATCGGCCCCAGGGCCGCCATCGAGTTGATCGTTACCGGCGCCACCCAAAAGGATGTCGTCACCGATGCCACCCGCGAGAACGTCGTCATCGATGCCGCCATCGAGAAAATCCTTTCCGTCGCCGCCCTCAATTTTGTCGAGTCCAGCGCCTCCCCTGAGTAGGTCGTCGCCCTTGTCGCCGAAGAGCCAGTCCATTCCATCGCCGCCATCCATAATATCGTCGCCATCGGCGCCTTCGAGCACGTCGTTTCCTGGGCCGCCGTCGAGCCAATCGCGGCCAAGCCCGCCGCTCAGAACGTCGTCGCCGCCAAGTCCGACGAGGCGGTCGTCGCCGCCAGCGCCGTCGAGCAGGTCGTTGCGCTCAGTGCCGCGAAGCACGTCGTCTAGTGGGGTGCCGCGCAGGGTGTCGAGACCCGCGATTCTGGCAAGAAAGTGGCGCGCGTCGCGGGCCTCGGGCTGCGCCATCGCGAGCAAGAGCGCGGCAGCCGCCAACGGCAAGAAGTAATTCGCGCTGCGGAGAGCGCGGCGAGCGAATGCTAGTGACATGGCGGACTCCGAATCACGCGATACGGCAGCGCCTGCTTTGACTGAGAAGCAAAGTAGCTGTCCCAGAACGGCCTCGCCAGAGGACGCACATTTTAGACGAAATGAGACACTGTCCCGGACCCGCTCCTTCTTGACTGTGTTCAGGGAAAAGCTCTACTATCACACTATCAAAACAGACCCCACAACTCCCTCGAGTTCCGGAGTGTATTATGGCAAGATCGTCTCTACTCGCAGTCATCGCCGTTGCCGCTTCCGGCATTGCGCGCCTGCCTGCGCAGAATACACCAGCGCCTCGCGTTGACTACGCCCTCACGGATGTGAGAATTGTAACCGCACCGGGTCGCGTGATTGAGCGTGGCACCGTGCTGGTGCGCAATGGCCGCATCGCTGCGGTCGGAGCGCAGGTCACAGTTCCCGCAGGCGTCATGTCGATGAGCCTGAGCGGACATACTGTGTTCCCAGGATTAATCGACGCTGCAACCAGCATCGGTGTGCCCAGCACAAGCAGGCCACCTTCCGGTGGACCACCGCCTGCTGCCGCTCCTGCGGGCGGCGCGGGTAGAGGTGGTGGCGGCGGCGCTCCGGCTGGCGGTGGTGGACGAGGTGGTGGCGGTGGTCGTGCGGCATCAACTCCAGCACCACTCGTTCTACCTGAACTCGATGGCAGCGCCGAAGCAGCGAGTATGTTCGCGCCGTCGCCCGAAGAATTGACTGCACTGCGCGCGGGCGGAGTGACAACCGTTGGCCTCGTTTTCGATGGTGGACTATTCCCTGGCCGCGTTGGTGCCGCATTAACAGGCGGCTACAACGAATCGCAACTGGAGCTGCGCACCATGGTGGGCCAGCAAGTTGCATTCGGCACTCGGCGCGGCGGTTACCCCGGCACACTTATCGGTGCGCTTTCATTTGTGAAACAGTCCTTGCTCGATGCACAGCACGAACTCGCGGTCGACAAGGCGTTCAAGGCTGGTAACTCGGCCGAACGGCCCTCATTCGACGTGCTCAGTCGGGCGCTCATGCCGGTCGTGGCGAATGAAATCCCCGCATGGATCATGGCGTCGTCCGAGCGCGAGATCGAGCGCGTTACGGCCATCGCTCGTGAACTGGGACTGCGCAACTGGGTTGTTGTTGGTGCGCGCGAAGGATGGCGCTCGATTCCCAATCTCAAAGCGAGCAACGCGCCGGTTGTAGTGAGTCTCAATTGGCCGGCTTCCAATTCGGTTACTGGACGTGCTTTCGAAACCACAGTGCCGCCGCCAACCGGTGCAGCAGCAGATGCAGCATCGCGCGTCGACGCGGATCTCACCAAGGCCGTACGCGCCAACGCCATTGAACTTGCGAAAGCCGGAATACCGGTGATCCTCGCGAGCGTTGGAGGAGAAAGCGGCGCGACATTCCGTGATCGTATCCGCAGCACGATCGAAGCGGGCATGAGTGCAGACGATGCACTGCGCGCTACCACTGTCACGCCTGCCACTCTGCTTGGAATCAGCGGCGCGGTGGGAACGATCGAAGCCGGCAAACTGGCGAACCTGGTAGTGGTGCAGGGGAATGATCTCTTCGCCAGCGGTGCCGTAATCAAACATGTATTTGTCGACGGCCGACTCTACAGCAGCGGTTCTTGAGAGGGATATGAATATGACAACTCGAATCAATACCACTAAGGCACCATTTGTCATTCCCGCGAAAGCGGGAACCCAAGGTCGGGGAAAATGGGTTCCCGCTTTCGCGGGAATGACAACGTGCGCTCTGTTCGTCGCGCTTCTCATGCCGAGTCAATCGCGCGCGCAGGATCTGGCAATACGCAACGCAACACTTCTCACAATTGCGAATGGCGACATCGAGGGCGCCAACATTGTGGTGCGCGGTGGCAAGATCACCGCTGTCGGTCGCAACGCAGCAATTCCTGCGGGAATAAGGGTGATCGATGGTACGGGCAAGTTCGTGATGCCCGGAATCATCGACGCACACTCACATGCGGCACTCGAAGGCGGTATTAATGAAGGCAGTGAATCTGTCACTCCAGAAGTGATGGTGCAGCTGCGCAACGACGATCCCGTTATTTATCGCGCACTCGCTGGTGGTGTGACCGCGGCGCTGCTGCTGCACGGGAGTGCCAACACAATCGGTGGCCAGGCGCGAGTGATCAAGATGCGCTGGGGTGTGCCTGTCGACTCGATGTACTTCAAGGGCGCCTTCCGCATCGTGAAGTTTGCGTTGGGCGAAAACGTCACGCGCGCCAGTTCCACAGCTCCTATGGAAGAGCGCCGCTTCCCCGCGACGCGAATGGGTGTTGAACAGACGTTGCGCGACTGGTTCACCCGCGCGCAGGAATACGACACCGCATGGGCCATGTTCAAGAAAGCGAACAACCCGGCGCTGGTGGCGCCTCGTCGCGACCTCAGACTCGAGGCGCTCAGCGACATAATGAAAGGCGATCTCAAAGTGCACGCTCACAGCTACCGTGGCGACGAGATCCTCATGCTGATGCGTGTTGCCGAGGAATTCAAATTCCGCATCAACACATTCCAGCACGTTCTCGAGGGATACAAGGTGGCGAATGAGATCGCCAAGCATGGTGCGATGGCTTCCACATTCGCCGATATGTGGGCTTACAAGGCGGAAGCGTGGGATGCAATTCCATTCAACATGGCCATCATGGCGAGCCGCGGAATTGTTGTTTCGGTGAATTCGGATTCCGATGAACGCATCCGCCGTCTCTATCAGGAAGCGGGACTCGGAATGCGCTACGGAAACATGACGGCCAACGAAGCGCTCAAGATGGTCACGCTCAACCCCGCCAAACAACTCGGCGTCGACAAAATGGTTGGCACGCTCGAAGTGGGGAAGGATGGCGACATCGCGGTTTTCTCCGCGCATCCATTCGCTCCCAACGCAATGGTCGAGAAGACGATTGTTGACGGCAAGGTCTACTTTGATCGCGACCAGGCGGCGACACTTCGCAAATCAATTGGCCCGGCCACAACTGGACCTGGAGGCGGACGATGAAAAACGCAATCAGAGTCCTTGCGAGATCGGCTGCAGCGATCTCCCTCTGCGCGGCAGCGGCGCTGGCACAGGCATCACCGGGCGAAGGTGGAACGTGGCTCATTCGCGGCGGAACCGTTGTCACAGGCACGGGTGAGCGGCTCGCCAATACCAATGTCCTCATCAGAAACGGGCGCATTGAAGCAATGGGCGCCAGCGCAAACGCGTCTGATGCCAAGGTTATCAATGCAGCCGGGAAGTTTGTTTATCCGGGAATGATCGACACCTATACTCCCATCGGTCTGGTGGAGATAGGCGGATTCCAGACCATGACCATGCGCACTGAAATCGGCGACTTCAATCCGCACATACGCGCCGTTGCAGCGCTCAATGTCGAGAGCGAATTCCTGGGTGTCACGCGCATGAATGGTGTGACATCGGTGATCACTGCGCCTGCGGGTGGAATCATCAGCGGACAGGCGGCGCTCATTAACACCGCTGGGTGGACATGGGAAGATCTCACGGTGAAGCAACCGGCCGCGATGATAATCAATATGCCCGGTAGCGGCGGCGGTGGTCGCGGTGGCGGCGGAGGAGGCGGTGGTGGGCGTGGCGCCGCGGCAGGTGCAGCACCAGCTGGAGCAAGTCCAGCGACCGAATTCCAGGTGCTCATGAACGCGGCCGAGCGGTACAACGTTCAGCGTTCCAACGGTGCGGCGAAGATTGATCTGGTGCTTGAGGCAATGCGGCCTTTGATCAGACGCGAAGTGCCGGCGATCATCGCGGCCAGCAGCGAGCAGCAAATCCGCCAAGCGATCGAACTGGGCGACACATACAATATCAGAGTGATTATTCAGGGTGGTGCGCAGGCCTGGCGGGTGCGCACACTGCTCGCTCAGAAGAACGTGCCTGTGTTGCTCAGCTCCATTCAGTCGTCGCCTGGTGCAACATCTCCGTACGACGAGATCTACGCACAGCCTGGGCTACTGAACGAGGCAGGAGTGAAGTTCGCCTTTTCCACCGGTGGTGGTTCCAATTCGCGGCATGTGCCCCTACACGCGGCGCTTGCGGTTGCGTACGGATTGCCGCTGGACGCGGCGCTAAAGGCACTGACGATATGGCCCGCCGAGATTTTCGGTGCGGACAAGGAGATTGGTTCGGTTGCCGCGGGCAAGATGGCGAACCTCATGGTGACGACGGGCGATCCGCTGGATCTGCGCACGCAGATCACGGACATTTTCATCAAGGGACGACGTGTGCCGGCTGATGACAAACATTCGCGGTTGTACCAGAAGTACAACAGCAGACCGCCGCCGCCGATGTAGTCGTTTTTCGGGTGGACTGGAACGACGTCACAGCAGAGCGTTACGGAAAAACGTTCTCAAGCAAACGTCTCCTGGAAAACGTCGGTAAGAAACGTCTCCTCGAAAACGTATTCCAGACAACGTTCCTTAACACCGTTTTCAGAGAAACGTCCTCTGGAGAACGTTGTTCAGAACATTGCAACGCTAACGGCCCCGGCGTGAGTATCCCCAACCCCCACCCAACAAGACCACCAAGATTAGCACAATGAGTAATGTTGACATCGGTGATTCTCCATTCTTCAGTTTGGCTGCAGGCGCATCTCTGCACCGCGAGTTACACCCACCCCAGTGCATTTAGCATACCGGAGACCGGATGAGGAGCGGCGCAATTGGCCAGATACTGGTGGCAGTGCACTTCGTGCGGCGATAGGCCCGCCTGGTTGACTGTTTGCAACTCACGCAGCATAGCAGCCTTCATCTGGGACGAGCTGGCTCCAAGTGGTTGGGATCAGCGGCTTCTGCGCCGTACGTGCAAATGCAAGCGCCACTCGTTGCGCATCACGTATCGGTTTAAGAGCGGCGATCCCGAGCGCATCAGCGTAAAGCACATCGTTGGGCTGGGTCCCGATGGCGACTATCTACCAATGCTCTGGGAGACCTTTCGCCATTCGAGTCAACGCAGGAATTGGATAGACTTCAAATACCAAAGGGGCCGGAGTCCATGGGGCCTCAACAAACGGCTGGTTCTGGAGAAGCCGCAGCTCAAGCGTCTGCTGCAAGTGTACGAACGCGCAACCGGCGGAACGCTGAGGAGCGGTAAGCCAGCTGCGCGTTGATTTCGCCGGGGTCTCATGAGTCAGGATCAAACATTCCGTCAACTCCTCATCGCCGGCGCAGTATTGCTGCTTCCGGTCATGGTGTATTTCCGCATTCGGTCTCAGATGACCGGTGAAGAACTGGATCGCACGCAGGAGGGCCTCGGCATCCTGATAGGGGTGCGCGCGTTCGGCGCCGCCACAATTATTGCGCTCTTCGCGTTCATGATCAATCCGAACTCGATGCAATGGGCCTCATTCAACTTGCCAGTTTGGTTGCGATGGACCGGCGTCGCACTCGGCGCGATCGGCGGCAGCCTGTTGGTATGGACCCTCGTGAACCTCGGCAAGAATCTCACGGACACCGTGGTCACGAGGAGAGATCACACGCTTGTGAACACCGGTCCCTATCGCTGGGTGCGCAATCCTTTTTATGATGCTGTTGCGCTGTGCATTCTTGCCAACGGCCTCGCCTCCGCGAACGGGTTCATCCTTGTGTGCGGTACCATTGTTGTGGCACTACTTGTCATTCGAACAACAATAGAGGAAGAGAAGTTGATCGACCGTTTCGGCGATTCGTATCGGGAGTACATGGAGCAAACAGGGCGATTCCTGCCAAGAATGCGATAGCAGCGATTGCACCCTTTCGTGGCCGCGTGTAGTTAGCGCATTATTGTTGCTTACCCGATTGGTCGGAGGCGGTAGAGTGCGAGTGCGCAGGGCTCTCATCTTCTTTGTTGTGCTAGCCTCTCTGCAGGCGATTGCGCGCGCGGCTATTGCACAGGCGCCCGTGTCGGCCAGGGATTCCGTCCGCGCCCACAACCGCGCCGTTCAGAGCCTGAGGCAATTCGATTACCAGGTGCGCTTGCTGGATGAGCTGTGGACAGGCGGCGGCGCCCAGGTGCTGGGCGCATGCGAAATCGCCGTTGCTGATTTCTGTTTCGGACCCACGAACGGGAAGCTGGCGTTTGGAGGATTGGGCACATGGCCCGCAGCTGGGCGCTTCAGACCTGCCAAGTATTCCCCCAGAGTGGAGACCAGATACAACTTCCTCGTGAAGCGTTACACAGACTCGATCCAAAAGGTTCTCAAGACGATTCCCAAGGACCAGTTTCTCCACGCTGAGCTGGTGCGCGTTCCTCTCGAACGAGCGAACTACATTGCCGCGTTCGACAACCTGAAGACCTGCGGGCTCGATGACTGGTGGTGCGACGCCGTGCGCGCTTACGTGATGCACGTTGCCGGCTCTCAGGCGCGGGCCGACTCGCTCTGGGACAAAGTTGTACAGGTGATGCCGCCAATCGAGCGATGCGCGTGGCTGGACCCGCGCTGGATTTCAGACGACGACGGCTTCATCAAGCAATTCCGCACTCTGAGCTGCAGCGAACGCGAAAGAATTGCCAATCGTGTGTGGTGGCTTTCCGATCCGCTGTATTCGGTTCAGGGAAACGAGCGCAGATCGGAACACTTATCGCGCAGTGTCGACTTGCTTCTGCGCCTCGGTTACAAGACCAAGATTGGCATGACGACGGCTATGGTGCTGAGAAGCAAGGCGCCCCCAAACGACAGTTCGGTGCTCTTCAAGCTGCTCCCCAGGACGCAGCTCAAATTCGCACCATGGAAACTCGCAGAACGCTGGGGCTACGATGAACTGGTGATGCGGGCGGGGCCGCCACATTTCTTCGCGCCTGGCGACGGAGTTACCATCGCGCAATATCCATTTCCGCGCGAATCGTTCGTGCCGAGTGGGCAGATATTCATTGATCACCTGCAGGCGCGCGCGGACGACTGGAATCTGCACGATCCCTTTGCGTTCGAGTTCATGAATGGATATCGCGCGCCGATCAGAGAGCTTGGCTACCAGGTAGCCTATTTCCGGCGCGGTGACTCTGCTCGGGTGGTCGCGGCCACCGACATCAGAGGGGACACTCTGCTCATTCCGCTCAAGCCTGAACCGCAGATTTTCCTGCAGCGCGACTTTGACCAGCCTGCGAACCGTGCACGAGGAAGCGGCGGCCCGGTTTATCGTTGGGCATTTCCTGCGACCAGGGACAGTACGCTCGCAAGCATCGAACTGGTCGCGACAAATGGAACGGCGGCGCGCGCGCGATTCGCGACCGGTCCGCAACCGATGCCGGAGCAGCGCGTGACCCTCTCCGACGTGCTGCTTACCCTTCCCAGCACCCTGCTGCCACGCGACCTCTCGGAAGCAGAACCCATCGCGCTCAGTGGTGTCACGATCGTCGACAGCGCGAACGTCGGTGTGTTCTGGGAGATGTATGGAACGAATTCCAGCGACAGCATTTCTTTTGAGTTGCTGGTGTCGCGAGTTCGCGGCGGCGGCATCGGACGATTGCTACGCGGAATTCTGGGTGGCGCACCGGACTCGGTACTGAACAGCTGGTCGGAACCGGCACGCGCACGCGAGGCTATCGAACCACGCGCAATCAATCTGTCCCTCGCCGTGCTGCGGCCCGCGAAGTATGTGCTTTCACTTGCCATCGATGTTCCGGGTCAGGCGCGGGTAATAACGCGACGGGAAATAGAAATAGTCAGCCGGCGCTGATCGCCCAGCTGACAACCAGCCAATCGATCACTGGCGAACTGTCAGATTGTGCGGCATACTAGGGCAGCGAATTTCAGCTGATCCACAAATCCCCCTCCATGAATCCCGCCGAAATACTCGAAAGACTCAACGCGGGAATATCATCCCGATATGCCATCGAGCGCGAAATAGGCGCCGGTGGCATGGCCACGGTTTTTCTCGCCCGCGACCTGCGTCATGAAAGACGCGTTGCTTTCAAAGTTCTCAACCCTGAACTGGGCGCGGTGCTCGGCGCTGAACGCTTCCTGAGTGAGATTCGCGTTACGGCGAACCTGCAACATCCCAATCTCCTGCCGCTGTTCGATTCCGGCGAGACCGATGGACTCCTCTACTATGTGATGCCATTCGTGGAAGGAGAGTCGTTGCGCGCGCGGCTGGAACGGGAGCGCCAGCTCCCCGTTGATGAGGCAATTCGCATGGCGGTGCTCGTCGCCGACGCGCTGGATTACGCACACGGTGAAGGCGTCATCCACCGCGATCTCAAACCTGAGAACATCCTGCTCAGTCGCGGACAACCCCTCGTTGCCGATTTTGGAATCGCGCTCGCAGTGAGCTTGGCCGGAGGAGCGCGGGTTACGCAGACCGGGCTCTCGCTCGGCACGCCGCAGTACATGTCGCCGGAGCAGGCCACCGGCGATCGCACCATAGACTCGCGCACCGACATCTATTCACTGGGTGCGGTGACATATGAGATGCTCACGGGTGAAGCGCCGCACAGCGGCACCACCGCGCAGGCCATCATCGCGCGACTCCTCACAGAACACCCTCGACAGATAAGGTCGCAGCGGCCCACTGTCACTGAACAGATGGAAGCCGCGGTTGAGCGCGCGCTGGAGAAACTGCCTGCGGACCGCTGGGCAACGGCCAAGGAATTCAGCGAGGCCCTCACCGGTACACGTGTCGTTGTGCGCACTTCGCGAACAGCGGCGTTTGCAGCGGCGAGCGTTGGACCGAGTGGCCGAACGGCGGCGGAGACCGCGGACTTCAGCATTATCGGGTCGAGAAGGATTACGGTGCGTGAAATAGCTGCGTGGTCGCTCGCGGCGGTAGCACTGGTCGCATTCGGATCCGCGACGCTGCGCCGCGACGAGCCGGAACGCCTGGGTGTGGCGACGGAGTTTGAGATAGAGTTGCCCGACAGCGTCGAGGTGAGCGGCGGAGGAAGTGCTGCAGCCATTGCACTATCGCGCGACGGTTCCACACTCGTGTTCAATGGCGCGCGAGCCGGTGAATCACCGTCGCTGTGGCTCAGATACATGGATCAGCGGGAAGTCGTTCCACTTCGCGGCGCAGATAGTACGCGCGGACCCGTCTTTTCCAACGACGGATCGGAGGTTCTTTTCTCTTACGCGCTCGGTGGCCGTGGCGGTAGGGGTGGCGGTGGTGGCGGCGGCGGCGGCGGACGTGGTGGTAGAGGAGTAGGCCGAGCGAGTGCTCCCATCATGCGCATCGCCACTCGCGGCGGCACGCCGCGACCGCTCACTGACTCGGCTGCGGGCAATGGACAGCTTTCGTGGGGCCAGGGCGGTCGCATAGTGTTTGCGGCCGATGACGGCCTCTTTGTGATGTCCAGCCCGGGAGGCGCCGCAACATTTCTGGCCGCGCCCGATTCAAGTCGTGGACATGTGCGCTACGGTTTTCCCGACCTTCTGCCGGGCGGCAAGGCGGCTTTGCTGGTAATCTGGAAAGGAGTAACCAGCCTTGATTCTGCGGTGATCGGCGTTGTTACAATACCTGGCGGCAAGGTGACCGAGCTGGGAATCCGCGGCACCTATCCGCGTTATTCAACCACCGGACACCTTCTGGTGGCGACGCGCGACGCGCAGCTTGTTGCTGTTCCATTTTCGACGCGTTCGCTACAGATCACCGGCGAAGCAGTCGTGATCGTTGAGAATGTCGCAGTCGGTAGCGGCGGCGCGGCTGGATACGCCATTTCTGACAATGGCACCCTTGTCTACCATCTGGGAACAGCTGCGGCCAATGGTGCGCGGGATCTTGTGGCAGTGGACCGCAAGGGCGCTGAACGCGAACTCGGTTTGAATCAGCGCCCGATCCAATGGCCCCGGGTGTCTCCTGATGGTGATCAGGTGGCGATAGCAGTTGCGACATCCCTGGATCAGGTCTTCCCCTACCCGGATATACATCGCTTCGAAATCAAAACGCGGCGACTCGTGCGTGTTACTACGGATTCCGCCAGTATCGTTTCGGCGTGGACCCACGACAACAGCAGAATCGTTGCGGGCAAGACCAGAGTAGCCGGGGTGCGCGGCGCAGATTCGGTAATCACCATCAGGCCACTCTACAGCGCTGGGCTTTCGCAGACACTTATGCGATTCGGATCAGACACAAGCGTCGTTGGCTTTGCTTTCGGTCCCGCGCGGGGCTACGCGTCCGTGATGGTTTTTCCCACGAGCGGCAATTCTGACATCTGGCTGGCGCACATCGATTCACTGGGCTCGCCGCGTCCCTTTCTCACTCAGCCGTACCGGGAATGGGCCGGTCGCGTTTCACCTGATGGGAACCTGCTGGCCTATGTCACCGATAGTACCGGGAGGCAGGAAGTTTACGTGCGACCGATTTCTGGCCGCGGGGTCGTGAGGCGTGTGTCGCTTGACGAGGCCCGAGAACCGGTGTGGAATCGTGAAGGGCGAGAACTGTTCTTCCGTTCTGGTGGCAACATGATGGTGGCGCAGATCTCCGGTTCGACAGATCTCACGGTTGCGCGCTACGACACGTTGTTCTTGGATAGTTGGTTCCTTACCCCTTTCGGAAGTGCGCCGCAGTACGACGTCATGCCGGGCGGTCGCGAGTTCGTAATGTTGCGGCGGCCCCAGCAGCTGTTGGTTGAGATCCGGCCGCTCATTGCTGTGATGAACTGGCCAGCCAGGTTGCGCGGTCCGAGGAAATAATGAGTCGGGAATAGCGGCGCAAAAACACAACGTCTATCCTTCAAGAGCCGTAGATTCCTCTAGCTGCGCGCCACACCTGTTCCGCAGTACTTGCAGTCAACCACCAACTCCCTGTTCACATGAAAGAATTCATTGTCACCCTTTCGCTTTTGATTGCAGCGATCGCATCTGCTCCGGCGATTCTCCCAGCGCAGGCTTCGCTCGATCAGACATTCATCGATGGCATGCGCTGGCGTAGTATCGGACCCGCAAACATGGGCGGGCGCATCACCGACATCGAGGCCGTTCCGGGAAATCCGAAGACCTTCTACGCCGCTGCAGCACTCGGCGGCATCTGGAAGACTACGAATGCAGGTACGACGTTCGAGCCGCTCTTCGACGTACAGCGTGTGATTTCGATCGGCGACATCGCCATCGCGCCTTCAAATCCGAACATTATCTACGTCGGCACAGGTGAGGAAGACTCGAGAAACTCGATCTCCCCGGGTGGGGGAGTCTGGAAGAGCAGTGACGCCGGCGTGACATGGGCCGAGGTGTTGCCAGCCACAGAACATGTCGGTCGCATTGTCATTCATCCGACTAATCCCGAAATCGTTTACGTGGCGGCGCTGGGTGCCGCATGGCGTTCCAATCCCGAGCGCGGTCTTTACAAAACCACCAACGGCGGTCGTACGTGGAACAAGAGCAAGTTCATCAGCGACAAGGCCGGTTTCGTTGATGTGCAGATGCATCCGCGTGACCCCAACACTTTGTTTGCAACCGCGTGGGAGCGCGTGCGTGGTCCCTACTTCATGTTCAGCGGTGGAGCTGGCAGTGGTCTCTGGAAGACGACGAACGGCGGCGACACATGGACTGAAGTCACCGGTGGCGGTTTCCCCGCGGGAGTGAAGGGGAGAATGATGACTCAGATTTCTCCCAGCAATCCCAACATCATCTATGCGCAGGTGGAAGCAGTAGCTCCCGCACACTCGCAGGGATTCCCGTGGACGAACAGCGGCGGACCTTGCGCGGGTTATCAAAATCCGGGAGCTGGCCCGGGCGCTTGCCAGAGTGGTTTGTATCGCTCCAACGATGGCGGGCGCACCTGGCAGTGGCGCAGCATAACAAACGATCGCCCCTTCTACTACTCGCAGATTCGTGTTGATCCGAGCAATCCGGAACGTGTCTATCGCATTGCAACGAACGTGCAGGTATCCGACGATGGTGGTTTTGGATGGCGCGGATTCGCTGGAGGCTTGCACGTTGACTTCCACGCCTTGTGGATCAATCCAAAGGATTCAGACCACGTTCTGGTGGGAAGCGACGGCACGCTCGCGCAGACTTTCGATCGCGGTACCTCGTGGGACTTCCATGCACAAATGGCCCTGGGACAGTTCTACATCGTGAGCCACGATTACAGAGTGCCCTACTTTGTGTGCGGCGGCCTGCAGGACAACGGATCGTGGTGTGGTCCCAACCGCAAACGTGCGGGGAGTTTGCTCGTATCGGATTGGTTCAATGTTGGTGGTGGCGACGGATTCTACACAGCGCAGGATCCGATTAATCCATTCATCATCTACAGTGAATCGCAAGGCGGCTCCATGAATCGCAGAAACATTCTCACGGGTGAAAGTGGGAGTGTGCGTGGCTCGTCGGTTGTTGCCGGTGCAGGTCGTGGGGGTGGAGGCGGAGGCGGTGGTGGAGGAGGTGGAGTTGGTGGCGGCGGCCGCGGCGGTGGTGGTGGTCCCGCGCAGTTCCGAACCGATTCGGTTGCGATCATGGCGGACGCATCTCTCTCGGCGCAACAGAAAACACAGCGCCTTGCCGCGCGTCTCGCCGAACTGCAGCAGACGACGCTGGCTGCGGATCGCTTCAACTGGAATTCACCATTCCTTATTTCGCCACATGATCCCAAGGTTTTCTATAGTGGCGGCAACAAGGTTTTCAAGTCGACTGAATACGGCAGCAATGGAAGACCGATTTCAGAAGATCTTTCCAATCGCGACGCTGCAAAGGTATGGATCTCGCGACTGACAACGGGAGGCATGAGCCCCGACGCGACGACTGCGGAGACGTACGGCACCGTCGTTGCGCTGACGGAATCGCCGATCGTGCGCGGAATGCTGATCGCTGGAACCGATGACGGAAACGTCTGGCTCACCAACAATGATGGTGGAGAGTGGACGAAACTGAATGGTCGTTTCCCCGGCGTTCCACCGGAAACATATGTGAGCCGTACCGAAGCATCGTATCACGATGCCAACGTTTTTTACGTGACGTTTGAAGGTCATCGCTCCGGCGATTTCAAACCGTACGTGTACATGACAACCGATCGTGGTGCGACGTTCCGGTCGATCGCGAGCAACCTTCCGACCGATCGTCCGGGACACGTACATGTAATTCGCGAAGATCCGGTCAATCGTGATGTGTTGTACGTCGGCACGGATGTCGGTGTGTGGGTGAGCATCAGTCGTGGTGCCAGTTGGCAGCGATTCATGGCAGGGCTGCCGACGGTTCCGGTTTATGATCTGCGTGTGCATCGTCGCGATAGAGAGCTGATTGCGGGCACACATGGTCGCTCGATATGGGTTGCTGATATTGCACCACTGCAACAGGCGACTTCACAGGTTCTGGCGAAGCCGGCGCATCTTTTCGAGCCGGCGATGGCGCTGCAGTACAATCAGCTGCCGGGAAGCAACCTCCGGGTTGATGGTGCCAAGGTGTACGTCGCAGAAAATGCACCCTACGGCGCCGAGATTTTCTACAGGATCAGTTCAGCACCGACGCAGAACGTGTCACTCAGCATTGCAACCGCTGGTGGTGAAGTGCTTGCAACAGGAGATTTCACACCGCAGCAGGTAACCGTGGGATTGAATCGTGTGGTGTGGGCCTTCACGCGCGGCGCACTCGGTGGTGGTGGTGGCGGACGTGGAGGAGGAGGAGGAGGAGGTGGTGGTCGTGGTGGCGGCGCGCCGAACTATTGCGAGATCCCGCCGGGGACGACGCCACCTCCAGGCGCTGATATGTCGAATTGTGCCGGCGGTCGTGGCGCCGCGGCAGGTGGCGGTGCGCAGCCTCCAGCTGGTGGACGCGGAGCTGGTGGTGCAGGTGCAGCAGGCGCTGGTGCAGCTGGTGCAGCGGGAGCGGGAGCGGCTGGTCGTGCAGGTGGCGCAGGTGCTGCTGGTGCAGGAGCTGCCGGTGCAGGGCGAGCAGGAGGAGGCGGTGGCGGTGGCGGTGGAGGAGGTGGTGGTGGCGGTCGCGGCGCGGGTCCATTTGGAATGTTTGTCGCCAACACCGTACCAACCGGGGACTATGTCGTGACTCTTCGCATTGGCACTCAAACGCAGACAGCAGCGTTGCGTGTTATCAATGTCGAGGGGGCCAATGATGTCGTGTTGTACGACGGGACCGTGATCAAGTACTAGTTGCTCTGAGGTCATTCCGTCATCCGCTTTCTTGTCATTCCGGCGAAAGCCGGAACCCATGTTCACGTCCCTATATTGGGTTCCGGCTTTCGCCGGAATGACAAGAAAGCGGGAATGATGAATTCGGCGTCCGTCACAATCTGAACCTCGTGCGCGCCGCGATCGCCGTGCGCCTGCCCTCTCGCTTGGTGAGTATTGCCAGGCCACAGTTTGACAGTGAGACTATAGTTCCATATATTGTCGTGTAACTATTGTGTTACTTCATAAGTCTTTCTGGAACCTGAAGTTGGAATATCACGCATGTCAAAACTAACCAGCAAAACGCGAGCGCAGGGCGCGTCACTTGTTACAACGCTCCCTGCCGAGGTGGTACGACGGCTTGGAATCCCTGCAGGCCAGGAGCTGCAATGGATTGAAGATGGTATGGGTGGGTTTCGAGTTGTGCCCCACTCGCCGGACGCCGCTGCTGCTCTGGAAGCTCACGAAGAGATCATGAAGGAATATGACGCCGCGTTTCGTGCACTCGCGAAGTGATTGAGAAGGGTGCGGCCGAGCCACGCTGGATTACCGAACCAATCTTGCTCGCCATTCACGCGCAGCAGGTAGAGCGCTTCGGAGGTGCGCATGGCGTGCGAGATCCGAATGTTGTGCACTCCGCCCTCGCTCGGCCGCAAAACAAGTTGGCATACGAACCCTCGGTGGATCTGGCTGATCTAGCGGCCGCATACCTCGTCGGATTTGCGCGGAGCCAGGGTTTCAATGATGGAAACAAGCGCACAGGGCTCGCCTGTGCGCTTGTTTTTCTTTCGCTCAACGGGGCGCCGCTGCATGTTCCTCCTGTCGACCTTTATGCGTTGACGATGGCGGTGGCGACAGGAAGGGCCGATGACACTTTGGTGGCTGCGTTCATTCGTGATGCCTGGGCGAAATAAACAGAGTTCTGTTTTGCTGGCGGTATCGTTCACAGTGAGTACGTTATTGACGATGAACAACAGGCGTAGAGCAGGACGAGGGCGCTGGTTGCCACGCGACGGGTTATGGATCCTGCTCGCCGTTCTGGTGGGCTGCTCTGACAATCGTCCGAGCTACTCCGCATCGTGGGCGACATCGAGAAGTACCAGTGGTGACACCACGATTGTCCGGACAGAAAACGCGGACGCCGATGCCGGCTTGCGCACTCTCGTGCCACTGGTGACGATCGGACAGACAGGCGACACCCCAGAGTACACGTTCGGCCACATTTCTCACGTGGCTTCGGCGCCGAATGGGAATATCTGGGTATTCGACTCGCGTGCGCGCGCGCTTCGCATGTACGACGGAAGCGGAAAGTTTATTCGGAGCTACGGCTGGGGAACATCGGAGCAACGCTGCGCGCGCGAGTTCTGGCTTCTCAGATGATGGAGGATCTGATCGATGATATCCTGCTTCGTGATGAACGCAACGATCCTCATCGTAGCGGCACAGTTGGGACACTTGAGCGGGTCGACCTCGAACACTTTTCTCAACAACTCAGCCCAGCGTCTCTTCGATTCCCTGAGCGTAAGGTCCTCGCGTTTTGCGAAAGCGATCGGCTGCTCGGCGGCGGCAGCCTCACCAGCCAGTTTCTTCCTGGTGCCACGCACCCGGTTGGCGTACTAACCATAGAAGTGCGTCATCACCTGGCGCTTGTCGGGAATGTGAGTCACGAGCCGAGCGAGGAATTTCGACTGGGTCCAGCTTCTCGGTACCAGCCGTGCGTCCCTCGGTTCGTGGTGCTCGCGACGGAGGCCCCGGCTTAGGTTGTCAGGTGCCTGAGACCTGACTTGCGAAAGTCTCGCTGATCTCGGATTTCTATAATGAGTCTCGTTTGTTCCCCTTTGGGAGAATTGGGTGCGACCGGGCAGCAATGATCGAAGCCACACCGCGAGACGGCCTCACGCCTCCTGGCATACTTCTGGTTGCGAACCGCACTGCCCTTCGCGGTCGCAATTCGGCGTAAGTATTCCGGGCGCCCAAGTCAATGGAATCATGCAACGAGATGAGAGCCGACGCATGAGCCGGTCCGGCGCAACGCCGGTAGCGGGAGACGCGTTCTGGAGCGGACTCAGAAACGAGTATGACCCTCAGCTTCGCTCCTATTTAGCTCGGGTGGCCAGCGGCGAGGACATGCACGACCTGCTCTCGGAGGTTTGGGCGGCGCTGAGGATTGGCTCGGGCTTCCCTCCGTCCGGAGAGCTGAGAGACAGTCTTTTCAAGTGTGCGCGCGCGGCCGCCGCTGAACATATGCGCCGGCGCTTGCCCGTTGCCGATATTGACGTCGACCTGATCGCCGGCCTTGTTGGCCCCTCCGATTCTGAAGTCGCGCAGCAAGCCGTACTCGAGGAGTGGGCGTTACAGAGGCTGGCGCTACTATCGCCGCAACAGCGTGAGGTTTTTCGGTGCTGCGCCATGTTCGGGATGTCCACCGCCGATGTTGCCGATGAACTTGGATGTTCGGAGGGGACGGTTCGGGTTCATCTCCACCGCGCGCGCATGGCGTTGCGGCAATTCGCGGCTGAGTACTCTCACCCCCCCCCCAGAAACGGATGAGATCGAGTAAACGATTTGCCGCTTTTTTCTTTTATTGGTGGAGGGCACGGCGGTTGTGAGGTTAGTGCGTTGAATTCGAACGCCCAAGTTTTGATTGGATACGATGCTGCGGAGAAAATGTTGGCGAGACTATGAAGCATCCCCGATTCCGTGGTCCATTGAATCAGTGGCCAGGCCAAACTGATCACGAGAACAGGAGGAACACGCATGCCAGGTACGAGAAAGTTGTGGAGGAGGGGTCGGCTAATGGTTGCTGCGGCTGCCGCGCTGAGCTTGGGAGTCATCGCCCTGGAGACAAAGGCCGATGCTGCAGACTTCGAGTGTGACGGAGAGTGCGAGTTCGACGAAGGGGCCCCTCGATGGCTGTTTCGGCCATCGAACAACTGGCACTACGCACTGACGGGTTTGGCTTCGGGAGACTCGCCGGGTACATGGCACTGCTATGAAACTGACGATGGCCCGCCACCCGTTTGGCTGACGCTGTACTAGTGGAGTGCGATCGCCAATCAGGCATAACGGGCGACAGCTCTGGAGTGGCATTGAGTTGACGTCAGTCATTGTGGACGACGCGGCGGCTGTCGCACGCTGCTGTGTCCATGTGTCTGACGCGGTGGTGGAAAGGGTTTTCTTTCATCGGGCGAAAGCCGGGGTAGTGTCTTTCTCTACTATGGAGCGGATCCCGGCTTTTGTCACCAATTGGAATGAGACTATTGGAAACCGGGCAGGGTCGCACTAACAACAGAGGTAACGCCCGCAATCGTGAGGCGTTACGCACGTGGAGCGGCATTATACTCAACGCGGCGGTTGCTGCCGCTTGCGCAGGCAGTGGATCAGAAGCGCGATCCACTGCGCAAGTGCAGATCGTTCAGGTCGGTGAGACACTTGTAGTAAGAAACGTGGGCGTCGACACCGGCGAAGTGACCACGTTGACCAAGGACTGGGGCCTCGGTATGGCGACGGGCGCGCGTTACGAGGAACTGGGCCGGTGGATGGGCGTTCACGCCACGCGCTACGGCGGCACCGTGTTGAGCGAGAAGACTCCGACGAGGGTCAGGCTGTTTGACTCGCTCGGCGTCGAGGTGCGGTCTTATGGTAGGCGGGGGTCAGGGCCCGGTGAGTACATCGCTCCAACTTCAGCCATTTTGGACTCGCGCGGTTTTCTATTCCTGCGACGAGTTCCGACCGGGGTAAACGTGTACGACCCGGCGGGAGCGTTCGTCCGCGGGTGGACTACTCCTGGAAGTCCGAGCTCACAATGGCACATTGACTCGCAGGGGATTGTGAGCCAATTGGCGCAGGACGGCTACACCAACCTATACACCGCTATTTTATTCGATCGGAACGGTGTCATTGTCGACACTATCCCCGCACCTGTCGCATTTGGGGACAGTCTTACGGTGCGGTTCACGCGCGAAGGTGGAGCCAGAGAAAGTCTTGTTGTACCCCTGTCTCCGCGTTTCCTTCTCAGTTATGGATCCCTGGGATTTGCTTACGGCAATTCCACCGATTACGTGGTGCACGTTCGTACTGTCGGCGGGCGTCTTATGCGAATAGAAACTGATGCGCGTCGGATCGATGCGCCGTCCGACGAACGTGCGTCACTCGCAGCAATGGCCACCGAAGAGATGCGCTCAGCGGGATCGAAAACGACCCTGAGCCAGGCAGAAATCCCTGCGTCGAAGCCGTTCTACAAGCGCATCATGCACGCGCCCGATGGACATCTCTGGGTTGAGTTGCACCAGCCAGCGGCGCGAACTAGGGTAACGATGTGTCCTCCATCGCGGGAAATCAGTGCAGCGCCCACTGGCGCGCGCATGTGCGACGATGGCTCGCCGCCTCGTCCAATGGATGTATGGGTCGAACCGTTTGTGTATGACGTTTATGATTCAGGAGGGGTGTTCAGGGGTCGCGTTCGAATCCCGAAGGGAATGGAGCTTGCTGCCGCACACGGGAGATACATGTTTCTGCTGGAGCGGGACGAGCTGGATGTGGCGACGTTGTGGAGGTACAGCATTTCGTTTCGCGACACTCCGCTTCATTCAGGGTCGAACTAGAATCGCAACAATCCTTGAGAGAGTAGCACGGGATGACAAGACTGCAGCGGAATCACCAGCTATTTGTCTCCAACACTGTACCAACTGGCGATTACGTCGTGACTCTTCGCATTGGCACTCAAACGCAGACGGCAGCGTTGCGTGTTATCAATGTCGAGGGCGCCAATGATGTCGTCTTGTACGACGGAACAGTAATCAAGTACTAGTGATTCGATTTCCAGTTGTTGATGGCAAGGAAGATAGTCATCCCGGCGAAGGCCGGGATCCATGTTGACTCGCGAAAATGGATCCCGGCCTTCGCCGGGATGACAGAGTTCCTGCTTACCTGCGCAGAGGGTCCGCCGGCACTCCCGCGTTGGTGATCTTCACGGGCAGGATAAATCCGCGGTCGTCGAAGCGCAGCTCATCGATGCTCACCACGCGATTATTGCGATCTGTCTCGCCGAGTGGGCGGCGGTGGTAGACGATGTACCATTTGTCCGACGCTGGAGAATGCAATACGGAATGATGTCCAGCGCCCGTCGCAACGGTGGAATCCTGCTGCAGGATCTTCCCCACTCGCTCAAAGGGGCCGAAGGGTGATGACCCTATCGCATACGCAACCGCATAATTCGGCCCCGTCCAGCCTCCCTCAGACCACATGAAGTAGTACTTGCCGTCCTTGCGCAACATGAAGGCGCCTTCCACGTATCCGGCGGGTGTGATTTCCCTGAAAGTGCTGCCGTCGGGAAATGGCACGAAACCAGTGAAGTCTGCATTGAGTTTCGCGATGTTGCAGTGACGCCACCCGCCGTAGACGATGTAGTAGGTGCCATCGCGATCCTGGAAGACGAATTGATCGATCGGCTGCGCGCCGTTGTGAAACTTGTCGATCAGCGGCTTGCCCAGATGGTCCCTGAACGGTCCTTCGGGCTGGCGCGAGCGAGCAACTCCGATGCCTCCCAACTGCTGATCGTTCTGGATGTCATTGGCGCCGAAGAAGAGATAATACCAGCCGTCCTTCTCAACGATCGACGGTGCCCAGAGTGCGCGACGAGCCCAGGACACATTGCTCACGTCGAGCACGCGCGTGTGCTTCTCCCAGGTAATCAGATCCCTGGAGGAAAATGCGTCCATGAATGTTTGCTCATTGTACGGCGCGGAATAGGTCGGGAATATCCAGTACTGTCCTCCGAAGACATGGGCCTCAGGGTCCGCGTACCTGCCCGGCAGGATTGGATTGCCCGAACGCGCTGTCTGGGCGCCCTCCGCGATTGCTGGTGCACCACAACTGATCGTGAAAGGAAATACTGCAATCGAAATCAGCGTCGCGCACAACATACCCCGTGACCCCGGAGTCGATCGAGCAATCTGAGCACGCAAGTGTTTCATCACCCTTTACTCAACGTCGTAGACAGAGTCGATCCGATCATTTAAACACTGCTCGCTCCAGGGTCTCACGCCAATGCCGTGCGCCTCACACCAATGTAACTCGACACGTCGCAGGGATAGGAAATTGGATCGATCCCTGTCTGAACATTGCCGGTCGAACTCGGGCTTGTCAACGAGTATGGTGCGTGTGTGTCAAAGTTCATTAGAAATGTCCCCATTCTTAGTTCATTAGAAATGTCCCCTTTTTGTGG
>CAZKXZ010000003.1:0-155899 GCA_964556695.1 uncultured Gemmatimonadales bacterium
GTCCCCGAACCCGCAGTCCCCGTGAACGCAGTTCCCGCTCCGCAGTTCGCCCTTGAAGCAACACCTCACAAGAATTGATGCGGTTGCCTTTGACTATGGCGGGGTGCTGAGCCTTCCGCAGGACGAATCCTGCGTCGAACGCCTGGCGAAACTCACTCGCTTGCAGAGATCGGAGTTCGAGAGCAACTATCGCAGGAACAGGTTGGCATACGATCGCAATCTCCTTTCATCCAGAGACTACTGGGCGACCGTCGTAGTCGATCCGGATCTGTTGCTCACCGATCAGTTGCTGGACGAGCTGATACGGGTCGATGTCGCAAGCTGGCTTCAAGTGGATGATCGCGTTCTTGCGTGGGCTCGCAAGTTGAAGGCTGCCCACATCGCGATAGCGATTCTTTCCAACATGCCACGCGACGTGTTGACGGGACTTCGCAACTCCTGGGGCGACTGGTTCGCGGAGTTCAGCGTCACGATCTTCTCGTGCGAAGTGGGCACCGTCAAGCCTGAACCGGATATTTATCAGCGACTGGTTGATGCTCTGGTCGTAGATGGTTCACGCACCCTCTTCATCGACGATCACGATGCGAACGTCAATGGAGCAATGCGAGCTGGATTGCACGCCATTCACTACGAGTCATACGAGGGACTGAACCGCGAAATTCCAGCGAGATTTGAGCTGCCATCGCACGATTCTTCGTCAGCTCATGCTTGAATTCGCTTGTCCCAACGCGGTATGGAATGTGCGCTTGCATCCTCTGTCAACGACGACAACAGACGAGGATAACATCATGGCGAAGTGCGACGCTTGCGGTAACGACTACCACCGCTCGTTTCAGGTTGTGATGGCTGGCGAGACACACACGTTCGACAGCTTCGAGTGCGCAATTCATGCGCTCGCTCCCGAGTGCGATCACTGCGGAGTCCGAATTGTTGGGCATGGCATCGAGGCGGACGACATCTACTTCTGCTGCGCCAATTGCGCTCGCCTGTCCGGTGTGACCACAGTCGCGGATCACGCGTACACCTGACGCAGTTACCTCAGCGGCTTTACGTAAGCCGTTAGGTGCGCTGGCTCAAATCCGATACTCGCGAAGAAACCCGCGATCTCTTCCATTTTACCGTCCACGAGGGTGCGAACTGTTGTCGCGCCCTTGCGGGAAAAGTGCGCGAGCATGTGGTCGGCCAGCTTGCGCCCAATGGACTTGCCGCGCGCCGCGGGGTCCACCCCCAGCACTTCAATCCATCCAGTCGGTTCTTCCAGTCCGAATTCGCCAGATCGAACTTCACCGAACATGAATCCGATCACGCGCCCGCCTGACTCCGCAACTACCGAAGCCTCCGGATCGCGACGCATGTAATAGCCCAGTCGCTTCTCCCAGACATCGGGACGGTATTTACCGGTGACCTTCTCGTCGAGAGCGACGATCTCACCGAGATCAGCGTCCTCCACTACACGAATCAGCACCACGTCCTTCTCGGTCAAAGCCGGCTCCTCAATCGAATGCTGGAACTAACCATTGCGGATAAGCAGAGTCGAGGGCGCAGGACGTGCGGCGCCGCTCGGTTTGTTGGGCCCGCCAATTGCGACGCAAACCTCCATGCACACCGCCGCCGTGTGCAAAAAGAAACCGCGCCGTTCTCGACAGGAGATCCACCATGCAATCCCTCTTTGGTCCCATCGTCGGTGTCGCCGCAGCTCTGACCATCGTGGTCGGCGGAACTTCGATTCCCACGAATCCTCTTTCCGATCCGGAGCGAGGTTCAACGCAGGCCGAGACCATGCTCGTCGCAACGCTCACATCCACTGAACTTGTGGGGCGCGCCGGTCCTCCAAACGCCACGGGCAGCGTAGTCATCAACCTTCGCCCCATTACAAATGAGGTTTGCTACAACGTTGTAACACGAGGAATCACCGGCACCGCGGCGCACATTCACAAGGGAGCAAAAGGATCGAGTGGACCAGTAAGCGTTCCGTTCACCGCGCCGAAAGACGGCGCGACTGCCGGTTGCGCGAAGGTGGATGCACCACTGCTGACCGATATCGGCACCAACCCGACGAACTACCATGTGAACGTGCACACGACCGAATTTCCGCAGGGGGCAATCAGAGGACAGCTGGGCAAACCACTCGGTCGCAGCGGCGGATAATTCAGGTGTCATTGCCGCGCAAGCGGCAACCCATGTTAGCCGGACGCAAATGGGTTCCGGCTTTCGCCGGAATGACAATACGCGTCGCCGGAATCACCAATTAGAACGCCAAAGCCACGCTGATGGGGGACGATGACGGCAACTAATGACCCGGGTGCAGTCATCGCAAAGCAGCGCGCCGATCGCCTGCTCTCACATCCCGATACTGGTCCGGCACTGCCCAGTCGCAATATCAGAATAGGAACCGCAAGCTGGACCGACCCCACACTTACGGCGGCCGGCGTTTTCTATCCCGACTCCGCCAAATCAGCTGAAGCGCGCCTCAACTTCTATTCGTCCGTTTTCCCGCTTGTTGAAGTTGACTCCAGTTATTATGCACTCCCCTCGCGCAATGTCGCGGAGCTCTGGGTACAACGCACCCCATCCGATTTCACATTCAATGTGAAAGCGTATGCGCTGATGACCGGGCACCCCAGCGAGGTGTCGCGATTCCCCAAAGCACTGAAAGAGCAACTCCCCGCCAACCTCCGGGCAGCCACCCGCGTTTACGCAAAAGACCTCCCCGAAGAAATCGTGACCGCGATCTGGAATCACTTCATCGATGCCATTCAACCGCTCGCGGTCGCCGGCAAACTTGGCGCAATACTGCTCCAGTATCCCCCCTGGTTCCTCGCCAATCGCAAATCCGCTGCAGAACTCTCGCGCGCCCGCAAACGGCTCGGCGATATCCCTGCCGCCGTGGAATTCCGCAACGCCCGCTGGCTGGCACCGGCACTGGCCGACCGCACCTTCGCGGTGCTTCGCGAAAATGCCTTCAGCTACGTTTGCGTCGATGAACCCCAGGGGCTGGCCAGCAGCGTCCCCCCCACCGTCGCGATCACGAATGACAAACTGGCAATGGTCAGAATGCATGGCCGGCGCACCGAGACGTGGGAACGGCCGGGGGCACCCGTAAGCGAGAAATTCCGCTATTTATATGAGAAGCGGGAGCTCGAAGAGTGGGTTCCCCAGGTCCAGCGTCTGGCGAATCAGGCGGCGGAGACGCACGTTGTATTCAACAATTGTTACGCCAACTATGGCACTACCAATGCTTTGGAGATTAGTGAGCTCATTGGAAGGGTTTATAGGGATATCTCCCCGTCAGAATCCGGGCACTAACCCCCGACGCAACGCTTAATCCAGTCACAGCATCACATAGAAGGGCAATACGCGCGTCCCTGTCTCGAGACCAGAAAACCTGATGGACGAACGTCAACTGATAGCACGTGTGCTGCAGGGTGACGCCCTCGCCGAGCGTGAGCTTTATGACGCGCACGTCGACCGCGTATTCCGGCTCATCTTTCGCCTCTGCGGCGATAATGAGCTGGCGCAGGAATGCGCGCAGGAAACGTTCATCCGGGCGTTCGACAGACTAGGCACCTTCCGGGGTGAGTCCGCACTGGGCACCTGGCTGCACTCCATCGCGGTCTCGGTAACCTTGAACGCCATCCGGCGGGTGCGCCGACAGGACAGCCGGGAAACGGATCTCGAGGAGACGACATCGTCCACGGATGGCTTTGTGGCCGCGGAACCGGATCTCAAGGAAAGGCTGAACATTGCCGTCAACGCTTTGCCCAACGGTTATCGGACCGTGTTCATAATGCACGATGTTGAAGGATATACCCATGAAGAAATCGGCTCGGCACTTCGCATCAGTTCAGGCACATCCAAGGCGCAACTCTTCCGGGCCAGGGGAAAGCTCAGGCGTGCGCTCAAGGAATTCGACGGAGAGTGGGTGAGATGAATTCAGACCAGCTGAAACAGCTCGTGAAGCTCGCCAGCGAGAACTACAATGCTCCGCCGGCTCAGGTCCCGCGCGACGCCATGTGGTCGAGGATCAGCCAGGCGCGAGACTACAACAGTTCGCAGATCACCGCGCCTCGCGAAAAGATCTGGGAGCAGCTCGTGCTGCATCGTGGAGCCGCGGTTCCAGCGCGACTCAGTCAGCGCGGTCGACCAGCTATCGCCCGCATTGCGGGACGTGATATTCGGGGTCCCCACCGGCGTGGCGGATGGATGCTGGTCTCTCTCGCATCATTCGCTGCCATGGCCCTTTTTGCCGTGATTCAGACGCGCACAGTCCCAGTCGCAGGTACATCGCCCTCGCAAACCACCGTTGCGCTGAATGCATTTGAGATTCCCATGCCGGGATTCGCTTTTCAGCAGGATGGATTTACGTCGTATGCGGCCGACTTCCCCGGACGCTGGCTCAGTTTCGCCATTGATGATCCGATCAGCGAGGCTTACAGAAGAGCGGCAATACTGCATCTGAAGCGCAGCGACGCCCTGATTACAGGGTTCCGTACATTGAGCAACGATGACGTCATCAACCGGAACATGCGCACCACGGTGCGAGAAGTTCTCTCGAACACCAGGCTGCTGCTCAACTCTCCGGCATCAATTCAGGCCCAGTATCGCAGCGTGTTTCTCGACCTGGAACTGGTGCTCGTGAAGATGACCCTTCTTACTCCGTCCACCATTGCGTCGGATCGTGAGCAGATTGAAAACACTATTGAGCGCAAGAAGCTCCTCACGCGAATGAGATTCCTTATCCCGGCACCCACCTCATCCAACGCTAACTGAGATGCAAGTGAGACCGGCGCTGATCGTTTCGGGGTTGCTGCTCGCCGTCGCGGGTTCCGCGCAGGCGCGGCAGCAGTTCGATGGTCATCGCAATGCACCGGTTGTGCGGATGGTTGCGCGGAATACGGTCGTGCCGCAGCGAACGCAGAGCGCCCTGCAGCTCTCGCGCTTTGCGCTGGACGCTGATCTGACCCATCGCGTGCCACCTCAGGGGTGGGACCGCCAGGACGAGGCACACACGCTCTGGCGCAGCGCTTCGAGAGCTGTTGACCAGGGCGAGTATCTCAGGGCGTCCAATATCTTCCACACAATTCACGAGAATTATCCCAAATCCACCTACGCGCCCGAGTCATGGTACTGGGAAGCGTTCTCCCTTTACAGGTCCGAGTCCGGAAGCCGCAGCTCGAATCGTCGCAGAGCCATCGCGCATCTCGATCAGCAACAGTTGCTGTACCCGCGCACACCCACTGCCGCCGATGGTCTCGTTCTGGCCACGCGTCTGCGCGGCGAGCTGGCAAAGGCCGGAGACGCGGACGCGCGGCGCGAACTTGCCGTGCTGCTGGAAAGCAACAACGAGTGCTCGCGATCGGGCGGCAGCGTCAATGTCAGCGTGAAGGTTGAGGCGCTCAGCGCTTTCCGGCAGATAAACCCGACGATGACCGTGCAGTACCTGCGCAATCTGTTCGAGCGGACAGCGTCCTGCACCAATTCACTGCGCCAGCAATCCGTCTTCATACTGGCCCAGGTTCAGTCTCCCGAGGCCTCTGACATATTGCTCAACCTGGCGGCGAACAGCAGGGATCCCGACGTTCGCATCGAAGCGGTTCAGTGGATTGCCGACCTTCGCGACGATCGCGCGATTGGCGTGCTGCGGGACATTCTCCTGGGTCAGTCCTCCGAGCGACTCAAGAAGACCGCCCTCTTCTCTCTTACACAACTCGCTTCTGCGGGCGACGCAGTGATTTTCCGATCGATTGCCGCTTCGCGCAGCATACCTGTTGACCTGCGAGTCCAGGCGGTGCTTTGGCTTTCCGAGCAGAGACTCCAGGACCACACTGACTGGATACGGGGTCTCTATCGCAGCGAGCGGAGCCCCGCGATAAGAGAGGCCGTTGTCAACGCGATTGCGGGACAGCGCAACCTCACTGACAGAGAATGGCTGATGACCGTGGGCAGCGACACCACTGCATCGCTTGCCCTCCGCAAGCAGGCAATCACTGCGGCAGGAGAACTACTCGCTCCCCCTGAGGAACTCTACACACTCTATAACCGTGTGGAGCTGGTTCCCCTGCGCGAGCAGATCATCGACCTGCTCGGCCGCAACCGTGAGAAGAGCGCAGTTGATCGACTGATAGACATCGCGACTCAGGACGCCGATTCAACGATGCGCACGTCCTCAGTGAAGTGGCTGCGCCAGTCCAAGGACCCGAAGGCGGTCGAGTTCCTCATCGCGTATCGCGAGCGCTAACGCTGTCATTCCGCTAACAACGTCACCCCGGCGAAAGCCGGGGCGGAATCCATGTTAACAAAGCAAAATGGATTCCGGCTTTCGCCGGAATGACGAGAATGGGATAGTCTCCACTATTATTCTCCAGTCTCTAACCGGGCCTGGAAATAAATGACGCCAGATATCGCGAAAGTACTCGCGATTGTCGCCGCATCACTCGTCTGCTTCATCACCGGTATCCTGCGTCTTGATGTAGTTGCGCTTCTGGTCCTCCTCGCCCTCGCTGTAACCGGGCTGGTGTCGCCACAACAGGCGGTGTCCGGATTCAGCAACCCCGCCGTAATCACGATTGCGGGGATGTTCGTAATAAGTGCCGCCCTTGCGCGCACCGGAGTAGCGTCGCTCCTCGGCAGACAGATGCACAAAGCCGCTGCCGGCAGTCCGCAAAAACTGATTGCCGTTATCATGCTCGTCGCCGGGGTCCTTTCCGCGTTCATCAACAGCGTCGGCCTCACCGCAATGATGCTTCCCGTGGTAATGGACCTCGCGCGACGCGCGCGGCTGTCCCCATCAAAACTGCTCCTCCCCCTTGTAATGGGAGCGCTGCTCGGCAGCAGCACTTCTCTCGTGGGTACGCCGAGGAATATCGTCGCGAGCAACGCGCTTGCAGAGCACATCAACCCGGCGACGGGCGTTGCCTACGAACCGTTCTCGGTATTCTCATTTGCACCTGTCGGACTGGTGATCCTCTTTTCCGGCGTCGCATTCGTGGCGCTTGTTGCATGGAAGTGGCTCCCCGATCGCGACCCCCACCGCGCAAGTGTGGGAGGAGCCACGCGCGACGAGGACCTGGTCGCCAGCTTCGATCTTCAGGAGCGACTCTTCGTAGTCCGCATTCCTGCACAGTCGCAACTCGACGGACGCCCGCTCGCTGCGAGCAGACTGGGATCCGCTCTTGGACTGCACGTTGTTGCTGTGCTGCGACCTGAGGGCAACATCCCCGCGCCGGGTGCGGCGACAATCCTCAAGTCCAATGATCGCCTGCTTGTCGAAGGTCGCCCTGACTTGCTGCGCGAAATACAGGGCAACCGTCATCTTCGCCTGCAGGAAGACGGAAGGATTGCCGAACGACTCACCTCCGCGGAAATCGATCTGGCTGAAGTGCGTGTGCCACAAGGTTCGTCGCTGGTGGGAAGGACTCTCGCCGACGCGAACCTGCGCAGCAAGATGCACATTGTTGTTCTGGCAATCATGCGGGGCGGTGTGCCCACCCTTACGGGTCTGAAGGACGCCACAATTGGTGCAGGTGACACTCTGCTTGTACAAGGAACGCAGGAGCATCTGGATGCTGTTACCCAGAGCGCGGACTTCGACAATTATCGTCATCTGAGCGTTGCCGAGGCTATTGAGTCATACCGGATTTACGAGCGACTCGTCACGCTGCAGGTAACGCATGGCTCAATGCTGATCGGTCGCTCGCTGGGCGAGAGCAAATTGGCCGACGCCGCGGGGCTCACGGTAATCGCGGTGACGCGCGAAAACGCCACCATTCAGATGCCGGATGCGGACCTGATTTTCCGCGAGGACGATGTTCTGGTTGTGTCCGCGAATCCCAATGACCTGCGGGTGCTGCGCGCGCTGCAGCGGCTCGAAATTGTCGAGGATGCGGTTCCGGACCTGTCGCAGCTGGAGTCGGAGAGCGTGGGACTTCTCGAAGTAGTTCTCGCACCACGAACCACCCTCGTTGGAAAAACGCCGCGTCAACTTCAGTTCCGCGAGAAGTTCGGACTCAGTGTGCTTGCCATCTGGCGCGAGGGCCGCGCAATCCGCAGCAACCTGCGTGACATTCCCCTCAAGTTCGGCGATTCCCTGCTCGTGTTCGGACCGCGCGCGAAACTTCGCGTTCTTGCCTCGGAACCGGACTTTATCGGACTCACGCAGGCCGTGCAGGCGGAGCCGCGCACAAAGCTCGCGCCCATTGCACTGGCGGCACTTGCCGTCGCGCTGATCCCCGCGATTGCGCACTGGACAACAATTTCAGTCAGCGTTTTGATGGGAGCCACTCTCGTCGTGCTCACGAAGTGTCTCACCATCGACGAGGCGTACCGCGGTATCGAGCTCTCGTCAGTTGTGCTGGTTGCGGCATTGATTCCACTGGGTGTGGCAATGGAGCACACCGGCGCCGCGAACTTTCTTGCCAACAACATGATTGGGGCGGTGGGAGGGTTCGGACCGCGCGGCGTGCTGGCTGCGCTTTGCATCATGACGGCCATTGGTTCGCAAGCCGTTCCCGCCCCCGCGCTGGTGCTGCTCATGGCACCGATTGCGATAACCACCGCGGAGACAGCTCACCTTTCTCCGCACGCGCTGATGATGGGCGTCGCGCTTTGTGCATTGGGCCTCTCCAGTCCCGTGGGTCATCCCGCGAATGCGCTGGTAATGGGGCCCGGTGGCTACCGCTACTCGGACTATGCGAAGGTGGGGCTTCCTCTCACCGTCATTGTGGTGTTGATCGCGTTGTTCATCATGCCGCTCAAGTTTCCGTTGGTTTGATGGCGGATTGACGAAGCACGATCAGTTTGGATAGACGAGGATTGATCCACGATCCACGATAGACGAAAGACGAGAGACGATAGGAAGCAAACGCCGGGAGCAATCGTCTTTCGTCTACCGTCTATCGTTGCTCGTGGATCAATCCTCGTCTATCTGTCCTGATCTCCCCTCGCAGATTTGCACTCAGCGATTGCGGATTGCGCCTGACCCGCGCCCCATTGGCAGCAAACCCAACCCTCACCCCTTGCTGTCCGTATGATGAGAGGGCCACAGCGACGCGAACATTGCTCGTCGCATACGGGGCCACGTACATTCCGGCGCCGGTGACGAGGGATCAAGATCTCAGCATGAACGACCTGCAGGAGCTTCTCAAGAGCGCGCTGTCGCACGCGTACGATATCGAGCGCGAGCTCCCTGGCGGAGGAATGAGCCGGGTGTTCGTCGCTATTGAGCGTGCGCTCGGTCGCCAGGTCGTCATCAAGGTACTGCCGCCAGAGCTTGGGGCTGGTGTAAACACCGAACGATTCCGTCGCGAGATTCAGCTGTCCGCGCAGCTCAATCATCCGCACATCGTCCCCGTTCTATCCGCGGGTGAAATCGGCGAACTGCTCTACTATACCATGCCCTACATCGAGGGCGAGTCGCTCAACATAACGGTCGAGAAGAACGGCAGACTGGATTCAAAAGAAGTGCTGCGCATCCTGCACGATGTGGTTGATGCGATCTCGTACGCGCATTCTCGCGGTGTAATTCACCGCGATATCAAGCCGGCGAATATTCTCACCCTCGGCAATCACGCGCTGGTTACAGACTTCGGAGTTGCCAAGGCAATCAGCGCGTCGCTGCCGTCAACGGGAATGACATCCGGCGGTTTTGCGATTGGCACACCTGCGTACATGGCGCCCGAACAGTTGGCCGCCGATCCGCAGGCTGATCACCGCATCGACATCTATGCAGTAGGGCTTCTCGCGTATGAATTGCTGACAGGCACATCGCCTTTCACGAGCACGTCGCCGCAGGCGACGATGGCCGCGCAGCTCACACGCGTTCCGGCGCCATTGCACAAGGTTCGACCCGATGTTCCCGCAGTGGTATCGGACCTCATACAGCGATGTCTCGAAAAGCTTCCGGAGAATCGTCCCAGCACAGCGCAGGAACTTCTGCGCGAGCTTGATGAAATCTCCACGCCGCAGGGAACTCTCACATTCCGGCGAACCACTCTGCGCGCGGCGTTCGCCGATCCGGCGAAGCACGCTCGCTATCTCGCGGCCGTTGTTGCGCTGACAGTTCTTGTTGGCGGCTCGGTCTTTGCGGCCGCCACCGTTCTCATTGACAATGCGAACGCAAACGGCAATCCGAATTCGGCGGGCGTTGCGGCCACGCCCAGTGACAGCAGCGAAGACAAGGATGTGCTGGCCAGAAATGCGCTGACGACAAAAGAGCTTGCGCCTGAACCAGTAGCGTCACTCGCCATCACGGAACAGGAATTCGCGGCGTTTGCAGACAGCATACGCACCGCACTCAGGGCCGAGTTCACCCGTGACTCTGCAGCGCTCTCAGACTCGTTGCGCGAGTCGATTATCGATTCGCTTGCCCGCATCCGGAGCGCGATGCGGTCGGGTGGCGATCGCAATTCGAGAGGCGGAACTCGCGGTCCAATCGACTGGCGACGCCCGCTTGCCATTGGTGAAAAACGTGTGCTGGTCGCCGACTTCGCAGTGCCGCGCGGTCAGTCCGACACAACCAGACTCGGCGCGAGACTCGCCGACAGTTTGCGAACCGCGTTGCGGCGCGGCGGATCGTACTTGCCGGTCAGCTCGCGCGAAGCCCGTGCGGTTGCAAGCAGCGATGATCCGAGAGTAATGGTGGACGCGGTACACGCAGGGGCCGTGCTGTTTGGTAATGCCATTCCGCGCAGAGGAGACAGCCTCGTGATCCGGCTGTCAATTTCAGAACCGAGCGCTCAGCAGCCAAGACCACTGGGAAGCTTTACTACATCAAGAACAAACGTTGGCGCCGCGATCACCGCACTGTTGCCGGCAGTCACCGAAGCATTGGGCAAGGTGACATGGCCAGCAGGCCGTGAGGGCAGCCGCGGTCGTCGCGGCGGTGGCGCTACCGGTGCAGGTCCAGGTGTACCGCCAAGAGGCGCACAAGCAGCCCCTCCCCCGGGCGATACCACCAAGGCAACCAAGACGACGACCGGAAGAGGCGGCCCGCGCTAGCAGCCCCCGCAGCACAATCGTCTATCGTCTATCGTGGATCAATCCTCGTCTATCCAATATCAGCAGTTTACGTCACCGCGTGTAAAGGTGCGTTAGCAACACGGTCATACAGCTTCCGGTAGCGCCCAACGGATTTCTCCCATCCAAAATCCCGCGACATCGCCTCGCGCATCATCCTCTTCCATGCAGGGCGATCACGATAGTGGTCAATCGCTCTCACAGCCGCGACAATGAATTCCCGCGGTGTGTAGACATCGAAGAGAAAACCCGTCTCACCATCTTCGATAGTGTCAGCAAGACCACCAACACGCCGCGCAACGGGAATCGTGCCGTAGCGTTGCGCCCGCATCTGGGTGAGTCCACACGGTTCGTATTGCGATGGCATGAGACACATGTCCGCGCCGGCCAGAAGCAGATGCTCGAGTTTGTCGGAGAAGTTCAGCTCGACCGCGATTCGGCTGCGTGCGCGCGATGCAATGGCGTTGAGCGCTGCCTCGTAGCGGGGTTCGCCATGTCCCAGAAAAATGTATTGCGCGTCCAGCGCGAAATAACCCGGGTCATCGAGAATGAGATCCAGCCCCTTCTGCGAAACGAGGCGCGCGGTAAGTGCAAAGATCGGAACGCCTGCGCGTCGCTGCAGTTTGAATGTGTTCTGCAGTTGCCAGCGATTGCGCCGTTTCCCTCGCAGGTCTTCCGCTGAAAAGTGGTAAGGAATGTCGGGATCGCACTCCGGATTCCAGACGCCCTGGTCAATTCCATTCAGGATGCCAACGAAGCGGTCGCGCAGCGCCACGAACACTCCATCGAGTCCAAACCCTCCCGCTTTCGTGCGCAGTTCGTGCGCATGCGTGGGACTCACGGTTGTTGCAGCATCCGCGAAGACCAGACCGCCTTTGAGAAGATTTACCCGACCGTACCACTCCAGTTGCTGCCAGTTGAAAAGCCGCATAGGCAATCCCACTTCAGCCATCGTCGACGGCGGGAAATGACCCTGATACCCGGCGTTATGCACTGTCAGAATACTGCGGCAGTCTGCGTAGAACGGATCCGCTGTGAACCGTGTGCGCAAGTACACCGATACCAGCGCGGTTTGCCAGTCATGTGTGTGAATCAGCACGGGAGCGCGCGCGATCCGCGGGAGCGCAGTCAGCGCCGCCGCGCAGAAAAACGAATAGCGTCGCGCGTTGTCGGGATAATCCGCTCCCGCCTCGCCATATATTCCCGCGCGATCGAAGTACTCCGTGCTCTCAATGAAATAGATGCGCACCAGCGAATCTGCACTCACAGAAGGGTGGCGTACGAGCCTGAGGAGCTGCGCGCGTTCGGCGCGCGTGCCGATGCGCAAATCGAAGGGTTCCCCAACCGGCACAACCTCCGCGCCGCCCTCTCGAACCTGTCGGTAGAATGGCAGGATTACCGATGTGGGAATCCCGGAGAGCGCGAGGTATTTCGCGAGACTACTGACAGCCTCCCCCAGTCCCCCCGTGCGCGCCAGCGGCGAGAGTTCTCCAGCGATATGCACAACATTCACCACGCGCCCATCCGCCGTATGCAGCGGCACCGGAATAGCAGGGAATTGACCGCTGGTGCCGTCCATCATTCCTGCGAAACCAAAGCGTGATGGGTCATGGGTTTTTCCGCACTCATGACCCACGACGCAGTGGCAGGCGAATGTTTGTCACGGGGCAGGAACGAAATCCCTATCGGTGTCGATCTTACTTCGTGTACTTGCGGGAGTAGTAGTGCTGCGCGGCTCTGCGGCGCTTATCCCACGTTCGCCGAAGCTCTCGCAAATCGATGTCAATCGGTTGGCTCGTCACCTGTCACTCCGTCCATGAAGTTGATCCAGCAGGAGTTGAAGTTCCATGTCGGTCACTTTCCTCCCATCACTGCCCATTCGTTTCAGCGCAATCAGCGCATCTTCGGCATCCTCGGCGCGCACTCATGCAAGCAGGAGGGCGTCGTCCAGATGCAGAAACCCCAGCACATTGAGTGCCGCGTTGATCTCACACGGGACCTGCCCTCGACGATAAGATCCTCCATCACCTGACAGGTAGGAACTCGCGCGCGCTTTGGTTGTGCGCGCTGGTGCCGACGATGTGGATTGTGCGCGTGGCCAGTCACGGGCTGCCGGTGAAAATCGCTGACTACTGCTTGATTCTGCTCCGATGCCGCGCCCGAACAGCACGCCCGGTTCAGCGAGTCGCTCGACAAGCCGGAGTTCAACCGATAATGTTCCGATGGAGGGGTCAGACCATGTCGATGCGACCGAGCAGGATACGATGGACGTGCCTGTGCCTGGCCGCCCTTACGGCATGTGGCGAAGGGACCAGCGAGCCGAATCCACCGACCGCCCCCGTTCCGGAGGTGACCACCGTCTCGGTGACGCCGCCGACCGCTTCGCTCTTCATGTCGGAAACCCTGCAGCTCACGGCCACAGTAAAAGATCAGCAAGGCGTGGTGATGACAGGCAAGGCGGTGACGTGGAGCAGCAGCGACCTCCCGCTGGCCACTGTCTCGGCGAGTGGGTTGGTGATCGGCGTGGCCGAAGGGACCGTCACCATCACGGCCGCCGTCGACGGCAAGAGCGGCGGCGCGAGCCTGCGGATCAGTAAGGCAGGCCTGGACGGACCTGCGGACACGCCCGCCGCGGCCAGTATCCCGCGCATCCCGTTTGTCGCGAAGGCGGAGGATTACACGGCCACCCATCCAGAGCTCGCCGGGATCTTCATCTCCCACAATACCCTCATGCTCAGCTTCGCGGCCGGGGTAACCACGCGCCAGGCGAACGTGCTCCTCGACACCATCGGCGCCACGATCGTGGGTGGCATTACGGGAGTGCCTGGAAGCACCCCTGGATTGCTCTTCCTCCGCGTACCCACCCAGAGTCACCCGGAGATGATCCAGCTCCTCGCTGGATTACGCGCCGATACCCGAGTCGCCCACGCGGTGCAGGATGCCCTGCTGGGAACGGATCGCATTTCGCGGGACAACAACGGAACGGCCGCTGACTGGACCTGGGAGCTGACGCCAACCGGCAATAATTGGGGGCTGGAGCTCAGCCGGGTTCCCCAGATGTGGAATCTCAACCCGGCGATTGAGAAGGAGCGCAGTCGCACCGGAATGCTGCCCTCCGTCACCTCAATCCTGGACGTGGGCTTCGCCGATAGCCACCTCGATCTCGAGTACGGGAATCTGACGCTCGGAGACAGCGACGACCACGGAACCCATGTCGCGGGAATCATCGGCGCTAAATTCAACGACGGATTCGGGATCGACGGGGTCAATCCCTTCGCGCGGATGCAGGTGCGCGCCGGTGGATTCTTCCCCTCTGGTGCCACCGTCATCGAAAGAAAGGCCAGCATCGGTCAGGTGATGCTGTCGGCAATAGACTCCCTGCTTCGCGCCCAGCCGGGCATCCGCGTCCTCAACCTGAGCCTGGGATATAGGTGGAGCGCGGGTCTCATCAATACCGACAACAATGCCGCGGCGCGGCAGCTCGCCAGCGATCAGGGCGCGCTGTTCGTGGATGTGCTGCGCGGCATTGCGGCGACAGGCGGGAGCCTTCCGGTGATCATCGCCTCGGCCGGCAACGACTCGCGGTCGGGGGTGCAGCAGGCAAAGTTCAACAGCCCGATGGCGGCGGCGGCCCTGATCCACGGTGCGGCTGCGGTGATCGTGGTGGAGGCGGTCGAGCTCAGCGCCGGCAGCGGAGGCGCTACGCGATATGTGTCCTCCAACGTGAACGGGCACGTCTCCGCGCCGGGCAAGGATATTTTGAGCACGATTGCGGGGGACGCTTTTGGTCTCAAGAGCGGCACCTCCATGGCGGCCCCGCACGTGGCGGGATTGGTAGGGTATCTCTTTACCCTGCTCCCCGGCTTTCCCGCGCCGACGCTCGCTGAGAACAAGGCGCGCGACCTGATCGCAATCAACGCCATCGCGGTCGGGGGAAATGCCAGCCCTCGCATGGACGCCTTCGCCACGATGCTGGACGCCGACCGGGTGCTCGGTGGCGACGCGGTGCTCCGCAAGCTGCTGGACATCGATGACGGCTCATCGGACGGCAACCGCCGCGACCTGCCCGCCGAGGACATTGACGGCGATTTGGGGACCGGTGATGGCCGGATCGACATGAGTGATTTCCGCCGCTGGCGCGACTGGCTGCTGCAGGTCGAGAATCCTGCCGGCCTGGCCCTTGACGGAGCTGTCGACAACCTCAAGAAGGACCTCAATGCCGACGGTCGAGTCGGGACGCCGGCCGAAGAGAACGTCTACCCGCGCGGCGACTTCAATGGTGACGGCACCCTCTCCCGCACGGCCCTGAAACGGGTACCCGGCGCGATGGGCGGCCAGAACGTGACCGATCTCCAGGTCTTGAGGCATGTGTTCAGCGACCCAAATTACCTCGCCCTTGACCTGCCGGGTTTGTTGAACTCGGCCGACCTCCGCATCGAGGCGTCGGCCTGCCTGCTGCTGCCGGGAGTGCTGCGCGTCCAATCGGCGATTCGCGTGACCGGAGCCGATATCTCGGTGCAAGTTCGGTTGCACGACAACAACCCTGAGCAAGTGTATACCGCGCCGGTGCAGGCCGCCGGATATACCGCGAGCGCGGCGGCGCTCGATGCCAGCGGTGCGGAGGTTGGCCGCTCGGAAGCGAACTTTCCGTTCCAGCTCGGCAGCGATGCGTCGTGGAGCCCCACCTGCCCGCCGCCGCCCTCGCCGCCCACGTGTCCCGTACCCGTAATCAACGGGGTAGTCACTGGTAGCCTCAACCTGACCACCCCCGCCGAGCTGGCCTGCGCGGCAAGCGTCACGGAGGTGAAAGGAAGCCTCCGTATTGGGACTACTGGGGCCGCCGTCCCAACGTTTGGATTGGTGAATTTGCCGTTGCTTACGAAGGTCGAGGGCTTTGTCTCGATTGGATCACTGCAGACGCCCGGGATCGTGCGGCTGCCCAATCTCCAAACGAGTGGGACTTTGAATATTGAGGGTTCTCAGGGGCTGGTCACGCTCGAGCTGCAGGCGCTGTCCAGTCCAGGTGCGATCGAGATCCAAGGAAACCCGAATCTGAAGGCGCTGTCCCTCCCCAGCCTCGGCGCGACGGACCGGCTGGTCGAGATCGAATTCAACCTGGCGCTGCAGACCATCAACCTCGGGTCCGGAGCAATCCGGCCGGAAAGGTTCGATATCGAGGGCAACCCGGTTCTTCAATCCGTGACGTTCGGAGCACTGACGACCCTAGCCACCCAGATCACCATCCGCGACAATCCCGCCTTGCGGAACCTGACCACGGGCGCTATCGACGCTCCTCTCCTCCGGATCCTCAACAATGGGTTGACCAACCTGGCCGGGATCGCGGGTGGGCCGCTGCGCGGATTCTACTTCGGAGCCGGCGACCCGCTCGGCGAAGCAGCAGCCCTGGCCTTCGCCAATCGCATCGGGGTAACCCAATTCGTCTGCAGCTTGAAACCTGACGAGCATGTGTTCAAGTGCTACTCCGGTCCACCATGGAACTGAGCTCTTCTCCCAGCGCCGCACAATTCGCGCGTGATATTGCGGCTGACCTTCCGCGAGACACAGTCGACGTGCATTATTAGCGCGCTGAGTTGCCACTGGCGCAACCACGACTCTAGGGGTGGGGAAGATGCCGACTTACGGGATGGCGCGTAGAATCCTGGAGATCATGTACCTGCCGCTCCGCCGAGCGTCCGCCTGCCTGCCTGCAGCCCTCGCGGTTTTCCTCGCGGCAGCATGCACACCCGATTCGATTGCACCGGCTGTGGCCACTTCGGTTACCGTTTCCTCCACGGTCTCCACCCTCACGGTGGGCCATACCGCGACATTCACCGCCGTCGCAAAAGATGCCGCTGGGAACACGCTCTCAGGGATACCCTTCCAGTGGTCCACCAGTGACGCGACCGTAGCGACAGTCGACCAGAACGGGGTTGTTACGGGACTGAAAGCCGGCCCGGTCTCCATTCGCGCGACCGTGGACGCTGTTACCGGCACAAGCTCCGTTCAGATTCAGCAAAGCGCCTTTGTCGCACCCTTTCTTCAGTTTCTGTCAGACACGCTCAGGGTCGCGCCGCTGATTGTGAACGGTGCGGTGAACGTGAGCAGCGTTGCGGGCATGGTGATCGGAGTCAACGAGCTGGCCGAGCGTGTCACACTCAAGTTGCTCAGCATCAACAGAAGCGTCGTGGGCGGCCCCTATGAACTGGCGCCTGATCCGAATTCGCTCCAGGGACGGTATCGCATGACAGCGAGCCCCGTTTCGCTGCTCGGGGTGAGCGGTCTCAGGGTCGAAGCGTGGGTGTGGCAGACACCTGCGGGTGGAACTGAAGTGTCGGTTACATTTGATTCCCGCCCGCCGGGCGCGGCGGCGATGAGTGTTCTCGCCTCCGGCATGATGGGCTTGGAGGTTGCGGGGCTTGTTGGCGACCGCCCCGGCTACATAACCAAATGGCAAACGCTCGGCCAGAACACTCAGACCACGGCTCTGGACCGCTGGGCGCAGGTTGTACAGAACATTGTTGATGTAAACCTCGCACAGACTACCACCAAGAATGCGTTCATCGAAGCGGTGACGGACGATCTTGTCGATGTTTTTATCAATGACCCTGACTATCGAAATTGGCTTATTGATGGTCAGACGGTGCTGGGTCCCAGTCAATACATCGCTGACCCCGGCAACCTCAGCGGATTTGCCCCCATCTTCCAGAATGGTGAGGGAAGATTCCGGCATTTCAGCGCCAATGCCGCAGTCGCGGAAGATGGCGTCCCGAACTTTATCACCAGTTTCGTCGCCAAGGGCTTCGGCGGAGACTTTTTTCCGGAGAACGATCCGACGGGGGATGAAACAGCGGATGTCGCGACCAATGCAATCGGCAGGGCATTCCCGGACGAACTGGGACGGCTCTGGGACCGGCGGGCAGCAGGAGAGACGAGCCAGACGATAGGCGACGGAAAAAGCGTGCACAAATGGTTGCTGGACCAGTTTGGTGAGACGGTGAGTTCAATCACCATCAGCCCCAACCCGATCCCCACGATTCAGCTGGGCGAGACCACGCAGTTGACAACCACCCACACTGGAGTCGGCGGCACTCTCCTCACGGGAGAACATGTTGTCTGGATGAGCTCCAACACGAGCGTCGTCACTGTGACTGACAATGGCCTCATGACCAGAGTTGGAGCGGGGACTGCGACAGTTACTGCCAACGGGCGCAATGGTACCAGTGCACAGACCAATGTGGTGGTCCCATCAGGCATCCTCGGCGTGACTGGTCCCGCTGAGATGCCCTTCCATCATGTTGTGGGGGTCACCCCCTGCCTGCAGCAGATCGGGTCCTACACAATAACCAACCGCACCACTGACAAGACGGTGCAGTGGAGCGCCGTCGAGACCAACACCGGTGGGTTTATTCGTGTGGATGCCCAGCCGGGCTTTGGGACTCTCGCTCCCGGAGCCAGCGTCACGATTGTCGTGCGTTTCCTGTGCAACACGAACCAATCCTTCACCAACACATTCCAGATCAATGGAACGACGGGGGTGGCCGCCGAGTTTTTCCGGATCTTGATTCCGGTGACGGGCGACATCGACGCCACTCCGGGAAGTCTGATGATCAGTACCAGCACGAGCGGACCGAACCCACCCAGCAGCTACACGGTGATGGACGTGGAGTTTGCCACGCCAATCGGTACGATGGGCGTCAACGAGACCAGGACTTTCACGAATGTAAGACCCGGCTCGTTCCCAATAAGACTGGTGCCGCTCCCCGCTGCGCCAAATTGCACCGAGAGCGGAGGATTCCTGCGTGACGTAATCGTCCCCGCAGCCGGAGCGGGCGCTGCAAGCTTCAGCGTGAGTTGTACGAGCCCGATGCTGGCGGATCTGCGCATTACTTCAGTCGCATCGCAGCAGAATCCCGTGAACGCCGGGGGAAATTTTGCGGTGAATGTGACGACCAGGAACGACGGCAACGCTACTGCAACGGCAGGCGCGGATGTCAGGGTGTACACATCGGCGGACCAGATTCTCGATGGTGGTGATTTCCTTTTCGGAACCAGCCAGCTGACATCACTCGGCGCCGGCGGCACTCAACAGGTTGTCGTTAGCGGCGCACTTCCACAGAATCACGCGGCCGGCGATTTCTGGTTGATTGGAGTGGTCGACGCAGCGGCGGAGATCACGGAATCCAACGAAACGAACAACATGTTTGTAGGCGGTACCAGGGTCACGATCGTGCAGCCGCCACTGATTTCGCTCAGTAGCACTCAGCTGAGCGACAACCACCTCGCGGGCTCGACCGCCTGTCCCGACCGGGTAGGCCCGAGTCCACTCAGAATCACCAATATCCGCACTATGCCGGTCACAGTCACTCCTCAGTGGTCGGGAGGAAGTTTCATCGCATTCAATCCCACGACGCCTTTGGTGATTCAGCCCAGCACCTTCGCCGACCTCGACGTCAATTTCCTGTGCAACACTTTCAACAGTTTCACAGGCACCGTGATGCTCAACGCAGTTTCAACATTTGGAACCCAGCTGTTCGAGTTGCCGGTGATTGTCAATGTGCTCCTCCCTGGATTCACCCTCGACAACACAACTGGCCCGTTCTCTTCGGGAATGTTCATATCCCTGAATCGCATCTCCGGCGGCGGATTGGGTCAGGTGGAAGCGGGGTGCAACAGTCAGCACTGGCACGGGGCAATCATGATCGATGGCATGGGTCCGTTCGCTGATCCCGCTCCCACCATGTGCGGTCACGGGAGGTTCAGCTACATGGCGCTAACAGGGGGAGCGCGAAGCCCGCACTGATGACGGCTGCGGCCGGCCAATCGACCGCGTGGCACCAGGAGAAGGCTGGCAGAAAACGCGCCGAGCGAAGAGCAACAGATAGTTGAGTTCGCGACGCGAGAGGATCGTCTCCAACAGCGCGATCAGAGACTTCGCGCTCGTCTCGTGTGTCCCCACCCGCTTGCCGTTCTCGCTCAGTACTCCACCGTGCAGCTTGCAGCATGCACGTCCAATCCGATATATCTCTCCGTTGGTGCTAACCTGTCTGGAAATGGAAACTCTACTCGTAAAACAGGTGTGTACACTTCCAGCGGGGAACGCCATTCCGCTTCAACTACCCACGGGGCAAAAGCAAGAAGGGCGAACGCAGACGTCATGCCCATATGATACCTATCCCTGGTAAGATCATCCTCTCAATGACTGAAGCGAGCACGCCCGAACAGACGAGTTCAATCGACGACAAGGTGTCGCTGCTGGCGCTTGGCAGCCTCCTCCTTCGGCACCGGCGCCGTATCGTCCTCTTTGGCGTCCTCGGCGCAGCTGCTGGAATTCTGTTGGTGCTGGGAGGCACGCGAGTTTATGTGTCATCGGCGACATTTGTCCCGCAGGGGGCTGAATCGGGAGGAATGTCGGGGCTTGCGCTTGCCGCGAGCCAGTTCGGTATCCGTGTCCCTTCAACCGGAACGCCTTGGACCGCGCCGGTATACGCTGAGTTGTTGAAGTCGCGCGTGCTTCTCGAGCGCCTTGCCGTGGACACAATCGCCGTGGCCGAGCGCGGTGGTAAGCGGGTGGCGGTACAGGACCTACTGCGCATCAAGGGCGCGACCCCGGCGGAACTGATAGATCGCACGGTCCTCGTGCTCGGCCAGATGGTCAGGGCCAAGGAGGTGCGACCGCTCGCCGCCGTCAGGCTCTCGGTTATCACACCCTGGCCGAGCGTTTCCAGGAGCATTGCCGACAGGCTCATTGCCGCCGTCAATGATTTCAACCTGAGCACCAGGCAGTCCCAGGCATCGGCCGAGCGACAATTCGTGGAGCTGCTGCTTGAGGGCGCAGAGCGCGAACTGCGCGCATCGGAAGACCGGCTGCTGAGATATCGGCAAAGCAATCGCGTGATCGCCGTGCCGGTGCTCGAAGCTGAGTCGGAGCGCCTTCAGCGGGAAGTCTCGATGAGAATGCAGGTCTACACGTCGCTCGTTCAAGCGAGAGACGAGGCACGCATTCGCGAGGTTCGGAACACTCCAGTGATCACCATGATCGAAGCGCCGAACACGCCTGTGCGCAGCGAAGCACGCAAGCCGATCGAGAGGGGGATAGTTGGAGGTTTGATCGGATCCCTTATAGCCGTCCTCACGGTTCTTGTGTCGGATCGTTGGGCGGCAGCGCGGCGCACCGGTGGTGCGAAGGAACAGGAGTTCTTTGGGCTTGTCGATGCCGCCAAGCCGCGCTTCCTCCGATGGAGATCCGCAACGTCGAGCCAGCCGCGATAGGCGAGTGGTCATGAGCGCGTCAATACCACATCCGGCGTTCTCCGGCCTCGGAACGGGTCGCTGTCTGGTCATCGGCGAGGTGGCGCTCACGCACGACGGCAGTTTGGGGCTCGCGCACGCGTTCGTTGACGCGATTGCCAATGCCGGGGCGGACGCCGTCAAGTTCCAGACGCACATTGCCCGCGCGGAGAGCACTCCCGCCGAGCCGTTTCGCGTGAAATTCAGCCGGCAAGACGCGACACGTTATGAGTACTGGAAGCGCATGGAGTTCAGCGAGGAACAGTGGCTCGGGCTGGCGGACCACTGCCGGCAGCGCCGAGTCCTGTTCATTTCATCGCCATTCTCGATCGAGGCGGTCGATCTGATCGAGCGCGTCGGTCAGCAACTCTGGAAGATCGCGTCCGGCGAGATTTCCAATTCTCGGCTGCTCGATCGCGTGCTGGAGACAAAGGCGCCCGTGCTGCTGTCGACGGGCATGAGCCCACTAGCGGAAATCGACGCGGCGGTGGAGCGCGTGAAGGCGCGCGGCGTGCCGGTCGGCGTGTTCCAATGCACCACGGCCTATCCGTGTCCGCCGGAGAAGATCGGCCTCAATCTCATTCCGATCTACCGCGAACGTTACAACTGCTGGTCGGGGCTCTCGGACCACTCCGCGTCTATCTACGCCGGACTCGCTGGGGCGGCGCTCGGCATGGACATGTTGGAGGTGCACGTTGCGCTGTCGCGCGAGATGTTTGGTCCGGACGTGATTGCGTCGGTGACCACTGCGGAGCTCCGGCAGCTGGTCGACGGAATTCGTTTCATCGAGCGCATTCGCGCCAATCCCGTCGACAAGGATCTGTCCGCAACGGATACGGCGCCCCTGCGCGCGCTATTCACGCGGAGCCTTGTCGCGCGCGAGGCGCTTCCGGCGGGCATGGTGCTCACCCCTGAGCATCTGGTCATCAAGAAACCGGGCACCGGGCTGTCCCCCGACCGCCTGAACGAGGTAATTGGGCGACGGCTGGCGCGGGCGGTGCACGCCGATCAGGTGCTGGGGCCTGAAGACATTGAGGGATTCAAGACCTCGTGAAGCGAAAAATCTGCGTCGTTATCACGGCACGGCCGAGCTATTCGCGAATCCGAACCGCACTCAAAGCCATCGCCGAACATCCCGACTTGGAGCTGCAACTGGTCGTGGCGGCATCCGCGCTTCTCGATCGCTACGGTAGCGCCATTCGGGCCATCGAGCATGATGGCTTCCGTATTGACGAGCGCGTGTACATGGTGCTCGAGGGCGAGAATCTCGTCACCTCGGCAAAGTCGACCGGAATTGGATTGTCCGAGCTCGCGACGGTATTCGACAACCGGAAGCCGGATGCGGCAGTCACCGTGGGGGACCGGTATGAAACGCTGGCGACGGCCGTGGCCGCATCGTACATGAATATTCCCGTCGTCCACGTGCAGGGCGGCGAGGTGTCCGGCTCGGTTGACGAGAAGGTCCGACACGCCGTGACGAAACTCTCGAACCTCCATTTGGTATCGACCAAGTTGGCCCGCGAGCGGGTGATCAGGCTCGGCGAGCCGGAAGAGACTGTCATTCTCACTGGTTGCCCCTCGATCGACATTGCGGCCGAGGTGGCGGCGAGTCCCGAGCTCGATTTCGATCCCTTTGAGAAGTACGGCGGCGTCGGTCCAACCACGGACCTGTCTCATGGCTATCTCGTCGTCGTGCAGCATCCGGTCACGACGGAGTACGCTGAAGCACGCTTCCAGGTCGACGAGACGCTGCACGCGGTGGCCGACTTCGGTTTACCGGTCTTGTGGTTCTGGCCGAACGTGGATGCCGGATCCGATGGCACGTCGAAGGGCATCAGGATGTTTCGCGAGAAGAAGCACCCATCCAACTTCCATCTCTTTAGGAACATGTATCCCGAGGACTTTCTGCGATTGCTCGTCCACTCAACGGCAATCGTTGGGAACTCCAGCGTGGCCATTCGGGAGTGTTCATATCTTGGCGTTCCCGCCGTCAACATTGGCTCCCGCCAGCAGGGACGCGAGCGTGGCGCCAACGTCATCGACGTCGGACACAATCGCGCAGAGATTGGCGACGCGATTCGCGAGCACATCCGACGCGGCCGCCCCTCCACAGACCACGTTTACGGCGACGGCCGCGCGGGCCCACGGATCGCCGACTGCCTTGCGCGCTGCGAGCTCACCATTCAGAAGCGCATCACCTACTGAATGCTCGGGACCATTCCTGCGGATCGTCGTCACCGCATCGCGGCGCTGAACTATGATTATGCCGCGCAGCCTCACCACCCCGTGCAGGCGTGCAACCTGTGCTCCGCGACCGAGTTTGTCGTGCTCACTCACCACGATCGCTACGGTTTCGGAGCGCAGGCGCACGCCTGCCGCCGGTGTGGGCTGGTGTTTCTCAATCCGCGCATGACCGACGACGCCTACGCCCGTTTCTACGATGGCGTATACCGACCGCTCGTTAGCGCATTCCACGGCCGCCTGATCGATGCCCACACGATCCAGGACGAGCAGCGCGAGTACGCGGGCGAGCGAGCGGAATTCATCCGGCCATTCGTGCCCGCAGCCGGATTGCGGACGATGCTCGACATCGGTGGGTCAACAGGCGTGGTCGCAGCCCATATGGCGCGGGAGTTCAGCCTGAAGGGAACGTTGATCGATCCCGCCCCGCCGGAGGTCGAGCAGGCACGGCGGTACGGCTTAGAGACCATCACCGGGCTCGTCGAACGCCACGACTTCAACGGCCGCCGGTTCGATGTCGTCTTAATCTGTCAGACGGTGGATCATTTGCTCGATGTTGCGGGCACACTGCGTCGCGTGCGCGAGCTTCTCACCAATGAGGGCCTTCTCTTCGTCGACATTGTCGACTTCCGCGCTGCCTATCTGCGGAACTGGTCGGTCGAGGACGCGATCAAGATCGATCATGCGTACTATCTCACCGAACCTACGATGAGCGCGTTCTTGCGGCGCGCAGGACTCGAGGTTCTGCGCACCGACTATGCCGCCGACCACCTGCACATCAGCTACGCGTGCCGCCGCGGAACTCCCGTAGCGGATGCACTTCCCGCGTCGGCCGAAGTGGACTCGTTGCTCCGCGAGATCCTCTTCGTCCAGAACGCGCCCAGATCAGGCTAGTGGCGTCGCTGGCTCTCGGTATCGTTCCCGCGCGAGGCGGATCGAAAGGCGTTCCCGGGAAAAACGTCCGACTGCTGGCAGGCCGCACACTGCTGGAATACACCGCGCTAGCTGCGCGCGACGCGGGGGTGCTTGATCGCGTGATTCTCACGACCGAATCGGCGGCAATCGCCGACGTGGGTCGTCATGCGGGGCTCGAAGTTCCGTTTTTGCGGCCGCCGGAGCTTGCGCAGGACGACACGCCGATGCTGTCCGTCGTGCAGCATGCTCTGCGAGCGCTGTCAGTGTCAGGTTGGACGCCGGACCTGGTCGTGCTTCTCCAGCCGACGTCTCCGCTGCGACGCGGCGAACACATCAAAGAAGCAGTGAGGATGCTGCGCGAGACCAATGCGGATTCCGTCGTTACCGTCTCGGAGGTACCTCGGCATCTTTCGCCAGACTACGTCATGCGCATCGATGGAGGCATCTTGCGACCGTTTCTGCAGGAGGGAACGCGGGTGACGCGGCGCCAGGATGTGCGACCGGCCTTCGCGCGCGAGGGGACGGTCTACGCTTTCCGGCGTGCGACGCTGGAGGTATACGGCAACATTTACGGGAATGAATGTCTGCCGCTTGTGCTCGATCCTGCCGATTCGCTCTCGATCGATTCGGAAGCGGACTGGGACGCGGCCGAGCGTATCCTGGCGGCGCGCTGACTCGAGGTCCCGCCGCGCACCTCACGCGGTCGGTCCTCTCTGGTAGACGAAGAAGTCGGCAACTGAGCCTTCCGCCGATCCATCGCGAAGCGGATGCCGATTCGGTATGTGCCGCATCAGTGTCCAATCGCGCCGGTGTTCATCGACCCACTTGGAAAAATGTCGATGGCGAACGTGAGAATCATCAGTGGTGCTCTCCATGTTCGAGGAGTAGATGATGACAAAACGCTCCGCAGAGTCGAAGAGTTGCTGCATGTGCGAGGAGAAGATCTCGTCTTCAACGAGATGGTAGATCACGTCGAGGGAAAGCCCGAGCTGTGCGGTTTCACCTTTGTACTCTTTCAGGAGCTGAAAGCGTTTTGAGGAGTCGCCGGCGAAGACGGACTTGCAGAGGCTGATTGCGTGGAGACTCACATCCAACCCAAGGTACCGAGGATACCTGGCTAGCCTCAGTTGGTTGCTATCTCCACAACCGAATTCAATGATCGAGTCGACGCTATGCTCTCGCACAAAACCGTTGAGGATCTCGGCCTTGAAGGTCGCGAGCTGATTGTACGACCCTGGTCCGGAGTTTCCGCCACTCTGATAGCGAGTAACCCAATAATCGGTCGATCCCGAAAAATTCTCCGATGGGCGCACAGCCCGGTAAAGCGTGCGTGCGAGCGAGCCGATCACGGGCAGTCGCCGCATCGCCTCCTTCAAACGGAATTCGATTGCGTTGCGAAGCAGCCAACGTTGGGTTTTCATGCAGCGCTTTCCCATTAAACGGTGCGTGAGGCGTTCCCGATCAATAACTTTCAGACGCGACACAATCTTACTGGCGATTATGGATACTGAGTCAATAGAAATGGCCGATTACCGCCCACCACAAGGGCCGGTCCTCGGGATCACGCTGGACACAATGTGGTCAATCAAGGACTACGTGCTGTCCGGAGCGCTGAGGTCGATAGCCAAGGACTACCCGATTGTTGCATGGGTGTCACCAAGCTTCTTCAAAGGTACGGCCCACCTGCTTGCCGTCACCGACTCGGTGGGCGTCACCCTGCGGCCCTTCCGTACCTTCACACCAGGGAAAGCGTTCGCCGCCATCTGCGGGCTGCAGAAAAGTCTGCGCTATGAGCGGTACGACGTCGCAACCGAACAGGTGAAGAAGCGCCGGCGCAATGGTACAGTCGTTCGGGCACGGTCTCCAATAGCGAACGGCGTCGCCGCCGCGTCACGACTGATAGCGAAGTCGCCGCTCGGTTCACCGGCGGAATGGCTGCTTGCGCGCGCCCGTCGCCGCCTTGTCCCGGCAGATCTGTACGCCGACGAATTCACCCACTGCGGAATTAGCATGGTGATGACGACGGATCCCATGAAGCGCGACGAGGACCCGATCTATTTCGAGGCGAAGAGGCGACGGGTGCCGCTCACGACGCTCGTCCTGAGCTGGGACAATCTCACATCGAAAGGCATCATTCACGGCAATTTCGACTCCGTCATGGTGTGGAACGACGTGATGCGAGAGGAAATGGCGCTCTTGTACCCGTGGTACACGCCCCAGCAGGTGCAAATCGTGGGTTTCCCACGCTTCGACGTTTATGGCACACCCTTTCCAGGTCGCTTCGAGCGCGGTCCGTTTCTGCGCTCGCTCGGTCTGGATCCCGATCGTCCCGTGCTGCTGTTCGCGAGCAGCGCCGCCGGGTCTTTCCGAGCGCAGTGGGATGTGGTCGAACACATCTGTGAGGCACTCGAGCGCCAACAGCTGGACCGCGGCGTCCAACTGCTGATTCGCTGCCATCCGCACGATGACGTGCACGAGACCGAACGGTTCCGCGGACGGGCCGACGTGGCGGTGTGGCCTGACTCCGAGCGCGGGCTGGCGGGACCGCTCTACAGCCAGCTTCCCGACCCGGATGAGTTGCTGATCCTGTCTGCGTCGGTCGCGCATTCGGCGGCAGTCATCACGGCTGGCTCTTCACTGATGCTCGACGCGGCCCGGGCAGACGTACCGATCGTGTGCGTGGCATACGACGGGAACCACGTTCTTCCGCTCGATGACTCCGTCGCCAGCGTCTACGGCTATTCGCACCAGAGGCCGCTGCACGACATGGGGGCTACGGTCATTTGCCGCAGCCGGGATGATCTCATCAACTCGATACGAATGGCGCTCCTGCAGCCAAGTCTGCAAAGAGCAAACAGAGCGCGCCTCGTGAACCGGTACCTCGGGGGCTACGGCAGTTCAATCGAGAGAATCCGTGCGGTCCTCTCGGACCTTGCGCTCGTTCAACCGGTCGTGAGGTGACCGCGACAATCGGTCCACCCGCCGCGCAATCCATCGTAGGACTGACCGCGCCATCCTCGCTCCTGCGCCGTGCGTGGAGGGAATACTTCCTGATGGTCGTTTGGTGCGCGGGAGCCGCAGTCGCGCTTGAGGGTCTGCTGCGGTTCGCTGACCTCAGTCCGCTGCCTTTCAGCCAGCTGGTCAGCCTACGGACAGCGTTCACGATATTCGTGTGGCTTTACCTCGGCGTCACGCTGCTCCGGCTCGGCTCGGGCTTTGAGGTCATAGCAATCGGCACAGTTCCATTCTTGGCTCAGTTCTATCAGATCGGGCTCGGCAGGGACTTCGGTCAGGGTACGGCAATCGTACGCATGCTGCCCTATCTGGTCATGACTGCCGCCATGGTGGCTGCGGTCATCCGACGCCAGTGGCGCCCGACTGCGAACGAATTGCTCGTGTTTGGCGTGGTGTGGATCGTCGCGCTTGTGGGAGTGGCCAGCAGCATTGATCTCACGACCGCAGGAGTGCCGGCAGTTTTCTATGTCGGCGTGACGCTGCCAGCCTTCTACGCATACGTCGAATCCCTGGCGGCCAGCCGACCACTTCGATTCAACGAACTGTTGCTCGGGCTCACCGTCGGGATGATCCTACTAATGGCGGGCAACTTCGTGACGCTACGCCTCGGCCTCAGCGTCGAAACCGCGCTCGGATTTGGCTCCGCCGCGTCGGCGATCCAGGCTGCCGATTTCAATTCGGTCGCAGGGTATCTGCTGCTGCTTTGGCCGTTCGCGCTTGCGTTCGCGGCTTCTCGTAGCCGGCTCTTGGTCGTCGCCCTGCTCACCCTCCTGATCGCGACGGTGTTCGCGGGGCTGTCCAAGACGATGCTGATCCTAACGCCTGTGCTGGTCCTGGCTTCGATGCCGGCGTACTTCCGGCGCCTGACTCTCAGGAACGCCATTTCCTTCCTGATCGTCGCCGTGCCCGCAGGCGCCGCGGTGCTATGGTTGCTCCCTCGCTTGAGTCTTACGTCCGATACGCTCTATCGGTGGGGACAGCGACTGGAGATCGAAGGGCTGGATCTGGCCAGCATTTCGATTGCCGACGTTATCAGTAGCGTCGGCCCCGGCAGCGGGGCACAGGAGGATCGCGCTCTTGTCCGCGAGCAGGGCTGGGCCATGTTCCGGAGCAGTCCCATTGTCGGGCAAGGATGGGGGACCTTTCCGCATTTCAGCAGTGTCGAACACACCTCGGCGCACTCGGTGACAGTGGACGTGTTGTCCCAGGTAGGCTTGCTCGGCGCGGCGCTCCTCTGGTCGCTCATCTTGCTCGTGCTGTTCAGAATGGCGCGCGGATTCGTCAAGCCGGACACCCAGCGGCGGCTCCTCATTGCCTTCGTGACGGCCTTCATGCTGTGGTTGGTCGCTGCCCATACGATGGGCGCGCAGATGTTCGTCGTCGGTGAGGCGGGCTTTACGACGGGTGCGGTCAACGGTCTTCTGTTCGTCCTGTTTCTCAGTCGCCGTACGATGAACCACGTCCTCACCAACGAAGCCAAGCGAGCGTGAGGCTCTTCCGCGGCTTCCTCGTGATGTCGGCGTCGCAGGTGGCGACTCTCGGGGCGACCTTAGTCAGCCGAGTGCTCATGGCGCGACTCATGGGACCGGTGGGTTACGGCGGCTTCGGCGTCGGAATCAATCTCGTCGCCGTTCTTTCCAAAGCGCTGGCATTTGGCGCGCCGCCAGCCGTGCAATACTACGCGAGCAAGAAGCAGGAATCGCGCGAGGACTTTCTCCGCACGGTGCTGGGGCTTGCGTTGGCCTTGAGCGTGGCCCTGACGGGGTTCGCTGTGCTGGTCCTGCCGCGCCTCGCGGCTTTCTATTTCAACCAGCAGCCAATTGCCGCGTCGATGTATCCAATACTGGCTTTCGGCGTGTTTCCGATCGTGTTGGGAAGCACGCTCGCGTCGGTGCTCATTCCGTGGGGGCGAATTTCCGTGTACGCGGCGATTCAATTTGTCCCGAGCGCGATCGTCCTCGTCGGCTTCGTCGTGCTGCTCACGCTGAGACCGCCTCTTGAGGCAGCGGTTGTCGCTCAACTCATAGCGTGGGCGGCGGCGCTGTTGTATAACGCGTGGGTTGTCCGCGCGGAGCTGAAGGGTGGGCGCTTCCGATGGGACCTCGCGAAGCGCATCGCTCGATACGGTTTGGTGATATGGCCCAACGTGCTGCTCGGTATTGGTACCGCCCGGATCGCCGTGGTGATGGGCGCCGTCTTCGTCACGGGCGCGGAGATCGGCTACTTCGTCGTCGCGCTCAATGTGGTGGAGGGGATTCTGGCGTTCCACGCCCCCGTGGGGCAGCTCTTGTTCGCGCGTGTGAGCGAGCGGGAACGTCAGGCTTTCGGTATCGCCCAGGAAAGCATGCGGGTCTCCGTGTTCGTGTTGGTCAGCTTATCGCTCGTGTTTGTCGTGATCGGCCGTCCGTTTCTTGTCGCGATCTTCGGGCGTGAATTCGCCGCGTCGTGGCCCTTGGCGCTGGTGCTCATCGGCACGGGCGTGTGCCACGCGCTCATGCGCGTGCTCAACAACTTCGTGGCGGGAATGGGACGGCCAAGCCTCAACACGATCACATTGGCCGTGGAGACCGGGCTGTTGATCGCGCTCATTCCGCTGCTGGCGGCGTCGGGTAGCGCGCTCGGACTCGCCGTGGCGAGCCTGTCTTCAGCAATCGCGGCGCTGATAGTTGCCACAACCCACGCGTGCGGTATTATGCGGTGCTCCCCTGCAACGTTATATGTCACCCGGCGCAGCGATCTCGCGAAGCTCGGTCGACGCGTGCAGCACCTGATCGCGGGCGAAGGGGCGCCCACGATTTCACACTGATACGATTCTCGTATAGACGCCGGTAATCAGCTCGATCGTTTTGTTCCATTCGTAGTTCCGAATTACCGATTCCAGGCCGCTCCTGCCCATGCGTTCACGCAGCTGTTCCGATAGTAGCAGTTTTTCCATCGCCTCCGCGGTTGCGAGCATGTCGTCTGCGGGAACACGAAAGCCAGCAATTCCCTCCTCCACGATTTCGGCCAGTCCGCCCGTATCAGTGACGATGACCGGTCGTCCGCAGGCCATGGCTTCGAGTACGGCGACACCGAAGCCTTCATACGCAGAAATGTTCACCAACACATCGATCATGTTGTGATAGCGCGGCGTTTCACTGTGATCGACCTGGCCGACAAACGTGACTTTGTCGGCGAGCTGCAACTGCCGCACGCGGGCGACCAATGCTTCCCGCTGCGTGCCGTCCCCGACAAGCAACAGATGCAGCGGCCGCTCCGGGAATTTTCTCTTCAGTTGCGCGAATGCTTCTATCAGCACGCCGATTCTATACACGGGCTCCAACGACTTGATCGCTCCAAAGACCAGCGTGCCCGGAGCAAACGGCCGTTCCACTTTTTCTTCTCGGAATACCGCCGTATCCACACCGAACGGCGTAACGAGTGAGGCGCGCCCGCATATCTCCTTAACGGCTTTCTGCAGCGTGCGGCTTGTCACCATGAGCTGATCGGCGGAAGCAAGAATGCGCTTAAGGACCGCGCGTTTCAGCCAGCCTTTTGGACGATCGAGCACATCGCTTCCCCAGGCAGAAAGCACGAATGGATGAAAGCCACTCATCCAGCCCAACAGACCGTAACTCGTGACATAATGCGCATGTACAAGCTGCGGCTGAAATTCCCGGATCACCTTCTTCAGCGCACGCATTTTCCACAGGTAAACGAGCTTCCTCGACGATGAGTCGTAAATACGCGCGTAGGGAAGAGCGTGCGCGTCGAACACCTGTACGCCCGGCATTCCGACAAACGAATGCCTCCTTAGCGCATGCAGACTGAAAATGCCGGTCTCGAATCCTGCTGCGGCGATGCCTTTCGCTAGCTTCTGCGTGTGCGCGGAATTGACGTTGGCAAGGAGCAGAATTCTCGCGCCCATGCAGCCGCCTATCCTCGGACGGTCACGGGTCGTTCCGAGGCCATCCAAGTCGCGCGGAGGCCGGTCTCGAACGAGATGGCGCACTGCCATCCGAGGTCGCGCTTGGCTTTCTCGCAGCTGCTGATCATGACGTCGACGTCGCCCGCTCTGAGCTGCGAGTCGTCGCATCCACGGCGACTGGCGTACCAGTTAGAGCCACGAGACGCTCCAAAACTTCGAAGATCGCGTGGCCTTCACCAGAGCAGAGATTGTAGCTCTCGCCGGCGCGAGCGAGGCGAGCAGCCGGTCGAGGCACAGCAATGGCAACCCCGAACCGGACCCGGAGCTGAGAGATTCCGAGAGCGTTCCGCTTCCTGCTGGCGATGAACCGGTCGACGCTGATGGTATTCCCGCGAGCGTGCGCGCGTTCTTCGAACGCGAGGTGAAACCCCATGTGCCGGATGCCTGGATCGATGCCGGTAAACGCGACCCAAAGGACGCCCGCGTCGGACTTGTTGGCTACGAGATCAACTTCAACCGCTACTTCTATCGCTACACCCCGCCTCGGCCTCTCGAAGAGATCGACGCCGAGATACTGGTGGTCGAGCAGGATATCCTGCCGGATGCTGGCAGAAGTAACCAGGTCCGACCTTTGAGCGTTGGCAACAGACCATCTCATCGAGTACCTGCCTCAGTAGCATCATCCTCTTTTTTCATGAGTCGCGACAGTTGGTCAGAGACGCCGCTGCCTTCGAAGGGATCGGGAAAACTCTTGGTTTCAGCTGTCTGCTTACGCCATTCCTTCAGCTGATCTGACGCGACGTAGTAGCGTCCACGGCTCTCTCCCTTTGGTACCAGAAACCCATTATCCACAGCAAGGCCAAGGTCCCTGCCTGCAATTTGTTGCGAAACATCCGCAATGGAACGATAGGTCCCATTACGAACCACATGGGTAAATGCGGCATCCAGCAGCGCGAAGATAAGCCGCTCCGGCAATGCGCGTTGCCGAAGCTCACCCTCCAGGAGTGCTGCGAGCTTTTGATGCTCGCGCGATCTTGCCAGGACGGTCATTGCTTGATGCAGGTGCGCCTTCAAGCAGAAGCGTATCCAGGGCCGCGTATCACGCTCAGGGTGCCACCCTCCGCCACCAACATCTGCAAGCACCTCGTAGTAGAGCGGCGTGTTTCTCGAAGATCCCAGGTATTCCTCAATACTTGAAAACACTGGAGCGCGCGTTCCGTGAAGTCCGAGAATGAGAGTCTGAAGGCAGCGCGCCATTCTCCCGTTTCCATCCGAAAAAGGATGGATCATGACGAGATTGAGATGCCCCATCGCCGCGACAATTGTTGGCTCAACCTTTTCTGCAGTTGCGATCCGGATGCTTTCAACCATCTCGTCCATGAGGCCTGGCACTATATCCGCGTCCGGTCCGGAATAGACGATTTCCTTCGCCTCGTCATCGCGCACGAAAATCGCACCTGGCCGATACCGGCCAGGATTCCTGGACTCGTCGTGGCCGAGCATCATGAAATGAAGGCTGCGAATCCAGTCAGTTGAAACCCGAAAGAGGGGGTCTTTCACAACCTGGAGAACGCAAGTCATCGCGGTTTGATAGCCGACAATCTCGCGCCACGTTGGCGCCGGAGTCTCCAATGGCTCCTCACGGCTAGCCGCGGCAATCGCATCAGGAATGGAAACCTTGTATCCCTCTATTGAATTCGAGCCCCTTACAGCGCGAGCCATTAGCGTGCGCCGCAGCACTCCCTGCCACTGGCTAGGGCTGGTGACGACGAGGTTGTGCACGTGGTCCTTGAGAGTTTTGATCCTCTCAATGACCGCAAGCTCCTTTGCATCAGGCGCTGGCGGTTGAAAAATGGGCATAGGCGCTTACAAGCAGTAGTTGATATGTATATTATACGTTTTGTGTATTGCTGTCAACAATACTATGATCGCTTCCAGTCTTGACCTTCGCCCACGCTAGCTCGCTGGCCAATGACGGCGCGTTGGTCATGTCTCTGACCTGATTCGCCGAGCGTGGTGGACCGGACCTGACAACAGGTCACGCATCTCTGCCACCAAGTTGTCGAGCGGCGGAGCTTCGAGGCGGTTCTTGTCGAGGAAGGCTCGCCACCGCGCCCGGTTGGTCACCAACCGTCTCGGTCAGCGACGTGACGAAGTTAGACGATGTTCGACAAGCCCTTCGATCCGGTGACATTCGACGCGCGTCGAGCCTGGCAGATCATGTTTACCGTCTGACCCCCTCGCCATTTCGGATGCGCGCTGACAGGCGCGTGCACCTGTCGGGCCGCGACGCGGCCTGCAGGTGACTCGCGATTCGTTAGATATACACATGCATCCCGCTCGACGCCGGTTCGCTACGCCGCAGTAGGCGGTCCGAACCATGTGGTTAGTGCGTTCACAAGCTACTCAGGGTCTGACCCTCACTCGATGAGAATCATTTCGTGGAACGCGCGCCATCGTGTCGAGAACTGGCGGAATGTTGCGGCGATGGACGCGGACGTTGCGCTTTTGCAGGAAGCGTGTGCGCCGCCGTCAGATTTAGGCGACCACCTCAACGTGGATTCAGATCCATGGCGGACCGACGGAACAGCAAACCGTGCATGGCGCACAAGCATTGTTGGTTTACGGCGAGAAACGCGGATTGAACGCATCCCGACGCGCACACTCGCTGAGGCTGGGCGCGAACACCTGGCTGTCAGTCGCCTCGGGACGATTGCGGCAGCGCGCGTCAGTGTGGGTTCAGCGCGGGAGACAATCACACTCGCGTCAATCTACTCCGTCTGGGAAAGTCCGCATCAGTCCAAGGAAGGCAGTTGGATTTTTGCTGACGCGTCCGCGCATCGCTTGATCTCTGACCTTTCGGCGTTGGTCGAACGGCAGAAGGGGCACCGCATTATTGCGGCTGGCGACCTCAATTGCCTCTTCGGTCATGGCGAACACGGAAGTTCATACTGGCGGGCTCGGTATCAAACAATATTCGACCGGTGCTCAGCGATCGGCTTGGCGTTTGTCGGTCCGCGTGCGCCACGCGGCCGCCAAGCCTCACCGTGGCCGGACGAGCTCCCGACTGATAGCCTGAACGTGCCGACTTACTACACCTCGCACCAAACGCCAGCATCGGCCACCCGTCAACTCGATTTCGTCTTTGCCTCCGCGGATCTCGCACCTCGCGTGGAGGTCCACGCGCGGAATGGCGTTGACGAATGGGGCCCGAGCGACCATTGCCAAATTGAGATAATCCTTCATGATCCCTAACACGTGTTGCTGCCGACAAACGCGCATGATTTCGGTAGCGTTCGCTGACGCGAACTCATTTCGTTAGAGCGTTTACAGCGGGACGCTATTGTTCTGACCACGAGATCCGATGACCAATGAACTTGGAGCGCTGAAGGCGCTGCGGCGAACAGGACGCGAGCAGTTCCGGAATGGCGAGGCGACTCTGCCATTTGAGCTTTCCGACTTCTGGGCTTGGAGCGTGTCCGATCTCGTTAGCAATGCGACACGCGGCCGACTTGCGGAATACATCATTTCGATCATTTTGTGGCGGCAGCATCTGAACGGCGACGTGCCGCTTCGGAATGACAACAGTTAGCATGCCCCTCTGCAATCTCCCTGCCTCAAGGAGTATACACGGCTTGATTCTACCTAATCGTCCGATCGGCCATGTCACCGCAACGCAGAAAACACTCTAGTCCAACAGCGCGAGGCGGTGCTCGTCTACTAGCCAGACAACGCGCACAACGGCTCAGCATTGATACTTCGCGGCTTCGTCTTGCCCGCCTTGGCCTACGTTGCTGTTCACCCTGTCCTCTCAATGAGTGTCCGGATCGATGCTACCAACAGCTCCCATGCGCTCCTAAATGCTACTGTGTCACCGTTTGGGACAATCGTGTATTCCTCGGACAACGACGTCCGGTGCTCCATCGTATGGTAATCCTGTTCTATAGACGCGATTCGCGACTTTACTTCCTCAGCAGGCAGGTTGCGAAACAGCACTCGCCGAAGCACGTCCGGCTTCTCGGTCTGAATAAGGAATGCTTTGGTCCGGATTCCGCGCGCGCACATCGCCTCGACAAGTGCAGGTACAAGACGAAACTCGGTAAAGACTGACAGGAGTGGTGAGCCGTCTTGAACCGCCTCTTTGAATTGAAGGCCGTCGAATCCGTATAGGAATCCTCGTTTGCGGAACGGAAACATGATATCGCCGGTGCGCGAGCGCTCGTCGAATTCGGCAACTTCCACTTGCTTCACGTAGTCCGGCTCCGATGGACGCCGCGGACGTGTGGTAATCTTGGTTAGAAACGCGAGCCCGTGCTCTTCCTGAAGCTGCTGCACCGCCATGTAAGACAACACATCCTTCCCGGCAGAGCTGGGACCAGAAATGATCGCCCAGCAGAAGTTCTTCGAGGGTTCGATGCTCTTGAGTAGCCCAACAGCCGCAGCTACCTGATCGCTTGTTTCGCGCGGCAACAACACTGCTCTCGTGCTTGTCGGCGTTACCGTCTGGACTGTGGTCTCAGGTTGGTCACGAGCACTTGTTGCAAACACTTCCAGCGCCACTTGAAGGACCGAGCACACGTCTTGGAGGGTCTGCCTTCGTGGCTGCGCCGCTCCCGACAGCCAGGCCTGCACCGCCTTTGCACTCACGCCGACCTTTCTCGCAAAAGCGTCAACTGTGGGAAACGAGCTCTCGTAGATCAAAGAGCGGAGCTTGGAGCCCGCACGCTCGTTCCACCAATCTGTCCCGCCACTGTGGGAAGGCAATCGTCGCTTCATCTCCGGGTCATCGGAAAGATCCCGCAATCTTCCCTCAAACTGTCCACTGTCTGGATATGAACTCCAGAAGCATGTCGCCATTGTAATTGGGTCCGCTTCGATACCGAAAACATGGCGCGCTCCTGTGGGAATTGAAGCCAGATGTCCGCGTATCGGTCCGGCGCTTTCGGTAAAACTACTTCGTTGTGTGGATTCACAATTGATAACCCGCACCAATGCTGCCAAAACTCCTGGCCCAACACCGGCAAGTTCGGCAGCTGCACCGGCGGCGCGTGGCAATTCGCCAAGAAGAGTAGATAAACGGTCAAAACAAAATGACAAACCGCTACCCTCCCGGTGAAGTGAGGGCCTCACTAAGCTCCGCCAGATGCGGAAGGAAGACCAATGCATAAGAAATCACGCACTGCAAAGAGCCAGTTTGCTGGCATCGCCACCGCAATCATCATCACCGCCATGGGCGCGTGCGATGACCCGTCGCCCACCGCTCCTCAATCAAACGTTGCGGTCCCTGAACTGGCTTCGTTTGCAACAGGAGCTCCGTTCGTTTACCCGACTTCACTGTGCCTTGCAACCGCGGGGAACCCCTACAAGTGTTGCGCGAACGATATTTCGAAGGGGTACTACGGCAACTGCACGCTCGGCGCGTGGGAACTCGCGAAGCAGTACTGGCAGAACATTCGACTCCCCTACTGGGGAGACGCCAAGGACTGGGCAGCGAAAGCACGAGCAGCAGACTTTTTCGTCGACGCCGCTCCGTCAAAACTATCTATCGGAGTGGGCTCCTCTGGTGAGCTCGGCAATCACGTGGCGATGGTCATGGCACTGGTTGGAAAAGATTCGGTGTTGGTGCGCGAGCAGCAGTGCGGCCCCGGGTACCGTGGCGGTTTTATCGAGAGGAAACGTGCGATAAGGCAGTTCACTGGCGGTTTTATTCGTGCGCCAATCCCCGAAGTTAAACTCTACATCTGGCAAGGCACGAGTTCGATTGGTAACGGTGGGACGCTGACGGTCCAGCGCAACCTGCTGGGAAAGGCGACCGTCAATTTTGGCTTTGGGACGCTCAGATCAAATGTCAATATCGGTCCTTCTTCATACCTCTGGACGATAGGTGCCAACGGCACTTCGACCGCAGGCACTTTTGCACAGACATTCACGCTGGCGGGCTCGTACAAGGTGACCGCGCGGGTGACCAACGCGATGGGTCGTTCAACAACCGTGAGCGCTACGGTTATCGTCAAATAGGCGGAGCACATTAGCGGAGTAACTGGGACGGGCGATCAAGGGACTGTTGCAATCTCCCGTCTATTTGCTTCGCCAGAATCTCTCGAACCTTCAGTTGTACGTGGTCAGGAAAGCAAACTTTTACTGAGGCGTTGTGTATAATAGGTAACGCATAGTGAGCTGGCACGCCGACCGCAGCGCCCGACGTAATCAACCAGTTTGGTTTGGCGGGCCAATACTTGCGCCGCGGCGGCCACTAGTAGCCTTTGTGCAGAACTGCAGACACTCCGCTGGGCTCCTCGGCTGGGAGAGCCCACCTATCATGGAATTCTCCAGCCAATTCGCGTGAAAGGAGGTTCACCATGTCAACGGACAAAGAGTACTACCACAACAAGGGCGAAGGTGATGGCGCTAAGGGACGTCATGACCCCCCGCACCAGGGACCGTTGTTCAGCACAGACTGGTGGGAGTCAGACATGGGCGGTCGACCCGTGACTGACGAGGACAAGCGTGCGGACTACGACGCCTATGAAAAAGGGCATGACAACGCGAGGAACCAGAGAGACCGATGAGGTGAAGGGACGAGTGAATTCGGATGATGCTTTCAAAACTCGAGAGCGTTTAGCCGACCAACCCCGTCCGTCATGCCACTCAAGAGCTTCGGCCACTGTCGGCGTGGGATCGCCTAACTGCAGTCACGCGCCGACCGTTGGCCAGTTCGGCTTGTCGAGCCACTCACACCCAGGCTGGCTTGACTAACTCGAAGCTGAACTGCCAGCTCCACAATCGAAAGAGCGGAATTCGCGTGAGGACTGTGTCGAGTGCGTGACCCCCAACGAGGCCAAGGCGCCGCGGCAGTCCGGAGGGCAGCAACGTCGCCAGCGGCGCAGCCATTAGGAAGAACTTCAGGTTCTCAACCTGGAACCATCGCTGCGCCAGCCGAAGCTCCTTCATTCCGAGGATGTGGCGCGACTCGAACTCCGTTCGCAGCTGCGGCGTGAGGCGGCGGTAGAGCTGGATGAACGGATTGTAAGCCAGAGCTTCCACACCGAGAATCCGTCCCCCGGGCGCCATGATGCGATGTAGCTCCGGAAGGGCGCGGTTCAGATCAAGATGGTGCAACATCCCCGAGCAGAGGCAGGCATCGAAACTGTCTGCGGGGAGCTGTGAATCCTCGCAGTCCCGCTGCAGAAAGTGGGTGACGTCGGCGAAACCTTCTTGCGCCGCCCGCTCCGCGGCATTCTGCACCGACACGTCGCTGATGTCGATTCCAACTGCTACGCGAGCCCCACTCTCCGCGGCCATGCGAGTCAGCTTCCCGTTGCCGCAGGCATAGTCCAGAAACGCAGCACCGGGCGCGCGGCGCCGGATCCATGCGTAGATGTGGTCCTCGACTACCGTTGCTGACTCGTAGAACCGCCGGTTGGGACTGCTCTCACGCGCCTCATCACGATGCCCTTCGCGATCGGCGTTGTGGAACTGCGCCTCTTCTTTTTTGCGGTCCTCCAGGGTGGCCACCCATTGGCCGCCCAGCACCTGTTTCTGGCCGGCGAGCCAGGACCTGAGATCAGCAATGCGTTCGGCCTGCGAAAGCACCAGTGCACTCTCCGGGAGGATGTCACTACTCGTTGAACGCGCATACTACCCGCGGGCTTCCAGCATCGCAAACCTCCCTCGCGAAATTCTCTGGCGCGCCCTTGTCTGCGTTTGGTACTGCCCGATACCCTCATAGCGTGAACCGACCCATCAGCGACCGGCCATTCGTCTCGATCGTTGTCCCGTGCAGAAACGAAGCGCGCTACATCGGTCCCTGCATCGAGTCCCTCACTGCGAACGATTACCCGGCGGACTCGTACGAGATATTGGTTGTCGACGGGATGAGCAGCGACGGCTCGCGCGAATGCATCGCCGATATGTCTGACCAGTACGCGATGGTTCGGCTACTGGATAATCACGCCGGGATCACACCAGTGGCGATGAACCTGGGCATCGTGTCCAGTCGTGGAGAGATCATTGTCATTGCCGGCGCGCACAATCAGTACGACTCCACATTCCTGCGGCGTGTGGTGGATCACCTCGCGCGTTGCCCCGAAGCCGATGCAGTCGGAGGCGTGATCGTCACCAAGCCGCGGACCGGCGACCGAGTGGGACGCGCCATCGCTCAGTGTCTCAGCCATCCCTTTGGCGTTGGTCCGTCGCACTTTCGCACGATACCCCACAAACCAGTCTGGGTGGACGCGGCATTTGGCTGCGGGTACCGACGAAACGTCTTCGAACGCATCGGGCTGTTTAACGAGAGGCTGATACGCGGGCAGGACATGGAGCTTAATCTTCGGCTCCGCGCTGCGGGCGGCCGCATCCTCCTCGCGCCGGATCTAACAAGCAGCTACTTCGCCCGTTCTACATTCGGCTCCTTCTGGGCTCACAACTTCTCGAACGGGGAATGGGCCGTGCTCCCCTTCCTTCGCTCACCGATCCGGCCTGTCGGACTCCGCCACCTTGTCCCGTTGGCCTTCGTGCTCGCCCTGATACTCACCGGTTTGGCTGCGGCAGTCCTCCCCGTCGCCCGTTGGGCGGCGATCGCACTGACTGTCGCGTACACGGTGCCGCTGCTCGCCGCGGCTGTCCACGTCGCCGTGCGCTCCCGCGATCCACTGTACCTGCCGATCATGGTCCTGATCTTTCCCAGCATGCACTTCGGCTATGGCCTCGGCAGTCTCTGGGGGGGGCTGCAGGTGGTGGTGCGATGGCTTCTGGGCGAGCGACGCCCGCGGCCCGAAGACGCCTGGCCCCGCCTCGATCAATAGGCTCAGCGGGACGCGGTTACGTAGAGCACCTTGTATCCCCGCACGGCTCCAGGCGAAAGGACTGCCCGAGGCGCCTCCTCGGCAAACCCCTCCGGCAGCTCGGCAGGCACCTCGCGCAACTTCCCGTAGACCAAGCGCTTGAGCCGAGCTCGGCCGCGCAGAGTTCGCGGCACAAGATGCATCGCCTGGAGCACCCGTCGTGCGAGTCCAAAGATGTTCCCCTTGAGTTTGTCCATGACTCCGATGGCGGGCGGCTCGACCGGGAAGGCCCCCTCGGTGGTGACTCGGAATCCCAGACTTTCGAGCACCGCGCGGAACTCGTCCGCCGTGTGATATCGTACGCTGTGCGGGCTCCGGATGAAGTCGGGCCGCTCCGGGTTTGCGTTCACGAACAGAACCACTCCGTCTGGTGCGAGTACGCGCGCGCTCTCCCGCAAGGCCGCGTCGACGTGGGGCACGTAGTAGGTCGCCTCGAAGAAAAGCACCAGATCGAAACTCGCATCCCGGAATGGAAGGGCGTCACCCGAGAGCTGGACGAAGGGAAACCTGCCGCGGTAGTGTGCCTGTCCCTGGCGCACCAAAGCGGCGGAGTAATCGCCACCCACAAGATTTTGCGCCGCTGCACCGACGAGTCCAAACCCTTGCCCCGCACCGCACCCCAATTCGAGCACCCGCTTGTCCCGAGCGAGCCTGCGGCCTGCTGCATACCGCGAATACATCATTGCGGCCCCTTCTTCGGAAAGGGGAATACCGGTCGTCTCGGTCAGGTCTTCGAATCGGGGGCGCAAAGACATTGATAAACAGTTCAAGACTACGTTTTTTTGAATCGACGATATCGAATCAACAAACATCGCGTTTTTCCGCGCTGAGGAGGATGGCCCGCCGATGAAACGCGCGCTCGACCTGACGGCGGCCATCGTGGGGCTCACGGTGCTGAGTCCCATTCTGGTGCTGATCGCGATCGCGATCTGGCTCCAGGATTTCCATTCACCGTTCTATGTGGCTTCACGCGCGGGGCGGGACGAACGGCCCTTCCGCATGGTCAAGTTCCGCTCCATGGTGGTCCGGGCTGACCAGACCGGGGTGGACTCGACCGCGGGTAACGATCTGCGAATAACCGCGATCGGGCGGCTGGTCAGGAAGACGAAGCTCGACGAAGTCCCCCAGCTCTGGAACGTCCTGCTCGGAGAGATGACGCTGGTGGGGCCGCGGCCCAACGTGTTCCGGGAGACGGCGCTCTACACCACCGAGGAAAAACGTCTCTTGTCGGTTCAGCCGGGCGTGACTGACCTTGCGTCAATCGTTTTCGCGGACGAGAGCGACATCCTGCGCGGCGCCGCCGACCCAGATCTGCGGTACAACCAGATCATCCGGCCCTGGAAATCGGGGCTGGGGCTTCTGTACGTGGACCGCAACACGGGCGTATTGCTGGACATTCGCATCATTCTCATCACGATTCGCGCAGCGTTCGACCGCGCGGGGGCGCTGGAGGCAGTAGCCCGACTTGCGGAGCGTTTGGGTGCCAATCCAGAGCTGGTGCAGGTCGCGCGAAGGCGCGCACCGCTGCGAGCCGCGCCGCCGCCGGGTGCAACTCAGCTCGTAACCAGCCGGTCCGCACCGACGGAATGAGATGCCCTTTCATTTTCGTCATTGCGCGCGTAGCACCCCACGCGCATATCTGTTGGATGAGAATGCGAGATAGCAAGCCGCCGAGCAAACTGTGACGAGTCGTGCCCTCGCGACTATTAGCGTCCCTTTCTTTCGCTATCCGCATGTGTTCATGCACCAGCGGGAGGAGGTTCTCGCTGCGATGGAGAGTGTGCTGGAGAGAGGAGCGTTCATCCTGCAGGATGATCTGCTTCAATTCGAGGCCTCCCTCGCGCAATACCTCGATGTCGGTCATGTAGTCGGCGTGGCGAATGGCACCGACGCGTTGATAATTGCTCTACATGCGGCTGAAGTGCGACACGGCGATGAAGTCATCCTGCCCTCTCACACGTATGTCGCCTCCGCGGCAGCCGTGCATTTCGTCGGCGCAGTCCCCGTTCTCGTCGAATGTGGGCCAGACCATCTCATCGACGTCGCGGCCGTGGAAGCTGCCGTTACACCGCGCACTCGAGCAATCATGCCCGTGCATCTCAACGGGCGTGCATGCGAAATGGATGCGTTGCAGCGGGTCGCAGCCAGGGATGGCCTCATGATAGTGGAGGATGCGGCGCAGGCACTTGGTTCGCGCTACAAAGGGCAATTCGCCGGTACATTCGGCATTGCGGCCGGGTTCAGCTTTTATCCGGCAAAGGTCCTGGGATGTTTTGGAGATGGTGGGGCAGTATCCACCGGCGATGCGGTAATCGCGAAACGCTTGCGCATGTTGCGCGACCATGGTCGCGATGGCGCGGGCGAAGTCTCAGGTTGGGGATTCAACTCGCGACTCGATACTCTGCAGGCTGCCGTTCTCAATGTAAAGTTGCGCGTATTTGATGGGGAACTCGAGCGCCGCAGGCAAATAGCCCGTCTTTATCACGAACAACTCAGGGAACTTGATGGTCTTGTCCTGCCACCGGGACCGGACGATGATCCAGATCGCTACGACGTTTATCAGAATTACGAGATTGAGGCCGAGCAGCGTGATGCGTTGCGCACGCATCTGAAAAGTCGCGGAGTGGGAACAATCATTCAGTGGGGCGGAAAAGCAGTGCATCAGTTCTCCGCCCTTGGATGCCAGAAAGCGCTGCCGCTGACCGAACTGCTATTCCAACGCTGTTTTCTCCTGCCCATGAACACCTCTCTGACCGACGACGAAGTGTTTTACATCTGTGATGTGGTGCGAGAGTTCCATGTCGGTTGAGCCAGTAGGTATGTCACTGGGCGCACTGGCCGATCCGCACGCACCGGTTGCTCCTGTGGAAATCGGCAATGAACCTCGCGAACATATCGTGGCTCAACTCGCGCGCATGTTACTCATTCGGCGTGCCGAAGAAGCGATTGCGGAACTCGTCACCGCGAAGGAAGCCCGCTGTCCCTGTCATCTCGCCATTGGCCAGGAAGCGTGTGCTGTGGGTGTGGCTGCCGCTTTCCGACCAGGCGACCGCGCCTTCGGAGCGCACCGCTCCCACGGCCACTATCTCGCACTCGGCGGCGGCATCGATGAGTTGTTCGCGGAAGTGTTGGGCCGCGCGACAGGGTGTTCAAGCGGAATGGGTGGTTCGATGCACATCGTAGCTCCCGAACATGGACTGCTGGGAACTGTGCCCATAGTGGGAGCTACCATCCCCATGGCCGTAGGAGCGGCGCTAGCCGCGAGGCTGGAAGGGAGCAAGGCGCTGGCTGTGTCTTTCTTCGGCGACGGCGCCACTGAGGAAGGAATATTTCACGAATCCATGAATCTCGCTGCGATTTCCAGACTACCGGTCATTTTCGCGTGCGAGAACAATCTGTTTTCGAGCCACTTGCACATTCGCGAACGCCAACCCGCTGACAGCGTGGCGCGTTACGCGCAGGCCCATCTGGTCGCATCGGAAGTGGTCGATGGAAACGACGTTCGCGCTGTAACCGCGGCCGCTCGGCGTGCAGCCGAACGCGCACGACTGGGCGACGGTCCTACCTTTCTGGAGCTGGTCACCTACCGCTGGCGCGGACATGTAGGAGCGAGCGAGGACATCGATGTTGGTGTTTTTCGCAACCAGGATCTCGTGCACTGGAAAAAAAGGGATCCCATCGAACGGATGCGAAGCGCAATGATCCATGCCGGGGCCATCACGAGTTCAGATGCGGAAGCAATGGATCAGACAGCCACGCAGCGTGTCGCGGAGGCGGTGGCAACAGCGCGTGTGGCCCCCTGGCCTCCGCAGGAAGCTGTCGAACGATACGTATTTGCGTCGAGGGCATATGATCGTTGATCCGGTAACGCGAAGTTATGGGTCCGCGATTCGCGATGGCTTCGCATACCTCCTTCGGCACTACCCTGAAACGTTCGTGATCGGCCAAGGGCTCTGGGCTCCATGGTACGTTGGCAATTCGATGCTCGATCTCGACATCGAATTTGGCCGCGACCGTGTGATCGATACGCCGGTTTCGGAAGCCGCCTGTACCGGCGTTGCGCTTGGGGCGGCGATTGCAGGACGCAGGCCCATCGTTGTGCATCCACGAATGGACTTCATGCTTCTCGCGGTGGATCAAATTGTCACGCAGGCCGCCAAGTGGTCATCAATGTTTGGCGCCCAATCGACAGCACCCATCGTGATTCGCGGCATTATCAACCGCGGAGGCGAGCAGGGAGCGCAGCATTCACAATCGCTGCACTCATGGTTTGCCCACATACCCGGTCTCCGTGTTGCCATGCCCGCGACACCGGTGGATGCGCGCGATATGCTGGTCTCCGCAGCGTTGTGCGGCGATCCCGTGTTATACGTCGACGATCGATGGCTCTACGAGTTGTCAGCCGAAATGCCGGGAGTGCCTGATATCGATGCGGTTTTCGCCGGCCCGCGCATCGTTCGGCAAGGAGATGACATAACGATGGTCGGTGCCGGCTACGCCGCTCACATCGCGGTTCAGGCGGCGCAACAGTTGGAAGAAGATGGAATCGCTGCCGAAGTTATCGACCTCAGAATGATCAATCCGTTGGATATCAGCCATGTTGTTGCCTCCGTGATCAAGACCGGCAAGTTGATAGTTATCGATGGCGGTTGGACCACCTGCGGTCTCGCCGGCGAGATAATCGCGGCGGTTGCCGAACGTGTAGAGCCGGAAGTATGGAAATCCGCTCCGGGCCGTTTGACATTGCAGGACGCCCCTGCGCCGAGCAGCAGGGTGCTGGAATCGAACTATTATCCGACTGTCGAGAAAGCCGTCCGGCTTGCACGACAGATCATTGCTGCCGCCTCTCGGATGGTCTGAGTGAAGCGAGACATATTGACCACCACGATTAGGTCCGTCATTCCCGCGAAGCGGGAATCCAGTGTCATTCTTCAACGACTCTGGATTCCCGCTGACGGGGGAATGACGACATTATGTGCAAAGCTCCTGCGAGCTTCTGTCGTAGCTGCAGCGGCGCTCTTGTCACTGCCTCTGCTACCGATCCTTGCCGCGGCACAACAACTCCCCACCGTGCAGGAGGCAACACGTCTTCTCCAGACCCGTCCCGATCTTGCGGCTCAACTACGCCAGCAAGTCGGCGCATCCGGGCTGACAGCTGAACAGATTCGAGCTCGCCTTACAGCTTCGGGATATCCAGGGGATTTCCTCGACAGTTACCTTGCCGGGGCGGATACCACGAAGACGGCCGAGTTCAACCGGAGAGTTCTGGAAGCCCTCCGCGTAGTAGGGATCAACATTCCGGCAGAAGTTGGCCGCACCATAGGTGTGACAGAGCCCCGCGCCACGGAAGATTCCGGCTCCCGCCAGCTTACCCTCTTCGGTGAGGAAGTTTTTCGCCGGGAGGGCACCCGGTTCGAGCCGACTCTGAGCGGACCAGTCGATGCCAACTACCGCATTGGTCCAGGCGATGTGCTCGTGCTCATTCTCACCGGCGATGTCGAGTTGGCTCGCACTCTCGAAGTGAACCGCGAGGGATTTGTTGTTATCCCGCAGGTAGGTCAGCTCTATCTCGCGAACCTGACAATGGCGCAGGTTGACAATCTTCTGTATGAGCGTCTTGGCCGCGTTTACTCCGGCGTTCGTCGCACTGCCGGCGCTACGACGCAGTTCCAGATAACCGTTGCGCGGATGAGGACCAGTCAGGTTTACGTTGTTGGCGATGTGCAGATACCCGGATCGTATCAGATATCGGCGGCAGGAACCGTACTCACGGCACTGTATGCCGCAGGCGGACCAACCCAGAGCGGCAACTTTCGGCGAATTGAAGTGCGCCGCGGTGGTGTTCCTGTCGATTCCCTCGACCTTTACGAATATCTCCTCCGAGGCGCCAGCAGCCGTGACATTCGGCTCGAAACCGGCGACGTAGTCTTTGTTCCGGTGAAAGGAGCGCGCGTTAGCATCACGGGCCGTGTTGTTCGGCCTGCCATATACGAACTGGGGCCCGGTGAAACTCTGCGAGACTTGATTCGGACTGCTGGTGGATTTGAGGCGGATGCTCTGAGACGCAGGGTTCAGATACACCGTATCCTTCCGGCCACCGCCCGCACCGGTGATGGAAAGGACCGCGTCGTAATAGATCTGACATCGGAGCAATTCGCCGACAGTGTCGGACCGGCGTTTCCATTGATCTCAGGTGATTCAGTAACCGTATTCGAAGTAGCGCCGCGGCGCCGCGGATTTGTTACCGTAAAGGGCAACGTATGGATGATTGGGACGGTGGGTTTTTCGAGTGGAATGCGTCTGTCCGATGCCATCCGCATGGCCGGCGGACCGAAGCCGGACTTCTACGAGGGGCAAATCCTTGTGTCGCGACTGCGCGCCGACTCCACCCGGATTCAGCTGCGGACGGCATTCGCGGATACAACCGGAACCCTCCTCCAGGACTTGCAACTGCAGGACGAAGACGAGATACAGATTTTCTCACGCAGCGATTTTCGGCCAGCTCGTTATGTGTCCATCGTGGGCGCCGTGCGTGCACCGGGACGTTTGCCCTGGCGTGACGGCATGACTCTGCGAGATGCCGTCCTCCAGGTCAACGGTCTGGTCGAGGATGCCGACTTACGTGAGGCGGAAATCGCGCGCTTGCCGGCGGACCGGGACAAAGGTGAACTGGCCACTACGATCCGTGTGCGTCTCGACTCGACCTATCTCTTTGAGCGGGGACAGGGCGGCGCATACGCGGGCCCACCCGGGGTTCCCGTCCCCGCTCGCGGCGCGGCCGAGGTGGTACTTCAGCCGTACGACAATATTCTCGTCTTGCGACAGCCTGAGTGGTCCCTTCAGCGCGTCGTTACGATTTCCGGGGAGGTAGCGTTCGCGGGAACGTACGCTCTGCGCACCCGAACCGATCGGATTACCGATTTGCTTCAGCGCGCCGGAGGGCTCACCTCGACGGCATACCCGGTCGGCGTTGAGTTCTACCGCACCAAAGGCAAGCGCGGTCGAGTTGGAATCGACCTTCCGAGTGTACTTCGAGACAGTACCTTCCACGACAATTTCATACTGTTTGATGGCGACTCGATCTTCATTCCCGAGTACGATCCAATCGTTCAGGTTAGTGGCGCGGTGAATGCTCCTGCATCTGTTCCCTATGTGCCGGGAAAGAATATCGACTACTACGTTGCTGCTGCTGGCGGGCTTTCTCAAACGGCCGACCGCAATCGGCGCTATGTGACGCAGCCAAGCGGCAAGGTCGAGAGCTTCGAGAGACGCTTCTTCCTCCTGCCCGACAGCCACCCCCATCCACTCGCCGGTGCACGAGTGGTGGTGCCGGAAAAGGTCGATGGTCCCAAAAAGGAAACCCTTACTACGCTGGCGACGCTCGCTTCCATAGTCGCCAGTCTGGCAGCCGTCATAATTGTCGCGATCAAGTGAAGCGCTGAGCGCGTCTATACTGCCTGTCGCATCTCGCCGCCATCATCGAAGAGTCGCTTCCCCGCCAGGGATCGCTCGCGCTTGCCGCGGTGCCGCTTCGTTCGGGGCCGGAGTCGGGCGGCCGTTGCGTGGCGCAACCTCGGTCACAAATTCTTTCAGCAACTCCAATGTTAGCGCGTCGTCCCCGATCTGTGCCGTGTGAATGAGCGCCTGTAGCTCGAGCGCCGTGAGACCTAATCCCGGACCGGGGCGCATCACGAAGATCTTCTCATGCGACGTCCGCGCGTGATGTTCGGAGTCAAGGAATAGCTTCTCGAACATGCTGTCCCCCGGCCGCAATCCGGTGAACTTGATCCGGATATCCTGTTCAACCTGCAGTCCTGAAAGCTCGATCAGGTCCTTGGCCAGGTCCACGATCTTGACTGGCTTGCCCATGTCGAGGATGAACGTCTCCCCTCCTTGCCCTAGCGCGGCAGCCTGCAGGACCAGCTGCACCGACTCTGGAATCGTCATGAAGTAGCGGGTGACGTCGGGATGAGTGACGCAGACTGGCCCGCCCGCCGCGATCTGCGCCTGGAACGTCGGTATCACGCTTCCCCGGCTGCCCAGCACGTTTCCGAATCGAACAGACAGATAGCTCCGCCCGGTGCGGAGCGCCGTTTCCCGCACCAGCTCTTCCGCCAACCGTTTGGTTGCACCCAGTACGTTCGCGGGGTTCACCGCCTTGTCGGTGGACACCAGTACGAAGTGCTCGGTGCCCCAGCGTTCCGCTGCCGTCAACATGGTCTGGGTGCCGCCGACGTTGTTGGTGACCGCCTCCTCCGGGTTCGCTTCCATCAGTGGCACATGTTTGTGCGCCGCCGCATGGAACACTGCACCGGGTCGGAAACGCTCGAACACCGCGTTGATTCGCGCCGCGTGCCGCACGTCCGCGATCACGGCGGTCAGCCGCAGTGCCGGATATTGCGCCCGAAGCTCGTTCTCTATGGCGAAGATGCTGTTCTCACCGTGACCCAACAGCACCAGCTCGGAAACATCCAGACGTGCGATCTGGCGACAGAGTTCTGACCCGATCGATCCGCCCGCGCCCGTTACCAGGACGGTCGTCGCCGCAAGACACTGCCGCAGGCCAGCTTCATCGGTGTGCACAGGTTCGCGCCGGAGCAAGTCCTCGATCTGGACTGGCCGGAGATGACTGACTGTGACCTTCCCGGTCAGAAGCGCCTCGAGGCCCGGCACCGTCAACACGCGAAGGTTCGCGGCCAGGCAGATTTCCCGAAGCTCTCTGATCACCAGGCCGGGAGCTGCAGGCATCGCTATGATAACGGCCTCTACCCCGTGAGTTCTCGCCATCGCGCCGATCGTGTGCCGCCCGCCGAGGATGGGGATGCCATTGACCACCTGCCCATGTTTGGAGGCGTCGTCGTCTATGAATCCAATGGGCTCGAGCTCAAAAGCCGCGCTGGATTGGAGCTCCCGCACCAACACCGACCCGGCGTCACCTGCCCCGATAATGAGAGTTGGCTTCCCACTGCGCCGGCCGCGGCGGCCGAGCTGACTCGCATACCGAAGGGTGAAGCGCGTGCCCCCCGACCACATGATTGCAAACAGGGTGCTGATGATCGGGATGGACAATGGGAGCCGGAGTGCGCGCGCTGCGGGAGCCAGAACGAATGGCGACACGAGTTGGTCGGCCAATGCAGTCGCGACCGCGGCCAGCCCAAGGCTCGCCGAAAGTGAGAACATCTCCGCCAGCCCCGCGTACCGCCACCTCCGGCGGTATATACCAGCCAGGTAAAGCAGGATGAACTGGAATCCCATTCCCCACAGCGTATAGAGCGCAATGCGGTGCGCGTACACGCCGACTCCGGCCAACCCCTCCAGTCGGATGGTCAACGCAGCTAGTGGGATTACTGCCCAACCGATCAGATCCATCAGCAACAGGGTGCGATTGCGGAGCATCAGGTCCAGCTCCCCTGCGTACGACAGGGAACGGCCGAGCCGGGCGCTCGCGACGTCTCGCAAACGATTCCAGGGAGTCATGAGCGAGAAGGCCCCGAGTTCGTGCTATTCAGAGCGCATCAGCCGCCAGACGATCCGGTGGTGACGATCACAGTTACAGTTACAACCGACACGCCGAGCCTGTTGGTGACCACCAGGATCCCATTAGCCTGAATCCTCACCGTCGTATTCAGCGTGCCGCCCGCGACGCCATTCAGAATCAGCCTCACCGTGCCGCTGGTACCGGTAGTGCCGCCCACCGGCACATCATTGGCGACATACCGCACCGAACAGTTTGAAATGGTAATCACCGCGCCGACTGGTAAGACTGCCGCGTTGCTGCTGATATTTACCGTGAACCTGCATGACAGGAACTGCACAGTGCCGGACGCCGTCACGTTGAACGTCGTCAACGTGAAGTTGCCATTGGCACCGTTCACGTTTGTGAATGCGATGACCGCAGTTTGACCCACCAACCCCGTATTCGCGGGAACAGTGTTTGCCGCCAGCGTCGAGCCGTAGAGGCCGATAAACGTATAGCCATTGAGGGCTGCCGTGGTTCCATTGGCAGCTGCGGCAGCGTTGATCGCAATGGTCGCATCCACGTCGCGCTCCTCGGGCGCGGCAGGATCCTTCTTGCAGCTCACAACGAGCGCGCAAATGGCGGCCGCGAATAACACCCCGGGCTTCGGCACAACGCTAGTTAGTGTGCGATTCCGCATACTGTTTCCTCCGAGCAGTGTTAACCATCAAGAGTCGTCCCAAACCAGATCTATTGCGGCGTTCCGCAACGCCTCGACATGGCGCCGGATGTATTCCCCGTGCAAACGATCACGATCCCAATACACACGCTCAATCTCATGGTCAGTGCTCGGCACCCGTGCAATATCCGCACGAATCTCATTGCGATCCGCCAATACAATACTGCGTTGTTCATACGAATATACGTCGGGTAATCGCAAGCGAACACGCCGCGGCGATAATTCCTTCGTCACAGTCAAGGGCATGGCGACTCGAATCCCCGCCAGTGACCCACGCTCTGAGTGACGAAAAAATACACCCGTTTCCGTATTGCCAAAAAACCGGCTGATGTCGGTTGAGAAACCACGGTCGCCATCGAGGAATTGGCCCGCCGTCGCGCTCATTGTCAAATCCCAGGCCGGATAACGTACCCGCGCGTTACCCAGCGCAACCCAGCGATTCAGATTGTTGTACGAAGGTCCCAATCGCGCGAACATACCTTTGCCCAGGAATGCACCGTCACCAAGCGAGAAAACAAGTTCGTTGCCAACGCCTACATGTTCAGCCGTGTACCGCCCCGCGCTGAATTGCGTGAAGGCCGCTGCCCTCTTTGAAAATGGCCCGAGTGGTAGCCGCACCGCCTGCTGCAGGAGTGCGCGCTCAACTACGGCAGTGCCGAGCTCGCCGGGGTAGTTGCGCGACCGCGCTACGGGAACCGCCGCCCGCAGTTGAATGAACGCGCCAGGTGTCAGCTGCACCTGACCCTCCGGCAACACGCTGAAACGAGCATCGACAACTCCCCATTCTGTGAGCACCGCGGTCTCCACACGCGGGCGCAAGAAGAGGTCGAGCTTGAGCCAGCTTCGCTGCGCGATTGGGGTACGGGCCAGTGGCTGCGCGGCGTCGGCGATGGCACCCACATGCTGAGTTATTCGCAGCTCCTCGGCGAACTCGCCGGGCGCCTGCTGCTCATTAACGAACGCCAGAAACGATGACACGTTTGCGCCAACTTCGAGAACGGGAATGTTGAGTTCCTTGACAATCACTCGCAGCTGTGTGACCGATGCCGGCGTTCGCAGCGCGGTAACGCCCAGAACCATGCCCAGGGCATCCAGTTCGCTGCGATTGTATGTGCGGTTCTCGTAGTCGACTGCGACCGTCAGTCCCGCATCGAATTGTGCGATGGCGACGCGCACGTTTTCCAGTCCACGGGAAATGAGTTCCGCCTGCAAGCGCTCGCTCACCGTTTGTAACGACAGTCCCACAAACGTTGAATCATCGGCTCGTCGGTATTGTGTTGTGCGTTGAGATGATTTCGGCGGAATGCGGTCAGCGGCGCCGACCAGGGTACGAAGTCCGACGCCGAGCGACACATTCCGGCCGTGCTGAAAGATGAAGTCCAGAGAGGGACGCGGAATTCCCCGCTTCTCCCAGCTCTCGGGAAACGGGAGCAGTCGCACGCCAGAGTTGAATGCGTCTGTGTCGTACTCGCCGAATAACGTGACTGCGCGGCCCAACGCCAATTCCACACCGCCGAACGGTCCTTCGAGAACATCGGGACCGGCACCGTACCCCAGTGTCGCGCGCGCTCCCTGGAACAGGTTCTTCGAGAGCACGACGTAGCGCGTGCGAAAGTTGGATGCCGCGCCGCCCACGTCCGGAAAACCGATGGCAAGCGCCGGACGCCAGCCTCCTTGCTCGACCAGCAGAAACTGCAAACCGGCCGACAGGTCGCGCGCGATATCGAGGCCAGTAAGAGAGTCCTCCGCCACGGTGCCGCGCGCCATGAGCGTCAGCCGCGGCACAAATCCCAGCGAAAAAGTGAAGTTCCGCTGACGGTCCGCACCCGGGAAAATGCCCGGGTCGCGCAGGACGTCGTAATGGAGATCGGTGCTGCCGGTGGGGACCATGCTGGCGGTTGGAATCCGAATCAGCCGCGGCTCCGCAGGGGGGTTTGATTGCGCGGCAACGGCAATCGGCGCATAAAGCGCGATGACGGCTACTGAAACCCGGATCAACAGGTTCATCATCCCCGGTCTGCCGTTGGCTGTCATGCAGTGCCCACGAGCTTCACTGCGGAAGGTATCATGTTTGGAGCTTGCAGTTGAAGGTGGTCTTGAGGACATTGCGTTTTCGCCATGTCTCTGTCATTGAAGAAAGAAACGTCCTTCCTCAGGAGCCATCGCTTGCGTATATCCAGGATTCACCTATTGTTGGGGCAGAGTGAGACGGCCTTTTCAACTCCGCTCAAATGACGCCAATCGGGAGGAGCAACATGAGGCGGTCCTGGGTTGTCGCAGTCCTTGCAGCAATGTTCCTGGCCGTGCCGGTTCTGGCACAATCCAAAGTCGGCTATTTCGTTGGTGCTGGCTTGCTCTCGCCATCAGGCAACTTCGCCGACTACGCCAAGGGCGGCTGGATGGGTGCCGCAGGCCTTTCCGTGCCGCTGGGCCAGTCGCGCTGGAGTTTGGAACCCACCCTTTTCTACGGCCATGCCGCGCATGAAGGCAACGACGGAGATGCGAGCAACATAGTGGGCGGCGCAATGGGGTTTGGTTATGCCCTGGGTTCCGATGGAGTTATCCCGTACCTCTCCGCAATTAGCGGAATGCTCCAGCATAGATTCGACGGCGGCAACACGGGACCGGATCCGGCGCCGGATACGCAGGTGCTTCTGGGAGTAGGAGGGGGCCTTGGAGTCGCGCTCGGCGGGACAACGCTGTTCCTGGATGCTCGCTATACCCATGCCGAGAATACTCGCTTCATGACATTCACCGTGGGCTTGGGATTCGGCGGCGGGCGCATTCGGTAAAGGAAGTCCCGGTCGGATTTCCCTGGCAGCCGCCTGTAGAAGGATCAGGTCAGGTAGCGGGCGGGCCCGTAAGTCCTCGGCGGTCGTGGAAGGCCTTGCGACGCATTCATGGTAGTGTTAGGGTGACCAATGATGTCGCCTACCTCACTCGATCTATCCACCTCAGTTCGCAGCGAATTATCCGGACACTTCCTCGTGTGGGAACCGGTGCAGCGCGGTCCCTTTTCCACGGCATTCACCGCGCACAACGCCCGGGGAGGTGACCGTGTTCTTTTGCACGTGGTGCTTCGTTCCGCGCTCGATCGCGCCGGGCTCACTGACCAATTTCACGAAGCGTTGACCGCGGCGGCGGCTCTCAATCACCCGGGGATCGTTCGCGTCCTGGCGAGCGGTGCCACGGCGAGCTTTGAATGGTACTCGACCCAGCCCGTTGAACCGAGAATGAGGCTGTCGTCGATCCTGAATGCGCGCGGGCCCGTCACAGGCAAGGCGCTGATCGCCCTCGTGGAGCAAACGGCCGCCGTGCTGAGTTATGCGCACCACGCGGGAGTGTCACATGGCCATTTGAGCCCATCGACAGTGTTCCTGCACGATGAAGGACGAGTATGCGTGAGCGAATTCTGCACGCGACGCATTTTATACCTTCTGAGGGAGAGCCAGCATCGCCCGGGCACACGGCGCGCTTCGGATCCGCTGGCAGCACGCGAGTCGCTGATGCGGCACGATCACTTGTCGCTGGCCCTGCTCATCCATGAGTGCCTGGCTGGACAAGCTCTGGTTACTACAGGAATCGAGTCCGGTGCGACTGGTCCTGGCGCACAGATCCCCTTGTCCGACGCGTTCGGCGATCTCGAAAAGCGGCTGCGGGAGCGCGGTGCTCTACCGGAAGGTGAAGCAAGAGCGCTCAATCAGTTGTTCAGCAGTATCAGCGAAGATCATCGGTCGCTGCCGAATGTCATGAACATTGCCGCGCAGCTCGGCTTGCAGACACGCAACGAACCAGAGGACGCGGTGCCTGCCGCCGCTGTTGCCAAGATTGACGAAGTGCACGGCGTGGATTTGCACCATGAACCGGCGTTTGTTTTCGCCGGCCAACGCGAGCCGCCAAAGCGTCACTGGTCGCTCATCGCGACCGTGGCAATCACTGTAATCGTCACATGGCTTGCCCTCCTCCAGGTCCCGCGCATGGTGAGATCGAATGCCCCCGATACGCCTATCGTTGCCAGGGGAACCACTAGGGCAAGCGACTCGATTAACGCGCGCGCGGATTTGCCCTCCGTCTCCCTTGCAGTGGCGCAAGCTGCGCCACCGCCACAACCCGCTGCACCGGAAAAGAGGGTGAATCCAGATCCGCCGAAGGTCACGCCAACGGCGAGACCAGACTCTAAATCAATGAGCAGGACTTCCGCTGACTCGGCGGCGCCGCGCCCGGTTCGCGTGGGTACGGTGGCAACCCAGTCAGCAGCCGCGAAGGCCGTCAAGGCAACCCCGGATTCGGCAAAGGCGCCGGTCCAGCTACCGCCTGGAAACCTTTTCATCAGCACAATGCCGTGGGGCTATCTGTATGTGGACGGGGCCCTCATTGGAAACACACCTGCGACCGACGTCAGCCTCTCCGTCGGTACCCATCGCCTGAGAGTCGTGCGCGATGGCTTTCAGCCTTACGAAACAGAAATAACTGTGTTGCCAGGGCAGCGACTGCGCTTGGTTCACATCATACTCACAAGGTAAAATCCGTAATGCGGAAGATCATCCTATGCATTGTGCTTGCATCGCTGATCGGCAACGGTGATGCGCGAGCACAGTCGAGCAGCAGTGTTGTTGCACTCGGCATTGCGACCTATCGCGCCGGCGAGTATGAAAGTGCCGCATCGCTCTTTCGGCGCGCCCTGGCAATCGCTGGCAGTGATGCAGTCTCGGGAATGGCGCGTGCCGATGCGCTGAGCTATCTCGGCGCGACTGAAAGTTTCCGGGGCGACACGGCTGCGGCCGCCCGCGCATTCGTGCAGGCGCTTGCTATCGATCCGCGTTACAGACTGGACGAGCTGGTTTTTCCACCCGGTGTCACGCGCGTATTCAACAACGCGCGACTTACAACGGCGTATACGACTGTTCGCGCGCCCAGCGACACGGTCATCGCGTCGGGCTCGCGAGGCATCGCGCTACAATTGTTCGCCAGCGCACCTCACGATGTTGTGGTGACCATCGTTCCAGATCGTGGGGGCATCGTGCACCGCATATATGCGGGACCAATAGTCGACAGCCTCACAGTGAACTGGAATGGAATGGACTCAACCGGTGGTTCGCCGATGGATGGCGCAAACGTGCTGCACGTGCAGTCGCGTTCCGCGAGCGTCAGCGCCGTGTCCACAGTGCCGATAACTGTTGAAAGGTTGCAGGTGGACACTTTGGTACCGCCCGCGCGACCGTTGGAGCCCCGCACGCAAGCCGCGCGGCGCCGCGACCTGTCGCCGTTTCAAGGGCTGGCGATTGGCGTCATCGCCGGTGCGACAGCGATTCTTCTACCGCCGTTGCTCACAGATGCCGGCTCAGAAGTGCAAGAACGTTATTTCGTCGGCGGAGTACTCGGCGCCGCTGGTGTATTTGTTTTTTTCAGAGGAAAGCACGAAATCCGCCTCGAGGCGGAAAACGCTACCCGCACAAATGCATTGGAGGCCTGGCAGCGCGCTTACAACGAAGTTCAAAACGAAAATGAAAGGCGCAAGCGCGTCAGACAACTTCGAATCACCACAAAGCCGGAGACGATCAAGCCAGGAGACGGCTCATGATCCGCCCAATCGCAAAAACGTTTTCGATCATGCTGCTCATTCTGTGCGCCGCTATCGTGTCGGCAGCACAACCGCAGCAGGGACAGCAACGCTTCGACCTGCTGATAACCGGCGCCCGTGTCTACGACGGCAGCGGCAATCCATGGTTCTATGCCGATGTCGGTGTAACCGGAGATCGCATTACCGCGATCGGAAAACTCAGCGGCGCGCAGGCGTCACGCACCATAGATGCCACTGGGAAATACATCGTCCCTGGATTCATTGACCTGCATTCCCACGCGGATGACGGAAGCAGTGCCCGCGGGGGTTTTCGCGACCCCGACCCCAAACGCCGCGCCGCGCCCAATCTCGTAATGCAGGGCGTCACAACCGTCGTCGTCAACCAGGACGGTCGCTCTCCGTGGCCAATAAGCGAGCAGCGCAATCTCATTCAGAAAAACGGTATCGGCCCCAACACCGCTCTCATGGTCGGTCATGGAACGGTTCGGCGACAAGCGATGGGAAACAACACCCGCCGACCAGCCACCGCGCAGGAAGTGGCAAGAATGCGCGAACTGGTGCGCCAGGCGATGCAGGAAGGCGCCTACGGACTTTCCGCTGGCCTGGAGTATGAACCGGGCCGCTGGAGTGTAACGGAAGAAGTGGTTGAAATTGCGCGCGAGATCGTTCCCTTCCGCGGTGTTTACATCTCACACGAACGCAGCGAAGGCTCTGATCCCATGTGGTACTGGCCCAGCCAGGATCCTGCTGGACCGCCCTCGCTTCTCGATGCTGTAAGAGAAACGATAGAGATCGGAGAACGCACTGGAGCAATCGTTGTTGCATCACACATCAAGGCAAAAGGCCAGAACTATTGGGGCTCGAGTGGCGCCGCTATTCAGCTCATAGAAAATGCACGCAAGCGAGGAGTGCAGGTCTGGGCGGACCAGTACTCATATCCAACCAGCGGAACCGATGGTAGCACAGTTCTCATCCCCGACTGGGCGCTCGCAACACAACCTGCGCGCGGCGGGAGAGGTGCCGCTCCGCCAGATACAAGTGCGGCCGGCAGAGGTAGCCGCGCAGGTGCCGGTGGTCGTGGTGGTGCGACATCCAATTTTGCCGATGCACTTCGGGCTGTGATGGCTGATCCGCTGCTGGATGCGGCGCTGCGGCGCGATATCACCCACGAAATTGCGCGACGCGGCGGCGCTGAACGCGTCGTGATTTTCGATCATCCCGACTCCAACATGGTCGGCAAGAGCATCGCCGATGTCGCCGCGCTGAAAAAACTTTCAGCGGTCGATGCTGCTATCGCCGTGCAACTCGAGAACCCTGCACGACGCGGCGGTGCTCGCATGCGCGGCTTCTCGATGTCTGAAATCGACATGGAGGCATTTGCCGCACAGCCCTGGGTCGCTACCGCATCGGATGCCGGGATCGCACTGCCAACCGACGGACCGAGCACCCACGCACGATTCTATGGCACTTTCCCGAGGAAAATCCGCTACTACGCCATCGAAAAAGGCGTTCTGTCAGTGGAAGATGCGATTCGCTCCATGACCAGTCTGCCGGCTCAGATACTCGGCTTCCGAAATCGCGGCATGCTGCGCGAAGGTTACATGGCCGACATTGCCGTGCTCGACCTGGCGACCTATCGCGACGTAGCAACTTTCTTCCAGCCGCACCAGTACGCCGAGGGCGTGGAATACGTGATGGTGAACGGGCAGCTGGTGGTTGATAAAGGCGAGTTGACGTGGAAGCTGCCGGGCAAGGTTATTACGCCGGCTGACCGGTAGAGAACTCTGAACTCTGAACTCTGAGCTCTGAGCAGAGATCACGTTCACCGTACGCTTACAAGTGTCAGATCAAACGTAAGCGTAGCATTCGCCGGAATAACCGGGGGAAATCCGTCCGCTCCATACGCGAGCGCAGGTGGAATGATCAGAATGCGGCGGCCGCCAGCACGCATCCCACGAATACCCACGTCCCATCCTGGAATCACTTTCCCGGCGGCGAGAACGAACTTGATGGGCACCCCTTTCTCTCGACTGCTGTCGAACACCGTGCCGTTCTCAAGTTTGCCGACGTAGTGCACTTCGACCTCGCGCAGATCGACCGCCGCCATTCCCGTTCCAAGCGACACGTCATAATACATGAGACCTGATGTCATGCGCGTGAATTGCGAGCGCGGCGGCATCACGAAGTTCGTGTCCGCGCGCGCTGCTCCTTGCTGAGCAGCCACAGAAGTCGCGGCCGCCGCGGGAACCGGAGGGTTGGGCGCCTGGCGAACGGACGATGCACACGCGATCACTGTGAGCAGAAGTGCAGATAGCGACAAGGGGCTCATCAAAACGGCCACCCTTGTCATTCCGGCGAAAGCCGGAACCCATTTTCCTTCCACATGGGTTCCGGCTTTCGCCGGAATGACAATATTGGGGTAGTCAACGAATTCCGCGAACAGTGATGCCGCCATAGATAGTCCGCCCCGCAGCTGGTTCATAGTAGCGCCCTCCAACTGCATTTACGGCAACCGATGCAGCGTACTTGCGATCGAAAAGGTTTTGAACGCCAAATCGCGGCGAAAGCCAGCGCAAGCCGACCACACCCTCGCCGCCCAGTCGCACGTTCATTGCTTCGTACCCCGCGGAACGTGTTGTGTTTGCATCGTCCACGAAAATCTTGCCGCGGCTCTCACCTTCGAGTGTCAGATACCACGCCGCTTTCCGTAGCGTGACCGCGCCCTGGAACTGCTGGATCGGGATGCCTGGAATACGATTGTCATCGTAAACAGAAGTCGTCCCACCCACGGTCACAGCGTAGTCATTGAACTGGAAGTGCGAGTAGCCATAAGACAATGCGAAGAGAGCGGGACCAACTTCCGTGGAGAGCGATGCTTCCAGTCCCATCCTTCCAGTACTGCCTGCATTTCTGAAGAACGTGCGCCCCGCAATAAGAGGATCCTCAAAACTGATGAGCTCATCTTTCACGGATGTACTGTACAGAGCCAGGTCGAAGTTCAGGCCACCTGGCCACGATGTGCGCAGCCAGCCACGCGTACCAACCTCGAACGTTGCTGCTCGCTGTGGATCAAGGTCGGGATTGAATCCGGCGCTGCCATCCGGCTGGTTCCCGAACTCAGTTGTCGTTGGTGTCTCGAACGCGGTTGAATAGTTCGTGTAAATCGAGAGCAACGGACTTGCCCGGAATACCAGGCCCACCATCGGACTCACCGCGGTAAGTGTTCGCTCTCCAGAATCATCGGGGTTAGTGCCGCCGATCAGTGCATCCTGAGCCTCGAAGTTGATCCGGTCATAGCGCACGCCGCTGCTCAATAGGAACCGACTGCTGAGCTCCATCTCACCGCGCACGAATGGACCGATGCTGGTGATCAGTTCCCTTTGATCGCGCTGGAGAACTCCGCGCTCTTCTCCCACCTCCGGACAGTTTGCAGTGGGCGCAGCAAGCGGCGGGATCTCGTTGCAGTTCGCGTATTGCGTTCTGTCGTCGTTCTGTTTCTGATAGTCGAGGCCAAATGTTATTCGCGATGGTTTGGAGAGGAACGGTAACGCGCGCGAGCCTCGCAGGCTGGCACCGTGCGACGCTCGCTCGACGTTCACGATCGCAAAGGTCAACGGATTGTTGAGGTCACGCGCACCGCCGTGAATAATGAGTTCCAGTTCGCCCTTGCCATCCGCGCTTTCAGTGCTGATGGTGAGCCCACCCTGAACCTGACTCACTTCCTTTCGCGCCGCACGACGCACTGACAATGGTTGCGCAGAATCCGGGTTGGCGAGCATTTCCTCGAGGGTAAGCGCGCCGGGATTCTCTGCAAGAGGCATGTCGTTGACCAGAAACCCCAGCGCGACGTGGAAATTGCCAAGCTGTGTGCCTAGTCGCAGGGAGCCGTTGGTGATGCTCGAAGCTGCGTGCTGCCGGACGCCGTCGCTTTCAATTTTGCTGAGACTGAATGCGTATTCGGTTTCGCCTTTTGTGCCGCCGAATGATCCTGCGAGTTTGCGCTGTCCGTTGCTTCCCATCCAGACAGTCGCTGCGGGCTCAAATCCAGTGGTTGGAAACGGGCGCGACCTGATGTCGATCACACCTCCAGCCGCATTTCCGTACAGTGATGAAGCGCTTCCTCTGATGACTTCCAGACTGCCAATCGATTCCAGGTCCAGGTAGTCGACCGCAGATGATCCATCGGGAAGAGTGAGGGGCACGCCATCCATCAGAATGCGAACGCCACGTACGCCAAAGGCGGACCGCGAGCCGAACCCGCGAATACTCAGACGCGGGTCCTGTGTCGGATTGTTGCGGTTTGTGACTATTACTCCCGGCAACAGGAAGAGCCGTTCGTCGAGCGACGCATTGCGCATCCCCGGTCGCATGCTGTCGGGGGCTATCCGGGTGAGTGCGAATGGCAATTCCAGCGCTGAACGCGCGGGTTCGCGCGCCACCGTCACGTCAACTGTCGGAAGGCGTGTGACAGTCGTGTCTTGTGGAGCTGCACTCAACAGCGCGAACAATAGTCCAACGATCATCTGGTCTCTCTCCTCGGTTGCGATTCCATGGCGCGAAGTTCCTCTGCCGCACCCAACACGTGACCAATCTCCCGCACCAGCGCCCGCGCTTCCTGAGTGGCGCCATTCACATCATTCAAAACGCTCTGTATTCCGGCGGAGCGCAATTTGAGCACGTCGAGCGCGAGGTTCCGAAGCATCAGAACCGCGCTCTCGAATTGAGAGTGCATCTGCGAACGCGAATCCACCAGCCCCTGCAACGAGCTTCTCTGCTTTCTGAGCAGCCCGAGTTTGCGCTCGCCGGCCACACCCGCCCCTGGCGACTGTTCCAGCTCCGCTGCCGCGATCCGTTCATCCAGAAGGCGAACATCGTTCGCGTCCAGGTCGCGGTTCAGGCTCACAAGTGCGCCACCCAGCAGAACGACACGATCGAACAGCGCCTTCGCCGTGGGGAGAACATCGGGAATCAGCCCGCGATCCGCAACCGACAGCCGTTCCACCTGAATGCGGATCCCCTCATGGTCGTTGATGGCCTGCCGTACCTCTGGACCGTACTCGCTCTGCAGGAGCTCGCGCGAGGCATGCTTCCACATCGGGTCCGCAGGGGGTGCAATTGCAGCAGGTTCCGCGGACCGCGTCGCGCCCCCCGACATGATCTGTTTTGCGTTGGATCCGAAGACATCGTTCCAGCGCAGACCTTCGGCCCACAAGCTGGACAGCTTTCCCCACAGCCCCAGCGACATACCCAGCGTTGGGAAGAGAAACCACGGGAAAAAACCGCCCGTGAAGAAACCGCCCGCGGGGAAGGCACGGCTGGTGATCAGGTTGATGAACATGAGGAAGATCGATGTACCAGCGACGCGCCACGCTTCCCCGCGAACGATTCTCACCCGGTCGGCCAGTGACCTGTCTCGAAACTTCAACTTCCGCTCCCGGCGAGGGCCACTCACATCCTGCATTCCATGACTTCCAGAACTTTGCTGCGCCTCTCTGTCCCGAGCTTCTCTCATTCTGCGCGTGAGTTCATCGATCGAATAAGGCTTCCATCCAGTGGAATTCGGCCTTTCCTCGCGTGATGCGTGCGAACTGGCCGATCCCGCTGCCTCTGATCGCCGCTGAACGCCAACCACAGCAATCTCTCCGCCAAGCGCGGCAACCAGCACGCGTCCGCTCTCGAAACGATCTTCAGGTCTTTTCTCGAGCAGCCGCATGACGATGTTCGCCAAATCCGCCGGTGTATCAGGTCGCGCCACGCGAACATCCCGGGGTATCTCGGAGAACTGCTTGATCAACATGGCCGGTGTGCTTGTCGCCTCGAATGGAGTGCGTCCGCAAATCATCTGATAGCCAACCGCACCCAGCGAATAAAGATCGCTGCGGCCATCAATCTCATGGTCGCCAGCACATTGTTCGGGAGACATGTAAGCCGGCGTGCCGATCGCAACGCCAGTCGCGGTCAGCCTGGTGTCACCGACATCACTGATCGCCCGCGCGATTCCGAAATCGGTGACCATTGCCCGTTGCGTAGTACGATCGATGATGATGTTGTCAGGTTTGATGTCGCGGTGTACCACGCCGCGTTCATGAGCATAAGCAAGACCGTCAGCCACCTCCTGCATGATTACCCGCACACGCGCATGTGGCAGCGCTCCTTCACGACCCAGAAGGGTGCCGAGGTTTTCCCCATCGACAAATCCCATGGCGAAGAAGACGAGCCCGTCTAATTCATCGACTGAGTAGATGGGCACGATGTTGGGATGGCTGAGTTGTGCGGCGGATACGGCTTCACGCAGGAAGCGCGACTTGATATCAGCGCGAAAGGCCAGCTCCGGGGGTAGAAGCTTGATCGCTACAGTTCTCTGCAGCCTGCGGTCAACGGCACGGTAGACAACCCCCATTCCGCCGCGGCCGATTTCTTCGCCCAGATCGTACCGGTCCGCAAGAACCGCTACCAGTCGCGCGTGAAACGCGTCGTCTATCTTGTCACCGTTCAGTATGAACTCCGGGATGCTTGCCTGATTGATTCTAGCCTCTCGCTCATGAAGAACCCAAAACGTCGACCACCTCCAACCCACCACCCATCACGGCTCTTCCGTCACTCCCCACTCCCCACAGGTAGTTCCGGTACACACCAAACCTCCCACAATGAACTCCAACCTCAGCACCAATAGCGATGCACTATCTCAAGCTGACGTTCTCCAGGTACGCGCGTGGTTAACTGATAACCTTGAGTTTGTGGACATGAGAGAGTGCATCGCTATTGGTGCCGAGGTTGGAGTTCTGAGGTGGGAAGTGGGGTGTGTGCCGGAACTGACTGTGGGAAGTGGGATGTGGGGAGTGGGGAGTGAGAAGTGACGCGTGGTGGGTTAGGAGCAAAAACGATGTGGCGGGGACGCAGTGATTGCCTGTACGCCCGCTCACAGAATAAGTTGCACGCCCATGACTGAGTCTGAACAATCCACAATGCCCGGCCTGGCCCTGTCTCTGCCCGCCTCACCCGCGGAACTGGCGCAGGCAACCTGGGACGATATCCTGCCTTACTACGACGCGCTGGCCAGCGCGCCGCTGTCCATCGAATCAGCCGAACGCTGGCTCGCAATGTGGACTTCGCTGGAGGCATTGGTTGGCGAGGCCGCCACGCTGGCTTCCATCGCGTACACCTGCGACACCAACAACACCGCAAAGGAACAGGCTCACCTCCGCTTCGCAGCCGACATTGCACCAAAGCAGCATGAACAACAGGTGCGCCTGTCGCAACGGCTGTTGCACACCGGATTCACCCGCCCCGATCTCGACACTACGCTGCGGCGCTTTCGCACCGATCACGAGATATTCCGCGCCGAAAATATCCCTCTGTTCAGCGAGCTCGAGGAACTGGAAACCAGTTACAACAAAATGACCGGCGGGATGTCGGTCGACTGGGACGGAGAGCTGCTTACCGTTCCACAGCTGCAGCCATTCCTGAAGAGCAATGACCGCAGTGTGCGCGAACGTGCATTCCGCGCCGCCGCGTCGCCCTACATGGAACAGCGCACCGCGCTGGCGGAGAATTTCGAGCAGTGCCTTGAGCGCCGGCAGAAGCTGGCGCGCAACGCGGGGTTCGCGAACTATCAGCAGTATGCTTTTGCCGCGAAGTATCGCTTCGACTACACGCCGGACGATTGCCGCCGCTTTCACGACGCTGTTGAAGAAGCAGTCGTTCCCGTCGTCGAACGACTGCACGCGCAGCGCCGCGAAATGCTCGGCGTCGAGTCGTTGCGACCGTGGGATCTCTCGCTCAATGTGGGACTCACGAAGTCTCTGGTTCCGTTTGCGACGGTCGATGATTTCGTGGAAGGTGCCCGGCGGATATTCACTGGGGTCGATGCCGAACTGGGAATGCAGTTCGCTTCAATGGCTGACGATGGCCTGCTGGACCTCGAGAGCAGGCCGGGAAAGGCACCCGGTGGTTACTGCACCACGTTGCCATTTCGCGGCAAGCCGTTCGTTTTCATGAATGCGGTGGCCGTTCCCGACGACGTGAACACCCTGGTGCACGAGGCGGGACATTGTTTTCATGATTTTGCCATGCAAAAGCTACCCTTCATTTTTCAGCGTAATATCACAATGGAAGCGGCTGAGCTGGCGTCAATGAGCATGGAGCTTCTCGCCGCGCCATTTCTGGCCAGACCGATCGGGTACTACACCGAGGCGGACGTCGCGCACGCCTGGTTCGAACACCTCGAGGACATTCCCGCCAGTATCATCCATATCGCGAGTGTCGATGCTTTTCAGAGCTGGATCTACACCAGTGGCCAGGGGCATGACCGCGAAGCGAGAGATGTTGCCTGGCTGCGCCTGCGAGAGCGCTTCGAACGTGGGGTGGATTGGTCGGGGCTCCGCGATGAGCGCGTGTCGCGCTGGTATCGACAGTCACACATTTTCCTCGCGCCCTTCTACTACATCGAATACGGCATAGCCCAACTCGGCGCGCTACAGGTATGGCGCAACAGCCTCTCGGACTACACTAACGCCGTAGCGCGTTACAAGAGCGCGCTGGCATTGGGCGGAACGCGCAACCTGGGAGAGATCTACGCTGCTGCAGGTGCCAAAATGATCTTTGACCCCGCAGGCATGCGGCAGCTCATGACTTTGGTGGAGGAGCAGATAGAGCGGGTGCGCGAACTGATCGCGCGAGGTGCGCAGTAGCGGGCTGTGCTCCGCATCTTGACAACTGCGGTACATGGGTTCCGGCTTTCGCTGGAATGACACGTCAGAGTTGTCATTCCGGCGAAAGCCGGAACCCATGTTAAAGATGCTTACCTGCAATCAACAAACTGAGGTTTGGCCCGCTACTTCGGAACCCCGACCTTGGAATCCGAACTCCTCTTGTCGTTCGCGCCGTAAGCCACGCGTGTAACCGGATCGACAAAAATGCTGTGCCCATCACCTTGACCGCCCCCGCCACCGATGTTGTGGCCCATGGCGACCAGCTTCGCAGAATCCGCGGTTGCCACCCAACCGCGTTCAATAGTCGCCCGGTCCGGCAGCCACTGGTGATGCATCCGCGGGGCATCCACTGCCTGCCGAACATTCATACCGAACTCGGTCACGTTGAGAACGATATCGAGCACCGTGTTGATGATCGTTCGGCCGCCCGGTGAACCCGTCACTAGCACCACCTTCCCATCCCGAGCCACAATCGTCGGCGTCATGGAGCTCAGCATCCTTTTGCCTGGCGCGATGATGTTGGCAGGCGTTCCGATGTCACCGGTGAGGTTGGTCTCGCCGGGCTTTTTGTTGAAGTCGCCCATCTCATTGTTGAGGAGGAAACCGGCACCCTTCACGACCACATGCGACCCGTATCCGCCTTCGAGCGTGTAGGTGTTGGACACCGCCATGCCGTCTTTGTCAACGACCGAGAAGTGGGTGGTTTCCTCGCTTTCTTCACGTTGAGCAACTGTCACGATGTCCTTCCCGAGCTCGACACTGCTCGTCGCTTTGGCGCGGTCCAGACCCTGCGAGAGCGTCTTGGCGTACTCCTTTGAGGTGAGCCGCTGCAACGGCATTTGCACGAAATCCGGGTCTCCCATATGCCGCGCACGATCCAGGAAGGCCCGCCTCCTGACCTCAATGAGTAGGTGCACTGTCTCGACACTGCTGCGACCCTGTGCCTTCAGATCATAGTTTTCCAGGATGTTCAGCATCTCCACGAGGGCAGTGCCTCCGGAACTCGGCGGTGGCATCGAGATGATTTCGTAGCCCCTGAAAGTCCCACGAATCGGCGCTCGCTCCTTCGCCTCATACGACGCCAGATCAGCCTTTGTGATCAGGCCACCGTGGGCCTTCATGTCTGTCGCAATACTGTCGGCAATCCAGCCTTTGTAGAATGCGTCCGCTCCCCCGGTTGCTATCGCACGCAGCGTCCGCCCCAGATCCTTTAGCCTGAGCGTGTCTCCGGCAATCCATTCCCCGCCGCCAGGTTTTCCGTACGCCGCGACCGAGGCGGGGAATTGCGACATGCTTCCGCGCACCTCGTTGTTCAATCCACTGGCCAAACCACGCGGCATCGCGAACCCCTTCTCCGCCAATTCCGCAGCCGGAAGTACAACATCGCGCCAAGCCAGCTTGCCGAATTTCTTGTGTGCGAGCTCCATCCCCCGCACCGTTCCCGGCACTCCGGGCGCCAGATAACCACGCGCCGTCAGTTGGCGATTGATGTTCCCCGCTGAGTCGAGATACATCCGCGGCGTCGACGCCAGCGGCGCTCTTTCGCGGTAGTCAAAGGTGGTCGGCTCGCCAGTTACTGGCTTCACCACCATGAACCCGCCGCCGCCAATATTCCCGGCACTCGGATGCGTGACGGCCAGTGCGAACGCCGTTGCAACCGCGGCATCGACAGCATTGCCGCCCCGACTTAGAATGGTCGCGCCGATATCCGATGCGATGCTCGACGTCGAGACAACCAGTCCGGTCTTCGACGCGACTCCCAAATCCTGCGCCGTTTGCCATGCCGGAGCGAATGCCAGTGCCGCAATCGGCACTGCAACCAGAAGCCGTTTGAAACGCATCATATATGACCCTCGTTTGTTTGCGGATTAGGACTCGCGCTGCTTTAATGAACGTACCAGCTTGGGCTGCAGCGTCCAGACCCATGTCACCCCGGGAACTGCATCATGGCGAAGAAGAGCAGGTCAGCGTACATCGAATCGTACATTGCGCATGCCAGCGTCAAGCCCGGGGCGTCGGCGGCTGCAATCCAGTCCGCATACAAGATCGAAGTGCGCTTCCTTGGCGGCTTGACCTCAGCACAGAAAAACGCATTTAAAGGCGCAGCGGACAGGTGGTCGAAGGTGATAGTCGGAGATCTGCCGAGCGTCGCTGTGAATGGAGAAGTGATCGACGATCTCCTCATCATGGCGCAAGGCGTCACGATCGACGGACCGGGAAGAATCCTCGGGCAGGCTGGCCCTACTCACCTGCGACCCGCCACAGCCGGAGTACATGCGTTCCTCCCAGCTCGCGGGCTCATGTCATTCGACAGCGCCGACCTGGCTCGGATGCAGGAGAGCGGCACATTGCTCGATGTCATCACCCATGAGATGGGTCATGTAATCGGATTTGGCACAATCTGGAAGAGCAAGGAGGTACTCGCCGGTGCGGGGACAAGAAACCCCAGGTTCACCGGAAGCAACGCGAAAAAAGAGTACGGTGTTCTGAAAGGAACAGGCGCGGCCCCCGTTCCAGTCGAGAATACTGGAGGTGCCGGAACCCGAGACAGTCACTGGCGCGAGTCGGTATTCAAGAACGAGTTGATGTCGGGGTTCATTGCAGAGAAAAGCAATCCGATCAGCCGGTTGACGGTGGCCAGCATGAGCGATTTAGGTTTTGCCGTCGACCTGAGCGCTGCCGAGTCTTACGCGCTGCCGAATCTGCAGCTGATTGCGGAGAGCGGGCTGATGTTGGCGCGCGATGGTGACGGTGACCGCGCCCATGCCCTTCCTATTTTTGCGCCTGCGACCTTGCCGGACGAAAGTTTGAATGTTCCGTAGGCTTTTTCAGCGAAAAGGGGCTGCTGCATCGCGGGAAGAACTGAAGATTGGATATCGGTTAAAAGCGTAAGAAGCGGGGAACAGCCCCGGAACGGCGCGTCGGGAAATGCGCCGCGGGAGCGGCGCCTGGGGGACTGCGCGAGGGGAAATGCGCTGAGGGAACTGCGTCATTTGCCACTGCGCCTTAGGGAAGTGCGTCGCAGTTCCCCTCGCGCCGCTCCCTACGCGCAGTCCCCCGGGCGCCGGTCCCCCGGGCGCATTTCCCGACGCGCCGTTCCGGGGCTGTTCCCCGCCGCTCCCGCTGCGCAGTTCCCTCGTCGCCGTTCCCCGAGGCGTAGTGCACCTCCCGCCGTTGCAAACTCCCCCGCACCAATGCAAGCTCCACCACAATGGCCACCATCCTCTGCGTAGCCACCCCACGTTCACGCCGTCATTATTGGTTGCGCTAAGTGCAGGGACCATAGCATCTTGCGTAGTCACCTTTCAGACGGGTTGTCGCAGTTAATTCGCGGCAGTCGATTAGTGGTTGCGGTGTGTTCAAGAAGCGTGTGTTGGAAGGCAAGAACCGGCTTCGACGGCGTTTTTCATTGACAAAGATCGAGGTTTCCATATGATTGTCGCTCTATGATTGACCGACACGGCACGGGACCTTGGCTCACTCGTCGCCAACTCGCTGCCCCGTTCTATCGAGGTTGGAGATGGTTGCGCACGTGGCGGCGGCCACAGCTTTCTCGCACCACCGATAGTAGGCAGCCAATCGCGGCGCCAACCCAGAACCCCGGACCGTTAGAAGTGGAACCTGCGAACGCCCTCCCCTTGAGGGCGACGAGCCAGAGCGAGTCTTTCGATACGGCGGCGGACACGTCACAAAAAGGTGACCTGTTCGCCAAAGCGCGCGCTTTCACCAAAGCGCGTGAGGCGCAGGCCGCCGGACTCTATCCCTACTTCCTTCCGATAGAAGGGTCCGAAGCCACTGAAGTTGTCGCCCAGGGCAAACGTCGGGTCATGATCGGGTCCAACAACTACCTCGGCCTCACTCATGATCCGCGCGTAATGGAGGCAGCTCAGGCGGCCATCCGCAAGTACGGATCAGCATGCACAGGCAGCCGTTTTCTGAACGGGAATACAGACCTGCACGAACAGCTCGAAGTCGAACTTGCTGCGCTCACCAAGAAGGAAAGCGCGCTGGTATTCTCCACCGGTTATCAGGCGAACCTTGGCGTAATCTCCGGCCTGGTTGGCAGATCGGATGTGTGCTTCATCGACAAGCTGGATCATGCCAGCGTCGTCGACGGCTGCAGTATGTCATACGGCGTCACGAACAGATTCCGCCACAGTGATCTTGCCGACCTGGAAGAGCAACTCTCACGTACTGACCCCGGCAAGGGAAAACTCATCGCTGTCGACGGCATCTTCAGCATGGAAGGCGAGATCGCCGACCTTCCCGGACTCGTGAAGCTTTCCAGGAAGTACGGCGCTCGACTGCTCGTTGACGACGCGCATGCTGTCGGTGTGCTCGGCGCAACAGGTTCCGGTACTCCTGAGCATTTTGGCCTGACCGATGAAGTCGATCTTATTGTAGGCACGTTCAGCAAGTCGTTTGCATCCATTGGCGGGTTCGTCGCAGCCGATGAAGCAATCATTCATTACCTCAAGCATCACGCGCGCAGTCTGATATTCAGTGCGTCGATGCCGCCGTCGGCATGCGCAACGGTTCTCAAATGCATCGAGATCATGCGAGAGGAACCCGAGCGCCGCGAACGTCTCTGGGCACATGCACGCCGGATGCAGCGTGAATTCGAGTCACTCGGTTTCAACGTCGGCGAGACAAGAACTCCCATCGTTCCCGTCGTGATCGGCAGCAACACGCAGACCTTCATGTTCTGGAAGGCGCTCTATGAGGGCGGCGTGTTCACCAATCCAGTCGTTCCCCCCGCCGTTCCCGAGGGTTCCTCGAGAGTTCGGACATCCTACATCGCCACGCACACCGACGAGCAACTCGACTTTGTGCTCGAAGTGTTCGCGAAGGTGGGCAAGTCGATGGGAATCATCTGAGCAGCATCCGGCCGTAGCGGTATGTTCACGGTCGAACCGGTACACACGAAGGCTGACCGGCGTGCGTTCATTCAGTTGCCGCATCGCCTGTATCGTCTGGACCCCAACTGGGTCCCGATGCTCAACCGGGATGTCGCTGAGATGCTGGACCGCGACAAGCACCCCTTCCACAAGCATTCACGCGCCGAGTTTTTTCTCGCGAGAGATTCCTCAGGTCATGTGCGCGGACGGATAGCGGCAATCAGGAATCAACGTCACATCGACTTCCACGGCGAGTACGCCGGTTTTTTCGGCTTCTTCGAGAGCGAACGCGATTCGGAACTCGCTGGCGCGCTACTCAACACGGCCGCTGACTGGCTGCGCAAAGAAGGGCTGCTGGGCATGCGCGGGCCTGCGAGCTTTTCGTCGAATGAGGAATTCGGATTGCTCATCGATGGTTTCGATTCGCCACCACTGGTGATGATGCCGTATAACCCGCAGTGGTACGCGGGACTTCTCGAGGGTTTTGGGCTTCGCAAGGCGAAAGACCTCCTTGCATATCAGCGGCTCTACAACGAACCACCTGAGCGACTGGTTCGCGCGGCGGAAGCGCTGCGCAAGCGCTACGATGTTGTCATCCGCCCTATGAACAAGAAGAACTTCTGGAAGGAAATAGAGATGGTGCGTGAGCTGTACAACAGCGCATGGGAAAAAAACTGGGGCTTTGTACCGATGACGGAGGAAGAGCTGCATCACATGGCTGTGCAGCTCAAGCAGGTTGTGGATCCTGACTTTGTCCCCTTCGCATATGTAGGCGGCGAGCTTGCCGGTTTTTCGCTCACGCTCCCCGATGTCAACAGCGCGCTCATTCACATGGGCGGTCGGCTCACTCCATGGAGTATCGCAAAGGGGATGTGGAAGTCTCGCGGGCCCGGCAAGGTTCGCGTTCTCACACTCGGCGTATTCGACCGCTTCAGACGCTGCGGCGTTGCCGAGCTGCTCTATCTTTATTTGATGCAACAGGCAACGCGAAAGAAAGTGACTGCTTCGGAGTTTTCCTGGGTGCTGGAAGACAATCACCTCATGCGCGCAGCCAGCGAGAAAATGGGTGCGCATGCATACAAGACTTATCGCGTCTATGACTACAAGCTGAATGTCTGATCCTGGTGGCACCGCGCTGGTTACCGGTGCCAGTGGATTCGTGGGCAGCCACCTGGTCGAACATCTGACTCAACAGGGAGTGCGTGTTCGCGCCCTTTTGCGTGGCGCAAGCAATCAGCGCTGGCTGCCGATGATCGATCTTGTGGAAATCCACCGTGCACCGCTCACCGACGACGCGGCGCTCGACCAGGCACTCGATGGGGTAACGACCGTTTTTCACCTTGCGGCGGTGACCTCTGCGTCACGCCATGAGGATTACTTCAAAACAAACGTGGGCGGCGCGCGCAGTCTGGTTGGGGCGATAAAGCGAAGTGCGCCCGCGGCCACGCTCGTGTTGTGCTCCAGTCTTGCAGCCGCGGGACCGGCTCGTGACGGAAAACCGCTCACTGAGAAGAGTGAGCCACGACCTATTGGCCCTTACGGTCAGTCCAAGCTTGATGCCGAACGTCTGGTACTTGAGTCCGGAATTCACGCGGTCGTGGTGCGACCGCCAACGGTGTACGGGCCGCGCGACAGCGACATCCTGGAAATGTTTCGCTGGGCCACGCGAGGATTCGCTCCACTAATCGGTCGCCACGAACAACGTCTGTCGATAATACACGTGCATGATCTTGTGAGAGCACTTGCTGCGGCGACACGTGCACGCGCTGGTTCATTGTACCATGTGTCGGACGGACGGATTCACACGCGCGACGATCTGTCCCGGTTAATTGCGGTTGCTGTTGCGCGCGAGACCAGACGGATCTACGTCCCAGTGTCACTGGCCATGACGTTTGCGCATGTTTCGCGGCTTGCGGCGAGACTCGCGCGCGTAAAGCCACTGCTCACTCCGGAACGGATCCGCGATTTTTGCGAGAGAGACTGGACCTGCGATGATTCACTTGCGCGCGCGGAACTTGGCTACACATCGCAAGTGAACATCGAGGAAGGAATGAGCCAGACCGCAAAGTGGTACCGCGATCAGGGCTGGATTTGATCGCGCTCCTGAAGCGGTCCTATCCGCATGAGCGCCTCTTCGCGGGCTTTCTCGTTTTTGCAGCCATCCTTTTGGCAGGCGCCGGCGCGCCGGTTGCAGATCGCTGGCCGCGGCTGGTTGGGCATCTCATTTTCGCCGCTGCGCTCCTGGTTCTCGTTCCGTTGATGGGCGAGACCGGCTGGAAGAGTGTTGTGCGACATTGGCTCCCGGTGGTGCTACTGGCTCTGGTTTACAGTGAACTGGACATTCTGAACGACATGTTCACGACCAGCTTTCACGACGAGAGCATCATCGCTATTGAGCGGGCACTATTCAGCTCGCAACCAGCGACTCAATTGCGGGAATGGCTGCCCTTCAAGCCCCTCTCCGAGTATCTGCACTTCGCTTATTTCTCCTACTACTTCCTCTTCCCGATCCTCGGTATCGCGCTGTTCATCAAGGGCCGGCGCAACGAATTTCGCTACGCCGCAACGGTTACGCTTCTTGTCTTCGCCTTTTGTTACACGATTTTCATTCTATATCCAGTTGAAGGCCCCTGGAATCACTTTGGCCACGCTCCGCTCTCGCAGGTCGGCCACTTCGCCCCCGCGCTCGTGCACGTGGTGCTGATCAAAGGCGAGAGCGTCGGCACTGCGTTTCCCAGTTCACATGTGGCCGTGTCAGTAGCCGTCTGGATGCTGGCATATCAACTCGACAGAAAAGTTTTTCGCATCGAGGCCTTTCTCGTGCCTGCTCTCGTGGTAGGCACCGTTTACGGCGGCTTTCACTACGCGATCGATTCGATTGTCGGGGTCGTAGTTGGAGTTGTTGGTGCACTGCTGGGACCGAAAGTTTATCGGATGCTTGGCGGTTCGGCGCCACACAGGCAATAACAGCGGCCTTGTCGTTCCGGCGAAAGCCGGAACCCAGCAAAGCGTCGTCATTCCCGCGAAGGCGGGAATCCAGTGTCGCCCTCGCTGGATTGCCCGCGTTCGGGGCCAGCGTGGTTGAGTAGCACTCGAGCACTTTAGCCGCTGACGCCCAGCTGACGATGCAGCGCATAGTTGCTCTGTTGTTTCACGCGGAGCCGCGGAGAGCGCGGGGGAACTGCCCACGAAGGATAATCACGCTTGACGTTAATCACGCACTACGTTACTATGACCTTATGATCGTGTCGGAGGATGTCGAAATCGTTGACTATCACTAGGGGAGAGAATGATGAAGCCTGTAACACCCGGCGAGTTGTTGCTCGCAGAGTTCCTCATCCCTATGGGAATCTCCCAGTACCGCGTCGCGAAGGAGATCGGTGTGCCGGCACAGCGCATCGGCGAAATCGTGGCGGGCAAACGCGCGATCACGGCCGATACCGATCTCAGGCTCTGCCGGTTCTTCGGCCTTTCCAACGGTTACTGGCTTAGGGCCCAAGCCGCCTATGATACCGACGTTACGGCAAGGCGACTCGCTTCCACGCTGCGAAAGATCAAACCGTGGGTCGGTAGCGCCGCATAGCGGAGCGCGGAAGAATAGTGCACAGTTGTACTCAACGATTGTTGCTGAGGGAGTTGCCCATCTGATCCGACTTCCAATATCTGGGGTAGTACGCGTACTTCGCAGGGAACAGCTGGTGACACCACGCTCGCGCTACTAAACCGCAACAGCACGTTCGACAGGAAACCAGATGCATATGCGTTCAAGTGTTTTGCGACTGAGTGTGCTCTTGGGTGTGACAGCCATCTCCTCATGGCCGACCGCATTCGCTCTGGCGCTGATGTTCCCGACTTCAGTCGCGGCGCAATTTGACACCGTGGTCCGGATACAAACACAAGCTGCACGCCGGGCTACCCTCATCATTGAAGTTGAAATAGGAAGCGAGACAGCTGGTCCGGAATACATCTTCAACGGCGTGAGGTACGTCGTACCCACGAAGAGCGGTTCCATCCTGGCCGTGGACGTGGGCGGACGGGACATCGCCATGCGCGAGTACTCGAGCACAGGTACGTACGTGCGAACTTGGGCTCGGGCCGGGAGCGGCCCTGGAGAAATCCGCGGTGTGGGCGGACTTGCAGTTCATCCAGACGGAAGCGTTTTCTTGTGGGACGCGATGCATAAGCGAATGAATATTTTCTCGGCAGAGGGAAAACTGACAGATACCTGGCCGTTGTCGAATTATTCAACCGATGTTAACGGTCCGGGACTTTCCATCGACGCCAACGGGATACTCTATTTGCGCATCACGTGGGGCATCGGTCGAGCCATTGTGGGGAATTACTCCACCCCAGGTCTGTTACGACTAACCCGAAGCGGCCAGATTCTTGACACCCTGCGGCTTGAGCTGCCGACACTGCCATCCGGGCAACGCACGAGCGTCGAAGTGGAAGGAAGAGGGCCTGAAGGCGTGGTTGTGTTTCGGATTGATGTGCCCTACATCGGCAGCGTGGTGTGGAATGTGAGCCCACTGGGATATCTGATAACGGGGAAAACTGAAAGGTACGCATTCGAGCTGAGACCACCGCAACGCACCACGGTCGCAGCGAAGAATCCGGGGCTGGCCAGGTGGCGAGTCGGAGACACCGTCATCAGTATACGGCGCAATGTCCAACCAATTCCGATAACTACTGCGGAACGGGACTCGCGTGCCAGCTTTCTGGAGCGGCAGGCGGCGTCGGTCGGCGGCAAACTACCGCCTGACATGGCTGCAGTGCCGAGGACGAAGCCGGCGTACAAGTCCATACACGTTGGCCAGGATGCGCGCATCTGGTTGTCGGTGCACACACCCTCGCGCGTTGTGACGCAAGTGGACACAGTGGATCGAAGAGTAACGCGCACTCAGAGTTGGGTGTCGGATCCCGAGTACGACATCTTCGAACCAGACGGAACCTACCTCGGCACCGTAGCGTTGCCGCAAGGCGCGCAGCCACTGACAATGCGTGGCAACACTATTTGGGGTGTACGATTCGGTAACGACGGTACGCAGCGCGTCTTCCGCGCGTCGCTGAGATGGTGAACGATCTCAATCATATCGGTCGTCCTCCGCGCTCACCGCGACTCCGCTTGAGATAACCACAAAGAACGACCAAGCCAGATAGCCGCGTACTGCGCCGCTGTGTGGTCAGAGATCATGACCCCGCATAACGTTAGACCGCCTCGAGCGGAATACCGCGGCCGGCCGCCAAATCCGCGCGCGCCTTGCTCACTCGGCGCAAGAACGTCGGGTCATTCTCAAGCCTATACTCAAACCAGTCGTCCTCGCTCTCGAATCCGATCAGGACTCCCGCAGGTTTGCCGTGCCGGGTAATGATGATTGCCTGGCCCTCTGCCATTCGCAGGTATCGGGAGAGATCGTCCTTCACCTCCGCGAGCGCGACTTCACGGGCCGGCTTCACCGTACGCGCGGAGCCACGCGTCGGCTTCCTCTTTCGAGACGATGGCGAGGACCTGGACTTCCTGGGAGATGACGTCATAGAAAACACGCTCCTCTTCAACGCGCCGAGCTTTTTCAGGAGCTGTATCTGCCCCGCATGATAGAGATCGTGTGATGCGATTCCTTCGATCAGAGCCAGCCGGGTGTACTTGCTTCCCTTTGGTTTCTTCCACAAAAACTTCTCGTCAACTTGCGCGACGACGGCGCGCAGCTCCTTGTGCATCTGCACAAGCAATGCAACATCGCGGCGCCAGCCGCTGTCCGAGTTATCGTACGCTGTAATCCAGTTGGAACCCTTGAGCGGAAACGATCCGCGCTTCTCCCCAGTAAGCAGGCGGCGAACAGCGTATTTCCAGTAAGCCGTGTGCAGCACCAACTCGCGGATATTGTGTCGCGCTTCAGAGGGACGCCAGGAAGCCTGTGCATTGCTCACGGCTCGGATGGAGCCGCGCAGTCCGGTGCCATGCCACGCCTTGTGATCAAATGCCTGATCCACGAGAAAGAGAAGTGCATCAACAGTGCTATTCCGCATGTGTGGCTCCCGGTGGTTCATGTTTCGTTTGTTACTACCGTTCTTTTACTTTGCGTCAGGGAAGTATTACCGCGCAGCTGTGCTGCCACGACCACCCTCCACCCGTGGCGACACTGGCGCGCGCGTCGCTATTCTTGAGATCCGGCAGACTATAGAATACTTCAAACATGCCTCACCCCCAGAAGGTCCCGATAACACCATCAGTCCTCCAGTGGGCACTCGACTCCTCCGGGTACTCTCAGGACGAACTTGCCCATAGGATTGGTGTCGATCGAGCGGAATTGGTCAAGTGGCTCGATGGAGGCGATCGTCCGACCGTCACGCAGTTTCGTTCTCTTGCCACAGCACTGAAGCGATCCAGTGCGACATTTTTTCTCCCGTCCGCTCCTTCAGACAGATTACTGCCCGTTGAGTTTCGACCGGCGCCGGGCGACCCGAAGCGCCGGTTGCTTGCGGCGGAGATGCTCGCGATTCGTGAGTCCGAACACATACAGCGCGCGATTGCATGGCTCGCCACGGAGCTGGGTCAGGAACTTGCTGATCTTCCCCGCGTGCGCCACGGCTCCGATCCGGAGCGCGCTGCACAAGTTGTTCGCCAGAGACTGGGAATTGCCATCGAGCAACAACTGGCCTGGAAGAGCTCATCTGAGGCGTTGCGCGCCTGGCGAACCGCACTCGAACGACAGGGAATACTTGTTTTCCTACTGCCCATGGGCAGCGAGAGTGCTCGAGGTTTTTCTGTCTGGGACGACCACGCGCCGCTGATAGCCGCCAACACTCATTGGAATACAGCCGCGCGCGTATTCACACTGATTCACGAACTGGGTCACCTGATCACGCGAACCAGTTCCATTTGTGCCGAAGCCGGACGCCGACAACGCCTTGCGTCGACGACGGATATAGAGCGCTGGTGCGAACAGTTCGCCGCTGCCGTTCTCATGCCTCGCGCGGCGATTGAACAATCTCTCGAAGAGCTCAAGGTTGCACCTGGCGCAAGGATCACCGGACTGCCCGTGCCCGGAAGGCTGGCCAAGCAGTACCACGTCAGCCTTCGAGCAGCCGTGCTTAGACTGATTGAGCTCGAGCGGGCACCCAAGCAACTCTACGCGAGTGTTCCTAAAGCGCGGGATTCCAAACCACGAGGTGGCGGTGGTGAAGGGCGCTCTCGCACTGACATTCGGGTCGATGAATACGGCCACCGCGTGACCGAAACGGTGATCGCTGCAGTGCAGCGAGATCTGATCGACGCTTCGACTGCGATGAAGTATCTCGATGTAACCTACTCGGGACTTGATCAGCTGCTGGCGCTCACGAAGGAATGACCCTCCCCGGTCTACTGGGAACACGGGTTTTTGTGATCGATACGTCGGCTGTCATCGAGGTTCGACGGCTGTACTCGCGTGGGACAAAGCAGCAACGGAAGAACGCACTGGACGTCCTCTCCAGACTGTGTCGCAATGCAACTCTTAGCTTTCCGCACCAAGTCTACGGCGAGCTCGCACGAGGTCATGATAATCTGCAAGCTACCGACGATGCCCCTTTCGACTGGGTGCTTGAGAATAAATTCGCGGCAGTATCTGACACGGAGCTATTCGAACACGTTCGTGCCGTCCTGGACGTTGTGCCGGATCTGGTTGACAGACACAAGGTGTCGGGCGCAGATGACGCGGATCCGTACGTAGTTGCGCTGGCGCACAAGCTGCTGACCGAACAGCTGCAGGTGACCGTGGTTTCGGATGACCGCAAAGATCAGCCCGACAAGACGTCCATTCAGAGCGCCTGCGGCCTCTTGGGTATTCCCGCCATTTCGATGCGCGCGTTTCTCGGCCACCTCAAGGTTGCGATTCCGCGCTGAACGCCGTCAGCCGGTTTGATCGGAGGGCTTGAGTGCGTGAACCTGCCACGGTCCTATCACGTGTCCATTGATTCCTCCCATTCTGCCCCCATTACCCACGCAAGCGCTGACATTCGACCCGACAAAAGGCCCCACTCGAAGTCGCTCCAACCAAGATTCTTCTTGCCATATTTTTTCTCGATCCTCTTGGCCGCTTGCGTGGCCCTCTGAAGAATCCGTCGCTCCGCATCTGTGAGCGTCTTTTGACCGCTCTTGATGCTTTGAAGCCAAACCTGATGACGATTCCACCATACCTTGTCCCACATCTCGTCATACGCTTTCAGTATCGACTTGTCATTGCGCCGCAATACGAGCGGCCACTCTTTGCCGGGATCGTCGTCATCGGGGATCCACTCGACTTTGTCTCCAACTTTGGTGTAGCCAATTCTGTGACCGTTGGGACCAACTTCGCCAACCTTGACGGGATCAGTGGTCTCGGCATTCGTACGGACACGTGGTTTGCCAGGTGCGTGTTCTCTTGAAAAGTCTCGATTCAGTTCTTCGATTTCGGCCATGAGATCGGAATCGAAGCGGCCAATTTCAACTCCGGCCGCGCGGAGGCGTAGCTCACCACGACCGCGAATACGTTTGTTCGGATCCAGAACGCCAATTACAACGCGCTTGATCCGCCTTTCGATGATGCGTTCAGCACATGCAAGTTTTGGATGGTTTCTCGAGGTACACGGTTCCAAAGTTGTGTAAAGCGTCGCTCCTGCCAAGGTTGTGTCGGCCAGCTTTCCTTCAAGAAGCGTGAACTCTGCGTGTTGGCCGGGTGCTCGTTCCCCACGAAACGCCTCGCCAAGCACTGCGCCGTCTCGCACGACAATCGCTCCAACCTTTGGAGATATCTTATCGGACTCGCTTCTGCAGCGTCGCGCCAAGACGATCGCTCTCAACATTAGTTTTCTCCCTGTGACCTTCGCCGTTTCCCGGTCGCGGGACGTCGCCTTCGCCATTGGAATCAGCCCTTGGTGGAATGGATCAGCATGTAACGATAGGACATCAAGCCACTAACCCGCATTAGAGCGTTCGGGGAAGCTGGTGTGTCGCGAGATGAACGCTTCAATGTCGGCCGAGAGGGGTTCGTGGTGATAGTCGCTTCGCTGACGAAAGACTTTAGCCACATCTCTAAACCAGTCGTGCGGCATTTTCCGCCCAGACGCCTCGAGCTCGAGGACTCGCCGCCCCTGTTCGGGGTCAAACCTCGCAGGGATCACCGAACACGTCTTGCAAAGATGCGTTGTGTCGACGACGCTACCTCGCGCTGGGAAGCCACGGACAACGCGCGAGAGCACGCCCCACCACGGGAGCCCGGAGTCATCCCCAACCATTTGCTCCACCGTCTGGACGTGAACGGTGGCCCGGCGCTCACTGCAGCGTTCGCAAAGCATCTTCGTCATCCTCGATGAGAACAAGTGACAGCCAACCCAAGATGAGTTAACGTATGCCATCCAACGACGCCGCGCGCTCCTAGCCCGGGATGCGGCCCACGGCTGCGGCAATCCAGCGCATGAGTCGATCGCGGTACAACCGCGACATCTTCGCATCATTGCCGGCGATATCGTTTTGTTCTCCCGGGTCAGCACAAACGTCAAACATGCGCGAGCGGCGCGGCTCCATTTCGTAGATGTACTTGATGCATCCGTCGCGCGCGCCCAGTAGTCCCAGTGAGTAATCGGTGAAAAAGAGCGCCATGCGATCGCCATCATCGAGCAATGATGTTCCCTGGAATTCCGGCGGAGACGCAACGCCAAGCAGATCGAGTACCGTGGGGGCAACATCGAGAAGGCTTGCGCTGCGGTGCACGCGCGCCGGAACGCGACGCCCCTCGGGCAGTGTCAGCAGCAACGGCACCTTCATGTTCTCCTCGTAGATGCCAAGCGTGTGCCCGTAGTTCCCCGGGTGCTGCCCAAAGGCTTCTCCGTGATCGGCCATGACAACAACCACTGTGGAGCTATCCAGCCCGCGCTGCCGCAGGCCATCGAGCAGTATGCTCAGAGCACGATCGGCATCGAAGAGAGAATTGCGATAGCGATCCAACTCCTCTGTTCCCGGAAATCTCGCCGGAGCTGTGAACACATAAGGATGATGACCGGCAATCGGTAAGTAGGCCGCAAAGAAACGCTTCCCGCGGGGAACCGAATCAATCCATTGCAGAATCCTCGCAACAGCGGCTGGTTCGTCGACGCCGAAACTGGAGTTGTGATTGCCGCTGATGTGTCCCGCATCTTCAAGCAGACCGAAACCGGTGCCCGCGAGCAGTTCTTCCATGCCCAGGTACATGAACCGGCCCGAGTGAAAAAGCGCGGTCTCATAACCAGCGCTGCCGAGTTGCGTTGCAATGGATGGCGACGCGATGCTGCCGTGCCTCGCGTTCGGCACATCAAAACCGGGATATCGCGAAGAGAGATAAGACACCAGCCCTTTGACGCTCTCCGGATAGAGCGCGTATGCGTTCTCAAACAGGATCGACCGCGTCGCGAGTGCGCTGAGTGTTGGCATCGGGTCTTCTGCGGCGCCCCAGGGCTGGAGGTACTGCGCGCCTGTTGATTCCAGAACGACCATCAGCACATTGCTTCCAGACGCCGCACCTCGCAACGCACGCAAGGTGTCATTCACAGCCTTGTCGTTAGGCGCGCCGTTTGTTCGCGGCTGCAGCGGCTGTCGCCAATCCTCCTCGTAACTCTCGCCCCGGACGCGGGGGAGAACCGTGCCCGCGAGTGCAAAAACAGGATTGCGTTCCATCCCTCTCGTGTCAACGCGCGCCGCCGCCAGCTGTCCAACGACAAGTGCTATCAGTCCAGCAACGACCAGCGTGCGCGTGCGCACGTCCCGTCTCTTCCAGAAAAGGGGAACCAGTACGGCGACCAGAAGCAGGCCACCCGTCACCATGATGTTCACTGGAGTAGCGTGGTGTCGGATGGAATCAGCGAGAGTGCCTCGCGCAGCGCGAAGCATTGCTCCTGTCAGCGGAGAACCCAGGTCCATCGAAACCGGTGTTCCGAAAGCAGTGAGAAGCACCAGCGCGGAGTAAACAATGCGCCAGAACCATTTGGCCTTGAGAACGCGTTCGCCGCACGCAAAGACCGCTACCACAACCGCGTCCTGCCAGAACCACGCGAGCGGCAGGAGCGGTGACAGCGGTACCGCATGGACGTACAGCGTGATCAGCTTGGAAATCAGGAAAACGGCGCAAAGTCCCGCCGTTCGGCCGCTCACCTGCGAACGAAGTTCAGGCGCTTGAGAAACAAGAGAGATATCACCGCGCTCTGGCCCCGTCTTCGCCAGATCCAGTCGTGCACAGCCACGATTCGAGCGGGCGGATTGGAGTACAGTTCTTCGCGCTCGCCATCGAATGCCAGCGGAAAGACAACGAGATCGGCGCCCTCACAAAGCGCGGGCGTGAAAGACTCGCCGACAAATCGCACGCCGGCATCAATCATCCCTCTTGCCCGTGAAATGTTTTCCGCCGATTGATCCACGATCGTGATCTCGGCCTCAGGAATGAGGCGGCGTAGAATAAGCGCCGAACGCGGGAACAGCGCTCCACCCACAATCGTCACCCGCTTCACAGCCGGAACCGTGGGCAACAGCTTTTCAAATGCGCGCGAGTGCCTGCCAATCACGAACTCCTGCAGTGGCCGCGAATGCAACACCATGCGCTCCAGCGCATCGAGATGTGCCAGCTCCAGCCAGCGCAGCACCGCGGGCAACCTGCTGCGCGTTGCACCCTCGACAGCATGACCCGGCAACTCGCTCCAGTGCAATCCCGGCCGCGCGTGGTGCTCCACATGATAGCCATCGTTGAAAAAGAGAACATTGTACGGGGCGCCGTAGTGGCTCACCGTGCCGCGCGAATGCTCGAAGTATCCCTGCAACTGGCACAGCACGAGTCCTCCGCCCCAACCCAGAACCCAGGTCCCGAGAAAGAAACCGATTCCGTGCGTCCCCCAATAAATCCAGATCAGCGTGACGGCGCACAGCTCGATCAGCATCTGCGTACTCCAGCGCATGCGCCAGGGCTTGTCCGCGTGATGCGCTATGTGCCGGTCGCGCCACAGCGTTTGTGGAAGACCGAGCAACAGACTCAGATAAACCGAGAAGAAAGCGTTCGCGACGCGCGATCTGAAAAAGGGGAGATGAAGGAAATTGTGAGCCACCGTGTTGGCGGTCCACCACAGCGCAATCGCAATGAGCAGCGCGGAGGGAAGCGCGAACAGCAGCGCACCGTGCGCCACTGCCAGGGCCACAAGAATTGCGTCGCGACTGGAATGACGCAGAACTAGGCCCGACATTTATCGGAACTCCTTCATTGGTATCACGCGGGTTTGAATCGCTCGGGCTGCCACCTTATCGTAGCACCTGCTGACGCCCTCGCGCCAGTCAAGGAGACGCGCAAAACAGAGATTCGTGCACGGAGAGACAGGTTGCCAAAAAAAGAACAGCTCCCTGACTGGGAGCTGTCCTCTTTGGTAGCGTTCGCTTCGTATTCGATTTACTTCCTGGGAACGTTCTGGATCGACTCGGTAACCAGGATGCTGAACTCGCTGCGCCTGTTCGCTGCATCCGCGGCTTCTCCCGGACCTTCGACTCTTAGCTGTCCCTCACCTCGCGTGGCAATCTCGATGCGATTGGCATTGATGCCCCGCGAAACCAGGTAGGCCTTTGACTCTGCTGCACGCCGAAGACCGAGCGCCATGTTATACGTTTCGGTGCCTGGCTTGCTCGCGAAGCCAATGATCGTAATTAGCATCTCGGGGTTGGCATTGAACACCGGCACCTTCTCGCGCAGAATTGCCTTGGCCGAGTCGCTCAGGCTGGATTGATCATGGCGGAAAAAGATCATCTGCCGCATCGTAGCCATTGCAGCAGCGTCTGACGACGGCGCGGGAATCCTTGCGAGGGAGTCACGCAGTCTCTGGTAACTCAGCTCGAGATCACGCAAACGTCGCGTTTCGGCGGCGCTCACGGAATCAGGTCGCTGTGCAACAGGTGCGGCTGGTACCTCGCGGATTTCGGTGCGGGTTTCAATGCGGGTTTCAACTGTTCTGATGCCCTTTGGCTTGCGGTAGAGGGTCAGGCCCAAATGAATGGCGGTGTTTGTGCCGCCACCATTCGCCATATGACTCTGGATTCCATCCGCGCGAAGCCCTACTACGCTGGAGAGCGCGAGCTTCGCACCCAACAATCCGTGGTAGCCATAACTCTCCAGAAACTCGGTATCGGTGTGATCCACGCCAGCACCCAGGAGCAGGGACAGGCGACCGACCTTGAGCGGCGCGTACAGCAACCGCCCCGAGAGAATTCCTGTGTTGACATCCGCGCGTCCGAGCGTGCGACTCGCAGAGAGTCCGTTGCCTTCAAACTCGAGCGACACCCGGGGAAGAAGGAACGCACCTACCCGCGCGCCTCCGCCCCAGGCGCTGTTCATACCAAGACTGTTGTCGAAGGAGTTGTTGCTGGCGAATCCGCCGAACTCTATTGTCCCTTGTTGCTGCGCTGCGAGTGGCACCGCCGCTACCAACAGCGCGACGCCGATCGTAATAGCTCTTCGTAACATGTGAATCTCCTTTTTGGTTTACGGCAGTATGATGGAGTTGTTGGTGCCCATTGTTACCGCACCGTTTCGTGCCAGCGCTCTACCAAGCAGCGTTGCGTTGTCGACCAGAGTGATGCTCGTGAACGCGATGATGTTTCCCTTCATCGCGCTGCCCACGCCCAATGTGGCGGAACTTCCCACCAGCCAGTAGATGTTTTTTGCCTGCGCGCCGTTCAGCAGGGTTACCTGCGCGGTGGCGGTGGTGAGCGTACTTGCGGCCTTGATGACGAAGATCGCATTGGCGTCGCCCAGGGCGTTAAGGAACATTTCGCCTGTCAGGCCCTGCGAAGACGTTGAGCAATAGACGCCTGGCTGCAACGTTTGCCCGCCGAGGTTCGCCGTCAGGGTGGCACCACACGGCATGTTGTCGAGCTGATTGTACGCCACTGTGAGAGCAGCTTGAGCTGTTTGTGCAAACGGGTCAGCTGCGTGTTGCGCGCCAGTGATCACGCATGGACCAAATCCCGTAATGGCGCTGCCCGGCCAGACACTGGCGTCGGCGTTGATCACGCCGAGATTAACGCATGTAATGGTTGAACCCGCGAGAATTCCGTGTGTCCCAGCCGCGCCTAATGGAACTGTCGGCGCTGGTGTGCCGACCGGTGTTACGAACACAGTTGCGGTGCCTGAGATACTGCCGCTGGTTGCTTTGACCGTATTGCTGAACGTTCCGGTCACGGCTCCCGCAGTGAAGAGACCGCCAGTGCCGATGCTTCCGCCACTCGCGACCACCGACCAGACAGGCGAGATGGATATGACAGTACCAGTGATGTCCTTGCCAACGGCGGTGAACAACTGCGTGCCGTTGATGACCAGCGAACTGGGATTCGGGCTGACTTCAATGGTTGCCAGCACTCCGACGGTCGAAGTGACCGTCACGGTGGCGAACCCCGACGTGGCGCCGCTGGTTGCTCTGATTGTATTGGTGAATGTGCCGGCGACTGCACCGGCGGTGAAAAGGCCCGCGCTGTTTATCAAGCCGCCACTCGCGACAACTGACCAGACCGGTGAGATGCTGATTACGTTACCGCTCGCGTCCCTGCCAACAGCGCTGTACTGCCGCGTGCCGTTGGCGAGCATTGTCCACGGGTTGGGCGCGACGGTAATGGTTGCCAACGGTCCGATGATCGTAGTAACCGTGACGGTGGCGGACCCCGAAATGCTGCCGCTGGTTGCTCTGACCGTACTGGGGAATGTTCCCGTCACCGTTCCGGCGGTAAAGAGGCCGCCTGTGCCAATGCTTCCACCACCCGCGACGACCGACCAGACCGGCGAGATGGCGATGTCGGCACCAGCGGCGTCCTTGCCAACAGCGGTGAACTGCTGCGTGCCATTTGTGCCCAGCGAACTGGGGCTCGGGCTGACTGCAATTGTGGCCAACGCTCCAACGCTTGAGGTGACCACAACAGTGGCGCTGCCGGAGATGCCACCGCTGGTTGCTCTGACTGTACTGCTGAATGTTCCAGCCACCGTTCCCGCGGTGAAGAGACCGCCGGTGGCGATGCTTCCACCACTCGCGACTACCGACCAGACAGGAGATATCGTGATGACGTTACCACTTGCGTCCCTGCCCTCGGCGGTGAACTGCTGCGTGCCGTTTACAAGCAGTGTCCGCGGATTGGGAGCAACGATAATGGTTGCCAAAGGTCCGATGGTCGAAGTGACCGTCACGGTGGCGAACCCCGAGATGCCGCCGCTGGTTGCTCTGACTGTACTGCTGAACGTTCCGGCCACCGCTCCCGCGGTAAAGAAGCCGCCGGAGCCGATGCTTCCACCACTCGCGACTACCGACCATACCGGCGAGACGGCGACTTCGGCACCAGCGGCGTCCCTGCCAACAACTGCGAACTGCTGCGTGCCGTTTGTTGCCAGCGAACTGGGGTTCGGGCTGACTTCAATTGTGGCCAGGATTCCAACGCCAGAGGTGACTACAACAGTGGCGAACCCGGAGATGCCGCCGCTCGTTGCTCTGACAGTATTGCTGAATGTTCCCGTCACCGCTCCCGCGGTGAAGAGACCGCCGGTGGCGATGCTTCCACCACTCGCGACTACCGACCAGACAGGAGTTATGGCGATGACGTTACCAGCTGCGTCCCAGCCCACGGCGGTGACCTGCTGCGTGCCGTTGACAGGCAGTGTTCGCGGATTGGGGCTGACGACAATGGCCGCCAACGGTCCGACTGTCACTGTGACTGTCGCGGTACCGGTAACTCCATTACTCACCGCGTGGACCGTGGCGGTGTACGTTCCGGGAACCGTACCGGCAGTGAACAAGCCGGCGCCACTGATTGCGCCACCGCCAGCCGCGATGCTCCAGGTGGGAGTAATCACAACCACGTCACCGTCGTCGTCACTTCCCACCGCCACGAACTGCTGCGTGGCGTTGATGGATAGAGTTGGGTTCGGCGAGACAGTGATGCTGAAGAGCGCACCGGGTGCAGTGGATGTGTGAACATCACATGCTGCGGAAAACAGCGCGGCGAACGCCAGCACGACCAAAAGCCGCGCGATCCTGCCGCTCGGTGCGTGCGTTCGACATACTTGATTGTTTGTACTGATCTTCATTGGACTCCCATGGAATTCTTTTGGTGTGAACAAACGATCTGATAGGCCGAGCGTATCGTGGGCCGAATATCGGCAACTGTCGCTACAATCGCGCGCAAAGCGAATGACAATCCAATGCGATATTGAGAATCCGCATCTGCCACTCGAACAAACTGAATTTTCTTATATGCCGACCGCTGCGGGTTATGTGGTCGGTGGTGCGCCGCCAGGGGACAGATACCGGTCTACTGTGCCTGGTCTGCGATTTGTAAGCGGGGGATCAGCGTTGTGCTGTCGTTGACCAGCCGCGCGACGGATTTCAGGGCTGACATCCTCATCAGCAGCACTGTGCGCCCGTCACTATTCCCTCTCCTCAACACTGCGCGAACGACGTTACTTGCGTCGCCGTGGAAGACGAGGGTGCACTAATCATACCGTGTCAGCTTCGTAGGTGCCGATTTCGTGAGACACACTGCGTGCATGCTGCCGCGTGGTACGATGTTACGTCGTCAGGAGGGTGTTACGTTCGACGCGAAAAAAGTGCTGACTAGCCGCCGCCGATGCGAGGGGGAGTTGTGATCACATCTCCCATCAAATGGATCTTCGGCGACGTGTCCATTGCTCCGCCGCCGGGCAGGATGTAGGTGTCCGCGGTAGCGGTGCTCACCGTATATCCAAGATCTTCGAGGGACTTGATCGTGACCACGCTCAACGGGCTGGAACCTGCGCCAATAAAGCCTGTCATCAGCTCGCTCGCGAAGAGGCTCTCACGCCAATGTGCATCACGCGTACCTGCTCCACCCGCTGTGTTCTCAACCGGCACTTTGTTGAAGGCATATCCGGCACCGCCCACCGTGTTGAACGCGGCAATTGCACTCAAACCGGTGAAATGCGTGTCGACGCCCGGGCTGCTCGGCAACGACGGCAGCGCAAGCAATGCCTTAAAAGGCGCGGGCCAGAGAGTTCCAATGCCCAGCACGTGACCCATCTCATGAAGAATCACATTCTCCAGAATTCCACTCGCTTCCATCGACGCGAGATCTGCGGTATCGAATCGCATCCGTCCTGTTATCGGCAGGAGTGCAGTAGGACCACCGCCGCCGGGGCGTATCCGGCATGGGCCCGCGGAACCGAGGACCATTCCCGCGCCGTCGATCGGCTCGAGCGTCACGAAAATGACAAGATCGTCGATGGTCTCGTTCACCGCTGGTGAGTTGGATCCGCAATCGCCAGCGCCAACATTGAGCGCAAAAGGTGGAATATCACCTGTGATGATTGACTGCCACCGCGCGACAGCGTTGTTGAATGCTAACGTCTGTGCCGGTGTGGTTCCGGTAAGGAATCTCAATTCAATGTTGAACGATGAAATCGACCCCGTCGCGTTGAATGAAATTGGATTGCCAGCGATGCCCCCGCCGGTCGCGGTCGCGGAGAGCGTGTTGGCACCTGCGCCCAGAGTCCAGCTCCCGACTGCCGCGATTCCCAGAACTGAAGTTTGCGGAGCGGCCCCTGTTATCGATCCGCCGCCGCCGGTCACGGCGTATGTCACCGTAACAAGGCTCACCGGATTGGCGAAGACATCACGAACCTTCACGGATGGCGCCACAGCAACCTGCGTCCCGGCGAGAGCTGTCTGATTGTCTCCCGCCTGGACCACTATGCTTGTCGCCACCCCCGCGGTACCCGTAGCACTGAAGTTCACCGACGGAAGCGAAGCAACGCTGGCCTGCAGTGCGTTGGCGCCTGCAATGGTACCGAGCGTCCAGGATGTCACGGTTGCGACGCCATTCACATCTGTGGTGGCGCTACCGCCCGCGACAGTACCGCCACCTCCAGTTACAGTGAAGTTCACGCTCACTCCCTGAACGGGCGCACTGCCTGCGTCCGTGACTCGCACTGCGGGGGCGACCACGACCTGAGTTCCCACGGTTGCACTCTGATTGTTTCCAAGATGAATCACCATCGCGGCTGGCTGTACGGTTCCGGTCGCAGAGAACGTGACAGAGGAGACTCCACTCAGATCGGCGCGCAGCTGATTCAATCCCTGCAGCGCACCTAGCGTCCATGATGCCACTGTGGCGATGCCGCCTGCATTCGTAACGGCAGGCGAACCAGCGACAGCGCCAGCGCCCACAGTGATCACGAAGCTCACACTTGCGCCAGATACCGAATTTCCGAACGCGTCCGTCACACGAACCGCTGGATCGATGGCGACAGCGGTGCCAACCCCAGCGGACTGAGAGTTGCCTGCCACTATCTGCATGTTGGCTGCGGGTCCTGCAGTTCCCGTCGCGCTGAAGTTCACGAGGCTGAGTCCCACAACGGATGCCGAGAGTGTGTTCGCACCCGTTGCAGTGCCAAGCGTCCAGCTACTCGCGGTGGCGACGCCGTTTGCATCGGTCACCACCGGTGAACTTCCCGTCGAACCACCACCGGATGCGACTGTGAATGCAACCAGCACGCCCGGTGCCGGATGTCCCTGCGCCGTGGTAACCCGAATCGCGGGCGGGACTGAGACATTGCTCCCGACTGTCGCGCTCTGATTGTCGCCCGCATGCACAACCGCATTGGCTGGCGTAACGGTGCCTGTCGCGGTCAGCACGACTGGTGTCAATGAGCCCGCAGTAGCGGTGAGTTGGTTGGCTCCCGGCGTCAGGCCGACTGTCCAACTCCCCACTATCGCGACTCCATTTGCATCAGTGAGCACGCTGCCACCCGTGATCGATCCGCCACCGCCCCTCACTGCAAAACTCACTGCGAATGCTTCTATTCCATTGCCGAATGCATCTGACACACGAACGCCTGGATCGACTGCGACGGCTGTGCCGATGGCGGCGCTCTGCGAATTACCCTGATGCGGCAGTACCTGCGAGGGCGGACCGATGATAGCAGTCGCGATGAAATCGACCGGCGCAACCAGCGCTGCTGTCGCTCGCAGCGAATTGGGCCCGGGTACACTGCCCAGTTGCCATCCGGTAGGTGATGCCAGTCCAAACGAGTTTGTGTTCGTCATGGCGCCGGTGACTGCACCACCACCGCCAGTTATCTGAAATAAGACAGCGGCTCCACTAACCGGATTGCCGAATGCATCGGATATGCGAACCGTGGGCACCGTCGACACATTGATGCCGACCGTTCCGTTCTGCGCATCGCCCGATGCCTTCTCCAGAGTTGCAGATGGTCCTGCAACCGCATTGGCCGCGAACTGCGTCGTGGCCGACGCAGCACCGTTCACGCGCGCCGTTACCGTGTGCGATGCGGATGCCTGGGTAGGCAGAGTCCATTGAGTGCTCGCGCCGCCAGTTGCATCAGCTATGACGGAAGCCGCCGTGACAGATCCGCCGTCGCTGGAAACCTCGAACAAAACAGTCGCGCCGGGCACCACATTGTTCATTCTGTCACGTGCTACTACACGAAGCTGAGTGGGCAATTGTGAGGCAACTTGTCCCTGCTGGTTGTCACCGCTCACCTTGCTGAGCGAATTCGCGCGCTGCTGAACGCTGAGTGCCGCACTGGTCTGCAGACCTCCTGATTTCGCGACTATCTGAGAGTTTCCGTTTGCTTGCGCCGTTGCGATTCCCTGAGTCGAGACACTCGCGACCGAAACGGGCAAGGCAGACCATTCGATTGTCTGTCCTTCCATCACGACGCCATTCTGATCCGTGATGACTACCTCAAAGTCCTGCGTTGCACCGATCGCATCGATCGTGGCTCCCGCTGGAAGAATCGAAATGCTGGTGGGAACGCGCCCGTTGCCGGCAATGTCACTCGTACACGACGTCGCCAGCATCGCGCAGAGCAGCAGCGACACCATGGTACAAAAGCGCGCGATCCGTGCCCGCGCGCCCTCGCTCGCAATGGAGCGCTGCGAACCAGCGGAGGATTCCTTTGTGGGGGCAGGTGTGGCGGCGTACTTCACGTCGGATTGACGTGTTGAAATGAGCCGCGGCAACCCCTCGCGCCTCACTGGGCGAACCAGTGTTATGCGTGGCCTGAGTGCAACAGTTTGTCAGCCGTGAATTGGTAACACCAGCGCTCTCTTTCGAGCGCTATCCGGTCACGACTCCCGCATACATTGGCAACACAACACCGGGTGACTGCTCAAGCAGATCCTGAACAAGCGGCTCCGCTACCACAGACTCACCATCCGCTCCTTCCAGCACGAAGCCGGCATCACGGATCATCTCAAAATCCGCGCGCGTGGCCTGACCCGGCGTCGTGAGATAGTCACCAATGAATATCGAGTTCGCTGGATATAGTCCCAGTGGCTGCAGCGATCGCAAATGCACCTCGCGTCCGCCGGCAATACGGATTTCCTGCGATGGAAGCAGGAATCTGTACAGGCACAACACTCGCAAACATTGCCGGGGATCAAGCGAGTGCGCGTGCTCGAGCGGCGTTCCAGCAATCGGGATGAGGAAGTTCACCGGCACGGAGCGCACATTCATTGAACGCAGACTGAGAGCGAGATCGATAATATCGTCATCGCTTTCTCCCATGCCGATGATGCCTCCGGAGCATGTGCCTATCCCGGCCTGTTTCACATTCTCGACGGTGCGCACCCTGTCGGCGAAGGAATGCGTCGTACATATACTACCATAGTGCTCTTCGGATGTATTGAGGTTGTGGTTGACGGTGTCGACGCCTGCATCGGCGAGCTTTGCGGTCTGCGCCTGGTTCAGGAGGCCCAGACATGCGCACACACGAATGTCATGTCTGGACTTGATATCACGAACCGCGTCTACAACCTTGTCCAGCACCCGCTCCCCGGGGGAACGTCCCGAAATAACGAGGCAGAAGGTCCCGGCCTTGAGTCGTGCGGCACGCCCGGCAGCAGCCAGGATTTTTTCGTGCGCCAGCATTGGGTATTTCTCGATCTCAGCCGCTGACACTTTCGACTGCGAGCAGTAGTTGCAGTCCTCGGGACACAGTCCACTCTGCGCGTTGAGGAGAAAATGCAACCGCACGCGATTCCCCCAGAACTTGCGCCTCACGCGATATGCCGCCGCGAGTTGACTTAGCAACTCATCATCGCCCGCATCGAGTACCGAGTGCGCCGCATCGCGGCTGATCAGCTCTCCCGCCAGCGAAATATCCGCCAGCTCATTCCAGTCGTGATTCATCACGTGTCAGATGATAGCGGGGACAAGGCTGCCAGACTATCCCTCAATCCTCAAATTGCTTTGTGCTCCCGCTTCGAATAACACGGCCCCGAGTCCGGTACTCAGCGCAACATCGCGCAGCAGTCCCATGTCGAGCGGATCACGGAATGCGTGCAGCCGCCTGATTCCATGCAATGCCTCAACGCAGGGGAATTCCACAACTGGGATGTCAGGCACAAGTTCACGCAATACGCTGGCGTTGTTCATCGCCACCGTCCCCGGGTTGGCACGATGCAGCTGGTTCAGTACCAGGCCGCGGACCCTGAGGCCTGCGCGCTGCGCTGCCTCGATTGTCAGGAGCGAATGATTGATCACGCCCAGCCTGTCGGCAGCGACTATCACGATCTCCAGGTCCCAGCGGGCGAAGAGATGGTCGTAGCGAAATGTGCGCGTGATGGGAACCATGAGGCCACCAGCGCCTTCCACTACCACACAATCATTTCCCGCGCAGATCCGCGCGAACGATTCATCCAGCGAGGCAATATTGATCTCGATGTTGGCAGCCCTCGAAGCAACCCAGGGCGCCAGCGACTCTTCGAGGATAATCGGACAGATGTCGGAATTGTCCGAGCTCACTTCCGCCGCCATCGCCAGGAGCATGTGATCGGACCCCAGCTCTCCTCGTGACACGCCGGTTTCAACCGGCTTCATCACACCGGTGCGAACGCTTCGGGCGCGAAGCAGTCCGACCAGCGCACTCGCAATTACGGTCTTGCCAACTGCGGTGTCGGTTCCCGTTACGCCAATTCTCAGCAATTCGGGCGTCTCAACGGTTGGTACTCATGGCAGGGGACCAACCGCGTTTGAGATGACATTGTAAGCGCCGATCAGTTCAGTCTCCTCGACACAGTAAGGGGGAATAAGATATACGACATTTCCCAGCGGGCGAAGAAGAACGCCATTCTCGAGGCATTCGCTCGCTACTTGTGTAGCAGCGTTGCTCAGATATCCCGGGTCGCCCACCAGGTCAAACGCTGCTACTGTGCCGAGTACGCGAGTGTTCACCACTCCACGCTGCGCGGCGAGCTTTGTCAGCTCCGCGCGATGGATCAGTTCGATATGTTTGCGCCTCGCAGCGCACGCATCATCCAGTAGCAAGATACTTGCAACTGCAGCGGCGCAGGCGATGGGGTTGGCGGTGTAGGAATGACCGTGAAACAATGTGAAGCGTCTGTCAGCGTTCAGGAAGGCCGCGAAAACTTCTTCCGATGCAACAGTCGCTCCCAGTGGAAGAAAACCTCCAGTCAGTCCTTTCGACAAACAGATGATGTCGGGGGTAATTCCAGCATGTTCGCACGCGAACAGCGGGCCGGTACGCCCAAATCCAGTGAGTACTTCATCGGCGATGAACAGCACCCCTGCCCTGGCTGCGGATTCGCGCAGGGAACGGAGCGTGTCCGCGCTCCACATGCGCATCCCACCCGCACCCAACAGAAGTGGCTCAACGATGATCGCGGCGATTTCAGGACCGCGACGCTCCAGCAGTGCATCGAACGCCGCAGCCGGGTCTCCATCGACCGGGTCGGGAAGCCGCTCCACGCTGAACAGCTGCTCAGCAAACGCATCGTTGAACAATCCCCGCGCGCTCACGCTCATCGCACCAAAGGTGTCACCGTGATATGCGCCTTCGAGCGCAACAACGGTCCTTCTGAGCTCGCCGCGGTTGCGCCAGAACTGCAGTGCCATCTTGAGCGCGACTTCGACCGAAGTGGAGCCATCGTCGGAGTAGAACACTTTGGAAAGACCGCGCGGCAGAATCCGGGTTAACTCTTCGGCCAGTCGCACGGCCGGCTCGTGGGTGAATCCCGCGAAGATCACCTGTTCCAGCTTTGCCGACTGTTCGGCGATCGCCGCCGCGATCACCTCGTTGCAGTGCCCGTGCAGAGTCACCCACCACGACGAGACACAATCCAGGATTCGCCGGCCATCGTTTGTGATGAGGTGCGCGCCGCGCGCGGACTCTACTGAAATCGGCGGCGCTGCGCTCTGATGCTGGGTATAAGGATGCCAGATGTGTTGCGCATCGCGCTCACTGATTCGCGCGCCCTTCACCCTGTCGTCCGCGACTCATTCGAGAGACTTTCGCGCAACGCCGCAAGCAGTCCGAATATGTGCCCGTCGTCGTGTGCCGCGCTCACAGTTATTCGCAACCTCGAGAGCCCCACCTGAACCGTTGGAGGCCGAATCGCGCCGACCAGAAAACCACTGTCGAAGAGATTCGCGGCAACACTCATTGTCGTTGCGGCGTCGCCCAGAATGAACGGAACAATGTGTCCGTCGCTCTCGCCCGGCACACGATAGCCCAGCGCATTCAAACCCTGTCGCAGCTCTTGCGCGTTCCTGCGCAAACGGTCGCGTCTCCATGGCTCGGCCGCAATGATGTTCAGCGCTTCCAGCGCGGCAGCGGCAAGGATTGCCGGCGTGCCAGTTGTATATACAAATGAGCGCGCTCTGTTCATTAGATAATCGACAAGCGTCCTTGATCCTGCTACGAACGCGCCCGACACACCCAGCGCTTTACCCATCGTTCCCATCAATACATCGACCTCCCCTTCAACTCCCCAATGTTCCGCGGCTCCCCGACCTGTCGCGCCCAGAACTCCAGTGCCGTGCGCATCGTCAACATAGGTCCACGCGCCATGGTCGCGCGCGATTGCGACCAGTGAGTCAAGAGGATAGAGATCGCCGTCCATGGAGAAAACAGAATCGACTACTATGAGCTGCCGCCTGAATCTCCCTGCGTCTGCTGACAGCGCGGTCACAAGGTCATCGCAATCGCCGTGTGGAATGACGCGTAGCTCTGCCCGCGACAGGCGGCACGCGTCGATCAGCGATGCGTGATTCAACTCGTCTGCATAAATGGCATCGCGACGCCCGACCAGCGCGGGAATTGCGCCGATATTTGCCATGTAGCCCGACGAAAAGAGCAGTGCCGCCTCGCTGCCCTTGAACCGCGCAAGTTCGGCTTCGAGTCTCTCGTGAAGCGTGTGGTTGCCTGATACCAGTCGTGCCGCTGCAGCGCCTACTGCATCCGATTCCGCCGCACTGCGCACCGCACGGGCGATCCGCTCATCTGACGCCAGTCCCAGATAATCGTTCGAGGAAAAATCCACGAGCGTGCGGCCAGCACATTGCACTTCGGGGCCCTTCCGGTCGGTAACCTGCCGCATGCGCCGCAACAAGCCGGATTCCTGGAGCGCTGCAAGTTCGATCGCAAGTTCGTCACTCATCATTGCGGGCGGCGACTGAAGGTCGCTGCGAGCACCCATTCCATCGATGCTCATGAGCCGACCGTCGCGCCGAATATCTTCTCGCCGTCAAAGCGACCGTTCTCGATGAAGATGTCGGAGGTTCGATATCCCGAGCATATGCTGCCGGCCACGAACACCCCCGGCACATTTGTCTCGTGCGTTGTTGCATCATGCGCCGGCCGCCCGGTGTCGACATCAATCTCGATGCCAACCCTTCGAAACAAATCCGTATCGGGGAGAAATCCAGTCAGTGCATAGACACGGTCAGCGGCAATTGTCTCCTCAGTCCCTGAGGCGTCACGCATAATGATGTCACGCTGCCTGATCTCGACCACCTGGGTACACATGCGCCCTGCGATCTCGCCCGCCTTGATTCTGTTTTCGATATCGGGGCGCAGCCAGTACTTCACCGTCTCGCCAACATTCTTCCCGCGACAGATCAGGGTTACCCGGGCACCCGCACGATACAGACTCAGCGCCGCTTCGATCGCTGAATTCTTGCCGCCGATCACGGCAACGTTGAGCCCCATGCTCAGGTGTGCCTCGTCGAAGTAGTGGCTCACGTGCGGCAGTTTTTCCCCTGGAATCTTGAGGGGGCGCGGATTGTCATAATAACCGGTCGCAAGAATCATCCGCTCACAGATTATTTCCTCGGCTCCGCGAAGACCAGATACCGACGCCACAATGCCTCTCTCCCCGCGTCTGGCACCCAGCAACCGTGCGTACGTCTCCACGCGCAATCCCTCCGCGCGCACAACGCCGCGGTAGTACATCATTGCTTCCGCGCGGATTGGCTTGTGACCCGCACACACAAGCGGGTGACCGCCGATCTCCAGCAGCTCGGGCGTAGTGAAGAATTCCATTTGAACCGGATAGTGCGCGATGGAATTCACGATTGCACCAGCGTCAATCACCAGCGGATCCAACCCGCGCCGATTTGCAGAGATGGCGCAAGCCAGCCCCACCGGACCACCGCCCACCACCAGAACCTTCTCAACCCTCACCGTTATCAGTCTCCAATTATTTGCGCGCGAATCCCGTCATGCGCGATCGCGATTCCGTTGTCCACGTCGTCAACTTGCAACGCCGCCCCGCGCGCCCTCTCCGCAATAGCCGCAATCTCCGACGAATCAGGCGCAATAATCTCGAAATCGATCAGCCCCGCTGCCTCAGAAGGTAACGGCGGCACACTCCTCCCTTCCCAGATATTCGCCGCAACGTGATGATGATAACCGCCCGCAGAAACAAATATCGCACCCGGATACTTCGCCGAGATAACGTCAAAGCCAATCACATCCACAAGTAATTTGCGAGCACCTTCGACTGAAGGAACACGCAGGTGAATGTGCCCCACTTTGGTTCCCTCGGGAAAGCCGCTCCATTCTCCTCCTGCAAAATCGGCATCCGACTCAGCAAGCAAACTGTCAACGTCGAGCGGCAAGGTCGCCATTGCAATCTCCCCATTCGCGCGCGGCCACAACTCGCGCGGACGGTCGGCGTAGATCTCGACGCCATTGCCATCCGGATCGGCGAGATACAACGCCTCGCTCACCGCGTGATCTGATCCGCCCTGCAATGGATATTGGGCCTCAGCCAGACGTCGCAGTGCATGCCCCAGATCGCTGCGATGCGGCAGCAGGAACGCTGTGTGATACAAACCCGCGGCCCGCACCGGTTGCGGCAGCGCACCGGGTTTTTCAACGAGTTCAACGAGCGGATGTCCCCCGCCATTGGCGCGCAATGTTGCACGCCCTTGCGCTGCGCTTTCTCTCTGCAAGCCCAGCAGCTCGTGATAGAACCCGAGCGAGCGATCCAGCGATGCAACTCTCAGTCTCACGCACCCGATGTGCGTCGTTACCGGCAACACCACTCACCTCTTCAGTTCTACAAAATAAATGCGTTCCATCACTCGCGATGCCTTGTAGCGCCGCTCGCTCCTGTCGCGGTCGGAGCGATATCGCGCGTAGTCGTGTTCGTGAATGCGGAAGCTGCCAGGAACACCGCGCGAGGTGAATGCCCGCCGGATCTCCTCCTCCGGAATAATCCCCTCGCTGTTGTAGCTCATGAGAACGTAGCGCGCATTCACGCGGTCGAGTAGATCGTTGAGGGCCTGAACACAACTGCCGCGACGCGACCAGTCGGATCGTTTGTCTGCGTCCGGAATCAACCCCGTCTTTCCGCGCAGCGCCGGCGCGCCCGACGCCCAACCCATCGCAACGAGTTCCGGAATGTGGTAGTAGCCACTGTACTGCCGCGAGTTGTATGGTGGGTCCAGGTAGAGGAGGTCAACTTCTCCCAGACCGTCCGCCAGTTCGTTGACATCTCCGTGTAGAGCGCGGCATTCAAGCCCCGTCTCAGTAATCAACTCCGGCTCTCTCAACCTGATCGGCTTCAGTGCATTCGGCTGCCATGACTTCACAAATGCGGCGTAGACACCAGTCGTGTTCGCGACGGAATCCAGAGCTTCGAGGAGCACAGCAAGCAACACGTACCTTTCCGCATCGTCGATAAGCTCTCGCGAGTGCCAGTCGTCGAGCGACTCGCGCACCGCATCAATCCGGTTGGCGTTATCGATAGTGAAGTACATGCGATTCCCGCTGCCTGACGACGTTGCGTCGGCAAACTCCGTGGAAATCAGCGATGCACAACCGGGTACGATTGTCTCGAGGTGCTGCAACACAAGGGAAAAGCGGCTCGCCTCTGCGATGCCAGGGAATACAGGCGCGTTCGAGCCGCTTGGCTCGGCTTCAAAGTCAACCACATGCTCCAGGCCGCGGAAGTGCGGCACCTTGTCGAGCTCCACGTAGGCTTTCTGAAAAACATGACTGTACGTCATTATGTCGCAGCAAGTAACGCGAAAGCCTCGCCGCTTGAGGAATCGCCCCACACTAGCGGTGCCCGCGAACGCATCTACCGCGTGCCCGGACGTCACACCATGCTCGTCGAGTACGGTACCCAGAAAATCCAGCAGGCGTGTCTTGTTGCCGATGTATCTCAAAGGAAAACGCGCTGCCGTTCAGGGAGCGCCAGCGACTTCAGGATCGCCGAACATCAGCGCGCTGATCCGACTACCGACCATCGGGATTCGGAACCGCAACGACTTCGAGTTCATCAATTCCGCTGAAGTCTTTCGGGTTGCAAGTATAAAGTGGGAGGCCGTTCGCCACAGCAATCGCGGCAATCATCGCATCGTATGAACGCGCTTTTTGCTTGCGCCCTGACCGTCGCATCGACGACGCGACACGACCGAAGGCGCGCGCGGCACGTGCGTCGAACGGAATTGGTTCGAAGTCGGCCTCGGCCTGCTGCAAATGTGCCTGTCGCGCGGCGCGCTCTGCAGCGTTCGCGGCAACGAGTGGGCCAACGGACAGCTCGGCAAGTGTGACCGCGCTAATGAGTGGGTGCTCGGGCAATAGGGTCGGGTCTTCGATGCGAGGAAGGAGAATCACGGTGTTCGTGTCGAGCAATCCGCTCCCGTGCCGACTAACCGGTTTGATCACAGCGTATCGTCCAACGTCTTCCTGATATCCGTCCGAAGGGCCTTCGAATCGATGCGCGGCAGATGATGCCATCGGCGCAACAGCACCGCGGCTCGGACGGCCCTACCTGGAAGTGGACGTAGCTCGGCCACCGGTCGACCATCGAGCGTAACAGTCAACGACTCGCCCTTCGCAACCCGCTGCAAAACGCGACCGCCATTGTTGCGCAGGTCTCTCACACTGACATCCGCCATATCCGTAGTATTGTATCACCCGTGATACACCAGCGCAAGCCTTCAACTCCCTCGCCCTGTGCATGGGCGACTCCGCTTGCCGTCTAACGGGTATGCTGCGGATTGCCACCTGCTTCCTTGTGCTCGCCTCTTTGTTCGGGTGCAGCATCGCCCACAGACCATCCACTGCGTCCAGTAGTGCGCCGAGCACGCGCCCTCTTTCTCAGCAACGCACCCAATCACCGGCGAGTGGAAGCCAGTGGTTGCGAGTCTGGTCCAGCGGTGAAGCAGACATTGCTGTTCGCGCCGACGGATGGGTGGCCGTCGAGCGTGCCCTAGAGCAGAGCATCCTCCCCAATCTTCACGATTTGACCACAGTTTACGACCTCTTCGCTCCCGATCAGATCACACGCTGGACCGAAAGCGTGCGCGCGTTCGTCGGACAAGCACGCAATGACACGACTACGTATGGGCCGCATTTGAGCAACGTGTCATCGCTTGGGATGAGCGTGTCATATTATCACCACCGGGGAGCAATCCAGTGGGGCACCCTCCTCAGTACATTCTGCGGCTCAGGTACGTGGAGCAATCGCACCGCTGCGCAGCTCATTGACCTCCTGGCCAAGCTCGATAGCGCTGCCACGCTCGCGCGGAGCATCACCAATCCGCCGGTTGCGATCGACCGAAGCGTTGTCAGGGACCGCGCCGACGTCACATGTGGTGCGCGTGTCTACCTGGGTCTCACGGACCTGCCCATCGACTCAGTCCGCATGCTTAATCCGCGCGGTAAGCACGCTCCGATCGAGATCCTCACCCGCGTCATCGTCAGCGCAGGCGGCATTGCTGACACTGCCTCGCTCGAATTCTATCCCCCGGCTTCGCCATCACAGCGCCGCGCGATAATCGAAGCGCTCCCCCGCTGGCAATGGTGGACCGCTACGCTGCATGGCACTTCCAATCCCGTGACGAGTGGGGTTGCGAATAGAGCGCACGTTGTTGTGCGGTTCGCCGATCCCGCTGATTCGGCCGACATCGTGCAATTCACTACCATTGGTCGCAGACCAACATTCGTCGCCCTCGACAACGGCATGGTTGAATGGTCGTCGCGATTCCAGGCAAACACCCACGAGCTGTATCTCCCGGCGGACGTTTTGCGTTGGGTTGCGGAGGTACGAACTACTCCACAGATGAGGCGACCGTCGGAACTTCATTTTCCGAGAGAAGCTCACTGCGGCGGCTCACCATGGCAGATCTACTTCGGAGGCGCGCCAGGAAACGCCTGGCTGGACTCCGCCGAAGCAGCTGCGCGCCGAGCGATTGCAAAGAATGCGACGCCCGTGGTTGATACGAGTCGCATCTATGGTGAACTCGAAATCACATGCCCCGCGGAGCGGCGAGAGGGGCGTTCGCCCGCGATTGCGCAGGATGATTCCATTCGCGCCTCTCTCTCGCTCAGGAGTGAAGCACTGTCTGGCTTCGTCATCGATCGCGATGGTTTTGTAGAGCCCAAATCTATCTTTGTTTTCGGCGATTGGGCAGATGCCGATCGGCGGCGAATTTCTGCAGCAATCGCGACCCTCACATATCTCCCACCGCGCTTCGCCGGGCTGCGAGTTGCACAGCGCAGTCATTATCTGGTGCATCCAACCGCGCGCAACGGACCCGGCTCACGCGACCCCGCGCAGAGTGTCTGCATTGGCGGCGCGGCAGGAACGCGCGTGTCTACTACCGACCCCGCTGCTTCCGCGCGCAAGTCCGACCTGGAGAGAATCGCTGATGTTGTCGTGGCAGGCAACGGCAGAGAACCACGCGCGCAACTCACCAACGGGGCATTTCGCGTCACGGTTTTGCCCGACGGCACCTACTCGGCGCTCCAATGGACGCGTGCCTCGCGTGACACTGTGCCACTTCGTGAATTGCTCCCGGCGAAGTTTAGCGCCCGACTGGGAACCCTCAACACAATCACGGTTGATGTCGAAGTGGGTGTACGTTGTCAGTAGCGCGGCTGCTCAAGCAGCAATCGCCGCGTAGTATGCATTGCACACAATGATTCAGTGTCGGTCACTTCGCCCGTCGCGGGGGCCTCGAGTCTTCACCGCATCAGCAACCAAATAACAAAGGCAGTTACCAGTGACGTCGCACCGAGTCCCGCGACTCGCATAAGGATGGGCCGTACATCGCGGCCACCGCCGAATGATACCGATTTCTTTCTCCGCGCCAACCAGACCTCTGCGATCGGAAAGGCTTTCGACGAGTCCCAGCCGTCGCTGACTGTCACTTCCTGTCGCTCGGCGTCATGACTCTCAACGGTGCAGGTCCATTCGCCCCACCATGGCCAGTTTACAACGACCCTTTCTCCAGGAAGGAAGCGACAAGGTCTAACCTCATCGGGGGTGACGGAATGCTCGCCACCGCGCAGAAATCGCACGGGCAACTCTTCTCGCGCAACTGACAATACTTCGGCCGCATAATAACGTTCGTCGGTCGATCTCGCGAAGACAAGATCTCCGGTTACCGGTGAGCGCGCAGGAAGATTGAGTTCCTCTCGCAGCGCTCTCTCCAGCGCCGCACGCGGAAGTCCAACCGCCATTCCCGCTTCAACTACGGCGTCAATCTCCGCATTGATCGCGGACGGCAATTGCGCATCGCCGATTTCCTCGGCGCGGGCAAGCACACGCCGAACCTGCTCATCCGTCAGTCGCATTTGAGATCTGATTGTGCTCGCACATACCACAGTCGGCATCAACCCAAATTACCGCACCTGCCACTAAAGTACGTCGCCGGATGGCCCCCGTTCTGAATCAACGCGTGCATCATCTCGTGCTTGATCGTAGCATCGTTGTCCAGCCGATCGCTGCGGATCACCACCCGATTCCATTTTCCGAACCAGTATGCATTGTAATCAGTGCCATCGACCGTGACTGAATCAGCCTTGAACCACGCGATCGCCTTGTAGTTCCCCTTGATGCGCGCGCACCCCTCGAGCGTTTTCCAGAAGGTTGTGTATTTCTCCGGCGGTTCAAAACGCGACGCTCCGCTGACCGGCGGTTGCGTGCTGGGAACCACCAGGTGCGTGATAACCGAGCATCCCGCAAGCGCGAACACGAGAGTTCCGATAACGGCGCGTGGGGCCCAGGTCTGCGCGCGATTCATGCCTCATAATATGCTGTGGGGCACGATGCTGTGCCGTACGACAATCAGGGTTGTCTGGCCGCCGGTGGTCTGAAGCGGAGTGCGGTTTCCGGAATCCGAATGTCGTACGCCTCCGCCGAAACTTCGCCTGTTGCACCCGCGATGGCGAGAAGCACCAACCTGGAATTGGCGAGGTTCATTTCCATAATTCGGCCCGGGAATCGCTGTCGCGCAAGGTACACTCCCGATGCGTTGATGAAGTGCAACGTCGTCTGCGTTCCCGTCGCTGATTCTTCCACTATCGCTATCAGTCCTGTGGCGCTGTCGTGAAGCAGACTGCTGACAACCGGCCTTGTGCGGACTCGCTCGATGTCCATCTCGATATAGCGACGCACTTCGGGGGTGGCCTTGTCCTCGCCGCCAACCAGCGCATAGTTCGCAGCGCGTACTGAATCCATTTGTGCCCGCGTGCCACGTATGGTGTCGCGCTCTATGCGATAGCGCGCAGCTGGAGCGCCCGAGTCGTTGTAAGCTGTGACGCGCAGAAGGTAGCAATCGGCAGAAAGAGCAACGGACCCCGGCGCGTTCCTCCTCGCACATGGCAGTGCGACACGCGCACCCGGAGGCGCGCGCCGCGGCGCCGTTTCGCCGGGAATGGCTTTGAACTCTCCCGCGACAGTCATGAGCTGCAGTCCGCCGTAACCGCGGGCGATGAAAGTTGAATCGGACTCGCGCGTGAGACTGAAGAGTGGTGGTGTCGGTATTCGGATTGCTCGGCGGAAGGCACCGTCGGATTCACGAAAGACCTGGATGGTGCCGCGTGTGATTATGAATACCTCCCCTCCGGTGAGTGCAATTGCGCCCGGTGAATCCAGTTCGCCTGGGCCCTGTCCCTGTTTGCCTCCGATAGTCCTGATCCAACTCCCGCTCGAGTCGATCTGGTACACCGAGTGTGCTTTTGCATCGACGACGTAGGTAAAGTTGCGGCCCACTGTAAGGTTGCGTGGCTCCGCCCATGGCGCGCGCGCCCTCAGGTCAGCGGAATTCGGCACCGACCAGCGCCTGACAGCAACGGCGGTGCCAGTATCGAGCATCGGTTCCAGCGGATTGATGATGGTGGTGATACCATCTTCGACTGCGACGCGCCCGCGCCATTGTTGTGTCTCGCTGGCATAGGCAGCACAGCCCGCGGCCGCCATCAAGCCGACGATGATATTTGTAAAATTCACGAGAGTCCTTACCACTTATCGGATTATCTCGATGACTCCGCGCGGATGACCCATGCCAAACCGGGCTGACGCTCGACCGGCGTCCCAGTAGCGAACCTCGGTGACCTCGATAACCTTCATTTCACGCAAGTATTCAACCCGTCCCAGTAGCGTGCCATTCATGAATACGCTGGCCGCAGTCGGTGTGGGGTCCGTGACCGACGTTGGACCTCTGCTGGATAGCCATTCCGGCCGGAGTTTGGAGATGGCAGAGTAGAGGTCTGCTGAATTGGTCGCCTGCAACTGTGCTCGTGAGAGCAAGCTGCCGCTACCGGACGCAGGACGACTTGGCGATGACGCACCCGCGCAGCCCAGCATCAAGCAGGTCGCTAGCAGCCAAACGCTCATCACACGCATGGATCGCCCCTCACCGAATGAGGATTCTGAAAAACCCGCCCAAGCGCAACGACGGAGCCGGAGGTGGCGGCGGTTCTTCGTTGGAGGATGGGTTGGGATCCAGCCACTGCACAACGCTGTTAGCGAGCAGAGCGAACATGGCCACCCCTCCCACACCCAACGCAACTGTCCTGGTACGCGAGAGCTCCCTGCGATGGACCTGGACCACTTCGCCGCGGCCGAGGAACATGGTTTGCCACCCGCTTTCCATTACCTGACCGCGATACATGCGGGCGACTGACACCGAAACCGAGACAGAATCCTGCGCCTCACGGGCAAAGCGTCCATCCAGACTGGTTGAATAAGTTCCGAGCGTACTGCTCAGTCGCGCCGCGGCAGCGTCAGTGACAAAAACTCGCACATCCTCTTTTGGATCGACCGTCGCTAGCTGAACGGGCACATACCGGTAACAGCCAGTTGCAATCAGACCGATTGAGAGTACTCCCGCGCCCGCCCGCAATACCTTCCGGGCGAGCGCCCTCATCCGGCGTCCCTGTTCAGCCGCGTCAGGAAATCCCGAGGTTGCCACATGCAATCGGGGTCAAGCCGTTCCAGTTCGTCGATGCATTCGAATTCCTGACCCGCACGCTGTACGCGCCGAGCGAATCCAGCGAACCCGCGATAGCGCGGGTCATCGTGGCTGCACCGGTCGCGTTCACAACGATGTCCGGATACGACTGAACTGTCGCGAAAATCAATATCCCATCTCCCGCGGTGTTGCTGGTCGCAGCAACATTGACCGAACAGTTCCCCCCCTTGAAGATGCGCCACTGGTACGTGGCGTTGGGTGCCCCTCCCGTGACATTGAGAACCGCTTCCATGTGGTAGCCCAAATGTTGAGTGATCGTTACCGAAGCCTGCAGTGTCGCCGAACCAGTCGGCGCTACTGCCGCGCTCCAGTTCTCGCGAACCGCAAACTCCTCGGCATCCGAGCGCACTGCGGTCGGACCAGGCTTGTCACACGCGGCCAACGCCAACACGAGCAGGAGGAACGAAGACGTTCTGCGGATAACGGTCATGTCGTTTCGTGCGGTTAGTGTTGTCATCGGGTCGCCCACCACACTTTCACGAGCATCCCTTCGAGCCCGGTAGAAATCCCTGTCGCCGTTACCTGGTTGATGTTGTTGCTGAGCTCAGAGCCAGGGGTGCGTATGCGCTGCGGAAGACCGGCAAGCATCGCCTGCTCTACCGGAGCAGGGACTGCCGGGTATCCAGTGCGCCGCCAATCGTTCCACGCCTCGACCTTCAGAAAATTCGCGATGTACTTCTGCCCGATGATTTCCTCGAGCGGGTTTGTAACTGTGTTCAGCGCCGGTCGAGCGGCCAGGTACGTGTTGATCGCAGCGGTTGCGACCCCGAGCTTCTGCATATTCGCACGAATGCCGTCCCGATACGGCGCATCTGCTGCTGCCGCGCCGCTCACAATCAGCCGCGCTTCCGCTTCCGTGAACTTCTGATCTGAATAGCTTACAACGTTGAGCGTCGAGGTCTCGCTCGAGAAGAAAGGCCCTATCCAGGAGACTGTTGAATCTGTGAGTTGCGCGCTGCCGTTGCGATGGCCAATGAACTTCCCTGGTGGCGCGGGATATCTTGTCGTGCCGCGGATTGAGTCATACACGATTGGTGTAAACATGATTGGTAGCCGCGGGTCACTGCGGCTCTTCAGCATCTCAACCAGGAACTCGGCGGCGACGAACAAGTTTCGCTGATCCGTGAACGTCCAGTTCGGGTTGCGAGCGTTAGCGCCACCGGGATAAATGAAGTCTGCGTCATCGCTGTTGCTAGCCAACGCGGAGCTGATTGCTGTGAGCGCCGCATTAGCGCGCGCCATCTGGTCCTCGCCCGGCGCATAGGCCTGACGCAGGTTGGCGCGCGCTTGCAGGAACCGGGCGAGTTTCACCCAGCGTGTCAGGTCGCCGGCAAACAAGAGATCTTGTGTGGTCGGCCTTCGCCCAGTCGGGGTACTCAGGTCCGCAATGGCTTCATCGAGCAACGTCAAGATGCCAGCGTACACGACCTTCTGCTCGTCGTACCTTGGCTCGCGGATCGTAGGGTCACCGGCGTCAACGTACGGTACCGGCCCCCAGAGATCCGTAATGACCTGGAAGGTCCACGCCTTGAACAATTTGCCCAAGCCACGATAGTAGATGTCCGCCTCCGCCGAAGCGTCCTGAATCATGTGCATCGATTCGTTGCCGGGTCTCGAGTAGAAATAGTCCCAGGCCGTAGTCGCATCGGTCTCGGCAAGCTCGTAGCGATGCACTTCCGCGTATGAACGAGTGTTCCGGTTATATGAGAATTGTTGCAGCCACTCCGAGCCCCACAGCGAGTTCTCGCCGTAATAGGTCGAGTGGATAAACATCGTTATCAGCGCCGGAAGCCTGATATCGACCCGCGCCTCCTCGGGCGTATTCGGGTTCTCGTTTACATCGAGTAGCCCCTTGCACCCGATGAGGTACGCCGCCAACACAACGGTAACTCCCGCTCGTGCCACGGCTCGAAGAATTTGCATTCGCGCTCTCCTCAGAGTCAGTGGTTGCGGGATCAAAAGGTGGACCGGATGCCGAACAAGTAGCTGCGAGTTTGCGGCTCGCTGAACTGGCGGAAGTATTGGCCACCTGCATTCTGACCGCCGTACACATCGCCCTCAGGATCACCAAGCGAGAAGTCGCTCCAGACTTTCAGATTTCGCCCCGTCACATACACCGATGTTCCCTTGAAGCCGATGTGGCGCAGGAAGTTCTCCGGGATCCGAAAAGCAAGCGTCATCTCGCGCAGCTTCACGAATCCCGCTGGCTCGATCTGTTCCTCGTGCCGGTCGAAGCCGTAGATCAGCGGGTAGTAGTCCTGATCCTTGAACAGTCGCACTGTGTTTGGCGCGCCTGTGTTGATATTGATGCCTTCGTGCGTGGTGTACGTGTAGCGGTCGTTCGTGATCATTGCGCGCCCGCTGTTAGTCGTGTATTGCGTCTCAAAGTTGATCAGCTTGCCCCCGTGGCGTACGTCCAGGAGCCCCGAGAGATTGAAATTGCCGACCCGGATATCCGACGTGAGGCTGCCGGTCCAATCGGATGCGACGGTGCCGAGGTTTCTCAGCTCATCCGTCCGAATTGGGTAGCCATTGTCGCCAATCAACATCGACCCTGACGGAGAGCTGGAGAAACACGGGTTGGGTTCCACGCAATTGCGTTTCCAGCCGTAGCCCCAAATCACTCCGTAGGGCTGCCCCTCCATGATGCGGATCTGCGGCCAACTATAGCCGGCGAGGTAAATGGAGGTTACACCGGGCGCCAGACTGAGCACCTTCGACCTGTTCTTCGCCCAGTTCACCCCAAGGTCCCAGGAGACTTTGCCGATTTCAATCGGACGGCCGTGCAGAGAGATTTCAATTCCGTTGTTTTCCAGATCACCCGCGTTGCGCGTGATGTTGGTGTACCCGGTTACGGCGGACGACGGAACGCTGAAGATCTGATCGAAGCTGGATTTTCGGTACATGGAGACGTCGACCCGCGCACGGTTGCCGAGGAGTCGCAGTTCCAGACCAATTTCGTGTTCGACCGTCGATTCCGGCCTGAGCTCGGGGTTGCCCAGCTGCGTGGACTGCGTGTACGACGTCACACCCCGGAACGGGAAGGAGATGGACGGACCACCAAACTGCTGAATATCGTTGTTCGCACCCTTGGCCAGGCCGCCAGTGACATAGCGTGTTGACAGTGAGTACGGTGGCGCGTCGTTGCCCACTTTCGCCGTCGAGAACCGCAGCTTGCCAAAGTCCAGCCAGCTCGGATGCCAATTCAGTGCGTCGGTAAAGGCGATGGCGAGGCTGGCCGACGGATAGAAGTACGAATTGGCGTTGGTCGGCAGCGTGGAGCTCCAGTCGTTACGGCCGGTCAAAGTAAGAAACGCCCAATCGGCGTAGTCCACCGTGATCTGGCTGTAGGCGCCTACGAGCCGTCGCTGTGTCGGCAAGTTTGCGTTCGTCCCTTGCGTGGCGAAGTTGCCGATATTGAAAAAGTCCGGAATAACGATAGTGCTGCCGGTTGCCTCTACGAACGAGGCGTCCTGCATGTATAGGTTGCCGCCAATCAGCCCGCCGATCGTCACGTTGCTTTGCCCCAGCGGCTGATTGTCCAGGATCAACTTCATGTCATTGTTAATCGTGGTACGAATACTCTTTCGCTGTCGAGTCGAGCCGGAGGTTTGGTTCTGCGCGGTGCGCCAGGGTCGTTCGTTCACGAATCTGCTGTAATTGCTCACATATGAATCGAGGCCTGCGTCGTTCGTGAGTCGCAGTCCCTCTGCGAGTTTGACGGAGAACTGCTGAGCCACGATCCAACGGTTGGTCAGCTCGCTGTTGTATTCATTGAGCGCTGACCACATGTAGTGCGGGGTGTTCGTTCCGTACATAACCGGTGAGCCGTCCGCGAGCCAGGCCTGACGCGTGTCGGTAGTGGGAGGCGTGTCGACCAGTGCATGGTCCAACCCGCTGAAGGAATCATCGGTGAACGGATTGTCGCTCCGGATTCGCTGAATGCTCGTCGTTGACGAGAGCCACTGGCTCAAATTGAAATGGACGTTCCCGCTCAATGTCAGGCGGTCGAGCTGCGCAATCGGATTGATGCCGCGCTGGTCCACCCACGACGCACCAAATGTGTACGTCCCGAGATCGCCCATTGATCCTCTGCCACGCAAGGAGTTCTCAACGCTTGTGGCGCCCTTGTAAAAGTCCTCACGCGCGTCGCGAAAGCGCACCGAACCAACTGAATCGAAGACAATCTGCGGAATACTGTCCTTGTGCGGCCCCCAGTTGGTCCTCGTCTCCGAAGCTGTACCCGGATATCCTGGCTCGCACCAACCGCCCTGACTGAGAAGCTTGCCGTTACAGAAATAACCGCGGCTGCCCGCGGCCCAATCTGTGGTGTAGCCACCGATGATCGGCTGCTCAATTCGGACCTGCGAGTTGTAGTCAAAGGTAAGAGTAGAACCCTCCTCCCCCTTCTTTGTGTTGATGATGACGGCACCACTCGCCGCGCGTGAACCATACAGCGCTGTCGCTGCCGCACCTCGGAGAATCGTGATGTTATCGATGTTCTCCATATCAATGTCCATCTGCCGGCTTCCGGAAGAGCCGGTGCCCAGAGCGTTGCTGGGACCATCAGAGTTGGTGGCTATCGGCACGCCGTCGATCACGAAGAGCGGTTGCGTGTTCCCTGAAAATGAATTCTCGCCGCGAATCACGACACGTGCGCCAGCGCCAGGGCGACCGCTCGAGCTGGTCACACTAACACCCGCCGACTGGCCCGCGAGGGCCTGCATCAACGTCGTCTCCGGCACGCGCTCCAATGTCTTGGAGCTGATCGTTTGCACACCGTAACCGAGACTCTTTTCGTCGCGTGTGAGGCCCAGCGCGGTCACGACCACGTTTGAGAGGACGAGCGCAACTTCTTTCATTTCGAAGTTCGCTGTCACCGTGCCGCCTGTCGTCACCGTGACCGCTTGCTCCTGCGGTCCGTAACCGACGCGCTGCACACGCACCGTGCGACTGCCGACAGGAACGGAGCGGACGACAAAGCGACCGTCCGCGCCGGTCATCGCTCGCAACGCCGTGCCGACCACTGAGACCTGCGCCGCGCCTACCGGCAAGCGGGTGTCCGTAGCGACCACCTGACCGACCACTGTGCCGACGTCGCCTTGCGTCTGCTGCGCCGCGGCGGAGGCGTTACTGATCAGGTACAATGCCATGACAGCTATACCACGAACTAACCAATGCTTCACCATGATGATACCTCCCCGGTGGGAACCAACTCTGGGGCAATATGCGGGTTAGCACCGATAACCGCAATCCGGGGGGGGCACGTAATACGACACGAGGCGTACTTTCGTACGCCCCGTGCTCCTGCGATAAACAACCGGATTCTGCGACTCAGCCGCCGTTAGTCCTCAGGCGGCCTTTTGACCTACTGGCCTCCACGTATTCGCGTCGCTGTCCATCAATGCCACGTACATGTAGCGCGCCGGCGGAAACCCATAAACGCCGATCTCCAGTGAATCGCCAGGCGTCACAGCAAAACGCTCCGTGACCGCAGACATCGCGTCGTCGAACGTGTCGCTCTGCACCATTCCCACTTCACGTACCGCTTCTATGTCACTCAATGCGAACCGAAATCGGGGCATATCTGTCTCCTGTAGTCGCGCAGGTTGAACGCCTGTTCCGTGCACCACTTCATACACTGATCTCAACCGATTGAGCCAGCCTGCAGTTCCGTCAGCATAGGCCACGACTGTTGCGCGTTGTGACTGGAACAAATCTTTCCGGGTATACTCAGTTATCGGGACCTGCATCGCATTACTTGAGCCCACGCAGGCTCGCATTGTCTGAACCCGAACACATCAACGCCATGCAATCCTCACAGTTGCGACGAGCCACGATCGTCCTGCGTCTCGCGACCCTTGCTCTTGCCTCAGCCACCCTGGCATGCGGGAGCGATCCGATCGGCCCGCCCGCGCTTCTCACGACACTTCCGCGCGAACTGACGGCCGATGAGATCTCTCTACAGAACGCCTCCAACTCGTTCTCATTCCGCCTCCTGGGTCAGCTCTCTAAAGCAGAGGCAAACAAGAATCTCTTCCTCTCGCCCCTGAGCGTCAGCTTCGCACTCGGTATGGCCAACAACGGTGCCTCCGGAGAAACCCGTGCGCAGATATCGCAGACGCTGGGCTTCGGAACCATGTCCGAGGCAGCTGTCAACGAGGGATATCGGGGCCTGATCAGTCTGCTCAAAGACCTGGATCCGAATGTTGACATGGAGGTAGCTAACTCAGTGTGGTACGATAACTTATTCGGCGTCCAGCCGACTTTCATCAGCACTCTTTCGACATTTTTCGATGCCTCCGTCACCGCCCGTGACTTTGGGTCAAGCTCTACCTTAACCGATATCAACAACTGGGTTAGCGACCATACGCGAGGGAAGATCCCCACAATCATTGATATGATCGATAGCCAGGAGATCATGTTCCTGATAAACGCGATCTACTTCCGTGGCGACTGGCGGGTACCCTTCGACCCAAGGGACTCCCGCGCCGGGGTTTTCCACACCGCCGACGGCCGCGACCTGCCGATCACACTTATGTCGCGGGATAGCGATTCCCTACAATATGTGATCGACGGAGCGATCACAGCTGTCAATCTGCCATATGGAAACGGGGCCTTTTCCATGGCCCTTATTCGCCCGACTAACTCCTTAAATGTCAATGCGTTGACTGAGTCGCTGTCAGCTCCGCAATGGGCCGACATACGAAGTCGTTTCCATGAGGGCAAAGCCGTACTGACAGTCCCACGCTTCAAGCTCGAATACAAGCGGGCACTCAAATCCGACCTCCAAGTGCTCGGCATGGTCCGCCCATTTGAGCCCGACCTGGCAGAATTCCCAGGAATCCCCACCACACCCCAGCAGCTCTTCATTTCCCGCGTCCAGCACCGGGCCGCCGTAGAGGTTGATGAAGTCGGTACCACCGCTGCCGCTGCTACCGCCGTTGGAATTGGGGTGACATCAGCTCCACCTCAGCTGGACTTTGATCGACCGTTTGTCTTCGTAATCTACGAGCGAATCAGCGGTACGATCCTATTCGTCGGCAAGGTTGTCGAGCTCCCCTAGCCCAGTTCGGCCCTTGCACGCTAACTCACCATCTAACAATGAGTTGACAGTACTCACCTTATTCGCAAATGCATGTAACTACATAATTGAGACAAATAATATGCTGTTACCAGCATATGCACTTTCAATAATATGTGCTATGAGTTAGATTAGGACGTCCTGTACTCAGCACTCAGCGTTCACTATTCTGCAATCACAATGGTCTCTCGCCAGCAAGGCTCGCTCGAACTCCGGCAGCTATCCGAACGCCTGGTGGCGCTCAAGCAGTCTCTGCCATTGCGCTCCCCTCCGGATGGGTGGCTCAAGACGATTCGCCGAGCGTTGGGCATGCGCACAAATCAGCTGGCGAAGCGGCTGAAGATCAGCCAGCCATCAGTCGTTCATGCGGAAGAACGTGAGGCAGCCGGTACCATTTCCCTGCAAACGCTGCGGCGCTTCGCCAACGAGCTGGACTGTGAGCTTGTTTATTTCCTCATCCCGAGGTCCAGTCTCCTGCAGTCCGTCGAGCGGCGTGCCGAAATCCTCGCGCGTGCGGAAGCCAGCGCGGTGGCGAACTCGCTGGGTCTCGAATGGCAGGTAGTTCCGCCGCTGGCGGTCGCCGACCAGATCGACAGAAAAAAAGAGGAGCTCATCGCTGAGCGTCCCTCGCGCTTATGGGAACCGGTTGATGGTGAGTAGCGCAACTCCGTTGTCGCCACTGCTCGGCGAGCGGATGGGCCAACTGGTGCCAGGTCATGTCGAGACCATGGAGGAACTCCTGGCGCTCGAGCATGAAAAAGCGCTCGAGACTCGTCGCTGGGCATTCTCAGCAAGACGCAAGAAAGAAATAGTCGGAGTTTCGTTTCTGGTAGCGCTGCATCACAAGATGTTTGACGGAATCTGGAAATGGGCAGGACAGCTCCGCCGGACGGATCATGCAGAAGGAGCGCGCTGGCCCACAATCGCAATTGAACTGAACGACCTCCTTGGCGAAGTCAGATTCTGGCGCGAACGCAAACTGTACGCAGCAGACGACATGGCACTGCGTTTCCATCATCGACTCTTTCGCATTCGAGCGTGGGAGGGTGGCAATGGCAGTCATGCCCGACTTGCGACGGACGCACTCGCTGTTGCGATGGATCGTCCGCCATTTCTCTGGGGACAGAGCAGTTCGCACCCGTCCACGACGGTGCGAGAGCGCTACCTTGTCGCGCTGCGCGAAGCTGATTCCGGACTTTTTCATCCGCTTCGCGATTTTGCACGCATGACGTGAGGCTCTCAGTCCGCTAAACTACGCGTTTCCCCCCGCAGGCCGACTCGAACCAGGAGAATCCAGGTAACAATGGTCGATTACGGCCTGATTCGCAGTCTGGGAATCATCATTGTATTCGGCGCCGTGTTCGCACTTCTCGCGCGCACGGTGAAGATGCCTTCCATCGTTGCCTACCTGGCCGCGGGAATTGTGATAGGTCCCGTCACCGGACTGGTCGAGATCACCGAGACGCTGGAGCTGATGTCCCACGCCGGCATCGCTCTTCTTCTCTTCCTTGTGGGTCTCGAGATCAGCTTCGACAAAGTGCGCGACGTCGGCAAAGTCGCCGTTGTCGCCGGTGTCATCCCCGTGCTGCTCATAGCGCTTGGTGGATACGCCCTCGCAAGCATGCTCGGCTTCGGTGCCATGTCGTCGCTCTTTCTCGCCACCGCACTCACCTTCAGCAGTACGGTAGTTGTGGTCAAGCTTCTGGGTGAGAGGGGAGAGCTCAATACGCTCTACGGCAGGATTTCCATCGGAATTCTGCTTGTGCAGGATCTGATTGCGATCGTCATCCTCACATTTCTTTCTGGCCTTGGGAATCAGGCGGACGCGACGCCGACCACGATTGCCTTCGGATTGTTGCGCGCGTTCGGCGGAATGGCATTGCTGCTGGTGTTGGCTCTTCTCGCAGCGAAGTATCTGCTGCCGCGACCATTCGCCTGGGCTGCCAGTTCTCCTGACGCTCTTTTCATTGCCAGTCTCGCCTGGTGTTTTCTCCTGTCGCTCACCGCGGAGTCAATGCACCTGTCGCTGGAGATCGGCGCATTCCTCGCAGGAATCGCGCTGGCGCAATTGCCTTACAATCAGGAGCTGCATCGCAGGGTGCATCCGCTAATGAATTTCTTCATAGCGGTATTTTTTGTTTCACTCGGTTTCAAGATCGAGATCAACCCCCAGAATGTGAACTGGCTTGCGGCGGTCTCGCTGGCACTGTTCGTCATGATCGCCAAGCCGCTGCTGTTCGTCTTCTTCATATCCCGAGTGGGTCACAGTCTGCGAACGTCGCTCATGAGCGGGCTCGCGTTGGCGCAGATCAGTGAATTCTCCTTCATCCTGATCGCACTCGGCATGACAACGGGCCTGGTGGGCGCTGAAGAACTCTCGCTCACTGCGCTGATCGGGCTCCTGACGTTCGCTGGCTCATCCTACATGATCCTGTACAACAAGGAGATTTTTCAATTCGCTCAATCATCCGGGCTCCTGCGTCTGTTCGGCCGCAATCACGAAGACAAGGATGAGTCGCCAGCTCCCGAACGCGCTGGGCATGTGATTGTGATCGGCATGAACACTCTCGGCCGCGAGCTCGTCGCACGGCTGCATCAGAAGGGCGAGACCGTGCTGGCGATTGACACCGATCATGACAGGTTGCAGGGTCTACCGTGCGAGACGCTGCTGGGGAGCATCGAGTACCTGTCGTTGCTCGTTGAAGCCGGGCTGCCGCGAGCGAAATTGGTTGTGTCCGCGCTGCTCACCGAGGAGGCCAATGATCTCCTCGCATTCCGCTGTTCCTCGTTCGGAGTGCCGTGCAGCATTCACGCAATCGATCTCTCCGTTATTGACAATCTGTTGAGTGTCGATACCACCTATCTAATGATCCCCAAGGTTGACGGAATCAAGTTGCAGGCGCGCGAACTGAAGAAGCTGGGGTTCATCCGCTGATGCTTGGCGTTACCCTACTAATCACTTTCGCGGCAATCGGCTTTGCGCTCAGCAAGGCCTTCAAAGTTCCGGTGCTGCCGCTCCTCATGCTGTCCGGCGTGCTGCTCTCTTTTTTTGGACTTGCATTGCCGAGCGACACGCGCACCGGCGCGGTGCAGATGGGAGTGACGTTCCTGGCGTTTACAGTCGGACTGGAACTGAATCCGCAACGGTTCGGAGCGCAGAAACGCGCCGTGCTCTGGGTGGGGCTCACACAGATGATAGTGATGGGCGCCCTGGGATTCGGCCTTGCGATGGGGTTCGGACTGGAGCCACTCACCAGCGTGTATGTCGCATGTGCCCTCGCTGCGAGTTCCACGCTCGTTGTACTGCGGCATATCAAGCAACAGCAGCAGAGCTTCGAGCCATTTGGCCGGATGGTGATTGGCGTCCTGCTTCTCCAGGATGTCATGATGATCGTCGTGATTGCGATTCTCGCACGCTTGTCCGATGGCCTGTTCGCCGTTCTCACGTGTGTGCTCACTGTACTGTTACTTGGCGCGCTTGCACTTCTGTCGCAGCGTTATCTGGTGCCGATGCTCGTGATCAAGTGGCGACTGGATGAGGAAACACTGCTGCTGAGCATTCTGGCGGTGTTTTTTGTCTTCGCAGGCGTAGCATTCAATGTGGGACTGCCACCCATTACTGGTGCATTTCTCGCCGGCTTCGCCTTTTCCTCGTTTCCGGTGAACGGCGTTGTTCGCGGTTTGATCTCGTCGCTCTCCGATTTTTTTCTGGCGCTCTTCTTCGTCGCGCTTGGCTCTCTCCTGGTGCTGCCGTCGCTGCAACACACAATGTACGCACTGATGCTGGCTGCTTTCCTCCTCATCGTAACGCCGCCGCTCGTCACCGTCGTGGCGGAGCGCAACGGATTGACAGCTCGCGCATCAATCGAGAGCGGCCTGCTTCTCGCACAGGTGAGCGAATTCTCGCTGGTGGCTGTGCTGGCGGGGTGGCAGTCCGGACACTTGCCCTATGAAGTGTTCTCCCTGCTGGCGCTCACCGCCATGATCACGATGTCATTGACACCATTCCTGGCCACCGATGCGGTCACCAATCGCCTGTTGCGATTCCATCCATTCCGGCTTGATACTGGCGCACTCACAAATGCAAACGGTCACGTGCTGATTCTTGGCTTCGGTACAGGCGGGATGTGGGTGGTACGTCCGCTCATTGCGCAGGGACACGAGGTACTTATTGTCGACGACGATCCCTCTGTTGTGGAGCAGCTCATTCGACAAAAGCTTCCGTGTATACTGGGCGACGGTTCGGATGAGCGCATACTCGAGAGAGCTGGTGCGCGCAACGCCCGGTTGATAATCGCATCGATGCGTCGCGTTCAGGATTCTCTCAAGGTGGTGCGCAGCGCGGCAGGAGTTCCTGTGGTCGTTCGTCTTTTCGAGCGCGACGATGCTGAGCTGGTCAGAGCGATGGGAGGAATTCCGATATTGAACTCCGTAGCGGCGGCTGAGACATTCATGGATTGGTTCGCGACAACGCAGCAGGTGAAAACGGAGGGTGTTGCTGCGCATGCCACAGCCTGAGGGAACGTTCCGCACATTTGTCGGCGGCGCAACCGGATACACCGGTCGTCACGTTGTCGAGGAGATTCTTCTGCGCAAAGTCATCACGCACGCGCACGTGCGTCCGGGCTCGGGCTCCCGCGACCAATGGGTGCGGCGCTTCGAGACACTCGGCGCACTAGTGGATTCCACGAGATGGGAACTTGAAGCGATGACGGCAACCCTTCAGCGCATTCAGCCCACACACGTGTTCTCGTTGCTCGGAACCACACGATCAAAGGCGAAGGCCGACAAGACCGGTGGGAGCAGTTATATCGCGGTCGACTACAATCTCTCCGTCATGTTGCTGGAAGCCGCGCTAGCCGCGGGTTCGCAACCGTGCTTCATCTTTCTTTCATCACTCGGCGCAAGCTCCACCACCAGCAACGCGTATCTGAAAGTTCGTGGGGACGTGGAGGACATGATCAAAGCGTCCGGTCTGCCACATCTGATTGTACAGCCCGCGATAATAACCGGACCTGACCGTGGCGAATCACGATTGCTGGAACCAGCATCCGCCGCTTCCGCGAATGCACTCCTCTTTGTGGCGGGACTATTCGGTGCCAGGAAAATGCGGTCTCGCTATTCATCAATGACCGGAAGGGAACTCGCGAAGGGAATCGTTCACATTGCGCTGAATCACGATCGTGGCCAATCAAATGGAAGGACAATTACCTACGAGGACGTAAGGGCCCTGTAATCCTCATCATTCGAGGACGTAAGGGCCCTGTAATCCTCATCATTGTCATTCCGGCGAAAGCCGGAACCCATTGGGTCGGGCGAGAATGGGTTGCCGCTTGCGCGGCAATGACACGATTGTTGTTTTCCGCAGAAGCCTCTCTTGACTTCAGGCCCCAACAGCGAGACAATTGCGTTCCCGTACCACCAACCGCGCCAGTGGCGCCAGGATAAAGAATGCACTATCAGAGAATCATCCTCTCCGCGGCACTCGCGGCGGCTCTGGCCGCCTGTGGCGGAGGAGATACCAAGACTCCACAGGCAGCCGCACCAGTTGCACCCAACAATGTCACCTTCACAGCACTCGATTTCACCTTTGAAGGACCTGCAGAGATACCCGCCGGGCCAACCACCATCAGTCTGGTTTCAAGTGGCAAGGAAATCCACCACCTGATACTTGTGAAACTGGATTCTGGGAAAACGAAGGATTCGCTTGTCGCCGCTCTCGGCAAACCCGGCCCGCCGCCAGCGTGGGCGACCTTTGTTGGCGGACCCAACGCTCCCGCACCGGGTGGCACCTCAAACGCGACATTGAACCTCGAGCCGGGCAACTACGCCATGGTCTGCTTCGTGGACACGCCTGATCACAAGCCTCATTTCACAAAGGGAATGTCGCGTGCGTTGACCGTCACAGCTCCGGCAGCCGCGGTGAATGCAGCCCTTCCTGCTCCGACGAGCACAATTACCCTTAGCGAGTATGCTTTCACACCGGACAAGGAACTGGTGGCAGGCAAGAACACCATCAGGGTTGTTAATGCCGGCGTGGAACCGCATGAGATCGAGATTATCAGGTTCGCACCCGGCAAGACGATGGAAGATTTCGGCAAGTGGATGGCCACCATGCAGGGCGAGCCACCCGCGGTTCCACTTGGCGGAGTTACTCCGTTCGTGCGTGGTCATGAAATCCAGTTCGACGTTGACCTCGTTCCGGGCAACTATGTAATGCTTTGCTTCCTGCCTGACCCAAGCACCCCGCCGAAAATGCATTTCGAGCGCGGGATGATAAGGGAATTCGAGATCAAGTAGGACGATATTCATCCTGGTCCGGTTCCGCTGGCAGCAGCGGAGCCGGACCTTGTCGTATCTTCCAGTCAAGCTATGAGAAACTCATCTAATCTCCGCCTCGGCCGCTTCCCAAGACTCGAGAACGGAGAGCGTCCCCTCCAGCTTGGCGATCTTGAAACGCCAGCTCCGATCGTCGATCTCGATCTTCTTTCGCAGAACCTGGAGCGAATGGCATCGTATACCGCCTTGCATTCACTTGCACTGCGACCCCATGTGAAGACGCACAAGTCAGCGCGCATTGCCGCGGAGCAAATGGAGCGCGGTGCGGCAGGTCTCACATGTGCGACGCTGCGCGAGATGGAAGTGATGGGCGATGTCGCGGGCGATCTCTTGCTCGCATATCCTCCAGTTGGAGATGCACGGCTCGCCCGCCTGCTGTCACTTCCCGAGGGCGTAAACCCGATCGTCTCTCTTGATTCGGCCTTTGCCGTCGAACAACTCGCAATCAATGCGCGCGCGGCGCAGAAATCCATCGGCGTCTACGTCGAGATTGACCTCGGCATGCATCGCGTCGGAGTTCAAACTCCTGCGGAGGCAGTGGCACTCGCAACTCTCATTACAAAAAGATCCCCTCTCACATTTACTGGTATCGCGTTCTATCCCGGACATATCCGCGAGCACGTCTCAAAACAGGACCAGGGAATCCGGAAGCTGGAGGAGAATCTCGCAAGGTTCACAGATGCACTCGACGCCGCGGGGCTGCACGCGAATGTTGTGAGCGGCGGGTCCACTCCTGCGGCATGGCGGATGCACGAAGTGTGTGGCGTGACCGAGGTTCGCCCGGGCACGTACGTCTATAATGATCGCGTGACCGAACGGTCGGGCGCGTGCACATGGCAGGACTGCGCATTCACGGTGTTGGCGACCGTTGTGAGCACAGCTGTTCCCGGCCAGGCTGTCGTTGATGCCGGATCCAAAGCGCTTGGACGCGAGCCAATGGATGGTGGAGCAGCCGATGGATTTGGGGCGCTACTCGACAGGCCTGAGGTAAAGATTGTCAGGATGTCGGAGGAGCACGGCATCATGGATCTGAGCGACAGCGAATGGCGGCCGTCGGTAGGCGATCAGGTACGGATCGTTCCCAATCATGTGTGCATTGTCGTGAACCTGAACGACATCATCTACGGCGCGCGCGGTACCAATGTCGAAACGAGCTGGCCTGTGAACGCGCGGGGAAGGTAGCCGCGTATTATTGGCGCGCCTCTTCTTCCGCCTTCAGTCGCAGCTCCTCCGCGCGTCTTTCGGCCGCCACATTCTTGATCCTCTGCACCACTTGTTCGCCCTGGTCAGCTATCGCCGTGACCATTGGTACTCCGACAAGCGCAGCTGCGAGCACCGGTGACAAGTCGGACAGCTTCACGCCAAGTTTGGCGGATGCGGTCTCCAATGCGTTCAACTTCATTGTCACGCCTATCTGCGCGTTGATCAATGGAGCTGTTTCGACGGTCGGAGCACAATCAGTGAGCTTGAACTGGATGAACTCAACACCCCATTCATCGGCATGTGATTTGAGACGCCCGAGTAGTCCGGTCGAAATCCCTTCAATGTCGGTGAGCTCCAAGTGAGTCTTGTGAGCCAGCTCGTCGCGCAACAGCCCCATACTCAGGTCGACAAGTGCGCGGTTCAGGTCATTGATCTCGAAAAGCGCGCGATAGATATCGCGAATGCGGAACATCACTACCGCGCTGACATTGAAGATGAGCCCTTGGGCAATCATCACCTTCTGATTGTCGAGCCTTAGCGTCTGCTGGCGCACATGTTGCCGGCGGAGCGTGTCGACGAAAGGAATCAGAAGGACGAAACCGGGCGGAATCACTTTCGGCACACCGTTCACACGAACTGCCTTCCCGAATCGGAGCTTGATGCCGAGTTCTCCCTCTTGCACGAATTTGATCGACTTGAGCAGAGTGTAGATGCCGCCACCCACGGCGAGCAACACCTGCATCAAAGGCCCCAGCAGCGCGTCCACGTTAGCGTACCGTGATCATCTGCTTCGCTTTCGTCGGCGGCATCTGCTCATCTCTCGAGTCGTTCGCCGAGATCAGGACTGGGCTCTTGCAAGATCTCCAGATGGCTTACCGGTAATCCAGGTCTTTAGTCTGTCGCCTGCTCGGTGCACCATGACGTACGCACACGGCACCACGAAGAGGGTAAGCAGTGTAGCGATCGACAGGCCACCGACTACTGCGATGGCAAGTGGTTGCATCAACTCCGAACCTTCGCCCAGTCCCAGCGCCAGCGGCATCATTCCGAGACATGTTGTGAGAGTTGTCATCAGAATTGGTCGCATTCTCACCGACCCCGCTTCCACAACAGCGTCGACCATGTTCTTTCCGGCATCACGCCGGTATTGCTCCGCATACTCCACCATCAGGATGGCGTTGTTAACAACAATGCCGGCGAGCATGATGACGCCGAGCAGCACTGGTGCGCTCAGAAGTGTACCGGTTGCCGCGAGAGTAACACCAACGCCGACAAGCGAAAGAGGAATGGTGACGATGATGATCAAGGGATTCAACAGACTCTCATACTTGACTGCCAGCACCACAAAAACGAGAAACACCGAGAGAATCACGACTATCGCAAGCTGCTTGTTGTTTTCGCGAATCGCTTCTTCTTCGCCGCCGTAAACCAACGTGTATCCCTGAGGTATTTCGAGTGTCGCAAGTCGTGCCTTGATCGAATCATTCACAACGCTGATTGGCGCGATTTCCGTCAGAGCATCACCGGTGAGACGAATGAGGCGCGTCTGATTCTCACGCTGTATCGTTGTCGGACCCAGCGATGGGAAAACGGTCGCTACATCGCGCAGATATACTGGTGCGCTGCCGCGACTGCCGGGAAAGAGAGCGACCGATGCCAGGTCTTCGGTGTTGGTGAACTGCGAACGTGGCAACTTGACTCTGACATCGAACTGGCGATTTCCTTCTGTATAGCGCGTTGCAACGGTTCCGTCGAGCGCGGTGCGGATTGTCTGGCCCACGATTCCAACATTGAGTCCCAGATGTGCGGCGCGTTCTCTGTCCAGTTCAATTCCGAGCTGCGGGCTCTGTGCTTCGACCGATGCTTCCAGCCTGCTCAGCCCCGGAACCCCACGCACGCGATTGGTAATATCGTCCGCAATTCGCCGCAATTCGAAAATCTCTTCACCTTGCACGCTCAACGCGATGTCAGAGCCGGATGCGGACGTTCGCAGACCGCGAATACGCGGCGGACGCACATTGACACGGGCTCCGGCAAAACCGCGCTCGTCGAGCTTTGCCTGAAGATTCGCGACCCAGCTTGCCGCAGAAAGTTCGCGCTCCGAAGCGGGCGTCAGGCGGATGTCGAGGGAACCGTTCCCAGAGCGCGACTGTGTCTGCGGTCCGCCACCCATGCCGCCGGCGGTGGCAAAGACCGATACGACGTCCGGCATGCCGCGCACGATCTCTTCGACTTCCACGGCGATCCTATTGGTCTGGTCCGGTGTTCCTCCGGGTGGCACGTTGATGTTCACACCGACGCCGCCGTCATCCACCTGCGGCAGAAATTCGCTGCCAAGGTTGCGGGTGAGCAGAAACGTTCCGAGAAGCGCGAGCACGCTGAGTAGCATGACCGCCCAGCTCATCCGAATTGCGCCAGCCGCAGCGCGACGATACCAATCGCGGAATCTGTCCAGCCCTGAATCGAACGCGAGAAGAATTCGCCAATGCTCCGTTCCACTGCTGAATTTCACACGCGATAACTGAGCGGAAAGCATCGGCACCAATGTGAGGGCAACAAATAGCGAAGCGAGAATCGCAAATGAGATTGTGAGTATCAGTTCCCTGAAAATCATCGCCGCCAGGCCGCTGATGATCAGGAATGGCACAACCGCCGCCAGATGCGTTGCCGTCGATGCGATGATCGCGCTTTGTACCTGCCCCGCACCTTGCTCGGCCGCTTCTTCGGGATCAGTCACCCCTTCCTGCTCCCGCTTGCGGAAGATGTTCTCGAGCATCACGATGGAATTGTCCACCAGCATGCCCACGCCCAGCGCCAGTCCGCCCAGCGACATGATGTTGAGAGTGACATCTGCGGCCTTCATCAGTGCGAACGTCGCCAGAATCGCGAGCGGAATCGCTGTGCCGATTATCAGCGTTTTCCTGATACCGCGAAGGAAGATGAACACAACCAGCATCGACAGGATCGCGCCAAGTAGCGCCGCTTCCTGAACGGTATGAATAGAGTTCCGAATAAACTTCGCCTGGTTCTGAAGCTCCTGACCCGTGACGCCCTCGGGAACAAACGAAGTCCCCTGCAGGCCTTCCAGCCGCTTAACAACGCCTTCGGCGACTGAAACCGTGTTGGCTTCCGGCTGTTTACGCACAGAGAGCCGCACCGCCGGAATAGACAGAGAATCGCGGATGCCGAGTCGCGACCAGAGCCGCTGCTCCTGATGTGTGTCCTCCACACGTGCTACTTCGGTGAGCGGAACCCTCGCGCCACCCGCAGTCTGCAGCAGAATCCTTCTGATGTCATCAACGTTGCGAAACTTTCCTTCGGTGGTGCTAACGACCTCGCGCGTGGCAGAGCTGACCCTGCCCGAGGCAACATCCTGATTGTTTGCCCTTATCGCTTCGATGATCTGCGAGACTGTGAGGCCGTACGATCGCAGCCGCTCCTGGTCCAGAATGACCTGGATCTCGCGGATCAATCCTCCCGACACATCCACCGAAGCGACACCCGGCGACAGGAGCAGCTGCGGACGCAGACGTTCTTCCACCCAATTGCGCAGAAAAACGAGATCATGCCTGTCAGATGAAAATGCTACGTCGAAGACCGCTATCTGCGAGGGATCGAACTTGTTGATCGTCGCGGGATCGGCCTCCTCGGGAAGCCGACCGCGCGCCCGCTCCAGATTCTTCGCCGCATCCTGAAGGGCGAAGTTCATGTTTGTCCCATAGCGGAAGGTCATACTGACGTTTACGCGACCTTCCGAAACATTCGACTCGAGCCGCTCCAGACCTTCAGTGATCGCAAGCGCTGTCTCCAGCGGCTTGGCAACCGTTTCCTCCATCACCTCAGGGTCGACACCCGGATTGGTAACATTCGCGTTCAGCGACGGGTACACCAGCTTGGGCAAAAGATCGAGAGGAAGACTGACCGCAGCCAGAACACCGCCGCCGAGCACCAGCAGACCCAGCATGATCGTGCCGATCGGATGCCTGATGGACCAGCTGGGAATTGCCCCGCGGTAGCGGCCTCGTTCTGCTTCGTCGCGTTCCACTATTCGCCGCCGGCTCTGCCAGCACGATTCTCCCGCGCCGGCTGTTCATCTCCACCACGACCATCGCCGGTCGGAGCGGAGGGAGGAATATCACCAAGCGAACCTGTCACTATTCGCACACGCGCTCCGTCCCTCAGCGCGTTGTTTCCTGCGACAATGACCGTGTCCCCATCCTTCAATCCATCAACTATTTCCACTTTGCCGGCGTACGACATGCCGGTTCTTACTGTGCGCCGTTCCGCGGCACCCTCGCGATACATCATGACGACCTGCGCGCCGGCGCTTCCAATAACAGACGATTCCGGAATGAGCAACGCGTTGCTGCGAGCCACGCTGTGGAATGTTGCACGGGCAAGGTATCCCGGCTTTACGTTCCGCACATTGGCGCCCGTCAATTCAACTTCGACAGGAACCAGGCGGGTCGCTGAATCGGCGCTCGGGAAAATGCGTCTGATTCTGCCGCGCACCAGATCACCTGTCATGGCATCGACCGCAATATCAACGCTCTGCCCCTGACTGAGTCCGGCAACCTCCAGCTCCGAAACATTCACCCTCACAACAAGCGTGGAGACATCAGCAATCTGGAACAACCGCGTCTGAACTCCGACGACGTCGCCGGCCTCGACGCGTTTTTCGATGACGACTCCATCAAGTGGCGACTTCACCGTCGCGTATGCAAGACGCGCCTCCAGCTGGTCTCGCTGCGATTGTGCCGACGCCAGCGCTGTGCGATCACGATCGTATTCGATGTCGGTATAGATCTGCGCCTTGCGCATCTTTTCCGCACGATCCATTGTCGACTTCGCGGCCGTCAGTGCTGCGTTCGCGCCCGTCAGCTGCAGCTGCAGTTCGCGAGCGTCCAATAGCGCGAGCACGTCGCCCTGGCGCACAACCTTGCCTTCCTCGACGTTGATCGAAAGGAGCGCGCCCGAGAGCTGAGAATTCACTCCCACGCGCCGGATTGGCTCCACTACTCCTGACAACGCGATGGTTCGCGTGATGGACCCGCGGGTCGCGATCGCAACCTCGACCGGAATGATGCGGTTGGGATCACCCCTTCCACCGCGACCGCCACTCGGCGCCGCCGCCGCGGACTGTCCGCTGGAATTGTCGCAGCCCGCTGCGCTTAGAAGCGTCGCCAGTGACAGCGACGCATACCACACTTTTCTCACCTTATTTCCTCACTCGCGCTCTCACGGTCCCGAGGAGGAACCTCGCACGCTGCAATGGCATGCGTTCAAGCGACAGATTATCCGGCGGCAGAGTCCGTTGGCCGCGGCGCCGATGGCCGCATGAAAGTAGACCCCTCTGCCTACAGTAACGTAAGCCTACAAAGCTCGTACGCCTAGAACAGGGCCAGTGTTGTCCACTGAACCGTCATTCCGCCACAAACGTCACCCCGGCGAAGGCCGGGGTCCATGGTTGTCGTGAACATGGATTCCGGCCTGCGCCGGAATGACGCGTTTGGGATATGCTAGCTCGCCGCGTCCGTGCTGCCGGTCCAGAGTCCCCGAACAATTCTCGATAGCCACAGGGCACTCACCACGAAAACCGCAATCCACAGCACGGCCTGTCCCGTGTTGCCGTATAGTACGCTCCCTGTACCAAAGAGCGCCGAGTACACCGCGAGGCAGCCCAGTATCCATCCCAGCATCGACTGTGTAATGCTGTCCGGCGAGGCGCCAATTCCAGATGCCGCCCTGATTTCACGCCAGCCGGGACCTGCTGGCCGAACCAGGCGGTAGAAACTGACAAGTTTGCCATGTTCGGTTGGACTCGTCGCGAAGGTGACCACGACCCACACCACGGTGGTAAGTCCCACTCCCACCAGCAGCGATATATGCGAAGGGATCTGCGCACCCGCCTTTTGCGCAATGAAAAACGCCACCGCAATCGCGAACGAGCTGACCATCGCCGCAATTTCGCTCCATGCGTTCACACGCCACCAGAACCAGCGCAGCAGATAGATCAAACCCGTGCCCGCACCAACCGACAACATCAGATCAAAACTTTCCTTCGCCGAATTGAGCACCGTGCTGAATAACGCGGACACAATCATCAAAAGACCGGTGACAATCCTGCCGACTAACACATAATGTTTTTCATCCGCATCGGCGCGCAGAAACCTTCTGTAAAAATCGTGAACGAGATACGACGTGCCCCAGTTGAGATGAGTGGACACGGTCGAGACATATGCCGATAGCAATCCCGCAATCATGAGTCCCATGAACCCGACCGGCAGGAATCTCAGCATGGCGGAGTAGGCGAGGTCATTGCCCATCAGATTCTGAGGCACATTGGGCAGTGCGACAGCAATGTCGCCCAGGGTTGGGTAGACGATCATGGACGCCAGCGCCACGATAATCCACGGCCACGGCCTCAGGGCGTAGTGCGCGAAGTTGAAGAAGAGTGTACCCGCAAGTGCATCGCGCTCACTCTTCGAAGCGAGCATCCGTTGTGCGATGTAGCTGCCGCCACCTGGCTCCGCCCCGGGATACCATACCGACCACCATTGTATTGTGAGCGGTATTACGAGAACGGTGAGAGTCATCCCCCAATCTCCAAAATCGGGAAATGGCGCAAGCGTAGCAGGGTCGGTCTTCGCGATGAGACCGGAGAGCCCGCCAACAGCGGGGTGCTGCAGCGCGAAATAGGCCGCGATCACCGAACCCGCCATCGCAATTCCGAACTGAAAGAAATCGGTCACCAGAACGCCCCACAAACCGGACACCGCTGCAAAGGCGATGTTGAGCACACCGCAGATCAGAAGCGTCTGCCATATGGGCCAGCCGAGCATCACGTTGGCGATCTTGACCGCAGCGAGGTTGACGGAGGCGAGAATGACGCAATTGAAGAAGAGCCCGAGATAAACAGCTCTGAACCCGCGCACAAACGTGGCAGCGCGACCCGAGTATCGGATCTCGTAGAACTCGAGATCGGTGAGAACCTGCGACCGGCGCCACATGCGCGCGTAGAAAAACACGGTCATCATTCCGGTGAGAAGGAATGACCACCAGACCCAGTTGTTGGCCACACCGTTCTCGCGAACAATGTTCGTCACGAGGTTTGGTGTGTCGGTACTGAAGGTTGTCGCCACCATCGACACACCTATCAGCCACCAGGGCGCTGACCTGCCCGACGCAAAGAATTCAGTGGCACTCGATCCCCCGCGTCGCGCCATCACGACCGCGGGCACAAAGGAGAGCGCGGTCAGCACAACAACAATCAGCCAGTCAAACGTTGTGAGATTCATTGTTCTCCGGGTCGCGGCTAATCTGTGCGCGAATCACCGTGAGTACAATAGGCCGACGTTGCATCGCGATCAGCGACACAGGAGGAACAAAGAGGCGCGAGCCGGAATCGAACCGGCGAATGGGAGTTTTGCAGACTCCTGCCTTACCACTTGGCGACCGCGCCGAAAAAAGTGCAGAGTACCTAAGTTAGGCGGTATCTGCTTGCCACGGAACCCAGCGTCACAGGTACCGCGTGATTGCCATCAGAATCACGGTCAACAGCAGCAGAACGGCCACCACTTTGGATCCCATCGCGGTGCGCTGCCGCAACTTCTGCACTTCACCCATCAACGCATCGCGCTCGGCGCCGGCTGGCATCGCGGGCACCTTTTGCATGATCTCCCCCAGGCGATTGGCTGCTGGACGGATAACGATCATCCCGAAGGCAAGTGCGAGAATCGCCGTCGCGCCACCGGCACCGTATCCCATCCCTAGCGATGATCTCATGTACGCTGGGTCGAATCCACCCGAAACCCTGTAGTACAGCAGCACCCCGGAGACAATCGTTACGATTGCAATCACCGGCATCACGTCGACGTAGCGCCGCTTCTGCAATGCACCCATGACCTTTCCAGCGTCGGGCCCAATATCACCCAGGCTTGGCAGCAGAAACACGGCGAAGAAAAAGATGGTGCCTGCCCAGAAAACTCCCAGCAGAATGTGAAGCAGTCTGAGAATCAGGAATACCGGATCCATGGGGGTGTCTCCGCTGTGCGTGAAGGAGGAAGCTGCGAATTAGTATCGCGCCTCGAGGTATGATGCAAATCTCCACGCTTTACTCGGATAAATACCTCGCGCGATATCCATCCTTATGAGTCCATCGAGAAACGACCATCCCAATCCCACGCCACTAATTGCCCTGGATTGCTTCTTCCAATCCTCGCGTGACCCCGCCCAACCGAAATCCGCAAAGAGCACCCGTCGCGCGGCAACACTCGCATTCCCCAGCTCGATGCGCGACATCCAGAACGCGTTTCCGGACAAGGTTCCCGATCGCTGCCCTCTCACGCTTTGCGTTCCGCCCAGAAGGAACGAGCGCTGAACCGGAAGGTGTCCGACCGAACTGCCGGCGCTGAGTGTGAGCGCCATGCTCGCCTTGCGCATGATGCCGTGCGAGAACGTGGCATCGAACATCGCACGGCCGAAGGAAAAATCACCGATCCCATTCTCGGCTTTCAGGGTCGTCAGAATCCTGAAACCATCCGGATTCAATCCGAGTGAAAACTGGATTCTCGCCGCAGAACCGAATATGTCGCCTTCTTCTGCGACGATGTTGCTGCCAAACTCGCGGTCTCCCAATGCGTTCGCGATGGAAAACTTCGCGTTCACTTCCGCGTTTCGCTGACGTTCGCCGTACAGCTTCCATTCAACGAACGGGTTGCCGTTCGTTGCAGACAGAACGAATTCCGCGCCCGTTCCCCGGTAGTAGAACCCTTCATCGACTCCAAAGACCAGAGCCAGAAACGAAGCGCCACCGCCAAGTGGATTGCCCCAGTCATTCGCGGCTATCAGACGGCGATAGCCGGTGAGCTGCATCGTACGTCGCCCATCATCGCGCGCAATACTGAAGTGACCGTTGAATTCCCGGTCCGCCGTTCCCATCCGGCCAAGCACGCTGAGCGAGAGTCCCGCGCCAAGTTGCTGCTGCACCTCGAGAGCCGGCGAGAGTCCTTCTATCCGGTTGTACCGCAGATAGCCACCTCCGAGGCCGTACTTCAGCCTGGGAACCTGCGGCGAGAACTGCGATTGCAACCCCATGTGCAGTCGCTCCAGCATTGCATCCTGGTCCTGGATCCTGAACAGCTCGTCCGCGGGTGCAAGAATTGAAAGCGGCAAATGCGGTGAATGAACGAGGAGGGAATCGTTGCAGGTCGCCGTCGTCATTATGCGCACCGAACGATTTTCGGTGCGCGAGTAACGCGTCTCGCTCGCCGCAGTGTCACACACCGCCGTTCGTCTCTCGTCAATCCGGATCCTCAACTGGGCTCGGGCTGCGCTGTCACCTTCACTGGCGCGCCGTCGCAGCTCTTCTGTAGATGGTTGCGAGTCTCGCGAAACCCGAACGGCCAGTTTCTCGGTGATTTGAGTGGCGCGTTCCTTCGCAGCAGGGTCGTCGAGCGCAGCGAGAGAGTCGCGCATCAAGACAGAATCCTCGCGCGCCATTGCAGCCGTCACCGGAATCGCGGCAATGTCTACCGGGCCGTTCACACTGAGATAGTCATATCTCTGCTGCAGCTCGAACGGGACTCGAGCCACGCTCACCTGTGCGTATCCTTCCGCAGTTCGGATCCTGGGAAGCCAGAAGCGGCTCTCGTAGAGTCCGTATTCGACCGTAATGGAACTCACCGAACCGCGCATCGGGTTGATCAGCGCGCGCACCAGTGCCGTCCCAACTCCTTTGTCGTCTTCGTCCAACTCTATTGTCCAGACGTCCAGAGGAACTGCCAGCCTGTAGATCGCACGCACAAGACGGTAGTTCGCCAGATCGAACCAGAATGATCCCACAACGAGATTCCACTTGGGTTCCCGTGGAGTGATCAGCATCTCCACGAGGCGGAACTTCTTTCCATCGGGCAGCGTGTACTCGGCGGAGTCGCCGGTCGCATAGCGGTAGTACGCCTCGGCGCCGGACGCGAGCGGATGTATCAGGCTCGATGGATCAATGTCGGTCTTCGCTATGTCCGATCCCAGCCAGAGCTGTTCACTCCCGGGGAAATCGGGAAGCTGAATGGCGCCCGATAGGATGTCACGCCTGGCACTCTGATTGATGTTCCCTTCACCACTCTTGTCAGCCACGATGGGAGTAACGGCGCGTGCACCCTCGACCTCGACCACGGCGCCAACATCGCGCTTCCATTTTACGCGCGTTGCTCCTTCACGCCTATAAGCAAGTCGTTCGCGACTCAAGACCCCGAAGCCCAGACCGACGGATATGCGCTGAAAGCCGCGTGCGTCGTAGCTCATGAGTGCAGAATCCTGCTGCAGTCTTGCTACTCTCGCCCCATTGAGAATGTCGCGAGCGAGTGAGTCGCGAAATGCGCTGCGAAGGTGTTCGGCCGTAACCGCAATGCGTGGCGCCTCGCGTCGCGTGGAATCGCGCTGGGCCTGTGCCTGAAGTGTCGGCGCCAGCAGAAGAACGCACCCGAGTACAGCCGTTCCAACACTCACACTCACACTAGCACTAGCACTAGTACTAGTACTAGTACTTCGCCAGATACTGATCGATCTCCCACCGCGATACTTGAGTGATGTAGTCGGCCCATTCCTGTCGCTTTGCTTCGAGGAAGTGAGTCGTGATATGCTCACCGAGGCATTCAGTGATGACAGGGCTTTTTTCCAGCTCATCGCACGCCTCACGCAGATCGTGTGGAAGATCATCAATCCGGAGGCGGCGCTTCTCACGATGTGACATCTCCCAAATGTTGGTGTTTACCGGCTCGCGGGCGTCGGCCTTGGTCTCTATACCGTCGAGGCCAGCCGCAAGTTGCACCGCAAGTGCCAGGTAGGGATTGGCGGAAGGATCTGGAATCCTCAGTTCCACTCGCGTTCCCAGTCCACGACGATCGGGAATGCGAATCATCGGCGAACGGTTGCGCATCGACCAGGCAACATTTACCGGCGCTTCGTAGCCAGGCACCAGTCGTTTGTACGAGTTCACCAGCGGATTGGTGATGGCGCAGTATCCGCGGGCATGCCGGAGCAGCCCCCCGATATAGTGCAACGCCACCTTCGACAGCTCGTACTCCGCTCGCTTGTCCCAGAACGCGTTGTCCTTGCCCTTGAAGAGCGATTGGTGGGTATGCATGCCACTTCCGTTCTGGCCGAATATCGGCTTGGGCATGAACGACGCGTGTAGGCCGAACTGCCGTGCGACATTACGAACCACAAACCTGAACGTTGCAATGTTGTCGGCCGTGGTCATCGCATCCGCATAGCGAAAATCGATCTCATGCTGCCCATGCGCCACCTCGTGGTGCGCGGCTTCCACCTCGAAGTTCATCTTTTCGAGAGTGTCGACAATCGCGCGCCGTGCGTCCTCGCCCAGATCCACGGGCGTGAGATCGAAGTACGCTCCCACATCGTGCGTTTGCGTCGTCGGCTCGCCATCCGGCCCGGTCTTGAACATGAAGAACTCCGCTTCCATCCCGGCGTTCATCACGTATCCCATCTTCGCCGCGTGCGCGATCTGCCGTTTCAGAACACCGCGAGGGTCTCCCGCGAACGGCGCGCCATCCGGAGTGTTGATGTCGCAGATCACGCGTGCCACTCTGTTCTCCGGGTCACTCCACGGAAATATCCGGAAGGTGCCGAGGTCCGGCGCCAGCAGCATGTCTGACTCCTCGATGCGCACAAAACCCTCGATCGATGAACCATCGAACATGATGTCGCCCGCGAGCGCCTTGTCGAACTGCGATGGCGGCAACTCGACATTCTTGTTGACGCCAAGTATGTCGGTGAATTGCAATCGCAGAAAACGGACATTGAACTTCTGCGCTATCTCCAGAACCTCTTTCCGTGTGACACCAGCGAGATCCGGAAGCAGCGCGCGCGACTTGGATGTCAAGCGATCCTCTTTAGCCATCTGAACTTTTCGCACCATGTGACGAGGGCCAAGCTACCCGCACCTCATTATCACGCGCAACTTCGGCGCGAGTGTTAGTTTTCCCGCAGATGACGAAAGCAAGTTCATCGGGTACTTCCGCCGCCAAGTGTCCCCGTTGCGGTGCCCCAGCCTCTGGCGCCTTCTGCTCCAATTGCGGTTCGGCACTCGCCGGATCCTCCTGCCGCAGCTGCCAGGCGCCGCTTTCCAGCGGAGCCCGATTCTGTCATCGCTGCGGCACACCCGTGGATGGCTCTCGTGTACCAATTGCATCGGCAAACGCACCCGCTGCGCGGCGCGATCCTGTTCCGTGGGCCGTTGCAGCGATCGCACTCGTGGCTCTCATTGCCATGATTGCGGGGGGCAGATTCTTTGGCTCGCTCCCATCAGATCCCGCGGTTGCCGAAACGCCGGCGGTGACGCGCGGACCAGATCTCTCAAGGATGACGCCGCGCGAGATCACCGACAGATTGTTCAATCGGGTCATGGAGTTGCACGAGGCAGGACTCGAAGACAGTGTCAAATTCCTCGCGCTGAACATGGCGATCCCGGCGTTCGACTTGCACGACTCGCTCGACGTCGATCTTCGCTATCACCTTGGCAGGATCGCAGAGGTAAGCGGCGCTCTCGCTGTTGCAAAGGCGCAGGCCGACACCATTCTCCGAGAGAAGTCGACGCATCTGCTCGGCCTCGCACTCGCTGCCCGTGTCGCAAGGCTCGAAGGCGACGCTTCGCGTGCGCGCGCGTTCGACAGACGTCTCCTCGCCGCCGAGAAGTCCGAGATGGCGCTGGGACTACGTGAATACGAAGACCACAAATTTGACCTCGACAGCGCCCTCGCCAAGGCGCGACGTGGAGGTTCGTAGAGTGACGACCGCCGCACAGGGCGTAAATGCCGCTTCGCGCATTGTGACAGTGGCTCACTCACCCGACTCCGACGACGCATTCATGTTCTACGCGCTCGCTTCCGGGAAAATCGACACGGAAGGCCTCACATACGTGCATGAACTGCAGGACATCGAGACGCTCAATCAGCGAGCAATGCGAGGCGAACTCGAAATAACCGCGGTTTCCATCCACGCTTATGCATACCTCGCCGACCGATACGCGCTGCTCCCACACGGAGCATCGCTTGGTGTGCGATACGGTCCACGAGTCGTCGCGAGCGCACCGCTTTCTCGCGAAGCAATCAGGGGCAGCCGGATTGCGATCCCGGGGCCACTAACGAGCGCATTCCTCGCTCTGCAGCTCCTCGAGCCGGAGTTCGTACCGGTTCATACGCCTTTCGACCAGATCGAAGCAGCGGTCCTCAGCGGCGATGTAGACATGGGACTGCTCATTCACGAAGGCCAACTAACCTATTCCGAGTCCGGCCTGCACCTGATTGTGGACTTGGGAGAATGGTGGTATGGCGAAACCGGCCTGCCCCTTCCCCTCGGTGGGAACGTGGTCAGAAAGGACATGGGTGAAGCCATGATAAGAACAGTATCAAGACATTTACGCGCCAGTATCGCGTATGCCTTGGATCATCGGGCCGATGCGCTTGACCACGCCATGAGGTACGCGAGGGGGCTCGATCGCAGCAAGGCGGACCAGTTCGTCGGCATGTACGTCAACGAATGGACTCTCGACTACGGTGCCGATGGGCGCAGAGCGGTCAAACTGTTCCTGGAGCGCGGGCATCAACAGGGACTGATCCCCCACCAGGTCGAAATACAGTTTGTAGAGGCTTAAGAGCAGCAACCTGATTCACAGTTACACGAGCTTCTCACGACGCGTCTTCGAGTGAACGTGCGCATCGCCTTCCTCTTGGATCACGAATGCCTGTAGCTCAGTCACAAGCCAAACGAACTCCGGGTGCACCTGAATCCCGCGGGCCCCAACAGCGCCTTCTCATCATGGATGATGACGAAAGCGTATGTCGCTCGATTGGGAATTTCCTGCGATCAGCGGGCTACATCGTGCAGGCCGTTGGCTCAGGCGTTGAGGCTCTCGGCGTGCTCGCCTCTGAGCCGTTCGACGGCATGCTGGTGGACATCCGCATGCCCGGCATGTCAGGGCTCGAGGTCATGCCCAGGGCTTTGGCTCTCGATAGTGACATCGCAATGATTGTCCTCACGGCGGTCAACGACGCACCCACCGCACGCGATGCTCTGACCATCGGCGCGGCGGACTACCTCGTCAAACCCGTTGACCTCCAGCTGCTGAAGACTGTTGTAGAGAAGGCCCTTCACAAGCGCCGTCTCGCCATGGAGCAGCGCAACGTAGAGCGCATGATCCGGCAGGAGGTTACCTCGCGCACCGCGGAGCTGGAGCAAGAGAAGAAGAACCTGCGATCATTGAGCGTGAGTCTGGTCCAGACGCTTGTGAATGCAATGGAAGCCAAGGATGTATTTCTCCGCGGACACTCGCAGCGCGTGGCCGACCTGGCTGCTTCAATTGCCGAGGAACTCGAGCTGGACGCCGACACCGTGGAGAATGTGCGCCTCGCAGGCCATCTGCACGACATCGGAAAGATCGGCATCAAGGAGTCCATCCTGAACAAGGTGGAGCCCATGACCGCTGACGAATTCGAGCACATCAAGGACCACGTTCGCATTGGAATGGAGATTCTCGCCCCCCTTTCCCACATTGGTGAGGCCCTTGAGTTTGTTCAGGACCACCATGAGCACTACGACGGCGGTGGGTATCCACGGCGGCTGACCCGAGAGTCAATCTCGATAGGCGGGCGCATTCTGGCTGCCGCTGATGCGTACGATGCGCTCACTTCGAGTCGCGCATATCGCGCCCCCATGACGTCGGTGCACACGATGGAGTACCTTGCGCGCGATCATGTGGGTTCACTTCTGGATCCCAAGGTCTTCGAGGCCATGCAGCGGGTGGTCCAGCGCCACAGAAAGCTCGTTTTCATCGACGACTTCAGCGCCTGAACCAGCCGGGCTCCACAAGCTGGAATCTCTTGCACCTTGACGTTTCGCCGCCAGCATGGTACTAGGGTGATCCTGGGAGCGCGTCGTGTGTTTCTTTATTGACTCCACAACGTCGATGCCCCCAGGACAGTATATGGATTCTGAAAGCGGATGAAGTTTTGCTGGTGCCAGACCGAAAACTCAGGACGAGAACTCGCTAGTGCCAGACGTATCCGATGACTAATTCTAAAGGAGGCATGCATGCCGCGTGAGCGTGAGTCGCGGGCTCTGGGCTTCTCCGATCGTGATGATGAGGGAGAAGACCTGGGTTATGGCGGAGGGGGATCGTCTTACGACGATGAAGATGAGGAAGACGGCGGCTGGGCAATAACGAAGGATCAAAGCGATGATCTGTGGGACAGCGCCGAAGAAGTTGACTCAGACGAGGAGGAAGAGGAAATGGAGGATCTCGAGATGGATGATGATGAGGAATCGACTCCGGTTCGGCCGGCGGCAACAACTCCGCCTGTCGCCAGACCAGCAGCACCACCTGTAGCGCCAGCGGCGGCACCCGCGCCGGCGCCGCGACCTGTATTCACCCCCAGGCCTGCACCTGTGGCCAAGCCGGCGCCTGCACCTGCTCCGGCCAAGCCTGCACCTGTAGCTGCTGCAAAGCCGGCACCGGCCGCGAAGAAAGCACCAGCCGCGAAAAAGGCGGCCAAGAAAGCCGCTCCAAAGGCAAAGAAAGCCAAAAAGCCAGCTCGCAAAGCGGCCGGCAAGAAGAAAGCTGCCCGCAAGGGCAAGTCCGCGAAGCGTGCTGGCAAGTCGGCCAAAAAGAGCGCGTCGCGAAAACCTTCGAAGAAACGCGCCGGCAAGAAGTAGCGCCGGAGGTCAGCACAGTTCCGCACGTAGCGCCTCAGGGACGTCCTTCTCTCTATTTGGACGTCGTTGAGGCGCTGCTGCCGTTCACCCCAGTCACACAACACGCGCGATGAGCACCTCGCTTCTCATAGTTGATCATTCCGCGGAACAGCGCGACTTCCTGTCGCGGCTATTCGAAGCTCGAGGTGATTCTGTTCGCACCGCAGCATCCGCGAGTGAGGCAAGGATTGCGCATTCCGAGCACTCTCCCGATGTTGCCGTCATCTCGCTGCCGCTGGCGGACGCCGCTCAGAGTTTACTGCCAGCTGCTCTCCTCGATGCCGAGCCATTGCTCAACGTTATCATTCTGGTGGACAAGGGGAATGCATCGCAGGCGGCCGAATACGTGTGGCGCGGCGCGCTCTGTCTCGAGAGGCCGGTCGATCCCGATGCTCTCGTCGCAGCCGTGGAAAGAGTCACGGAAACGAAGCGCATGCGCGCCGAGGTGTCTTTGCGCCGTCACGACGAACGGACCCTCACTCCCCTTCCTGCCGGCGTCGACATGCTCATCGACCTCGCCGCCAGGAACGCCGATGCACCGGTTCTCATCGTAGGCGAAACAGGTACCGGCAAGAAAATGGTCGCTCGCCTGATCCACGATCTCTCGACCAGAAGTGGTGGCCCCTTCCTGACAATCAGATGCACCACGACTGCAAAAGCATCCATTGAGAGGCGGCTCTTTGGCGGTGAACGAGGTGCTTCGGGGGAGTTTCACCATGCATCCGTCGGTTTGCTCGAAATGGCCGACAAAGGCTCGATTCTCGTCGACTCAGTCGCCAGTCTCCCATACGACACTCAGACGAGATTGCTGGAGTTTGTGGAGGAGGGTGTGTTCCGACGAGCAGGAGGGACAGTGAGTCTGCGATCCGATGCGCGTATCATGGCGGCTTCAATCCGTCCATTGGCGCCGCCAGTGGATGCCGGGCTTTTCCGCGCAGACCTGTTCTATCGTCTGCATGTTCTGACGATTGCCCTTCCCCCTTTGCGCGAGCGAATCGCCGACTTTCACAGCCTGGTGGAATCAATGCTCCCCCAGGGAGCCAGCGTGGCGCCGGCCGCGTTTCTGGCGATGCAACGGCACACCTGGCCCGGGAACATTCGCGAGCTGCAGAACGCACTCTGGCGGGCCAGTCTTCTCTGCGGTCGAGGAACCATAGACGTGCAACACCTGCCGCTCACGGCAGCACTGTCGACCGCGCAACTCGACGAGGAGAGCGAGGACTCCAGTACCGCCAAGCCCTTGAAGCTGGCGGAGCTCGAAAAGCGCGCCATCCTAACGGCCTTGAAGCGCACAAACGGCAACAAGCTGCGGGCGGCGGCGCTTCTGGGCATTGCTCGCTCGACGTTGCACGAGAAGCTTCGGCGACTCTGATTAGACCCCGCATTCAGCTCAGGTTATTCTTTGTCGCATGGCGGAATCACCAGTAGTCCTGCTCAGGGCTCATACACGTCACGCTCCGTGGAACGCGCGCGGCCTTGCTGCGCATGTGAATTCGCTCGTGGACGCCGCGGGCATCAAGCCCACAAATACATCGGCGCGCGCCGTGCTCACAGCGCGTGGAGTGCGGTTTTACGTCGCCAATGGTCTGGTCGACCGTCCCGATGGTACGGGAACGGCCGCCACCTACAACTACCGGCATTTACTGCAGCTGCTCTCAATCAAGATTCGCCAGCGCGAAGGCCTGACGCTCGATGTAATCCGCAAGGAAATGCACGAGGTCACCGGCGATGCACTGGAGCGTAAGGTCGCGGGCTCGCTGGCGCCGGCGCTGGGCGCCGGCTCGTATACTGCGCTTGCAATGGACGATTCCGAGCCCGGCATCTGGCGTCGCGTGGCTGTTGCAGATGGCGTTGAACTCCATGTACGGGACAACGTCGCAGCCGCGCGAGAAGAGTCGGTAATTGCCATGCGCGACTCCGTGCGCGCCGCGCTTGGCCGCAACGACAATCGCTGACAGCTCCTCCACTTCCTAGAGCAGCGCTGAAATCAGATTTGCGCCGAACTCCATTAGTCTGCTCCAGGCCGAACGACGCCGAAATGTGTCCAGAAGAATTTCGTTCGAGCGAGACAAGTCGGCCACGAAAATCGAATCGAGCGCGGCCCCGAAGCGCGCGTCGAGAACAACCGCATTGGCTTCATCGTTGTACGCCATGGATCGGTTGTCAAAGTTGAGCGAGCCGATGGAAGACCAGCGTCCATCAACGACAAATGTTTTTGCGTGCATCATCGTGGGCATGTACTCGTAGATGCGCACACCAGCTGCGACGAGTTCCTCGTAGCGCGCGCGTGCAGCGTACCGGGTCATCCTCTCATCCGTTATCGGGCCAGCTGTGAGAATGCGAACGTCCACTCCCCGCTTTGCGGCCTCGGCCAGCATGCGACGGAATTGCACGTCAGGCACGAAATAGGAATTAGCGATATATAGTGTGTTGCGAGCCGCGACGATCGACAGGGCCACGAACCGTTCCGCCGCAGCATTGCCCTCGGTCGGCGAGAAGTGGATCATTGCGGCACGCGTGTCTCCCTTCGAGCGCAATTCAGCCGGAAAGTACAGCTCCCCGGCCATCAGCTCTCCTGTTGCCTCGACCCAGCCAGCCATGAATGCCGCCTGCAGCTGAAGGACCATAGCGCCCGTCATGCGAACGTTGGTTTCCCTGAACTCGTTCTCAGATTGTCCATCCCCCAGCCAGGGATCGCCGAATCCGAATCCACCCGAGTACCCGATCTCTCCATCGATTACCACACTTCGCACATGTGAGCGATGGCTCAGTCGGCCCAGTTTGTACCATCTGAGGGGGCGCAGATGCTCTACGTGTACGCCGGCAGCGCGCAATGAGTCGAGCTGGCTGCGTTGCATTGTGCGCGTGCCAAATGCGTCGAGCAGCACGAGCACCCGCACCCCCTCTCTCGCCTTCGCGATAAGGTGATGCGAGATCGAATCGATCAACACACCCGGGGTGACGTAATACATCTGCACAGTGATGGAGCGGCGCGCCGTCACTATGTCGCGCAACATTCGCGGGAATGTGCCGTCTCCATTCAGAAGGATTTCTACAGCATTCCCGTCCACCAATCTTGTGCCCGCGTGCAGTTCCATCGTTCGCGCGAAGATTGGATCGTCCACGGCGGGAGGAAGGGAGCGGAACCCTTCGACGACCACTCCGTGCACCGCCGAGCCGCGCGCCGCGTACAGAATTCCGAAGAGAATGAGGAGGGTGAGCATCAGAAGCAGTAGTGACAGCGCAATCGCGCGGCCCAACGATACCTTTCCCACGCGAATGTCGATTTCCGAAAGCTCGCCCGTCGCTGTCGCCGGCTGCTCTTCAGTCGCATGCGCCTTCATCGCATCAGCCCCTTGCGATCGCTCGGCTTCGAACGCATGATCAGTCTCCGTGTCCACTTCGGATGGCGACTTCTTTCACGACCGGCACGTGGTAATCACGGGTGCTGGTCGTCCGGGACAGCTGGCCGAGATCATCGCTCGCGAGTTTGCGCGGCGCGGCGCCAGGATGATCCTTGTCGGCAGAGACCAGTCCAATGCCGGCGCGCGTGCGGCTGACCTCGCGGCGGATGGCTTCGAGGCACACGGCTTCGGCTGTGATCTCTCTTCCGAAACTGAAGTTGCCTCTCTTGCCGAAAGCATTGACGATGTTTGTAAGGAGAATGGTCTGGTGGCACTGATCAACGCCGCTGGCGGCTTTGCGATGTCCGGAAACGTAGCCGCCAGTTCGTTCGCCGTCTGGCAGCAGCAGTTCAGCATTAATCTTACCACTTGCTTTCTCACCACCCGCGCGCTCCTTCCGCTTTTGCGCAGGGGCAAGGGAGCCATAGTCAATTTCGCGACGGGCGCCGCCTTGCCGCATCAAAGCGTGTCTGAGAAAAGTGCATACGTGGGGGCCAAGAGTGGCGTCGTTGTCCTTACTCGCGCGGTGGCGCAGGAGGAACGTGACAACGGTGTTCGTGCCAACGCGATCGCGCCCAACGCCATACGAACGGCGGCCAACCTCGAGTCGATGGGAGACAAAGTGCGCTATGTGGAGCGCGAGTCCGTCGCTGAGACTACACTCTTTCTTTGTTCACCAGCGGCATCCGCCATCAGTGGAGAAATAATCCGATTGACTTGAACGAGTCAGCTGATTCCCAGCGCGTGCTGGGACAGGAGGAGCACACATCGTACGATCCGGCACATGAGCGGAAAAAACAACTCGTCCGCGAAGTCATGTTGGATCGTTCACTCGAGGCACTCCCTGTGTTTCGGCTGAGTGACTCCGCCGAAGGGTCCGAGTTTACTTATTCACCTGCGAGCGGCGGACGCTGGCGCGTGATCGCACATCCCGGAGATCGCCTTCCGGGGACTTTCGATCAGGATGTCTATGTGGAGATTCTGCGACGCTTTCACGACGCCAGTTCGCCGAATGACGGCGCGGTTTCCTTCACCTTGCACTCATTTCTGCGCTCCATCGGCAGGCGCGCAGACGGTCGCACATACGAACAGCTGCGCGCGTCGCTCACACGACTTGAGCACACGGTGCTCGAGTCCAACATGGCGTATTATGACGCTGGCCTGCAATCAGCCGTTGATATGACCTTCACACTCCTCAGTTCGGTGTCAATCCGGCGGCGCCGCGAGGCAGAGCGTGACCAGTTCGCACTGTTCCCGGTCATCTCCTCGTCGGAGCCCGGGGTGGCACGAGTGGCCATCTCCCCCTGTCTCAGAAACAACCTCAACGCTGGACACTCGGTGACGCTCGAAATCGGTACTTACCTTTCGCTGCAATCCGCGGTGGCGCGTCGCCTGTATCGCCTGCTTGGAGCGGTTCGAGCTATGGACCAGGACGCTGTTTGGCGCATTAGCGTCGGCGACCTGGCACGAATGCTTCCTCTGAGCCAGCGATACCCCTCGCACCTGCTGCGCGTTTTGCATCCGGCACACGAGATGCTCATAGCTGCAGGGTTGCTTGGCGGTGTTGGAGTGACTCAAACAGGGGAGAGCTGGGGGCTGGAATACGACCTTAGCGCCACATCGTCATATCAACCATTTTCAGCAGCGGGGGGTAAAGACCTTGCGTAATCCCGCTGAAACGCCAGTTTATTCGAGTAACGGAGTACTTAATGGCCACCAAACTTGAGAAGACTATCCGGCGCGAGATTGAGCTCGACGGCCAACCTTTCACCGTGACTATATCTCCCAGCGGGGTAAAGCTCACCCAGAAGGGCTACCGAAAGGGGCGCGAGATAACATGGAACGACTTGCGCGACACCGGTAAGGAAGAAAGCGGCACATAGCGATGGCCGGGCAGTCATTGCCAGTAATCACCGCTCCGCCCGTTGCAGCGGGCTCACTTAGATTCGCGGAAACATGTGGACCCGTCCACATCGTTTACACTCAAACCTCACGGGCAGGCCGATGCAACTGAAAAATCTGCGCAAGTTTGCGCTCTTCGCAATAATCCTCGTTCCGCTTTTCGTAGGCGGATTCATTATTCAGGATCGCGCCACCACTGGCAGTGCGAGACTGTTCAGCGAAGTCCTCTCAATTGTCAACGAGCGCTACGTCGACTCCGTCCCGATCGGCGACCTTTACGAAAAGGCAGCGAAGGGCCTGCTCGCGGAGCTCAACGATCCCTATACAGAACTCATGGAGCCCAAGGAGTTCACAAGCTTCTCCACCCGCACCGGAGGCAGATACGGCGGTGTGGGAATGCAGATCGAGGACCAGGCAGGCCGCGTGACGGTCAGTCGTGTTTTTCCGCATACACCCGCGGAAGCGGCCGGAATACGTGAGGGCGACCGCATCGTTCATGTGGACACGCAGTCTGCCCGCGGCTGGACCATCAGTCAGGTTTCCGACAAGCTGCAGGGAACGCCCGGCACCAAGGTCCTGGCGAAATTCGAACGTCCAGGAATTGCCGATTTGATCACTGTGTATTTCACACGCGCGCTCATCAAGATCCCTGCGGTTCCTTATGCAATCAGGGTTGATGACGTCGGATATGTTCCGCTTCAGCAATTCAACGAGTTCTCTACTGACGAATTGCGGCAGGCGGTCGAGAAGTTCTCCAAAGACAAAGTGCGCGGTGTCATTCTCGATCTGCGCGGCAACCCTGGCGGAATTCTCGAGCAGGCACTGACGGTCAGCAACATTTTCATGAAGGGCGGTCAGGAAATCGCAAGTGTTCGCGGACGTGGCTATCGTCCCGACACCTATTACGCGGACAGCGCCAAGACTCTGGCGCCGGAATTACCGCTCGTCGTACTCATCGACGGCGGCTCTGCCTCTGCATCCGAAATCGTGGCCGGTGCGCTGCAGGATCATGATCGCGCGCTCGTGATTGGAACGACTTCGTTCGGCAAGGGGCTGGTACAGATGCTCTTTCAGCTGGACGGCGGATACGCACTCAAGATGACGACTGCGAAATGGTTCACACCAAACGGCCGTTCAATTCAGAGGAATCGCACGGTCGTGAACGGAGTGATGGTGGAGACGATACCAGATTCACTCGAGAGTGACTCTGTCAAACTGAATCGCCCCGTGTTCAAGTCCGATGGTGGTCGCACCGTTTATGGTGGCGGCGCCATCACGCCGGATATCATCGTGCGATCAGACACCATCAGCACACCTGAGCAGGAATTCTTCAGGGCTGTCGCGCCGAAGAATCAGGAAGTTTACGTGACGCTTTCCGATTACGCGCTGGAGCTCAAAGACAAGGTGAAGCCCGGATTCGTGGTCGATCGTGTCTGGCGCGATGAGCTGTACCGAAGATTGACGTCGGCTGGCGTTGTGCTGGACCGGAAAGTTTATGATAGTGCGACTCCTTCGATTGATCGGCTGCTCACCAATCGTGTAGCGCGGCTGGCATTCGGTGATTCGACTGCAAAGCGAATGGCTCTCAAGGATGATGCACAACTTGAAAAAGCGATCGCGCTGCTCAAGCAGTCGCGCACACAGAAGGATCTCTTCGCCGCAGTTCCGCCGTCAACGCCCAGGCATTAGCGATTAACTGATGCCCGCGATGTAGCGGGTTGTCATCTGCACAGACCAGAAGATCAGCCGTTGCTCCGAGAGCGACGGCTGATTTTTTGTGAAATGCGGAACAAGTTCGACACGTGGAATTGACAGTTCCAGAACAGCGGCGCGGTTCGTAACGAGAAGTCTGGACGCTGTGCAACCCTGACGGAACAGAACGTCGCAACATCAGGTATTACGCAAACTTGTTGCGCACCTCCAGCCCCGTGAGGCGGGTTGGATTTCCGATTGAACTGGGCTACACAAATCTTCAGGCTGCATGAAGGACCTGGCCGTCCGTTCGCAGTACCTGCAGTACCGCCCCTCGGTCACAGTCCGGCTGCGTGATTACGCGTGTCGCTCCGTTCGCTCAATCATCGAGCTCTTTTTTCATCCTCAGAGCTCATCATGAAGCGGAGATATGCCTATGCGAAAGCGTCGTCCGAGCAGCTACAATCCGGAACAGGCTATCAACCTTATCCTGGGAGATCGAAAGGGAGCGCCTGTGAGCCGCTGTCCTTCTTGCTCGGGAACAATCGAGCGGCTTCCCACCTCGTTTCCGCCACCCCCCGCCATTCAAGTCACGTTGCGCTGCACTCGATGTGGCCGATCGGCACGATACGTGGCGGGAGCAGCCTGACCAGAAACCACCCAGCAGAGAGGAAAAGTTTTCATGGCACGCATGAGCGGGACGGTGAAATGGTTCAACGATGCAAAGGGGTTTGGTTTCATTTCGTACGAAGGTGGGGCAGACGTATTTGTTCACTTTAGTGCGATTCAGGCGGGTGGATTCAAGTCTCTGCACGAAGGGGACAAGGTTGAATTCGATATTGTTCAGGGACAGAAGGGACAGCAGGCCGCGGATGTCGTAAAGGTGCAGTCTTGAGGGAGGAAGCTCTGACCTCTGAGCTCTGAACTCTGAGTTCACTATTCAGAGTTCAGCATTCAGAGGTCAGAGCTCTGCATTCCCCCTGGGGGGGGTTACTCGGTCGCATCCGCTCTCGTCCAAGAAGTAGGATGAATCCTCCACGCAGGAAGCGGCGCCCGCCCAAGCTGTTGTATTCCCGGGAGCTCCCCGGGGGCGGCTACGTGACGATCCAAGCTGAGCTCGTTGACGACACCACGTACCACGGCTGGGTCTCCGTTGAGCGTCGCTCGGACCGCATCCGACGCGATGGTGCCGCAGTCCCTATCATCGCCGAAGCCCATGGCGCCACAACAGATAGCCTCTATGCCTCGCTCCATGGCGTTGCGTCGGATAACGTCGCGGTGGCCAAGGCAATCCGGCGCTGGGAGTCCGAGAACGTCGAAACTTCGTCTGGAAACGCGGAAGACTAACCAGGCTGATCCACAGACGGAAAAGTCTTCCTCCACCCAATCGGGCAGTAGCGCAGCTAGCTAGCTCCGCCAGCTACTTTGAGGGGCAATTCAAATTGTGGTGCGGCACCGGTGGGGCGACCCGCGCCTATCCCCAGCACATGCGCGGTCTGGTGCTGGAAGTGGAGGGTTTGCACGGGAGCAATCATGCTTCCCGCCCCTGCTCTCATTATTGCCGTCGCCTCCTCCCTCACACGTCTCGGCAGCGCACGGGCGAGAGGATGCCGGAGGAGTCGCGCAATCTCCCTGGCGTCACGTGCCAGGAGTGCCGAGCAGAGAATGTCCAGGTAGACGAGCATATGGAGTTAACGAGTTATGTCTTATTTACGTTTTGCAACTAAATACGTTCCAAAACGAGTGGATCTAACGCAGATTACGGGCCACCTGACCCCTTACACCAGGCGATCGAAGCGCACCGACCGGCGCGAAATTCTGCGCCTGCGTGGGGCATATCGATAAAGTTGCGCCGGACGGCCTCTCCCCTCGGTGCGCCATTCCTCAAGCGGCACAACCAGCCATGCAGCCTGCAAAGCGCGACGAAAGCTCGCCTTGTGAAGTTTGCGGCCCAGAAGAACCTCGTACACAGCCTGCAGCTCACTCAGTGTGAAGGTGGTGGGCAACAACCGGAATCCTATGGGCGCATGATCCATTCGCTCACGCGCGGCCTTGAGCGATGCAGCGACAAACTCTCCTTCCGGCAAGGTGAGAGTCGGCATGTCAGCCAGCGAGAACCATCCCCTGTGACTACCCATCGGCCGTTCTGCGCCACCCGGGACCAGACCAAGATACGCGACGGTGACCGTGCCCTGCGTCGGCTTCTGGCGGTGATTGTTGAAGGTCGCGAGTTGCTCCAGCCATGATGGGTCGCCACCAAGAGCGCCTTTCGCAATTCGGCGCGCAGCGCGTTCTATCGTCTCGCCGCTACGCTCAATATCTCTGGGAAGGCTCCACCGGTCGCGAGCCCCCGCGCCCGTTTGTCGCTGCAGCAATACCGCCAGTTTGCCGCCAGCAGATGAGAGCAATACAACTGCAATCGTGAGGGCAGGCTGCGTCGCCAGCCGGCCAGTTTGTCGCGCACGCATTGCGCGCGAATTAGTACCGTTCTGTCACTAATGTCAAGCCCGTGCAGCCTCGGGCGCGGCTACCGCACAATCCGCTCTATCCCATCTCCGATGTTCGCCAGCGGTGGAATGCCAATCGGCAGTTTCCCCGTTATGCTGCGTTCCCCCATCAGGGCCCGCGCTGCCGCGACCTGCGATACCGGGAAACCGCCCCACGCTATCATGTAACTGCCGACGTCTCTCAACTGCTGCAGCAGATATGGATTCCCGAAGGAAACCAGGGCGAATCGCCGCCTCGTGCCGAGGCGAGATACCAGATCAACAAATTCCGCCGGAGCGTTGGCGCTGCGGGAGTCCCAGCTCTGCCCCACGTAGTAACTCAGCACCACCGAACCCGCAGAATCCGCGAGTGCTATCAAACGAGACCGGTCGGTCGTAGCAATGTCCTCTGCCGCCACAAACTCCGCAGTCACGGTGCCCGCCGCGCGGCGTAGCTCCGCGTTGAAGGCTACCCCCGCCGCCAGATCCGCTCGTTTGGCAATGGTGATACTGAGTACACTGCCATCCGAGCGCCTGAACGGAATGCGCGACCCCTCGTCCCGCACCAGCGTTATCGACTTCTCGGCGACAGCGCGCGCTGTCTCCAAGTGCGCGCTATCGCCTACCAGCCAGCGCACCGAATCGAGCTCAACAAGTTTGCGTCTGTTCAGCCCCAGACTCTCCTTCATCGCAAGAATCCGTCGCACCGATGAGTCCAGATGCGCTTCGGTGTAGCGGCCCTCGCTCACACCGGCGACGATTGCATCGATTGTCTGGGTGACGTTGAGCGGCTGGATCAAGATGTCGATACCGGCAGCCACAGCCATCTTGGTCGCCTGCTCCGCTCCGAACATATCGAGCACCCCCCGCATGTCCATCGCGTCAGATATCACGATGCCTTTGAATCCCATTTCGCCTCGCAGCACACCGCCAATTACGCGGTTGGAAAGCGTCCCCGGCACACCGCTGGAGTCCAGCGCCGGCATGGCTCCATGAAAGGACATCACGGCCCCGACCCCGGCATCAATGGCCACGCGGAAGGGAACGAACTCGACACTGTCGAGCCTCTTTCGCGACACAGCAACAACAGGAAGTCCAAGGTGAGAGTTTACATCAGTATCGCCATGACCTGGGAAGTGCTTCCCGGTCGCGATCATTCCATGCTCCTGTGCACCCCGCACCAGTGCGCGCCCCATGCGTGAAGCGAGTGCTGCGTCCGCAGCAAACGAACGCACATTGATCACCGGATTCGCTGGATTGTTATTGACGTCGAGCACGGGTCCGTAGCTTATATGCAGACCAAGGGCGCGACCTTCGATTGCTGTTATTCGCCCCTGCTCATAGGCGAGTCCGGTGTCCCGCGTAGCGCCGAGCGCCATTTGCGGAGGAAATACAACCGCGCCACCAAGGTCGATAGCATTGGGGACGAAGTAACCACCGCGCGCGCGAAAGCCGGCTCCGGCCTCGAGGTCTGCTCCGAACAGAAGTGGCACGCTGCTCAGCGACTGCATCTCGTTCAGCTTCTGGGCGATCTCCATTGGAGAGCCCACGGAGATTGTGAAACCTCCAACCCGATCGTTGCGGATCCAGCCTTCGATTCGCCGCCACTGCGGAGAGTCGCCGGCTGCGTAGTCTCCGAAGACCGAAGGCCAGACCATCTGGCCCGCCTTCTCCCGAAGCGTCATGGCAGCCAGCAGCGAATCCGTCCAGCTGACCTGAACCCTGGCGACAGGACCAGTCACCGACGCAGGGCTGCCGGGAGTAGACGCGTTCGCGTAGGCGGCGCACGCGGCGGCGAGTAGCAGGCCGGCCAGGGACCGCGCTGAACCCGCCTTCACCAATTGATGGTCCCCTTCTTGGAAGTGTCCACATCCTCCTCCTGTCCGGTCTTGAAGAAGAAAGCCTGCATATTTCGCCGCAAAAATTCGCGCGCCTGCGGATCCATCACGTTCAGTCCATAGTGATTGATCAGCATTGTCTGCTGCTTCAGCCAGTCGGCCCAGCACGTCTGACAAATCTCTTTGGCGAGACGCTGCCCCACCTCACCGGGAAACGGCACGCGAGAGAGTCCCTCACGTGTTTGGCCACATCGTGTGCACGCAACATCAGCCATTCAGAACCTCACAGATGAAAAACTAAAGCGCGGCGAATGCAGTTCCTCCCGTACCCGTGGAGTCCGCACCCGCCGCGCGCTACAGCCGCTGTCAGCCCGGCTTACGAATTGGGCCGCGCGTACTCGATTTTTGCCAGGCCGAACAAGGAGAGAATTCTTAGATATGCCCAGCCGACGTCGAACTCGAACCAGCGTGCCTTGAACTTCGCGGAATGCGGGTCAGCATGATGATTGTTATGCAGCTCCTCGCCGCCAAGCCAGATCGCAATGGGAAGAATGTTTCTGCTTTCGTCCTTTACTTCGAAATTCCTGTAGCCCAGGGCGTGCCCAACACCGTTCACGATCCCCGCTGCCCAGAACGGAATCCATAACATCTGTGCCGTCCATACTGCCGCACCTATGAGGAATCCGAACAGATAGAGATCCAGCGCCAGCATGAGGAGAATTCCCAGAACATGAAAGCGATACATGATGTTTCGTTCCAGCCAATCGTTGGGCGTCCCCTTGCCATACTTCTCGAGTACTCCGGGCTGCCGAACGGTCTTGCGATAGTAAAACGCGCCTTTCAGCACGACGTTCCGTAATCCCTCCAGAAGCGGGCTATGCGGATCTCCCTCTCTGTCCGCGAACGCATGGTGCTTGCGATGGCACGCGACCCACTCTTTGGTCAGAATTGCGGTGGACAGCCAGAGCCACAGCCGCATGGGAACCGCCGCAATCGCGTGAAGTCGTACACTGCGGTGCGTCTGCGCGCGGTGCAGGAACAATGTGACAGATACATTGGTAAGGTGACCCGCCACGATGACAAAAAGAATCGGCTTCCACCACGCATCCGCCCAACTTCCTAACTCTGGTATCAAAATCCATCTCCTTTATTGATCAACTCCACTACCCAACCGCACTGCCGACCAGGATCTACATGACACGACGGCCCGGCATGCGAGAAGCGACGCCGGACCGGCGAACTACTCTTAACATACCACTTGCCTTCACGGCCTGCCAGCAAAGCCGTCCTTTCAGGTGACGAGCGGCTTACCCTCAGCATCACAGCTGGCTGCCATTTGGCCAACTCCAATTCCGCAAACACAACCTCGCCTCGCGCGCGAAGCCAGTCGAGCTGACGCAACACGTTTGGCACCTCCGGCCACTGATATGGACAGCAGGGGCGCGTATTGCTTCCTTTCAGGAACCAGATAGTCAATGCCTTCCACAATTTCGGGTCATACGTTCTCGTTGACAGGTACATCCGCGCAGCGGGAAACGCTGCAAGCGGCAATTCTGGGCTCCGATCTCGTCCTGGGCTCGCTCCCTGCAGAGCCGGTTCAGGTGATCAATGCCTGCTTCGCGCTGGGTTACGACATTGTCGTCCCTGCGTCGTGGGGCGACGAGATAATCGCCAGTAGCGTTCTCGACGAACTCTCCGACCGTCCTCCTGGCACCGCCATTCTTTGTGCCTGCCCGAATGCGCGCGAGCGATTGTTGTCAACGGGAAATGAGCTGTTGCCATTCATGCTGCACACTGTGTCCCCACCAGTCGCTGCGGCGCGCTATCTGCGCGCGGTGCACGGTGCTTCGTCACTCCACATCACCTTCGTCGGCGCGTGCTGCGGCGCGGATGATGAGTCAATCTCGGAAAGGTTGACTCCTTCCCAGTTTCTGGAGATGTGCACCAAGCGCGGCGTGTCGCTCACAGATCAACCACGCGTTTTCGAGTCTTGCATTCCAACCGATCGGCGCAGGCACTTCTCGCTGCCAGGTGGGCTCCCCACTCCGGAGGCTGTTCGAGCTGTTCATGCAGGCACCGATGTCCTCTCCATGGACTCGAACAGCCTTGCCTTCGACCTGACTCAATGCATTATCTCCGGACGCAACGCCCTGCTCGATCTCGCTCCAGCAGTCGGCTGCCCGTGCAGCGGCTTTGTCGGAGTGTCTGCATGGAACGATGGCCGCGAGACTCTTGCCGCACTCGAGCCGCCGCGCTCCCCGACTCCTGTTGTTGATGGGCGCATCATCGTAGACCTCGAACTGCCGGGCCACACTCCTGCTATTCCGTCGTACGAGGAGAGCGTACCGCTGAACGTTGTTGTGGGCGCGGACCTGTCCGAATTTGGCCGCGAGTTTCACGAAGCAGTGGAAGCGCGCGGTGACGGCGGGGCATCGCATGCCGACGAGACGCCGGCATCGCGTGACGCTGAATTGCCAGGAGGCCAGACACTGCTCGCACAAGCGGCGAGCGCGATCGAGATGTCATGGAATGAAACGGCCCTGGACTTCGATGTCGCAATGCTCAACTCTCCTCGACAGGATCGCCAGACACCGGTATCCAGTTTCACGCAGCGCGACGCAGAGGCTGAGCATCCTCGCAGGGAAACCCCCGAGACCGAACCCGCTCGCACTGCGACACCCGCAGCGCCAATTCCAATTCGACGAAGCAGCGGTACGCCTACCGGCACGCCCGCGATGCGCACACCCGCAGGCCCGCTTCCGCGTGCCTATCTCATGCAACGCCGGCTTGTCACAGGTGAAGATCCGACGCTACCGGTGCCGGAAGTCGCTCCGGCGAATCCGGTGATTGACAACAATCAACTGGACACGGCGCAATCCGTCGAAAGCAATGCGGCCAGCACGTTGCCACCAGCGCCATCCCGGTCCCCACGTGGCACGGTCGACAGTGTGCTCGACATACTGTCGAAGGCAATTCGCGATGTAGTGGAGCCCTGACCGGCGTCAGCTCTCCTCGTATTCTCGCAAAGCACGCTGCACCGCCTCGCCGAGTAGACGCTCGCGGTTGGAACCACCGGGCAGCGAAGTCGTGAGGAGTGTGAACTGCCGCAGCATCTCACTCTCGACGAGACTTTCCGCCCCTTCAACGCCGAGCGAATGAAGGGATGCAAGTGCAAGTTTTCGCAACGCCGCGGTCAGGTCGGGTGACAGGCCAACCAATGAGCGCATAACTGCAGCTGCGGAGCCCGAATCACCGGACGGCATTGCCTCGGACCTCTTCTCCCTGCGCCGCCGCGGTGCTTCAAAGAGTCGCTTTATTGGCGCCACCTTCACGAGAAACGAGCCGGGTCCATTTTCGCTGAAGCCATCCACCACCCCTCGTCGCTTCAGTGAGTTGAGAAGTTTTCGCACGCCTTCGCGAACCACGGCAATCCCTCCCGGACTGCCCGATCCGCGGCCGGTTATTATTACGGCCTCGGCGATCCCCATCACCTGACGTTCCCTGAGCCAGGCTTCGGCCCTCGTGGTCGCCTGTTCCTCTGTCGGCATGGACTCGCGCAGATTGAGCAGGCCATGAGGACCATAGCGCGCCTCTTCGAGTGCGCGCACAACCGTGTAGGACGTGCGCCGTCTGACCATTCCGTCGTTTGTTTATACGGGTAACGAGAGCTGAACGCAGCGCCGCGCTTTCCGCGGCTGACTCATCTGCTCACGCGATCGAAGCGCAGATCAAACACACGATCCTGACGGACGCTTATCTGGGTTATTCGATCGCTTGCATCGCGGATGAACCGGACAGATTGAAATCCGGCGCCGGAGAATTGGTCCTTCGACACAGCTGTCAGCGGCAAACGCGAGTTGGGGCGTCGGCGTATGATGAGGCGGCCATCCTCAACCACGACGTTGAATGTCGCCTCTGCATCGGGGCTGTAATACTCACCCGCAAGTGCATTCAGCTCCGCTGCGGTTGGCGCATAAGCCGCCACTCCTGCTCCGGCGTTTCGGCCGCCGGCGGCGCCACCGCGTCCCCCTGCTGCAGCAGCGCGTCCAGCGCCGGCCTGCGCCGCCGCTGCCGCCACCACACTACTCAAGAAAATGTCTGCAACCTGATGTCCAACCGTGCCCGGATTGACGCTTCCAATGTTGCAGAGAACTGCGACAGCGACCTTCTGGTCCGGATACCTCGCAAGGAACGCTCTGTATCCCGCAGTGGATCCGGTGTGACTCACTTCACGAGCGCCCTTGTACATGCCCAGCATGAGTCCCGACGCATATGTAATCGTATCGCCGCTGTTGAGAATACCGCGACGATGCATCATCTCCAGAAACGCCGGTCCGCCGAGCCGGCTTGTTTCCAGATTCTGTGTCCAAATGAGCAAATCGCCAACGGTCGTCAGAAGGCCGCCATTTCCGTGCACATTTTCAAAGGGCATGTCTATTGAAAAGTCGTTCGCGCCGCGTGCAGCGTATGCAACACTTCTTCCCTTCACGATGCGCGTGTAGTCGTCACGCCACTGTGTGTTTTTCATCCCCAGTGGCTCAAAAATGTTTTTGGTCGAGAACTCCGCGAACGACATACCGCTAACACGTTCGACAATCACCGCGAGAAGATTGTAGCCTGAATTGCTGTACGAGTACTGTTCGCCAGGCTTGAAGTTGAGTGCGCGCTGGCGGCTCAGTATGTCGATCACGTGCGCGTGCGTGTGCACGCGGTCACCGCGCGGCCAGCCTGCAATCCCCGCAACATTGCCCCAGTCGCGCAAGCCACTGGTGTGCGTCATCATGTGGCGAATGGTGATTGTGGTGCCGTAGTCGGGAAGTTCGGGGACATATTTCCGCACATCGTCGCTCAACGAAAGTTTCCCCTGCTGCACAAGCAGAACGATCGCTCCCGATGTGAATTGCTTGGAAACCGATCCCGCCTCGAAGATTGTGGCGGGCACATTGGCAATGTCATGCTCCAGGTCCGCCATGCCGTGAGCGCGGGTGAATATCACGCTGCCGTTGCGCGACACTCCAGTTGCGCAACCCGGAGTGGTCTTTGTATTCCATCGTGCGAACACACTGTCCGCGCGGATGGCCGCGTTGGTGGGCAACTGCGCCACGAGCGGAGTCGGGCACGGAAGCAGAAAGAGAATGGCTGCCGTGCTCAAACGTTTTAGAACTCTCATTGTGCTCACCTCGGCTGTCGGGTCGACTCCCGGCGCTGCACCACTCTAACGCAACGCTTCCTGCAACAACTCTACTCCTCGCGCGAGATGATCGCGAGTAGCAATCAAGGGTGGCAGAAGCCGGACCGTGTAATCTCCGGCTGTACACACCAACAGGCCGAGGTCCAGCGCCTTCTTCACGACCTCCCCGGCGGGTTCCATTACATCCACGCCCCAGATGTAACCCAGGCCGCGCACACCGCGAACCTTTCCGGTGCTCTCCGTCAGGTCATTGAGTCGCTCGCCAAACCACGCCCCATTGTCGCGCACGCGCGCCAGGAGCTTTGAGTCGGAAACTCTCTCGAGAACGTGCAGAGCGACCGTCGATACGAACGGGCCGCCACCGAAGGTGGTCCCATGTTCACCCGGCTGCATCGCAGAAGCAATTTCATCGGTGAGGAGAACAGCTCCCATCGGAAGTCCACCCGCGAGCGGTTTTGCGAGTGTCATGATGTCCGGTGTCACACCTGAATGCTCGTGCGCGAATAACCGACCGGTTCGTCCAAGTCCACACTGCACTTCGTCAAAGATGAGTGCAATTCCGCGGACCTGTGTGATTTCACGCAGATCGCGAAGGAACGAAGCTTCCAGTACGCGCACCCCGCCTTCTCCCTGAATTGGCTCGACGATCAAGGCGCAGACCGTCTCGCTCTCCAGGAATGGCCTCAGCTCATCGATCGATCGCTCGCCAATCGTGATCCCGCCGGCAAGGGGACGGAATGGCGCCCTGTAGGACGGTCTGTCCGTTGCAGCCAGCGATGCGAACAAACGCCCATGAAATGCGCCGCGCAAAGAAACGATTCCCGTCTTTGCCGGACCACCAATGTGCCGGCCCCACTTGCGCGCAAACTTGAACGCGCCTTCGTTCGCCTCCGCGCCTGAGTTGCAAAAGAACACCTTGTCGGCGAATGAGCTGGCGACCAGTGCGTCCGCAAGTTTTTCGCCGGGTGACGTGCGATAGAGATTGGATACGTGAATCAATCCGCTCTCCATTGCCTGAAGCATTGCCGCGCGGATGCCGGGATCATCGTAACCGAGCGAATTGACGGCGATGCCGCCGACAAAGTCGAGGTAGCGTCGCCCCTCTGAATCGATGAGTTCCACTCCCTCGCCGCGCACAATTTCCATTGGCGGCCGGCGATACACTGGTAGCAGCGAACTTTGGTGTTCCAATTTCTCCCCTCCGTCTCCCCTTTCCGTCGCTGTCATAGGTGACACCGGCGTTACAACTGCGGTCATACCAAACTCGGCGTTAGGGTGATGGTTGTACCAGCGCGCGCGTCGGAAATCATCTCCAGCGCGCCAATTCGCACCGACTGTACTCCTGAAGTAAGAGCACGAAGCGAGGCTTCCAGCTTGGCAATCATTCCGCCCGTCGCGGCTCCCTGGCGCACGAGCGTTTCGGTGCCCTCGGCGGAGAGTGTTCTGATTACCGCGCCATCAGCAAGCACGCCGGGAACATCAGCGACGAGCAGCAACTCTGCTGCGCGCAACGCACCGGCAATCGCCGCCGCGGCGTCATCTCCGTTGATATTCAACGCAGCGCCATCCGCAATGTTTCTTCCCAGCGGCGAAATTACCGGCAGGTATCCAGCTGCGAGGAGCACCTGCAGAAGTTCAGCGTTCACTTTTGTGGGCGTTCCCACCAAACCGAGTTCTGAATTGGATACCTGTGTCGCTCCAATCAGCGCGCCGTCTTCTCCCGAGATTCCTACGGCGCGTGCGCCTTCGTTCTGCAACGCCGCGACGACGCGTTTGTTGCTCGCGCCAGAGAGTCCCATTCGAAGCACATCGATGTCACTTTCGCCGGTGACACGACGGCCCCCGACAAACTTCGGTTCAATTCCCATGAGTCGCTGCAGCGATGACACTTCGTCGCCGCCGCCATGCACCACGCAAATGCCGCCTTCATGTTCACGCCATGCGCCGGCTATTGCGACGTAGACCGCTGGGTCACGTTGCACCCGTCCTCCAACCTTGATTACGCGCATCAGTGCGGCAATCCGGTTGTTTCTTCCAGGCCGAGCATCAGGTTCGCGTTCTGCAGTGCTTGTCCGGCCGCGCCCTTCATGAGATTGTCAATTGCCGCAAGCACAATGAGAGTCGGCTGCCGTAGCGCCTGCGCCGGCAGCGCCGTGATACGCACAACATTCCGGTGGGCCACATCGCGCAACGTCGGCAGCGCGTCGGTGATTTCGATAAACGGCTCGCCGTCGTAGAACTCACGCCACAGAGACAGCGGATCATTCAGCTTCTCTCGCATCGGCACCGTGATCGTCGCCAGAATCCCGCGTGCTACAGGGAGCAGATGAGGAGTGAACAGCAGCTCCGCGTTTGAACCGGTGCCACGCACGAATTCGCGCATCTCAGGCAGGTGCCGGTGATTGTTGCCGACACCATATGCGCGGAAGTCTTCCGTGACTTCAGAAAAGAGGAGATCTGTGCGCGCGGATGACCCCGCGCCGGTTGTTCCACTGGCCGCGCTCACCGAGATCGTCCCCTCGCTGGCCACCTTGCCGCTCCTGAGCAGTGGCAGGAGCGCCAGCAGGATTGCAGTTGGATAGCACCCCGGATTGGCGACGAGGTCTGCTCCTCGCACCTCATCGCGAGCCGTTTCGGTCAAGCCGTATGGTATTCCTTCGTTGCTGTGACCCGGTCGTAAATCGGAAGACAAATCGACGACCTTGGCACCGGCTTCCCGCGCCTTTTTCGCCCAAACTCCTGAATGCCCGTGAGGAAGTGCGCTGAAAACAAGGCGTGCGTCTCCCAGATCCGCGGCATCCGAGGGTATGAGCGTGATGGAGCGGCCGTTGAGACGGATCTGCTCGCCGCTTCTTTCGTTGGCGGTGGCGAAGGCCAGTTCCAATTCCGGATGCCCCGCGATGAGGGAGCAAAGCTCCCTCCCCGCGTAGCCGCTGGCCCCTAACACTCCAACCGGGATTTTATGCATGATTAATGCATATAATTGCAGTTGTCACATGTCAATGCCTTTACAACGCGCTTGAGGCTGTGCTATTCTCTCGTCACTCAAAGGGAGGCCGAGTGGCCAACAAGCACGAGCGGCACGCTACCATTCGTGACATAGTCGAATCACGCCCTGTGGCGAGTCAGGAGGATCTGCGCAAGCTGCTGCTCCACCGCGGCTGGGACGTGACGCAGTCGACTCTTTCGCGGGATCTCCACGAAATGAGGCTGGCGCGGATACCCACGACCGATGGCGTTCGCTATGCTTTTCCCGATTCCGGCGACCACGAGGAGGGAGGCAAGGCCACCCTGGAGATCATACTTCCTGCTCTCTTTCAGAAAGTCGATGGTGTCGGAGAACTGATTGTGCTGAAGACGATTACGGGCGGTGCGTCCCCCGTGGCGGTCGCGCTGGATTCCGAGGACATGCCCGATGTCGTTGGCACTATCGCCGGCGACGACACTATTCTCATCATCTGCCGTTCCCGCCAAGCGCGCGAAAAGCTCACCAGGCGCATCCTGCGGCTCTCCACCGGGTGAACCGTTGACCATGCCATTACCTTTGGTTAAATATGCAGTGAAGCCGAATAATTATCCTCAAGTCCCGTTTTCAGCCCCTCAGGGGTACCCCATATGACGCTGACAATCGCTCTCGCCTACTCCGGTGGACTCGACACTTCCATCATCGTCCCCTGGCTTCGCGAGAACTACGACGCGCGCGTCATCTGCGTGGCCGGTGATGTCGGGCAGGGCGGAGAGGAGCTGGAAGGAATCCGCGCCAAGGCGCTCGCCTCGGGCGCAGAGGAGTGTTACGTAGCAGATCTGAGACGCGAGTTCATAGAGGATTTCGTCTACCCAACGCTCCGTGCCGGCGCCATTTACAACCGCAAGTACCTCCTCGGCACAGCAATGGCTCGCCCGCTCCTCGCCCTCAAACAGGTCGAGATAGCCAGACAGGTAGGGGCCGATGCGCTCGCCCACGGATGCACCGGCAAGGGTAATGATCAGGTTCGCTTCGAACTCACCTACCTCGCGTTCGCACCCGATCTCAAGATCATCGCTCCCTGGCGCGAATGGCACATTCGCAGCAGAGAGGATGCGCTCGACTACGCCGCCGAACGGGGAATTCCTGTTGCCGCGTCGCGCAGCAAGATCTACTCGCGCGATCGCAATATTTGGCATCTCTCGCACGAAGGTGGTGTGCTCGAAGATCCCAACTCGGTGCCGCCGGACGATATGTTCGTGCTGACCACGTCACCCGCCAAAGCGCCAGACGCGCCAGAGGACGTGAGTATCGAATTCGTGAAGGGAACGCCTGTGTCGGTGAACGGCGTAAAGCACGACTCACTCACGCTACTCACCACGCTCAACGACATCGGCGCGCGCCACGGCGTTGGTCGAATTGATCTTGTGGAGGATCGTCTTGTTGGGATGAAGTCGCGCGGTGTTTACGAGACTCCCGGTGGAACACTGCTCTATACCGCGCACAGCGAACTGGAACAGCTCGTACTCGATCGCCGCACACTCGCGGCCAAGGATCTGATCGCCCCGCGTTATGCGGATCTCGTATACGAAGGTCGCTGGTGGACCACCGAACGAGAGGCGTACGATGCAATGGTAAACGTGACCCAGAGTCGTGTGACCGGAAGCATCACGCTGCGCCTGTTCAAGGGCGGCGTCACTATCGCGGGCAGACACAGCGAGCAGGCGCTTTACGACGAACGTTTCGTCACCTTCGGCGAGGACGATGTCTACTCACAGGGGGATGCGGGAGGATTCATCCGTCTGTTTGGATTGTCCAACCGCGTGCGCGCGCTCAAGGATCTCGAAATGCAGAAGAATGCGGCAGCAAATGACGGCGCCACCGAAGGCGGTGCGACGAATTCCGAAGGGGCGCTTCCGCGCTCGCTCGCCACAACTGCATGAGCAGCGGACGCACGCCGATTTCTGCTGACACTTCCGAAGCACCTGGCAAGCCACAGCACAGGTTGTGGGGTGGCGCGTTCGGCGCTGGCACTGCACCAGAGATGGATGCGCTCAACCGCTCCATCGGTGTCGATTTCCGTCTCTGGCCGCACGACGTGCGCTTGTCCAAGGCATGGGCGGTCGCACTCAGTGGCGCCGGCGTAATAACACTCGACGAGAGCAACAGGATTGTCGCGGGCCTCGACGGAGTTGCCACACGACTGGCCGCGGGAGTAACACCGCAGGCATCAGACGAAGACATTCACACGCTCATCGACCGCCTTCTGCACGAGGAGGCGGGCGACGCCGCATCCAAATTGCATACGGGTCGCAGTCGCAACGACCAGGTTGCAACCGCGGCGCGCCTCTGGGCGATGCAAGCTGTGACAGCTCTTGACTCCGCTGTCGTCGACCTGCAGCGCACAATGCTCGATCAATGCGCCGCACTCGGCGACGCCATCATGCCCGCGTACACGCACATGCAGCGCGCGCAACCCGTCGCCGCAGCGCACTGGATGCTTTCTCACTTCTGGCCATTGGATCGTGATCGTGCACGCCTGGCGGCCGCAACGCGCTCAGCCTCTGTACTTCCACTCGGCGCAGGCGCCGTCGCGGGGTGTGCCTTTCCAATATCGCGCGAGAACCTGAGAACAAATCTGGGGTTCGCATCCCTCTCAGAGAACAGCATCGATGCCGTCGGAGACCGCGACTTCATTGCGGATCTTCTCTACGCGATCACCATGATCGGCGTGCATCTCTCGCGACTTGCGGAAGACCTCATTCTCTATGCAACAAGTGAATTCAAATTCGTGACGCTCGGCCATACGTACACGACCGGTTCGAGCATGATGCCGCAGAAGCGCA